>NZ_JAQVCN010000012.1 GCF_028689785.1 Zoogloea sp. | reverse complement strand
CCACAACGCTTCAGAAAGGGAGGAAATCTGGGATAGACTTATCCACAGCCGCACCAATGACAAGCGGCTATCAGGCCTGGTCAAATTTCAACCGGTACACCTGGTCAAAATTCAGCCGGTACGGACACTTATTCGTTAGACTGAACTTGCCAGCAACATTGAAACAGGCCGGCTAAGTTTTTTAAAAACAAGACTCCTCCTCGATAAACGGCCTCCTAATCTTCCGTCTGTCTCGGACTAAGGCGACAGCACAAACCGCAGCAATAAAACAATAAATCGACCAAGTTGGAAAGCCAAAATATCCACCCGCCAAGCTAAAGAAGAAACCGAGCAACATGAATAGTACAAGGCTAGCAATTGGCGAAGTTTTAGACCTGGCAGGAAATACCAAGCGTTGCCTTAAAATTGGCACTCCGTTCTTGTTCAATGTGCAAACAAACGGGCCCTTCATGAGGCTAACTGCTGTCAGCGAAGTAGAAAAATTGTTGTCGTCGATGGTGAATGAGTTTTTTGTGTCTGTTCTTAGGCTTCGCTGAGAGGAAACTAGTGCGCCATCGACGTAAACCTTTTCAAAACCTGTTAATGCACTAAACCATGCTTCTATAGAATGGCCTTGATGTTCGAATACGAAGGAATACCCGTTTATTAGGCTAAACGGTCGTTGTTCTTGTTTCATAAGGCGTTCCAGTTTCCCTGTTTCAGTCTAACGAACCAAAGTAACCGGCGGCTGCAAGCCGTCCGCGTTGACTGCAAAGTTAGGCTGGGGAGCGAAGGCACGGGGTTGCTTCAGCATAAAGAACTCAGCTGTTGACATTGGTGGGGTCGATAGATTTTCTAAAAAAATCGACCACAGCTCGACGCGCAGGTTCATATACAGTTGAATATTTTTCTGTGAGTGAGGCTCGACTTTTCTCCACTCGCTGAAGATGAGCCGATGAACCTTGCTCTTGGTCATTGATCGCAGCTTCTGCAAATTCAATAGACATCATGCTTGCCGTATAGCCGCATTTCGCGATGAGCCCATAGGTCTCTTCAGTGAAGTAGATGGCAGTTCTCATTGCTTCGTGCTCAAGCTTTTCAGAACGCTTCTTTAGTTCCTTGGCCCAAACTGCATATTTCGCCAAGAAATAAGGGGCTTGCTCTGGCGGTTTTTTGGTGAAATCGTTTGGGGTAACAATTTGGATTGCGGCTTCGTGCCAACCGATCAATGCGCCATAGAGATCGCGAATTGCCTCAACGCGCTGAGCATCAATGCGGGTGGCGGTGATATTGTATTTATGGAGGGACTTATTGAGTTCATTTTGATAATCAGCATATTGACGTTGAAGCGTGCTCTTTTCCTGCTCAAGAATTCGCGATGCCCACAGCTTTCCAAGCCATGAAGATAGTGCAATCACTATTGCGCTCCCCCCGCCTAAAGAGACTAGGAACGCACTTGTAATTGACCAAATGTCGGTGTTGTTCATTTCTGGTGGATCACCAATCAGAGCCTAACGATGGAGTTCAGACGCGACCGGTGAGGAGCGAAGCGACGAGCCGGACGTCGGCTGCAATGACTGGTTAGGCCTCACTGCGCCACCGTTAGGTATGAGCTCCCCCTTGCATTGCCACGGCGGCGGGTCTTGTGTGGAGATGCTAGCTGATAGGTTAATCGATTCCGTTCCACGGCGACTCTCTGGCCACGGATATTCGACTTTTACCGTGAGCACATCGTCCTTTGCTTGAATATACCCTCTCACCTGGCTCATGAGTTTTCCACATCTATAGATTTCGATGGTTGCGGCATCCTGCCGCGACGGCTCAGCGGCCGCATGGATCTCGATTTGAGTCGGATAGCGATAAACAGTGAAGTCGAACGGAAAATGAAGATTTCCGGTGTGCCACCATACGCCCTGAAGTATGTAGGTTCGCATTCCAGAAGAGTCGACCCGAATGTAGGCAGGTGGCCCCAAATCCGTGCCATTCGCAAAGTAACATCCCGAAAGCAGTGCTGAGGCGAGTAAGATCGGGATCAATTTGGCACAAGCGTTCATTTGAGCGCCTTGACCGGAATATTAGGGGTTGATGACAATGATCTTCTCCTGCGAGCTAGCTTGTGGCGGGCCAAGTCGTAACTTGGCTTTTGCGCCACGCATAAAGGAAGCCTTTTCAAGTATTGGTTTTATTGCCGCAAAGAGTCTGTCGGCGCTTGGGCCATACATGTAAAGGTAGCAATCGCTTCCGTCTACGTTCACTTCATTTCCATCAAATTAACCAACACCCGCCGCAAGTATTGCCTTTTCGAGTTCTTCTTCGAGGGCGAGTAGTTTCGTCAAGTCTTTCGATCCGTAGGCGAAATGAACCACGACAGCCTGTTCATTTTTTGGCGGAGTGGCTTGTGCGGGTGAAGTGGCCATTGCTGCGATACCGAATAAGGTTCCCAACCAGTGGAGGAGTTTCATGGTGATCTCTAACGTCTTAGCTCAGCAGACGCCGAAGACGGTCCGCTGCAGCGTAGGGTTGGGCGGCAGGGTTGCGAACCGCAAAGACCAGGAATTCGTATTCCGTAGGATTCGCGTGGCGCAGCTCACTAATGATTGATGCACAAGGCTTGCCGTTAGCGAGAATCTCCAGTGGATTGGTGAATTCCGCTGAATCGGGATCGCCGAAGCCAACGCGTGCCCCAATTTCAATTAACCTTGAAATTGCCTCGTCGATCTCTTTCTCCGATGGCGCCGCAACTCCGGCTGGGGCAGAAAAACGGCCAGAGGTTATGTGCCACATGAACACCAAATCACGGTTGGCTTCGGCGACGAGATTAGAGATCCAGTTCATCGCGGTTGAATCTGCTTTGATGCCCAACGTGCTAGGTGAGGGGCGCGTAGCCGGCTTGCCGGCGGAGCGTCCCAGCGGCGAAGCCGCGCCTCGACCGGGATGTTAGGCAACGGGGCCTGCCCACGCATTGACTTCTCCGGTCGTGACAACGGTGAACGTTTGGCCGAATGAGTAGCCGCGCAGGAATTTCTTTTTGAATGGAAGGTAGAGCGCTACAACCAGCCCCCGCTTATGCTCAAAAAGTACTTTGATTGCTTCCGTGGATGGCTGACCTTGCGGTGTGACCGTGACATTTTCGGCGATACCAATAGCTACCAACTCTCTTTCCCTTGCTTGAGCGCGAAGCCCTTCGTGCAAGAGAGGCAAAACCTCTGTGGAGTTTGAGCGGCCGTTTGGATCAGGTGAAGCGGCAACAAGCCCAACTTTTCCGTTCGCATCTAGCACTGCGCCATGCGGAAGAAAATTGCCTCGCTTTTTAAGACACTGCTCCGAAAAGTCGAACAACGGATTGGCAACGGCGGCGATGTCGCCTCTTAGCTCTGCATACAGTTCATCAGTGGACATGATTTGAGTTGCCTAACGTAGAGCTAACCGGCGCTGCGCGGCTTTATCGCGCAGCGTCCAGAGAGCGAAGCGAACGGGGTTGAGCGCTGGGTTAGACCTATGTTTTTGCATGCTGAGAGGCAAACCAACGAAGGCCTTTCGACGAAATCAAACTTGTGACATCTGACATAATCAGGCGCAAATATGTCCTGCTTTTGGGTATGCGCCACCAGCTATCAGTAAAGAGTGAGACCCAGAATACAGGCAAGAGCAATGATAGTGTGGGGCTGAACGCGATGATCTGGGGAATTCTGTTTAACGAGTGAGGCCACGAGCCGAGACGAAAACACTTAGTCCATTTGACGCCGCTGCATTTGATACCGGCAGCTTGGTGCTCAATGCACAAATTGACACAGAAATACCCTCGAAGCCTACCGCGTCCCAGCTGAATTTCAATTATCTCCTTTGTAGCCGGAGTCGTTCCTGCCCGCACATACCGGCGGTTGCCTGACGTTGAAAACCCATTCTTGGCCAGCAGCGGAGCGAGGTATGCTTTAAGAGACTTGTCAAATGATTTGAGAGAGCCGGTACTCATAGGCCTAACGTAGAGCTAACCGGTTGCCGCTTGCGGCAGTCCAGCGACCGAAGGGAGCGAGGTTGAGCGCCATGTTAGATGCTGTACCACTCGTTGGTTCTGTATTTCTGCGGAATGTCCTGCTCGAACGGGTTGTCGAAGCCGAGTGATTCAAGCTCATCAAACCAACGGTCACGGAGCGATTCGGGTAGCCGCGCCCCGCACCAGGGACACCATTCTATGGAGATGGAACTTGAGCCCCCATCATGAATGATTAGTCCGTATTCATTAAACACGGGAGAGTAATCGACCAGACAATCAGGGCATTCATAGGGCGATGAATGCTCAGTGCATTTGTTGTCAATTTGCTTTCGCATTTGGTCGCAGCAGTGGTGTGGCATGGCATCTAACGTGAAGTAGACGACATTTGACGCCTCCGGCGTCTTACACGACTGTCGCCTAAGACGCCATACGCCTTCAAGCCATTGAATCCAAAGACCCTCATATTTGCCTCATCGCCCATCTTGTCGTCTACCTCTCCTGCATCCGCCTGCTACCCCAAAGTCATGTCGATACTCACACCTTCCCCGCCGTTCTCCTATGAACTGGTTCACTCGACCAGGCGGGGCGTACCCAGCTACAGAGGTTTGGGAGAACCTGACGGGCAATCCCCGCCCGGCAAGACTCCATCACCCCTGCAGGAATCTCCCGCACCACCACCCGCTACTCACCCCCGGTCAGCGTCTGAAGCTGCTGGTTCGTATAGAAACGCAGGCTGACGACTTCCGACATGTTTCCGGGGGCAAAGGACTTGGGAAAGGAGAGCACCGGGCCATATACATAGCCCTGCAGCCCCTCGCCTGTGTTGCCGAATGAAGACAGGCTCTTGATGACGGTCAGGCGGTATCCCTTACCGGTGTAGAACAGGGTGCCGCCATCGGCGGGGAGGGGGGCCTGCTCATCAAACACTGCGTTCTTGGGTTTTCTACCCTGCAATACCCGCTCGAAGTCCTCCGAGGCCTGGGTGATGATCTCCCGCTGTGCCGGCGAGAGCGTGTCCGGCTCGACGCCCTGAAATGGCCCGGAGGGCAATGCGGTGCGCGCCTGAGCGGCGCCTGCCAAGAGAATGAATGCCAAAGTTAGTGCGTGTCGAAGCGTCGTTGAAGCTCTACTAGGGCCATGAATCTGAAGGCGCCGGATGCGGCAATCGATACGGATCTATTCGGCAATGCACTTTCCGAGCTGGCGATCAAACGAGCCACCGGAATCCAGACATTTGTCGATCGCGGCGCCCGGCGGACATCAAGCCGCCACAACGCGGCGCCGCGCCAAGCCATGAGCATATTCAAAAATCGATAAGCGCGCCTCACCCCACCCGCTCTGCATTCAAAAATGCAATCAAGGCCGTAAACCCCGCCTTCGCCTGCCCCGTCGGGTCCACGATGCTGTGGCTGAAATAGCGCTCCACGTTGGCCGCCGTGATGGCGGTGTTGAGGGGGTCATAGGTCGCCCCGTCGGCGCCCCCTGCCGTGTTGCCCATCATGCGAACCAGGGCAATCTGGCTGATGCCGGCCGCGGCGGCGGTGTTGCCGCTGGCCACGGCTTTGTCATACAGCGCCTTTTCGGCCGGGCTGAGATTGGCCATGGTGTTCACCATCCCGGTGGCCTTTTGCATGTAGTCCAGTTCGTCCGCAGTGAGCTTTTCGGGCGGCTTGCCCTGGGCGGCGATCTCGGCAAGGCGCTTGTCGTGGGTGAACAGGTAGGCCTGATCGGCTTCGCTGCGGTTGATGGGCCCACGGGCGCGGATGGATGCCAGCTTTGCCTCGACAGAGGCGTCGCCCTCGGCGGCAAGGGCAGCCCGGGCGGCTGAGGAGATGTGGACCGGGTCGGCAGAATCTGCCGGCGCAGCTGGCGAAATATGCCGCAAAGATGATGCCCGCTCCATGGCGTGGGCAAAATAAGTGGCGGCAACGGGCTGGATGTTCATGACTGGCCTCCGGTGTGGTCCCGGTGGGGATGGAGGCAGATTGCGTGCCAGCGTAGATCGAGCGGCCGGCCCATGAAGGCCGTTTCGTCAGACAGTGCGCGCTCAGTGCCCCGCCTCCGCAAAGAACCCCCAGATCACGTCCGTAGCGTCGATGGCCTGGGATGCGGGCTCTTTGCCGCGGCGTACGCGCTCGGCGCCGGGCCAGGAATGGCCGCCGCGTTCGGTCACACAGAGCTGCAGGCGGCTATCCGCTGCGCAGCCGGAATACACCTCGCAGTAGGCGCCTGGCTTGTCCAGGGTACGGCGTGGCGAGGGGTTGCAGCGATCACGTGCCACCCAGCGGGACAGCGTATCGGGTACCGAAACAAACTCGAACACTTTGGACGGATCACGGAAGGCGTCCGGGCCGGCGCCGCCGTTGAAGAGCACGTGGGTGTCGTCCTTTGCGTGGATGTGCAGCACGGAGACGGCGCGGGAAGGGGTGCAGGTGGTGGTGGCATCGGTGCCGGCCACCGATGCAATGGCGCGGAAGAGGTCGGCGGCGTCGCAGGCCAGGCGGTGGCTGAGCATGCCGCCGTTGGACATGCCGGTGGCGAAGATGCGGGCCGGGTCGATGGGCAGCCTGCTGCGCACATCTGCCACCAGGGCGCGGATGAAGCCCACATCGTCGATGTTCTTGTCCCGGGCGTCGCCGCAGCACTGGCCGGCGTTCCAGGTGGCAAACCTGCCGCCGGGCAGCTTGCTGTAGCCATTGGGGAAGGCCACTGCAAAGCCCTCCTTGTCGGCCTTGCTCACCCAACCGTAGCGGGCGTCATCGGCCATGTATTCGGCGTGGCCACCGCCGCCGTGAAGGGCGATGACCAGGGGCAGGGGCGCGCCCGGCGCACGCTGGGCCGGGACATGCAGCAGGTACTTCCGCGTCAGCCCGCCGTGGCGCAGGCTGTATTCGGTGGTCCCGGCCGCGGCCTCGACGGCAGCCGGCTCACGGCGCTGCTCGATGCGCTCCCGCAGCCGCTCGCGCAGGCTGGGCCGGTCCGAGTCCTGGGCGATGACGGCCGTGCTAGCGATAAACAGGATGCCCGCCTGGGCGATCCGGCGATGAATGGACTTCATGAACAGCCCTCAACTTCATGCATGTGGCAGGGATTTGAGTGAGTATCACCGATATCACGCCATGAACATAATGAAGTGGAGGCCCGCGGGATGATCTGCCTCCTTTCAGCGCATGGAACTGCGTAGCAGCGCTGAGGGGTATTCGCCAAAGCGCTCCCGGAAGCGGGCAGCAAAGGCGCCCAGATTGGCGTAGCCCCACTGCTCGGCGATGGACGCCACCGTGGCCCCCTCGGGCGCGGCGATCAAGGCCCGCCGGACCCCATCGAGGCGCACCTCACGCAGGAAGGCCATGGGCGTTGTGCGGCGAAAGTGACGGAAGGCCGAGGACAAGCCCCGCACACTGACGCCCACCGCCTGGGCGACTTCGCCCACCGTCGGCGCTTGCCGGGCGTTCTCGCGCATGTAGTGTTCGGCCTGCCGCACCTGCCGTGGCGCGGGTGTGGAAGGATGCGGTTGCACACCCGCCCGGGCGCTCCACTCCATCAGCATGTGCATCCCCAGCATCTCCTCGAGATGCCGCCCCAGGGGACCTTCCGCCACCTGGCGGGGAAACTCGGCCACACAGCGGCAGCAGTATTCGAGCAGGGCATTCCAGGCCGACGCCCGGCCACCGATGGCGAGCTTGGTGGTCCACAAGCGCGCATCGGCAGGGTGACCGGCCCAGCGCAGGTAGAGCCGCTCCAGGCAGTCATGGGGAAAGGTGACATTCACCTGGAGGTGATCCTCGTTGAAGGACGCCTGATAGTCGGTACGGCTGGTATCCACCAGAAAGCTCTCACCCACGCCCGTCTCCACCGCCGTGCGCGCCGAGCTCCAGTGCCGGGCCGCACCCCGGATGGTGGTGAGCACCATACCCACGCCCGCCTGCTGGAAGAAGTCGGACAGATGCACCGGGATGCCATAGGAAAACCGGCTCAGAGTCATCTGGCCGACGGCCACCGCGTGCAAATCGGCTTCGGGAGCCAGGCAACGGGCCCCGGGGGCAACGTGGTAAGGCATATACACCCGCCGGGTAAAGACCTCCAACTCGTCAAAATCGCGGGTAACAATCAACCGATGCCTGTCGGTCATGACGCCGCCGGCATCCATGATCAAGGCACCGCTCAAGCTCTCCATGGCGCTCTCCTCGCGCTGGACGACCGGCCCCGACCGCAGGGCCGTGCCGGCCGGAACCGTGTCAGAAGACGTTCAGCAGACGCAGATTGACGCGCACATCCTCACGCACGCCGTTGTCCACCGTGAGATCCTTGCCCAGGGAGCCCAGCACCTGCCAGCCTGGCGCAAAAAAATGCGACGCCCCGATTGATGCCCGGCTGCGACGCTGGCGGTCGTTCTGCGCCACCCCGTCCACTTCGGTCTCCCCCCCGCTGAGCTGGGACAGGCTGACGCTGAACGCTGTGGCCGGAGAAAGGTGATAGCGCAGATGTGACTGAAGATCCCAGCTGCGCCGCTGACTCAAGGTCTGGCTGCCGGGCCCGAAATCCCGGTTGTCGCCGTAGAACTGCACGTCCCCCACCAGATCGAGGGTAAATGACTCCCCGAGGGGCAGCACACCCGCCGCCTGGAGCGCGAACTTCCAGCGATTTTCCCCAAAGGGGTTGAGGGTGCGATGGCGGTCGTACTGCCCGGTGGGCAGCCACAACCAGGGCGTCACCCCCAGTACGCGCCGACGCTCATCCTTGTAGAGAAACACGGTGCTGGCCAGGATCAGGTCACCCACACCATTGCGCACGCTGGCGCCCCCGAGATCGCCGGCCGTCTGGACGGACCCGAAGGGCAGCAGGAACTGGGGCGCAACGGTGATCCCGCCAATGTCCACGTACTTGACCGCCCTCAGAATTCCCACCTGGGCGCGCACGCCCGCATTGTCGGAAACCCTGTGCCCCCCGGCATAAAGGGTGTCACCACTTGAATACTGGTAGTAGAGCAGGCCGAGCCGGGTGCCGGCCGGCACGTAGTCGTAGTCTCCGGCATCCACGCTGACGGCACACGCTTGTTGTGATGCAAACGTGACGGCTACTGCGGCCAACATGTCTGCAACAGGCTTTCCACCTGGCCGCCTGCCCACACGGCGGTTTTGGGGGCCGGTGTCCGGGCATTTGCGGGCGAGTGCCTGCATTGATTGTCCAATCATCAAAGGTCTCCTTTGGGTGGGGCCGCGCATTCGGTCTGATGCGCTCGAACGCCCGGCGGCAAATCTGCCGTGAATGGCCCGGAATGCCGGTTCCAATCCGGCAGCGACCTGTCCCGAAACGGCATTTTTCTATTCCCCCAATCGGGCCAGTGCCTTGACCGAATGGAAATTTAGTTGATGGCCGAATAGCGCCCCAAAAAAGGAATGGCGCTTTCACGGTTCATTCAAAAGAACGCCAAGGATCGACAAGATGCACCGTCGGCTCCACCCCTAAATTCTTTCGCAACACGACCCCAGTGCCTCAAGTGAGACACCGGCCCGTGCCAACACAGAAGCCCCGGCCAAGGGGCAACCCCACAGCACAAGAATGTGAAGGAGACGATATGAGCACCACACAAAACCAGAACGCAGCCAAGCAGACCGCAGCACCGGATTTCGATGCCCTCGTGATCGGTGCTGGCGTTGCCGGCCTCTACCAGTTGCACCGCCTGCGGGAGCTGGGAATGAAGGTGCGGGCCTTCGAAACCGGCACCGGCGTGGGCGGCACCTGGTACTGGAACCGCTATCCCGGCGCGCGCTTCGACTCCCAGGCCGAGATCTACCAGTACTGGTTCTCCGAGGAACTGTACAAATCCTGGCAGCCGTCGGAGCGCTTTCCGGCCCAGCCCGAAACCGAGCGCTGGCTCAATCACGTGGCCGACAAGCTCGATCTGAGAAAGGACATCCAGTTCAACACCCGGATCACCTCGGCTCACTATGACGAGCAGGCCGACCTGTGGCGGGTCACTACTGCGGACGGTGAGCAGCTGACCACCCAGTTCTTGATCGCCTGCTGCGGCATGCTGTCCGCCCCCATCGTGGAACGCTTCCCCGGCCAGGCTTCATTCAAGGGCGAGCTCTACATCACCGGCCTGTGGCCCAAGGAACCGGTGGATCTGAAGGGCAAGCGGGTTGCCGTGGTCGGTACCGGCGCCACCGGCATCCAGGTGATCCAGACCATCGCACCCGACGTCGGCTCCATGAAGATCTTCGTGCGCACGCCCCAGTACGTCATCCCCATGCACAACCCCAAGTACTCGCGGGAGGATTGGGAGAAGTGGGGCTCGCGCTTCCACGAGCTGAAGAAGCGGGTCCGCTCGACGTTTGCCGGCTTCGACTACGACTTCGACGCCGGCCCCTGGGCCGAGAAGACGCCGGAAGAGCGTACCGAAGTGCTGGAGCGCCTGTGGAACGACGGCTCCCTGGCCCTGTGGCTCGCCTCCTTCCCCGAGATGTTCGTGGATGAGGAGGTCAGCGAGGAGGTGTCGAAGTTCGTCCGCGCCAAGATGCGTGAGCGCCTGCAGAACCGGAAAGACCTGTGTGATCTGCTGATCCCCACGGAGTACGGCTTCGGTACCCACCGCGTGCCCCTGGAGAACAAGTACCTGGAGGTGTACCTGCAACCCAACGTGGAGGCCGTGGATTGCAGCACCGTGCCCATCGAGCGGGTCGTTCCCGAAGGCCTGCAAACCGCCGACGGCAAGGTGCACGAAGTGGACGTGATCATCCTCGCCCTGGGCTTCGATGCCGGCTCCGGCGCCCTCACCCGCATCGACTTCCGCGGCCGTGACGGCCGCTCCCTCAAGGACCAATGGAGCCAGGAGATCCGCACCGCCATGGGCCTGCAGGTGCATGGCTATCCCAACCTGTTCACCACCGGCGCGCCGCTGGCCCCGTCAGCAGCCCTGTGCAACATGACCACCTGCCTGCAACAACAGGTGGACTGGATCACCGACTGCATCATCTACGCCCGCAAGCATGGCAAGAAGGTGATTGAAGCCACCAAGGAGTTCGAGGACAACTGGGTGCAGCACCACGACGAAACCGCCGCCAAGACCCTCGTTGTCAAGACCGACTCCTGGTACATGGGCTCCAACGTGGACGGCAAACCCCGTCGCCTGCTCTCGTACATCGGCGGTGTGGGCAACTACAACAGCCAATGCGACGACCTGGCCAGCAAGGGCTACCCCGGCTTCGCCATGCGCTGAACAGAAAGGAGAGCACCATGAATCGACTTTCCGGAAAGACCGCCGTCATCACCGGCGGGAGCAGCGGCCTTGGCCTGGCCATCACCCGGCGCATGGCCGAAGAAGGTGCAGCGGTCGTCATTCTCGACCGTGACACCCAGGGTCAGGCGGTGGCGGATAGCATCTGTAGCGCCGGCGGCAAGGCGCTTTTCATACAGGGCGACGTGACCGACGAAGAGCGGGTCAGGGAGGCCATGCGGGCCACCGCCGCCCACTTCGGGCGTATCGACGTGCTGGTCAATAACGCCGGTATCGAGGGGGAGAACACGCCCACCGACCAGCTCAGCCTGGCCGAATGGAACCGGGTGATGGCCGTGGATGTGACCGCGGTCTTCCTGTGCACCAAGCACGTGATTCCCCATCTGCGGAAGGCCGGCAGCGGCTCGATCATCAACATCTCGTCGATTTACGGGATCGTTGGCGGCGGCGACATTCCGCCCTATCACGCCGCCAAGGGTGCCGTGCGGACCATGACCAAGAACGACGCTCTGCTCTATGCCAGCGAGCGCATCCGCGTAAATTCGATTCACCCCGGCTTCGTGTTCACCCCGCTGGTAGACCGCTACGTCCACGACAACGGGCTGGCCCACGACGCCGCCAAAGCCCATCTGGATGCCCTGCATCCCCTGGGCGGCACCGGCACTCCCGACGACATCGCCTGGGGCGCCGTGTATCTGGCCTCGGACGAAGCCCGCTGGGTGACCGGCGCCGAGCTGGTCATCGATGGCGGCTACACCGCCCGCTGAGCAACCCCACCCCAGGGCTGGCCGTCACCGGACGGCCAGCCCACCCCCGGAGGAGACACAAGAATGAACACCTATTACACCCAGGACATCCACGGCCCCTTCAAGACCATCAGCATCGGTCGGCTGGAACTGGAGGAAGGCGGCGTGCTGGACGACTGCACCCTGGCCGTCGCCACCCATGGGCAGCTCAATGCTGCCAGGGACAATGCCATCCTCGTCCCGACCTGGTACTCGGGCACCAGCAAGATCATGGAGCAGGTCTATATCGGCCCTGGCAAAGCCCTCGACCCGGCGCGCTACTTCATCATCGTGGTCAACCAGATCGGCAACGGGCTGTCCCTCTCACCGAGCAACGCCCCCGCCCCGATCGCCGGCCCGAAGTTTCCCCGCGTGCGCATCGGTGACGACGTCCGCGCCCAGCACCGCCTGATCACCGAGCATTTCGGCATTCAGCGGCTGGCCCTGGTGGTGGGGGGCTCGATGGGCGCCCAGCAAACCTACGAATGGGCCGTACGCTACCCGGACATGGTCGAGCGGGCAGCCCCCATCGCCGGCACCGCCCGCAATACCGAGCACGACTTTGTCTTTGCCGACACCCTGATGGAGGCCATCACCACCGATCCGGGCTTCCGGGGCGGTACCTATGCCGATTCAGCCGAGGTCGCCGCCGGCCTGCGTCGCCATGCCAAGTTGTGGACGGTAATGGGCTGGAGCACCGAGTTCTTCCGCGGCGGCCGCCATCGGGTACTGGGCTTCGAGAACATGGACGCCTTCGTCGATCAGTTCATGACCGGCTACTTCGGCCCCATGGACCCCAACAACCTGCTGTGCATGGCGTGGAAATGGCAGCGCGGCGACGTGAGCCGTCACACGGGTGGCGACCTGACCCAGGCGCTGGGGCGCATCAAGGCAAAGACCTTTGTGATGCCCATCAGCCACGACATGTTCTTCCCGCCCAGCGACTGTCTGGCTGAACAGCAATTGATACCGGGCAGTGAATTCCGCCCGATCACCAGCATGGACGGACACCTCGCCCTGTTCGGCACCGATGCCAACGCCGTGGCCGAACTGGACGCGAATCTGCGGACCCTGCTCGCCGCCTAAGCTCCTCCGGAAGCGTATGACTGCGCTGCCTCCGGGCGGCGCATGTCAGTCACCTTCCTTCCCGGGCGCATCAGAGCCAGCTGGTGCGCCCTCTTTTTGCCTGCCCCATGGGCCTCTCAGGCCGACCCTTCCTTGCGCAGACGCGCCGGCGTGGTGCCCATGCGCCCACGCATCATCCGCGTCAGGTGCGCCTGGTCGGCAAAGCCACACATGACCGCCACCTCCTTGATGGCCTGGCTCCCCGTCGACAACAGGCGAACCGCCCGCTCCAGACGGCGCCGGGTGACGTAATCGTAGGGCGACAGCCCTGTGGTGGCCCGGAAATGCCGCGAGAAGGTCCATACCCCCAGCCCCACGGTATCGGCCATCTGCTCGATGGTGACACCCTCGTGGAGATGCGCATCCAGGTACTCGTCCAGGCGACGCATGCGGCTCAAGGGCAAAGGCCCCGGCGGCACATCGTCACGGAAGCTGATCCGGGCATATTTTCGGAAAAGGTTCACCGCCAGCTGGATCGCCAGGGATTCGGCGTACAGACCACCCCCGATCCCCCGATACTCCGCCTCGGTGGTGATGGCATCGACAATGCCCGTCACCACCGGATCTTGCGCCTGCAACACATCATGCAGGCGCACCTCGGAAATGGGCCGATCCGTGATGTCGGTGGCCACCCGGGCCATCAGGGCCTCGGAGAGGTAGGTATGGGTGACGTTGATGCACTCCGTCCAGTGCCAGTGGGACTGCTCGGAGCGGGTGAGAAGGGAGAAGTCCCCTGGCATACAGCGCTTGCGTGTCCACCGCCCCTCCACCCGACGGTCCATCGGGGTCTGGCCGCTGCGGTAGCGCACCACCATGTAGTGATCCATCGGCGGGATCGGCACATCGAGCCCGGTATAGAGATAGGCCCGGTGCCCCACATCCTTCCAGCCCAGCCCATCGCTGGCAGAAACAATCTGCCCCGGCACCCAGGTAGGAAGATCTCGCGGTGTAATGAGCGTAGGCATCGGACGACTCGTCTGGAACAGAAAGTACGTGGAACAGACCGTACCGAAATCGACGGACGCCTAGAATACAAGAATCTTTGAATTGATTAATAAAGTTGTCTGATTAACTTCCGTCACTTCCCCGCTTGGCTACCTTGTTGGCCCTCACCATGTGACGATGCCTGACGACCCACATGCAGCACGTAGTCCCCAAAGCCATGTGATGTCCCGGATGGACGTCCACCTTTCACCATAGACTTGATGGCCTTGCCGCCCGGCGCCGCCTGCGCTGGCCGGACTTCAGCCTGTCGCAGCGCCCGTGGCCTTGAAATACGCGTCCAGCCGGGCGATCCAGCCGGCCTTTTCGGCGTCGCTGGCGAAGCTGGCTTCAAAGCTGTTGCGGGCCAGGCGGTACCAGGTGGGGGCGTCGAAGTGGAAGGCGTCCTGGACGGCACGGAGGTTGGCGTTGAGGTAGCCGCCGAAGTAGGCGGGGTCGTCGCTGTTGAGGGTGACCTTGGCACCAGCCGCCAGCAGTTGGGGCAGGCTGTGGTCGCTCATCTTCCCGAACACGCACAGGCGGGTGTTGGAGAGGGGGCAGACGGTCAGGGGGATGCCGTCCCGGGCCAGGCGGGCCAGCACGGCGGGGTCGTCGGTGGCGCGCACGCCGTGGTCGATGCGCACCGCGCCCAGGAGGTCGAGGGCTTCGGTGATGTATTCCGGCGGACCTTCCTCCCCGGCGTGGGCCACCACCGGCTTGCCAAGGGCACGGCAGCGGGCGAACAGGCGGGCGAACTTGGATGGCGGGTGGCCCTTTTCGGAGGAGTCCAGACCAAAACCATGGATGCGCTCCAGCCAGGGTTCGGCCTCGTCCAGGCAGGCCAGGCATTCGTCCTCGCTGAGGTGGCGCAGGAAGCACAGGATCAGCCGGCCGGAGATGCCGTAGCGTGCCCGCCCCTCGGCGAGCCCATCCTCCAGGCCCTCAAGTACGGTAGTAAAGGGGATGCCGCGGGCGGTGTGGGTCTGCGGGTCGAAGAAGACCTCGACGTGGATCACCTTGTCGGCGGCGGCGCGCTTGAGGTAGGCCAGCATCAGGTCGTAGAAGTCTTCCCGGGTGCGCAGCACGTCGGCGCAGGCGTAGTACAGGTCGAGAAAGCTCTGCAGGCTGTCGAAGGCGTAGGCGGCGCGCAGGGCGGCTTCGTCGGGGTAAGGCAGGGTGATACCGTTGCGGCGCGCCAGGGCGAAGGCCAGGTCGGGCTCCAGGGTGCCTTCGATATGCACGTGGAGTTCGGCCTTGGGCATGCCGAGGGCGATGTCGAGGGGGGCGGGTGCGGTCATGGTGTCTCCCGGGGGGCTGCGGAATACCCGCATCTTAGATGCCAAATAAAAAGGGCGCAGCCGAGGCCGCGCCCAAGTGCCACTTTGCGAGGAGAAACAGGGCTTACTTGGGAATGGCGCCTTCGACGCCTTCCACATAGAAGTTCATCTTGCGCAATTCGGGGTCGCCCATGGTCTTGGCCGCGGCCAGCACTTCCTTGCCGTCCTGGGCCTTGATCGGGCCGGTGAAGGGGTGCAGCTTGCCGCTCTTGATGGCGTCGCGGCGCTCTTCGGCGAGCTTCTTCACGTCGGCCGGCACGGTGGGGCCGAAGGCTTCGATGTTCACCGCGCCTTCCTTCACGCCCCACCAGATGTCGCCGGTCTTCCAGGTGCCGTCCAGCACTTCTCCGACAACCTTGTTGTAGATCACGCCCCAGTGCAGCACCGAGGCCGCCAGGTGGGCCTTGCCGCCGAACTTGCTCATGTCCGAATCCCAGCCGAAGGCCAGCACACCCTTCTCCTGGGCGGCCTGGACCACGGCCGGCGAGTCGGTGTTCTGCATCAGCACGTCGGAGCCCTGGGCGATCAGGGTCAGAGCGGCCTCACGCTCCTTGCCCGGGTCGAACCAGCTGTTCACCCAGATGGCGCGGGTGGTGGCCTTGGGGTTGACGCTGCGGGCGCCCAGGGTAAAGGCGTTGATGTTGCGGATCACCTCGGGGATGGGGATGGACGCCACCACGCCGAGCTTGCCGCTCTTGCTCATCTTGCCGGCCACCACGCCCAGCATGTAGGCGCCCTCGTAGGTACGTACGTCATACACACCCAGGTTGGGGGCGGTCTTGTAACCGGTGGCGTGCATGAACTTGGTGTTGAGGAAGGCCTTGGCTACCTTGACCTGCTGGTTCATGTAGCCGAAGGAGGTGGCGAAGATCATCTTGTAGCCCTGCTGGGCCAGGTCGCGGAAGACGCGCTCGGCGTCCGCTGTTTCAGGCACGTTCTCGACGAAGGTGGTCTTCACCTTGTCGCCGAAATTGGCCTCCACCGCCTTGCGGCCCTGGTCATGGGCGTAGGTCCAGCCGTGATCACCGGTCGGGCCGATGTACACAAAGCCGATCTTGGCGGGGTCGGCAGCCACTGCCTGGGTGGCGAGCCCCAGGGTCACCAGGCCGGCGACGGCGGCGGTCTTGAATCGGGACAGGGACATGGGGTTCTCCATGGGTCAGCAGTTGAAGTTCGTGGCCCCACTGTAGCGGCAAGCACCGCCGCAACCCATCCCGGTTCCGTTATGAACGGTATATGGCGAGGGGCACAAGACTACCGGGGTCGAGCCCCGATAATCCCCGCACCCTTCCCTGCGAGACGCCGCCATGCCCCACCTGCCCAGCCCCCGGGACGAACACTTCCTGCGCCACGCCATCGCCCTCTCCCGCCAGGTGCGGGACAAGGGCAAACACCCCTTCGCCGCCCTGGTGGTGGATGCCGAAGGGCGCATCATCGCCGAGGCGGGCAACGATTCCCTGCCGCCGGAAGGCGACCCGACCCGCCACGCGGAGCTGGTGGCCGCCGCCCTGGCCGCCCGCCACCTGCCCCCCGAGGTGCTGGCCGGCGCCACCCTCTACAGCAGCGCCGAGCCCTGCGCCATGTGCGCCGGGGCGATCTACTGGTGCGGCATCGGGCGGGTGGTGTATGCCCTGTCGGAGCACGCGCTGCTGGGCCTCACCGGCGATCACCCGGAGAACCCCACCTTCTCCCTGCCCTGCCGGGAGGTGTTCGCCCGCGGGCAACGCCGCATCGAGGTGATCGGGCCGGCCCTGGAGGCTGAAGCCGCCGCCGTCCATGCCGGCTTCTGGACGCCACACAGCGGACTTGCCGAGTAGAATCCCGGCTTCCATTTTTGCCTGGCAGGCTCGTCCCTGCGCCCTCCCCTATGACCAGCCTGACCTCCGTGACGCAACTCCCGCAGACCCACATCTTCCGCAAGGGCGACGTGTTCGTGCTGTTCGGTGAACTTTTCGGGCGAGGCTACGCCAGCGGCCTCGTCCATGAAGCCCGCCAGGCGGGCATGGAGATCATCGGCATCACCGTCGGCCGACGCGATGAGAACAATGCCCTGCGCCCCCTCAACGACGAAGAGCTGGCCGCCGCCGAGGCCGGGCTGGGGGGCACCATCATCAACGTGCCGCTGATGGCCGGCTTCGATCTCGACGCCCCCGCCGGCGAACCCACCCCCACCGAACTCCTGGGCGCCCTGACCCTCAAGACCTGGACCGAAGACAAGCTCGACTGGGCCCACATCGAGAAATGCCGCCAGGTCGGCATCCAGCGCTTCAAGGACGCCGTGGCCCAGGTAATGGCCAAACTGGAAGGCATGATCGCCGACGGCCGCAATGTCTACTTCGCCCACACCATGGCCGGCGGCATCCCCAAGGCCAAGGTCTTCCTGGCCATCGCCAACCGCGTCTACAAGGGCAAGGGCGAGCGCTTCCTGTCGTCCCAGGTTCTCCTCGACAGCGACCTGGGCAAGCTCATCCTGCAAAACTTCGACGAAGTCTCGGCCAACAGCTTCCAGTACCTCATCGAGGGCAGCGCCGCCCTGCGCCAGCGCATCGAAGCCTCCGGCGGCCAGGTGCGCTACTCGGCCTACGGCTACCACGGCACCGAGATCCTCATCGACGGCCGCTACCAGTGGCAGACCTACACCAGCTACACCCAGGGCAAGGCCAAGATGCGCCTGGAAGACATCGCCCGGAACGCCTGGGCGCAGGGCATCAAGGCCACGGTGTATAACTGCCCGGAGATCCGCACCAACTCCTCCGACATCTTCGTCGGCGTCGAGCTGCCGCTGATCTCCCTGCTCTACGCCCTCAGAAAGGAAAACGGCGGCGCCTGGGCCGAGGCCCAGTGGCAGGCCTGCAACGCGCTGCTGGCCGACGGCCACAGCGTGGAAGAGGTGCTGGCCAAGGTGGATGCCTTCCATGGCAGCGAGGTGATGCAGGGCTTCCGCGACTTCCCCGCCTGGCCCATGCCCAACAGCCAGGCCCTGGCCGACTTGATGATCGGCATTTCAGACGACATCGTGCAGATGCACGCCGACCGCAAGGCCCTCATCACCGACCTGCTCAGCAGCCTGGTGCTCGAAGCCACCGGCCCGCTGATGTTGCGCGAAACCTCCGCCCCGGCCGGCCCGGTGCTGTGGCTCAACCACGACATCATCGCCCGCCAGCTCAACCAGCTCCACGCCTGAACGGCTGGCGGCGCTCGCCTCAGGCGGCGGCTGGCGGCGGCTTGCGCATCGCCGCCAGCTTCACGTAGAGCGTGCTGCGCGAAATGCCCAGGTTGCGTGCCGCCATCGACAGATTGCCACGGGCATCGGAAACGGCGGCGCAAATGGCCGCCCGCTCCATTTCGGCCAGACGGCCGGCCGCCATCGCCGGCGTCACCTCGCCCCCGGCCAGCACCACATTCATCGAAGCCGCGGCGATATGCGGCGGCAACAAGCTGCCGTCGATGTGCTGACCGTCGCTGAGTGCAAACATGGCCTCGAAGACGTTCTGCAATTCACGGATGTTGCCCGGCCAGCGATAGCGCAGCAGGTGACACAAAAGCTCGGGCGCCAGGTTTTTTTGTGGGCACCCGTACTTCTCGGCAAAGCGCTGGTTGAGGTGGGCGATGATGCCGTCGATGTCATCGGGGCGCTCGCGCAGCGGCGGCAGATTGAGGCTGACGACGCACAGCCGGTGAAATAGATCTTCCCGGAAGCGCCCGACGCCGGCATCCGTCTGCAAGTCACGGTTGGTGGCGGCGATGATGCGCACCGCGACCTTGCGCTCCCGGGTATCCCCCAGGCGCACCACCACCCCGTCCTGCAGCACGCGCAGCAGGTGAGGCTGCATGTCGAGGGGCATTTCTCCGATTTCATCGAGAAACAGCGTACCGCCGTCGGCCTGCTCGAACTTGCCGGGCAAGCCACCGCGGCGGGCACCGGTAAAAGCCCCCTCGCTGTAGCCAAAAAGTTCGCTGGCCAGCAGTTCCCGGGTCAGGGCGCCACAATTGACGGCGATGAAAGGG
Organism: Zoogloea sp.; assembly: GCF_028689785.1. Classification (GTDB taxonomy): domain Bacteria; phylum Pseudomonadota; class Gammaproteobacteria; order Burkholderiales; family Rhodocyclaceae; genus Zoogloea. The sequence goes on along the minus strand of NZ_JAQVCN010000012.1, from coordinate 60,377 downwards.
CCTTCGGGCTTGCTGCTGGCCTTGTGGATGGCCCGGGCAAAGACCTCCTTGCCGGCACCGGTCTCGCCGAGCAGCAGGACCGGCAGATCAAGGGGGGCGATGCGCCGTGCCCGGGCCTTTGCCGTGACGATCGCCGTGCTGGTACCGATGATCTCGGCAAACACGTCCGGCTCCGGTTGCCCCTGCCCATTGAGTGCCGGCATGCTGACCGTCTGATGTCTCGGGACGCCCAGGGGGATGGCCAGCAGGGTGCCGAGTTCCCCATCGCGGGACGAAACCGGATACAACCACTCCGGGCGCAGCCAGCCCGGAGCGCAGCGACGGCGATCATCGGACGAAAGGCCCAGATTGAGCGCCGGCACCTGACTGCCGGCTTCGAAGGGCAGGCGCACACCATACATCTCGCGGGCCTGCTGCATGCTTCCGCTGGTCTTCACGATCCGGCCACGATGGTCAAACAGCACCACGCAGTCATTACCATGCCGGCTGAAGCCATCCATCGCATGCTGCAGCAGGCGGCCGTGGGCTTCCGCATCACGCCGCGCCAAAACCCCCTCGATCTGTTTGGCGGCAGAGATCACCAAACCCAGCGTATGACCATGAAAGGTCTCCTTGACGCCCGAAACGTCAACCACACCAAGCAGGGTCCTGCCCAGCGGGTCGAGGATGGGCGCGGCGGCGCAGGTCCATTGCTTGACGTCGATGCAGTAGTGCTCGCTGGCGTAGATCTGCACCGGCTCGTGGGTAGCGATGGCGGTGCCGATGGCATTGGTGCCGATCCGCTCCTCGCTCCAGCAACCGCCGGGCGCCAGATTGATCTGCTCACCAGCGTTGCGCGCGCGGGACTCGCCGTTGAGATCAAGGATGATGCCACTGGGGTCGCTGAGCATGATCAGAGTGCCCGACTCCCGCAGGATTCCGCGCAGGTTCTCGAGCACCGGACGCGCCGCCTCGTAGAGGTCACACGCACTCTCGCGCAGCAGGCGGACCTGATCGCCGCTGGCCGCCGGAGCACCACCGCAGGCCGGGTCCACGGCCTCCGAACGGCTGCGTCGCCAGGAGTCGAGGACGACGCTGCGCACGCTGCTACCGGGCAGGGGGCGGTTCAGCAGGAAGCGCTCCCAAGAACTGGCCACGACCTGCTCGTCAGTGGTACGCGGAATCAGGAAATTGCTGTTGGGAGTCACGTTGCTTGATGGCTGACGCCTGAATACCTGCGATGGAGGAATGGGTTTACCGAAACGTAACCGTAGCCGCCAGCATTTGAAATGTCAATAAAAGTCCTTTTATATCAATGGCTTGTGCGCCGCAACAAAAGCAACTTGGAGTGTCCGGATTCCGGACACTCCTGGAAATCCGTCAGGATCCAGGACATTTTTCCCGCCTTCGCCGGACAGCGGCCCCCGGCCGCACCTTCTTTCCAAACCGATGATTCATAGGCAAATTTTGCCGGAATGAAGTTTTTTCGGCGGGCTGGCCCGCCCCTTGCCATGAGGTCTGTGTGGGCTCACTCACCACAACACACCAATGACAGGAGGCAAACATGGAAAGCCAGCAGTCAAACGTACAGGTGATGGGAATCGATGCCGGCGGCACGATGACCGACACCTTCTTCGTCCGCGCCGATGGGCGCTTCGTGGTCGGCAAGGCGCAAAGCAATCCGGGCGACGAATCCCTCGCCATCTACAACTCGTCGGTGGATGCCCTCACCCACTGGGGCCGCGAGGTGGATGAGGTCTACCCGGAACTGGTCACCTGCGTCTATTCCGGAACGGCCATGCTCAACCGCATTCTCATGCGCAAGGGCCTCGACGTCGGCCTGATCTGCAACCGCGGCTTCGAACAGCTCCACTCCATGGGCCGCGCCCTGCAGAGCTACCTGGGCTACGCCCTGGAAGACCGCATCCACCTCAACACCCACCGCTACGACGAGCCGCTGGTGCCGGTGTCGCGCACCCGCGGCGTCACCGAACGCACCGACGTGCAGGGACGCATCGTGATCCCCCTGCGTGAGGACGAGGTACGCCAGGCCACCCGCGAGCTGGTCGAAGCCGGCTCCCAGGCCATCGTGATCTGCCTGCTGCAGTCCCACAAGAACGAAGCCAGCGAGCAGCGCGCCCGGGACGTCGTGCGGGAGGAGCTGAAGCGCTTGAAGTCCGACATCCCGGTGTTCGCGTCGGTGGACTACTACCCCTCGCGCAAGGAAAGCCACCGGATGAACACCACCATCCTGGAGGCCTACGGCGCCGAACCCTCCCGCCAGACCCTGAAGAAGGTCAGCGACCGCTTCAAGAAGCACGGCGCCAAGTTCGACCTGCGGGTCATGGCCACCCACGGCGGCACCATCAGCTGGAAGGCCAAGGAGCTGGCCCGCACCATCGTCTCCGGCCCCATCGGCGGCGTGATCGGCTCCAAGCTGCTGGGTGAATATCTGGGCGACGAGAACATCGCCTGCTCGGACATCGGCGGCACCAGCTTCGACGTGGCCCTGATCACCAAGGGCAGCTTCGCCATCAAGTCCGACCCCGACATGGCCCGCCTGGTGCTGTCCCTGCCCCTGGTGGCGATGGATTCGGTGGGTGCCGGCGCGGGCAGCTTCGTGCGCCTCGACCCCTACAGCAAGTCGATCAAGCTCGGCCCCGACTCCGCCGGCTACCGGGTCGGCACCTGCTGGCCGGAGAGCGGGCTGGACACGGTGTCGGTGTCCGACTGCCACGTGGTGCTGGGCTACCTCAACCCCAACAATTTCCTGGGTGGCGCCATCAAGCTGGACGTACAGCGCGCCCGCGACCACATCAAGGTGCAGATCGCCGACCCGCTGGGCCTGTCGGTGGAAGACGCCGCAGCCGGCGTCATCGAACTGCTCGACCTGACCCTGTCGGAATACCTGCGCGCCAACATCAGCGCCAAGGGCTACAACCCCGCCGAGTTCACCTGCTTCTCCTACGGCGGCGCCGGCCCGGTACACACCTACGGTTACACCGAAGGCGTCGGCTTCAAGGACGTGGTGGTGCCTGCCTGGGCTGCGGGCTTCTCGGCCTTCGGCTGCGCCTGCGCCGATTTCGAGTACCGCTACGACAAGTCGGTGGACCTGGGCGTCGCCCAGTTCGCCCCCGACGCCCAGAAGGCCGCGGCCTGCACCACCCTGCAGGCCGCGTGGGAGGAGCTGGCGGTCAAGGTCATCGACGAGTTCGTCAATAACGGCTTCAAGGCCGAGGATGTGCTGCTGATCCCCGGCTACAAGATGCAGTACATGGGCCAGCTCAACGACCTGGAGATCGTCTCCCCGGTGAGCAGCGCGGGCACCGCCGCCGACTGGGACAAGATCGTCGACAGCTTCGAGACCACCTACGGCCGCGTGTATGCCAGCTCCGCCCGTTCGCCGGAGCTGGGCTTCTCGATCACTGGCGCCATCCTGCGCGGCATGGTCGTGACCCAGAAGCCGGTGCTGCCCGAAGACCCGGACGCCGGCCCGACGCCACCACAAGAGGCCTTCCTCGGCACCCGTCCCTTCTACCGCCACAAGCAGTGGGTCGAAGCCACCCTGTGGAAGATGGAAGCGCTGAAAGCCGGCAACCACATCACCGGCCCCGCCATCATCGAATCCGATGCCACCACCTTCGTCGTGCCCGATGGCTTTGAAACCACCATCGACAAGCACCGCCTGTTCCATCTCAAAGAAGTGAAGTGAGGAGACCAATCATGAACATGATGAGCAACAAGGAAATCGGCGTCGGTAACCTGCTGTCCAGCGGCCTGACCCTCAAGCAGCACCGCGACGCCATCATCGAGCGCACCCAGGCGAGCGGCTACTACAACGGGCTGGAGAAACTGGAGCTGCGCGACAGCGACCCGATCGGCTACGAAAAGCTCTTCTCCAAGCTGCGCGGCGGCCTGGTGCATGCCCGTGAAACCGCCAAGAAAATCGCCGCCAGCCCCATCGTCGAGCAGGAGGGCGAACTCTGCTTCACCCTCTACAACGCCGCCGGCGACTGCGTCCTGACCTCCACCGGCATCATCATCCACGTCGGCACCATGGGCGCGGCGATCAAGTACATGATCGAGAACAACTGGGAGGCCAACCCGACGATCAACCCCGGTGACATGTTCACCACCAACGACTGCGCCATCGGCAACGTCCACCCCTGCGACATCGCCACCATCGTGCCGATCTTCTGGGAAGGCAAGTTGATCGGCTGGGTCGGCGGCGTCACCCACGTCATCGACACCGGCTCGGTGACCCCGGGCTCCATGTCCACCGGCCAGACCCAGCGCTTCGGCGACGGCTACATGATCACCTGCCGCAAGACCGGCGTGAATGACGAGCCCCTGCGCGACTGGCTGCACGAATCCCAGCGCTCGGTCCGCACCCCCAAGTACTGGATTCTCGACGAGAAGACCCGCATCGCCGGCTGCCACATGATCCGCGAGCTGGTGGAGGACGTGATCCGCGCCGACGGCCTCGACGCCTACATGAAGTTCTCCCACGAGGTCATCGAGGAAGGCCGCCGCGGCCTGATGAGCCGCATCAAGGCCATGACCCTGCCCGGCAAGTACCGCAAGGTGTCCTTCGTCGATGTGCCCTACAAGCACGACGACGTGCAGGTCTCCAACGCCTTCGCCAAGCTCGACTCGATCATGCACTCGCCCTGCGAGATGACCATCAAGCCCGACGGCAAGTGGCGGCTCGACTTCGAGGGCGCCAGCCGCTGGGGCTGGCACACCTTCAACGCCCACCAGGTGGCCTTCACCTCGGGCATCTGGGTGATGATGTGCCAGACCCTGGTCCCCACCCAGCGCATCAACGACGGCGCCTACTACGCCACCGAGTTCCGCCTGCCCAAGGGCACCTGGTGCAACCCGGACGACCGTCGCACCGGCCACGCCTATGCCTGGCACTTCCTGGTCTCCGGCTGGTCCGCCCTGTGGCGCGGCCTCGGCCAGTCCTACTTCAGCCGCGGCTACCTGGAGGAGGTCAACGCCGGCAACGCCAACACCTCCAACTGGCTGCAGGGCGGCGGCATCAACCAGGACGGCGAGATCCACGCGGTGAACAGCTTCGAGGCCAGCTCCTGCGGCACCGGTGCCTGCGCCGTCAAGGACGGCCTCAACCACGCCGCCGCCATCTGGAACCCCGAAGGCGACATGGGCGACATCGAGATCTGGGAGATGGCCGAGCCGCTGCTCTACCTCGGCCGCAACGTCAAGGCCAACTCCGGCGGCTACGGCAAGTACCGGGGCGGCTGCGGCTTCGAGACCCTGCGCATGGTGTGGAACGCCCAGGACTGGACCATGTTCTTCATGGGCAACGGCTTCATGAACAGTGACTGGGGCATGATGGGCGGCTACCCCTCGGCCACCGGCTACCGCTTCGAAGCCCACAAGACCGGTCTCAAGGAGCGCATCGCCATCGGCGATTCCCTGCCCCTGGGCGGCGACCTCGACCCGTCCCGCCCGGACTACGAGCGCCACCTGGACGCCACCGCCGTGGTCAAGCGCGACAAGCAGTGCATCACCACAGAAGACTGCTACGACAACCACGACCTCTACCTCAACTACCTGCGCGGCGGCCCCGGCTTTGGCGACCCCATCGACCGGGAGCCGAAGGCCATCGAGAACGACCTCAACCAGAAGTTCCTGCTGCCCGAGTACGCCCAGAAGGTCTATGGCGCGGTGTTCTCCCAGGACGCCAAGGGCGTGTTCACGGTCGATCCGGCCCGCACCCAGGCCCGCCGTGCCGAGATCCGCAAGGAACGCCTGGCCCGCGCCCTGCCGACCCGCGAGTGGATGAAGGAAGAGCGCGAACGCATCCTCAACAAGCACGCCGCCGTGCAGGTGCAGCACATGTTCGCCACCAGCTTTGCCCTGTCCGAGAAGTTCACCAAGCAGTTCAAGGACTTCTGGAACCTGCCGGCCGACTGGCTGGTGCGGGAGGAAGAGCTGGGCGTGCCGACCTACGGCGCCAAGCACCGCATGGACCTCTCGCTGATGCCCGACGTCACCACTGTCGTTCAGGTCGAAGAATGACCGCCCGCCCCACCAACACCCCGAATCAAGGAGCACGCAATGTCATACACGAATGAACAGGTCAGCCATCTGGTCGAGGGCACGCTGGACTGGGAAACCACCTTCCGCATGCTGTCCATGCCCAAAGACCAGAGCCGCTTCGAGCAATACCTGGCTGCCCTGCAGGCCAAGGTCAGCTTCAAGGACCGCATCGTCCTGCCCCTGGCCCCGCACATGTACATCGTGCAGTCGGCCACCACCAAGCAGTGGATCATCAAGTGCGACTGCGGCCACGAGTTCTGCGACTACCGGGAGAACTGGAAGCTGCACGCCTCCATCTACGTGCGCGACACCGAAGAAGCCATGACCGAGGTCTATCCCAAGCTGATGGCTCCGGACACCCAGTGGCAGGTCTACCGGGAGTACTACTGCCCCACCTGCGGCACCCTGCACGACGTCGAGGCACCGACCCCGTGGTACCCGGTGATCCATGACTTCGAGCCGGACATCGAAGCCTTCTACAAGGAATGGGTGCACCTCCCGGTGCCCGAGCGCGCCGACTGAGGCCGGCCCAGGCCTGAACCGGAGCGGCGGCGCCCAGTCGCCGCTCCACCGGGCCCCCATCCAACAGCACATCGGGGACTGCACCCAATGAACAAGGTATTCCCAACGAGTGACGCCGCCCTCGACGGCCTCCTCTTCGACGGCATGACCATCGCCGCCGGCGGCTTCGGCCTGTGCGGCATCCCGGAGAACCTCATCGCCGCACTCCTGCACGCCGGCACCCGAGACCTGACCATCATCGGCAACAACGCGGGGGTGGACGATTTCGGCATGGGCCCGCTGCTCAAGACACGGCAAGTCAAGAAGGTCGTCGCCTCCTACGTGGGCGAGAACAAGGAGTTCGAACGCCAGGTCCTGGCCGGCGAACTGGAGCTGGAACTGGTACCCCAGGGTACCCTGGCCGAAAGGCTGCGGGCCGGCGGGGCCGGCATCCCGGGTTTCTACACCCGCACGGCCTTCGGCACCCGCCTCGCCGAAGGCAAGGAAAGCCGCTGCTTCGACGGCCAGGACTATGTGCTGGAGCCAGCCATCCGCGCCGACCTCGCCATCGTCAAGGCCTGGAAGGGCGACCATGCCGGCAATTTGGTTTTCCGCAAGACGGCACGCAACTTCAACCCGATGGTCGCCACCTGCGGCTGCGTGACCGTCGCCGAGGTCGAGGAGCTGGTCGCACCGGGCGAGCTTGACCCCGACCAGATCCATACGCCCGGCATTTACGTGGACCGGATCATCCAGGGTTGCGGCTACCAGAAACGCATCGAATTCCGTACCACCGCGGGTGCCGCCGCCCCCGGCAAGCACGACCCGGTACGCGACGTCATGGCCCGGCGGGCCGCCCAGGAATTGCGCAACGGCTATTACGTCAACCTCGGGATCGGCATTCCGACGCTGGTCGCCAACCACATTCCCGAAGGCATCCACGTCACCCTGCAATCGGAAAACGGGCTGCTCGGTATCGGCCCCTTCCCACCCGCCAGCGAGATCGACCCCGACCTCATCAACGCCGGCAAACAGACCATCACCAGCCTGCCCGGCAGCAGCTTCTTCTCCAGCGCCGACTCGTTTGCGATGATCCGTGGCGGCCACGTGGACCTCTCCATCCTCGGCGGCCTCGAAGTGTCGGCCAGTGGCGACCTGGCCAACTGGATGGTGCCGGGCAGGATGGTCAAGGGCCCGGGCGGGGCCATGGACCTGGTCTCCGGCGTCGGGCGCGTGATCGTCCTGATGGAGCACACGGCAAAGGACGGGACACCCAAGATCCTCCCCCAATGCACGCTGCCCCTCACGGGGAAGGGCGTCGTGGACATGATCATCACCGACCTGTGCGTGTTCACCGTCGATGCCGAGCGGGGCCTGACCCTGAGCGAACTGCACCCCGGCGTATCGGTGGAGGAGGTCGTGGCCAGGACGGGTTGCGGCATCTCGGTATCGCCCGGCCTGATCGCCCCACGCTCATAAGACTTTTCCCATATCCCGTATACGGCGCCACCGGCAGCAGGAGTCCAAACCATGTGTTAACTTGAAACCATACCGACACGCCGGCTGCAACGAGCCCGAACCATGAGCCATCGTCCCATTCACTTCTACTTCCGCGGCGCGATCCGGCAGCTCGACGGCGTGGCGCCGACCCGTACGGTGCTCCAGTACCTGCGCGAGGATGCCCACGCCTGCGGCACCAAGGAAGGCTGCGCGGAGGGCGACTGCGGCGCCTGCACCGTCGTCCTCGGGGAAAGGGTGGACGGCCAGCTCCGCCTGCGGGCCGTGAATGCCTGCATCCAGTTCGTGCCCAGCCTGGACGGCAAGGCGCTGTTCACCGTTGAGGACCTGGACAGCCTGGGCATGACCGGACGGCTGCATCCGGTACAACAGGCCCTGGTGGACCGCCACGCCTCCCAGTGCGGCTTCTGCACGCCGGGCTTCACCATGTCCCTGTTCGCGCTGTATGAGAACCACCCGGAATGCCCGTCGCGCAACACCGTGTGTGACAGCCTGTCGGGCAACCTGTGCCGATGCACCGGCTACCGGCCCATCGTGGACGCCGTGCCTCTGGCCTACGCCCCGCCGCGGATAGGTGTGGATCGGGGCGCGGTGCTCGCCGCCCTGGACGAGCTGGCCGCCCTGCCGGCCCTGGAGTATGTCGGCGCGGGACGCCGCTTCAGCGCCCCCAACAACCTGCCGGCCCTCGCCGCGGCCCGGCTGGCCGCCCCCGACGCGCGCCTGCTGGCCGGCTGCACCGACGTGGGCCTGTGGGTCACCAAGCAGCTGAAAGACCCGGGCGACCTGATCTACCTGGGCGCTGTGGAGGCGCTGAAAGCCATCCGCAGCGACGCGGCCGGGCTGTTCATCGGCGCCGGCGCCAGCCTCACCGACGCCTTCGCGGCCCTCACCACCTTCGCCCCCGCCTGGGCCGGGCTGGCCCGCCGCTTCGCCTCCCTGCCCGTGCGCAACGCCGGCACCCTGGGCGGCAATGTGGCCAACGGCTCGCCCATCGGCGATGCCATGCCCGGCCTCATCGCCATGGGCTGCGAGATCCTGCTGCAACAGGGCGAGCGCCTGCGCCGCATGCCCCTGGAGGACTTCTACCTCGCCTACCAGAAGACGGCCCTGGAGGCCGGTGAGTTCGTGCTCGGGCTGCAACTGCCACCGCAACCCGCCCATCGTCACTTCCGCACCTGGAAGGTCTCCAAACGCGAGGATCAGGACATCTCGGCGGTGTGCGGTGCCTTCATCGTGGACGTGAGCGACGGCCACATCAGTGGTGCCCGCATCGCCTTCGGCGGCATGGCCGCCACCCCGCTGCGGGCCCGCGCCACCGAGGCCTTCCTGCTCACCCGGCCATGGAATGAGGCCACGGTGACGGCCGCCGCCGAAGTGCTGGCCCACGAATACACGCCCCTCTCCGACATGCGGGCGTCGTCCGCCTACCGCAGCCGGGTGGCCGCTGGCCTGTTGCAACGCCTGTGGCTGGAATGCGGCGGCGCCATCACAGCCCCCCGCAGCCTCGCCGACCTGGAGGACGCCCTGTGAACGCCCCGGACACCGCCACAGCCGCCATCGGCGCCGGCCTGCCCCACGAAAGCGCCCACCTCCACGTTACCGGCCGCGCCACCTACGTGGACGACATCCCCGTGCCGGCCGGCACCCTGCACGCCGCCTTGGGCCTGTCCACCATCGCCCACGGCCGCCTGCTCAAGCTGGACCTGAGTGCCGTGCGCAATGCCCCCGGCGTGCGTGACGTCATCGTCGCCGCCGACATCCCCGGCATCAGCGACTGCGGGCCAGTCAAGCACGACGACCCAATCCTGTGTGCCGGCGAGATCCTCTTCCACGGCCAGCCCCTGTTTGCCGTGGCCGCCGACAGCCACGACGCCGCCCGCCGCGCTGCGCGCCTGGCCCGGGTGGACGTGGAAGCCCTGCCGGCCCTGCTCACCGCCGAGGCCGCGGCCGAAGCCGAATCCTGGGTACTGCCGCCAGTCGAGGTGAAGCGCGGCGACACCCCCGCCGCCCTGGCCGCCGCCCCCCACCGGCTGCGCGGCACGGTGAACCTGGGCGGGCAGGAACACTTTTACCTGGAAGGCCAGATCGCCTGCGCCATCCCCGGCGAAGACCACAGCCTGCGCCTGCTCACCTCCACCCAGCACCCCACCGAGATGCAGCACATGGTGGCCCACGCCCTGGGCTGGCGGGTGCACCAGGTGATCGCCGAATGCCGGCGCATGGGCGGCGGCTTTGGCGGCAAAGAGAGCCAGTCGGCGCAGATCGCCTGCATCGCCGCAGTGCTGGCAGTGCGCAGCGGCAAGGCCGTCAAGCTGCGCCTGGACCGGGACGACGACATGCGCATCACCGGCAAGCGTCACGACTTCCACATCGAGTACGAAGCGGGCTTCGACGACACCGGCCGCCTGCTCGGCCTCAAGCTGCTGCTGGCCTCCCGCTGCGGCTTCTCGGCCGATCTGTCCGGGCCGGTGAACGATAGGGCGATCTTCCACGCCGACAACGCCTACTACCTGGATGCGGTGGACATCCTGAGCCTGCGCGGGCTCACCCACACCGTCTCCAACACCGCCTTCAGGGGCTTTGGCGGCCCCCAGGGCATGTTCGCCATCGAGTCGGTGATGGACGACATCGCCCGCCACCTGGGGCACGACGCCCTGGCCGTGCGCCGGGCCAACTTCTACGGCGACAGCGCCGGCAAGCAGCGCAATGTCACCCACTACGGCATGCAGGTGGAGGACAACGTGATCGCCCCGCTGGTGGCCCAGCTGGCCGCCAGCAGCGACTACGCCACCCGTCGCGCCGCCATCGACACCTTCAATGCCACCAGCCCGGTCATCAAGAAGGGGCTGGCCCTGACCCCGGTGAAGTTCGGCATCTCCTTCACCGCCACCTTCTACAACCAGGCCGGGGCACTGGTGCATGTGTCCAACGACGGCACCGTGCTGGTGAGCCACGGCGGCACCGAGATGGGCCAGGGCCTGTACACCAAGATCCGCCAGATCGTCGCCCACGAATTCGGCCTGCCGGTGGAGGACGTGCGCCTGTCGTCCACCGACACCAGCCGGGTGCCCAACACCTCGGCCACCGCCGCCTCCAGCGGCACCGACCTCAACGGCAAGGCCGCCCAGGCCGCCTGCCAGGCCATCCGCGCACGCATCGCCGGCTTCGTGGCCGAGCGCCTGGGCGCGCCCCAGGAAGCCCTGCGGTTTGCCAACGGCCGCGTCACCGCCCCGGGCTTCGACGCCGCCTTTGGCGAAGTGGTGGCCGACGCCTACCGGGCGCGCATCCAGCTGTGGGACGCCGGCTTCTACAAGACCCCGAAGATCCACTACGACCCCGTCACCATGCAGGGGCGGCCCTTCTTCTACTTTGCCTACGGCGCCTCGGTGAGCGAGGTGGCCATCGACACCCTCACCGGCGAATCGAAGGTGCTGCGGGTGGACATCCTTCACGACGCGGGCCGCTCCATCAACCCGGCCATCGACATCGGCCAGATCGAGGGCGGCTTCATCCAGGGTATGGGCTGGCTGACCACCGAGGAGCTGGTCTATGCCAGCGACGGCCGCCTCGCCACCCACGCCCCCTCCACCTACAAGATCCCCGCCGTGTCCGACCTGCCCCGGGATTTCCGCGTGGCGCTGTTCGACAACACCAACGTGGAAGACAGCATCCACCGCTCCAAGGCCGTGGGCGAGCCGCCGCTGATGCTGGCCTTCTCGGTGTTCTTCGCCCTGCGCGATGCGGTGGCCGCAGCCCTCGGCCCCGGCGCCCGGCCCCAGCTCGACGCCCCCGCCACCCCCGAGGCCATCCTCAAGGCCCTGAGCGGAGGCGAGCTGTGACCCACACAGAGCTTCCCCACTCCCCCCGTCTGGAGGTGTCACCATGAACGACTGGTTACATACCCTTGCCAACTGGCTGGAGGCCGGTCAGCCGGCGGTGGTGGTCACGGTGGTGCGGGCCGACGGCTCCACCCCCCGCGAGGCGGGCGCCACCATGCTGGTGGGCCGCGCCAGCATCGTCGACACCATCGGCGGTGGCCACCTGGAATGGCTGGCCAGCACCACCGCCCGGGAGCTGCTGGTGGATGGCGGTGCACCGCGGCTGATGCGCTTCGCCCTCGGCGCCTCCCTGGGGCAGTGCTGCGGCGGCGTGGTATGGCTGGCCCTGGAGCGCATCGGCGTGGCGGAAGCCGACGTCTGGCGCACCCGGGCCGAGGCGGTGGCCGCTGGCGGCACCCTGCAGCGCCGCCTGCTGTCGGGTGACGAGGGCAGCCTGTGGTCCCTCTCCGACGCCGACCCCGGCCGCGGCGAGCCTGCCCAATTCTGGTCGGATGGCGGCCACTGGCAGTTCGAGCAGCAGGTGGCCAGCGAGCGCTTTCCGGTGATCGTGTTTGGCGCCGGCCACGTGGGCGAGGCCATCATCCACGCCCTGGCGCCCCTGGGCGCCCAGATCACCTGGGTGGACACCCGGGACGACATCTTTCCGGCGGCCGTCCCAGAGGGGGTGTTCACCGTGAATACCGATATCCCCACCACCGAGATCTACGACGCCCCGGCGGGCAGCTACTTCCTGGTCCTGACCCACGACCACAGCCTGGACTTCAGCCTCTGCGAGGCCATCTTCACCCGCCACGATTTTGCCTTCTTCGGCCTGATCGGCTCGCGCACCAAGCGCGCCAGCTTCGAGCACCGCCTGATCGCCCGCGGCCTGCCCACCGAGCGCCTGCCCGACATGACCTGCCCCATCGGCATCCCCGGCATCGACAGCAAGCAGCCCGGCGCCATTGCCCTGTCGGTGGCGGCCCAGTTGCTGCAGGTGCGCGAGGCGCGCCAGGCCGTGGCCCGGGCCGCGCGGCCGGTGGCCATCACCCCCTTCCTCTTGTCCGGAGCCCGCCCGTGAGCACATCCCCGCCCCCTTTCAGCGGCCCTCCCCGCGACACTGCACGCCTGGAACTGAGCGGCATCACCAAGCGCTACCCCAGCGTGGTGGCCAACGACGGCATCCACCTCAAGGTCGCCCCCGGCGAGATCCACGCCGTGCTCGGCGAGAACGGCGCCGGCAAGAGCACGCTGATGAAGATCATCTACGGGGCGGTGCAGGCCGACGCCGGCCAGATCCAGTGGAACGGGCGGGAGGTGGTCATCGCCAACCCGGCCGAGGCCCGCCGCCTGGGCATCGGCATGGTGTTCCAGCATTTCTCCCTGTTCGAGACGCTGACGGTGGTGGAGAACATCGCCCTGGCCCTGGACGAGCCTTTCGACCTGAAGGGCCTTGCCGAACGGGTCAGCGAGGTGTCCCAGCGCTACGGCCTGCCCCTGGACCCGCAACGCCTGGTACATAGCCTGTCGGTGGGCGAGCGCCAGCGGGTGGAGATCGTACGCTGCCTGCTCCAGGCCCCCCAGCTGCTGATCCTCGACGAGCCCACCTCGGTGCTCACCCCCCCGGCCGTGCAGAAGCTCTTCGAGACCCTGCGCCGCCTGTCGTCGGAGGGAGTCAGCATCCTCTACATCAGCCACAAGCTGCACGAGATCCAGAGCCTGTGCCACAGCGCCACGGTGATGCGCGGTGGCAAGGTTACCGGCACCGCCACCCCGTCCCAGGAGACCCCGGCCAGCCTGGCCCGCATGATGATCGGCCGCGAGCTGCCGGTGTGCGCGGTGCCGGCCTTTGCCGGCGAGGCCACGCCGGTGCTCAGCGTGCGCGGCCTCTCCCACACCCCCGACGACCCCTTCGGCACCGCCCTCAAGGACATCGCCCTGGAAGTGCGCCGTGGCGAGATCCTCGGCATTGCCGGCATCTCCGGCAACGGCCAGGCCGAGCTGCTGGCGGCCCTGTCGGGCGAGACCACCGGCCCCGCCAGCACCGTGAGCCTGGCCGGCACGCCGGTGGGCCACCTGGACGCCGGGCGGCGGCGCAAGCAGGGCCTGGCCTTTGTGCCCGAAGAGCGCCTGGGCCGCGGCGCGGTGCCCCCCATGAGCCTGGCCGACAACGCCACCCTGTCGGCCCACGGCCAGGGCCTGGTCAAGCACGGCCTGCTGCGCCCCAAGGCCGCCTGGGCCTTCGCCAAGACCTGCATCGAACGCTTTGACGTGCGCTGCGGAGGGCCCGGCGCAGCGGCGCGCAGCCTCTCCGGCGGCAACCTGCAGAAGTTCATCGTCGGCCGCGAGATCATGCAGAAACCCATCGCCATGGTCGTCGCCCAACCCACATGGGGCGTGGACGTGGGGGCAGCCGCCTTCCTGCGCCAGACCCTGATCGACCTGTCCCGCGAGGGGGTGGCCATCCTGGTGATCTCCGAAGAGCTGGAAGAGCTGTTCGAGATCTGCGACCGCATCGCCGTGCTGGCCGAAGGCAGATTGTCCGATGCCGTGCCCAAGGCACAAACCAATGCCGAGAAGATCGGCATGCAGATGTCCGGCCTGTTTGCCGACGCTCACGCCACCGACCGGGAGCCCGACCATGCCGCTGCTTGAAGCCCGCCCCACCCCATCGACGTCGATGCGCCTGCTGGCGCCCCTGATCGCCATCGGCCTGACCCTGGCCGTCGGCTCCCTGCTCTTCCTGTCCCTGGGCAAGAGCCCGGTCGAAGCCTTTGGCGTGTTCTTCATCCAGCCCCTGTCGTCGGGCAACGGCTGGAGCGAGCTGATGGTCAAGGCCGGGCCGCTGATCCTCATCGCCCAGGGTCTGGCCATCGGCTTTCGGGCACGCATCTACAACATCGGCGCCGAGGGCCAGCTCATCATGGGCGCCCTGGCCGGCGGCGGCGTGGCCATCGCCTTCGACGGGGTGGACGCCTGGTGGGTGCTGCCGCTGATGGTCATCGCCGGAGCCATCGGCGGCGCCCTGTGGGGCGCCATCCCGGCCCTGCTGCGCACCCGCTTCAACGCCCAGGAAACCCTCACCACCCTGATGCTGGCCTACGTGGCCACCTTTGCCCTGTCCTACATGGTGAATGGCCCCTGGCGTGACCCGGAAGGCATGAACTTCCCCCAGTCCATCCTGTTTGGCGACCCGGCTCTGTTTACCCCCTGGTTCGAGGGCATGCGGGTGAATGCCTCGCTGCTCATCGCCGCCTTTGCCTCCCTGGCCTTCTGGTTCTTCACCTCCCGCAGCTTCCTGGCCTACCAGCTCACCGTGGGCGGGCTGGCCCCGGCTGCGGCCCGCTACGCCGGCTTCTCGGCCGATCGCACGGTGTGGCTGAGCCTGGTGCTGTCGGGCCTCACCGCCGGCCTGGCCGGGGTAGGCGAGGTGGCAGGGCCGGTGGGCCAGCTCAACCTCAACATCTCGCCGGGCTACGGCTTCGCCGCCATCATCGTGGCTTACCTGGGGCGGCTCAACGCCATCGGCATCGTGCTGGCCGGCCTGCTGATGGCCCTGCTCTACCTGGGGGGCGAGGCCGCCCAGGTGGCGTTGCAGTTGCCGGCGGCCATCACCGGGCTGTTCCAGGGGATGCTGCTGTTCTTCCTGCTGGGGGCCGACGTGTTCGTGGATTACCGCCTCAAGCCCCGGCCCAAGCCGGCCTACGCATGAGGGGCCGGCACTGCCCCTCCGCCCGACACCTGTATCCCCCCCCGGAGGCTCCATGCTCGAACATCTGATCCCCGTCCTCGCCGGCACCCTGGCCGCCGCCACACCGCTGATCTTTGCCGGCCTGGGCGAGCTGGTGGCCGAGCGTACCGGCGTCATCAACCTGGGCGTCGAGGGCATGATGCTGATCGGCGCGGTGGCCGGCTTTGCCGCGGCGGCCCACTCGGGCAGTGGCGCCCTGGCCGGCCTGCCTGCAGGCGCCATCGGCGGCGCCATGGCCGCGCTGATCTTCGCCGTTCTGTCCCTGTCGATGGCCGCCAACCAGGCGGCCTGTGGCCTGGCCCTGACCATCTTCGGCATCGGCCTGTCGGCCTTCATCGGCCAGCATTACGTGAGCTACAGCCTGCCCGGCCTGCCGCCCCTGGACATCCCCGGCCTGTCGGAGATTCCGGTGCTCGGCCCGGTGCTCTTCCACCAGGACGCCGTCACCTACCTGGGCCTGCTGAGCTTTGCCGGCGTGTGGTGGGTACTCAAAAGGACCCGCCTGGGCCTGATCCTCAAGGCAGTGGGCGAGGCCCCCGACGCCGCCCACGCCATCGGCTACCCGGTCATCGCCATCCGCTACGCTGCCACCCTGTTCGGCGGCGCCATGGCGGGCATCGGCGGGGCCTATCTGTCCACGGTGTATACGCCCCTGTGGGTGCAGAACATGGTCGCCGGCCGGGGCTGGATCGCGGTGGCCCTGGTGGTGTTTGCCGCCTGGAACCCGACCCGCCTGCTGCTAGGTGCCTGGCTCTTCGGCGGCGTGACCATCCTGCAATTCCATGCCCAGGGGCTGGGCATCGCGCTGCCGGTGCAGCTCCTGGCCGCACTACCCTATCTGGCGACCGTAGTGGTGCTGGTGCTGATCTCCCGGGACAAGCGGCTGTTGCAGCTGAACCTGCCGGCTTCGCTGGGGAAGCCGTGGATGCCGTGAAGATGGTGGGGGTCGAGTTCATTCGACCTGGGTGCGATGTGCCATTGCTGGTCGGCTTTCCGGTTATTTGCGTATCGTTGGCCGGGTCTCGGCCCGGCGGCCGACCTTCTTCTTTGTTGTACGACAAAGAAGAAGGCAAGAAAACGTACCCCGCTGTCGCGCCCCCTTCGGGGGTTCCCTCCTTCCGGCAATGCCGGGCGGGGTCTTCGCAAACTCGCCCTGCGGGCTCAAACATGCGAAGCCCTTTTTCCGCCCGTCATCACCTCCAGTCGGCGCGCCAGAGGGGAAAGGAAATGCAGGTGATCAAGGGCCAGTGCCCGACTCAATTTCCGCAGGGGCTCGGTGTATCCGAAAAGCCCGTTCCGACCCGCCGAGCAGCGCACCAGCAGGCGGGGAAGTCCGGCGCGGCTGTCTGAGCCCGAAGGGCGAGTTCCGCGCCGGCCGCCTGCTGGGAGCAGCGCAGGGCAGTCATTCGCGCAGCGAATGACCGGGGTGGCCGGGTCGCCTTTCTTGCCTTCTTCTTTGGCGAAGCAAAGAAGAAGGTCGCCCGCCGGGGCGAATTCCCGGCCAACGTAATGCAAGAAACCGGGAAATCCCCCGCAAGAACCCAAACGAAGAAGGCGATGAACACCAAAACCCTCCTCCTCCACCACGCCGACGTCCTCGTCACCATGGACGCCCACCGCCGCGAGATCCCCGACGGTGGGGTGTTCGTCCGTGGCGGGGTGATCGAAGCCGTCGGCCCCACGGCCGAGCTGCCGGATACGGCGGATGAAGTCATCGATCTGCGCGGCCGCATCGTGCTGCCCGGGCTGGTGAACACCCATCACCACATGTACCAGAGCCTCACCCGCGCCGTGCCCGGGGCCCAGGACGCCGAGCTGTTTGGCTGGCTGCAAACGCTCTACCCCCTGTGGGGCGGGCTGACGCCCGAGATGATCCGCGCCTCCACCCTCACCGCCATGGCCGAGCTGATCCTGTCCGGCTGCACCACCTCGTCCGACCACCTCTACATCTACCCCAACGGCAGCCGGCTGGACGACAGCATCGAGGCGGCGCAGGAGATCGGCATGCGCTTCCATGCCTGCCGCGGCAGCATGAGCGTCGGGCGATCGGCGGGCGGCCTGCCGCCGGACCATCTGGTGGAAGACGAAGCCGCCATCCTGGCCGACAGCCGCCGCCTCATCGAGACCTGGCACGACCCGGCCCGCCACGCCATGCTGCGGGTGGCCCTGGCGCCCTGTTCGCCCTTCTCGGTGAGCACCGACCTGATGCGCGAATCGGCCGTGCTGGCGCGCAGCTATGGGGTGTCGCTGCACACCCACCTGGCCGAGAACGACAACGACGTGGCCTACAGCCGCGAGCGCTTCGGCATGACCCCCGCCGAGTACGCCGAGAGCCTGGGCTGGGTGGGGCCTGATGTGTGGCACGCCCACTGCGTGAAGCTGGACGAGGCGGGCATTGCCCTGTTTGCCCGCACCGGCACGGGTGTGGCCCACTGCCCCTGCTCCAACATGCGCCTGGCCTCGGGCATCGCCCCCATTCCGGCCATGCGGGCGGCCGGCGTGGCAGTGGGCCTGGGGGTGGACGGCTCCGCCTCCAACGACGGCGCCGACCTGCTCGGCGAAGCCCGCCAGGCCATGTTGCTGGCCCGGGTGGGCCACGGCCCGGCGGCCATGAACGCCCGTCAGGCCCTGGAACTGGCCACCCTGGGCGGTGCCCGCGTGCTGGGCCGGGACGACATCGGCGCCCTCGCCCCGGGCATGAGCGCCGATCTGATCGCCTTCCGCGCCGACACCCTGGCCCTGTCCGGCGGCGCTGTGCACGACCCGGTGGCCGCCCTGGTGTTCTGCGCGCCGGAACAGGTGGATCTGAGCCTCATCAATGGCCGCCCGGTGGTGGTGGGCGGCATCCTGCAAACGGTGGATCTCGGTCGCGTGGTCCATCACCATAACCGCCTTGCCCGCCAGCTCGCCGAAAGCCACTAAATCCATGTCCGAGAAGCACGCCCTGGTCCGCGGCCAGATCCTCCACTACCTCAATGACCCCGGCCCGGCGGACGACCCTGCCGCCTGGGAGTTCTTCGACGACGGCGCCCTGTGGATCACCAACGGCCACATCCGCGCCGCCGGCCCCTGGGCCGCCATCCGCGCCAACATGCCGCCGGATGTGCGCGCCGCGGCCACCTTCCACGACCACCGCGGCAAGCTGGTGCTGCCCGGCCTGGTGGACACCCACATCCACTACCCCCAGGCCGGGGTGATCGGCTCCTACGGGCGCCAGTTGCTGGATTGGCTCAACGACTACACCTTCCCCGCCGAAAGCCGCTTTGCCGACTACACCGTGGCCGAGAAGACCGCTGCCTTCGTGGTAGACCGCCTGCTCGCCCACGGCACCACCACCGCCTCGGTATTTGCCACCGTGCATGCCCACTCGGTGGATGCCTTCTTCCGCGCCGCCGAGGCAAAAGACCTGCGCATGCTGTGCGGCAAGGTGCTGATGGACCGCCACTGCCCCGACACCCTGCGCGACACGGCTGAATCGGGCCGCGCCGACAGCCAGGCCCTGATCGAACGCTGGCACGGCAAGGGCCGCCTGGGCTACACCCTGACCCCGCGCTTCGCCCCCACCTCCACCCGCGAACAACTCCAGGCCACCGGCGAACTCTTCGCCTCCCGCCCCGACCTGCACCTGCAGACCCACCTGGCCGAGAACCGCGCCGAGATCGACTGGGTGCGGCAGCTCTTCCCCGAGCGCAGCAGCTACCTGGACGTCTACGCCCACTACGGCCTGCTCGCCCCGCGCACGATCTACGGCCACTGCATTCACCTCTCCGACGCCGAGCGCCGGCAGATGGCCGCCAGCGGCGCCGCCGCCGCCTTCTGCCCCACCTCCAACTTCTTCCTCGGCAGCGGCGCCTTCGACTACGCCGCCAGCACCGCCGCCGGCCTGCACGTAGGCCTCGCCACCGATGTGGGCGGCGGCACCGGCTTCAGCCTGATCCGCAGCCTCGGCCAGGCCTACGAGGCCAGCCAGATCCACGGCACCCCGCTATCCGCCATGCGCGGCTGGTATCTCGCCACCCTGGGCGGCGCCCGCGCCCTTTACCTGGACGAGCACATCGGCAACTTCCAGCCCGGCCACGAAGCCGACTTCACCGTCCTCGACTGGACCGCCACGCCGGAGCTCGCCTGGCGCATGGACAACACGCGCAGTCTGGCGGAGAGGCTGTTTGCGTTGATGATTCTGGGGGACGAGCGATGCGTGGTGGCGACGCATGTGATGGGGGAGCGGGTGGGGCCGGGCTGAGGTCGGCAACAGAGCTCCTGGCAGGAAGATTGCCTTACGATGGGGCCGATGGCACATTGGCGCCCGTTCCTCCCGGCAACTACATCATGCCCCGCCCGCAGCCCATTCTCACTGTCGACGCCGTTCTACTGACCCTCGAGGACGGCCAGCTCAAGGTCGCCCTGCATGAGCGCTCGGCAGATCCCTTCAAGGGCATCAAGGCCCTGCCAGGGGGCTTCGTCCATCCGGAGGAGGATAGCTGCGCCCTCGACACCGCTTATCGAGTCCTTCGCCAGAAGACGGGCTTCATACCTCGTCATCTGGAACAGCTCTGCGTGTTCTCCGGCCCGGAGCGCGATCCCCGAGGCTGGTCAGTCAGCATCGCCTTTGTGGCCCTGTCCCCCATCGAAGCGCTGCGCAGTAGTGGCTCACCCGTGTTCAGCTACGCGCGGGTGGACGCACTGCCCGAACTGGCCTTCGATCATCGGGAGATCGTCGCCCAGGCGGTCCAGCGCCTGCGCAGCAAGGCGGGCTATTCATCCCTGCCCTGCGCGCTGCTGCCCGAACGCTTCACCCTCCGGGAGCTGCAGGAAGTCTATGAACAGGTGCTCGGGCAAGCGCTGGACAAGTCCAGCTTTCGTCGCAAGATTGAAGAACTCGCTTTCGTGACGCCCAGCGAGGAATTCACTGCAGGCACCCACCGCCCGGCCCGGCTGTACTCCTTCCAGGGCTACACGGCCTTCGACCGCAGCCTGACCACCCGCAAGTAGAACACTGACGGCATCCACCCTTTCCGTAGCACCTGAAAGCAAGAGAAAATGACGAACGAATATCTTTAATCTAGTTAGTTGCAAATTACAACTAACTAGATTAAAGTGCAAACCACTTAGTTGCACATCGCAACTAACAAAGGAGTCGCCGTCATGCTTTCTGTTGAACTTCGCTACCCTCGCAGCACGCAAACGCTCTGTCAGTGCGTTCCGGAGGTTTTCCGTTTTCCGGGTGGAGAGATCCAGGTGCGTCTGGCCATCGATCCGGAAGGCCTCTCCGCAATCCGCATTCACGCCCTGCTGCGCAGCGCGGACGACGTCATGGCCTTGCTGCTGCTGACCAATGCCCTGCGCCAGCAGGCCGGCGGGCAGACGCCCATTGATCTGGACATGCCCTACATTCCCTATGCCCGCCAGGACAGGGTCTGCAATCCGGGCGAAGCCCTGTCGATCAAGGTGTTTTGCTCACTCATCAATGCCCAGGACTATCGCACCGTCACCGTCACCGACCCCCACAGCGACGTGGCCCCGGCCCTTCTGGACCGGGTCCGGGTACGGGATGTATCTGTGTTCGTGCAGCAAGTGCTGGAAGACCCTGCCTTCAAGAACGGGGTGACGCTGCTGGCACCCGATGCGGGCGCCCTGCGGCGAGTTCAGGATCTGGCACGCCGGTTGGGCATTGATCAGGTGGTCTCCGCGCGCAAGCAGCGCGACCCACGGACAGGGCGCATCACAGGCCTGGAGCTGGCCGCGCCCCTGCCGCCGACGCACCCCGTGCTGGTGGTGGATGACATCTGCGACGGCGGCCGAACCTTCCTGGAGCTTGCTGCCGCGATGCCTTTCATACCGGAAGGCGGACGCTTCCTCTACATCACCCACGCCATTTTCAGTCAGGGGCCAGCAGCACTCCTCGCCGCCTATGACAAAGTCTTCACCCCCTACGACTGGACCAACTCCCGTGTCCCGGGCCTGGTCTCCCTCACCCAAGGAGCCTGATCATGTACTCGCTGTTCGCACCGACTGCCCTGGATTTCTACAAGACCGGGCACATCTTCCAGTATCCCCAGGGCACCACCGAGGTTTACTCCAACTGGACACCCCGCTCGGACCGGCTTGCACCTGTCATCCGGGAGAGCCTTGACGGCCTGCCGGCCTTCGACGGGAGGGTGGTGTGGTTTGGCCTCCAGGCCTTCATGCAGGCCTTCCTGATCGATAGCTGGAAGCAGAGCTTCTTCGACCAAGCTCGCGACGTGGCAGTACGCCGTTACAAGCGACGCATGGACACCGCACTGGGTGACGGTGCAGTACCGGTCACCCACATCGAGGCCTTGCACGCGCTGGGCTATCTGCCGGTGGAAATTCGCGCCCTGCCCGAAGGGAGCCTCATTCCCATGCGCGTACCCGCCCTCACCATCGTGAACACCTTGCCGGAGTTCTTCTGGGTGACCAATTACCTGGAGACGGCCATGAGTGCCGAACTCTGGAAAGCATCGACCGTGGCCACCATCGCCCGGGAGTTCCGTCGCCTGTTCGAGCACTACGCGGCGCTCACGGGCACGCCCGCCGAGTTCGTACCCTGGCAGGGCCACGACTTTTCGATGCGGGGGATCGACGGCATCGAGAGGGCGATGGTCAGCGGCGCGGCTCACTTGCTGTCCTTCACCGGCACCGACACGGTATCGGCCATCGACTTCCTGGAGGAGTACTACGACGCCGATGCCGAGGCCGAACTCATCGGCGGCTCCGTACCGGCAACGGAACACAGCGTGATGTGCATGGGGCTCGAAGCCTCCGAGCCAGACACCATCCGACGGCTGATCACCGAGGTCTATCCGGCGGGCATCGTGTCCATCGTGAGTGACACCTGGAACTTCTGGAAAGTCATCACCGAATGCGCAGAAGCCTTGCGCCCGGAGATCCTCGCCCGACGCCCGGACGCCCTGGGCAACGCGAAGGTTGTTTTCCGCCCAGACAGCGGCGATCCGGTGCTGATCCTGTCCGGCCTAACGACAACCGTCATCGACACCGCCGAGGAGGTTGATCAGGTGAGTACTGAAACTGTCTGCCTGGCGGGCCGCTACTTCGTGGTGGAGCGGAAAGACGGAAAAGCACTGTTGGGAGCCCGGGTTTCGGCTGCCGAAGTAAAAGGGGCCGTTGAATGCCTGTGGGACCTATTCGGCGGCAGCCTGACGGCTACCGGCCATAGGCTTCTGAACCCGCGGGTCGGCCTGATCTACGGCGATTCGATCACACTGGAGCGCGGCCAGCGCATTCTGGCCCGATTGGCCGCCAAGGGCTTCGCCTCGGGCAACGTGGTGTTCGGCATCGGCTCCTACACCTACCAGTACCTGACCCGCGACTGCTTCGGGTGGGCCATGAAGGCCACCGCCGGCATCGTGAACGGGAACGTACGGGAGTTGGTCAAGGATCCGGTGACAGACAACGGCACCAAGCGCTCGGCGCAAGGTTATCTGCGGGTCGACATCGACGACGGGCGCTATGTTCTCCGTGATCGACAGGTGCGCCAAGACAGCCTGCTGGGCGAACTGTGCCCCGTCTTCCGGGATGGCCGCATGCTGGGCAAGACCACTTTGGCGGAGATTCGCGCCCGGCTTCGGGAAGCTGATTGAGCAGGCGCCTGGCCTCCGACATGCCATGACGTCGGAGGCCAGGCGATCCGCCGCCTTTAAAGGCGGTGGGTATCACCCTGGCAACGCCAAGCCCTTCGGATTCGGCCCATACTCATTGCTCCCCTCCTGGCTGTCCTGCACGGCAAAGTAGATCAACACCAGCGCGCCGATGAGGGGCACGATCATCAGCAAAGCCCACCAGCCGGATTTGCCGATGTCGTGGAGGCGGCGCACCGTCACGCCGACGCTGGGCAGCAGCACGCCGAGGCTGTAGATGCCCGACAGCACGTCGCCCATGCCGCCCTCACCGCCGCCGCCGACCAGCTGCAGCACGACCATGATGATCAGGTTGAAGAGGGTGAACATCCAGTATTCCTTGCGCTGGGCGCGGCCCTTGAAATCGGCGTACTGCCTGAGTGCTTTCAGATACCACTGCATGGAAATCTCCCTGTGCATGTCAAAAGGATGGGCTCGGAAACGATAGCATGCGCAGGGTGGCGGGCAGGCTGGGGCGTTGGGCTTTCCTTCGTCCGCCAGCCGGGCTACCTTCGGCCACCCACCTGTTTTGATGCCTTCCATGCCGCCCATCCTCCGCGCCCTTGAATCCCGCAATTACCGCATCTACTTTGCCGGCCAGCTGATTTCCCTGGCGGGCACCTGGATGCAGCAGGTGGCCATGGTGTGGCTGGCCTACCGCCTCACCGGGTCGGCGCTGGTGCTGGGCGTGGTGGGCTTTGCCAGCCAGTTCCCGATCCTGGTTTTCAGCGCCATCGGCGGAGTGATCACCGACCGCTTCGACAAACGCCGCCTGCTGCTGGCCACCCAGGCTCTTTCGATGGTGCAGGCCCTGGGGCTGGCGGTGCTGGCCTGGCAGGGCAGCGCCACCCCGGCGCACCTCATCGCGCTGGCCTTCGGGCTGGGCCTGATCAATGCGCTGGACGTGCCGACCCGCCAGGCCATTGCGGTGCAGTTGGTAGACAACAAGGCCGACCTGCCCAATGCCATCGCTCTCAATTCGTTTCTGATGAACTCGGCACGCTTCGTTGGCCCGAGCCTCGCCGGATTTGTGGTGGCGCTGGCCGGCGAGGCGGTGTGCTTTCTGCTCAACGGGCTGTCCTACCTGGCGGTGCTGCTGGCCCTGCTGGCCATCCGCCTGCCGGCCGGCGAGGCGCGCAAGCCCCCCGCGCCGCCCCTCCAGGCCCTGCGTGAAGGCCTGGCCTACGCCGCCGGGCAGGCGGAGATCCGCGCCTCGCTGCTGCTGGTGGCCACCGTCAGTTTCCTGGCAGCACCTTATGTGGTGCTGATGCCGCTGTTCGCCCGGGAGATCTTCGGCGGCGACGCGCGCCTGTACGGGCTGCTGCTGGGCTGCTCGGGAGCCGGGTCACTGCTCGGCAGTGCCTATCTGGCCAGCCGCCAGGACACCGCCGGCCTGACCCGCAAGGTGGCGCTGGCGGCGCCGGCGGTAGGCGTGTGCGTGGCCCTGTTCGGCCTGTCGCCGGCC
This sequence comes from Zoogloea sp., assembly GCF_028689785.1. GTDB lineage: Bacteria > Pseudomonadota > Gammaproteobacteria > Burkholderiales > Rhodocyclaceae > Zoogloea. The sequence continues at coordinate 35,618 of NZ_JAQVCN010000012.1, read as the reverse complement.
CTGTGGATGGCCGTGCCGGTGCTGCTGGCCCTGGGCCTGGCCATCATCATCACCGTGGCGGGCAGCAACACCCTGATCCAGACCCGGGTGGACAACGCCTTCCGGGGCCGGGTGATGGCCCTGTTCACCATGGCCTTTCTCGGCGTAGCGCCCCTGGGCAGCTTTGTGGTGGGCAGCCTGGCCCACGCTGTCGGTGTGCGTCCAACCCTGGCGCTGTGCGGCCTGCTGACGGTGGCCGCGGGCCTGTACTACCGGCGCCATACGGCGGACTAGGTGCCGCGGGGGCTCGGCCCCACCGGCCATCCCCGCTATCATTCCGGCCTCACCCCTGCCGGCCTGCGGGCCCACGCCACCATGACCGAAACCACCGGCGCCCCGGCGACGCCCCGGGCCGCCCCCCGCGTGCTGTCGCTCATCCCGCCGATGACGCAGCTCAACACGCCCTACCCGTCCACCGCCTACCTCACCGGCTTTTTGCGCAGCCGCGGCGTGGACGCGGTACAGGACGACCTGGCCCTGCGACTGGTGCTCACCCTGTTCTCGCCCACCGGCCTGGAGGCCCTGCGCGAACGGGCCCGGGCGCTCCCCGGCAAGAAGCGATCGGCAACGCTGCAGACCTTCGAAGGCGCCTTCGAGCGCTACCGGGCCACCATCGCCCCGACGATCGCCTTTCTGCAGGGGCGCGACCCCACCCTGGCCCACCGCATCGCCAGCCGCGCCTTTCTGCCCGAGGGGCCGCGCTTTGCCTCCCTCGACGCCTACTACGACCCTGACGGCGGCGACCCACTGGCCTGGGCCTTCGGCGCCCTGGGGGTGCAGGACAAGGCCCGCCACCTGGCCACCCTCTATCTCAACGATCTGGCCGACGTGCTGCGTGAAGCGGGCGACCCGCGCTTCGAGTTTGTGCGCTATGCCGAATCCCTGGCCATGGCCCAGCCCAGCTTCGAACCCCTGGCCACGGCCCTGGCGGCCCCACCGACCCTGGTGGATGACACCCTCGAATCCCTCACCCTGAGCGCCATCCAGCGCCATCAGCCGCAGGTGGTGCTTCTGTCGGTGCCCTTCCCCGGCTCGGTGTACGCGGCCTTCCGCATCGCCCAGACCCTCAAGGCCCGGCACCCGGCCATTGTCACCGTGCTGGGCGGCGGCTTTGTGAACACCGAGCTGAGGGAGCTGGCCGAGCCGCGGGTCTTCGACTACTTCGACTACATCACCCTCGACGACGGCGAGCGCCCCCTGCTGGCCCTGCTGGAACATCTGGCCGGCAAGCGCGGCCGCTCGCGCCTGGTGCGCACCTATGTGCGCGAGGACGGCCAGGTGCGCTACATCAATCTGGTCGAACCCGACGTGCCCTTTGCCGAGGTCGGCACCCCCACCTGGGACGGCCTGCCCCTGGACAGCTACCTGTCCATCCTCGACATGCTCAACCCCATGCACCGCATGTGGTCGGACGGGCGCTGGAACAAGCTCACCGTGGCCCACGGCTGCTACTGGAAGAAGTGCAGCTTCTGCGACGTGAGCCTGGACTACATCGGCCGCTACGACGCCGCCGGCGCCGACCTGCTGGTGGACCGCATCGAGGCCATCGTTGCCGAAACCGGCCAAACCGGCTTCCACTTCGTGGACGAGGCCGCTCCGCCCAAGGTGCTCAAGGCCCTGGCCGACGAGCTGGCCCGGCGCAACCGGGCGATTTCGTGGTGGGGCAACATCCGCTTTGAAAAATCCTTCACCCCCGAGCTGTGCCAGCAGCTCGCCGACAGCGGCTGCATCGCCATCTCCGGCGGCCTGGAGGTGGCCTCCGACCGGCTGCTGACGCTGATGAAGAAGGGGGTTTCGGTGGACCAGGTGGCCCGGGTCACCAAGGGCTTCAGCGATGCCGGCATCCTGGTGCATGCCTACCTGATGTACGGCTTCCCCACCCAGACCGTGCAGGACACCGTGGACGCGCTGGAATACGTGCGCCAGCTCTTCGACGCCGGCTGCATCCAGTCGGGCTTCTTCCACCGCTTCGTGTGCACCGTGCATTCACCGGTGGGCCAGAACCCCGAAGAGTACGGCGTGAAGCTCAAGCCCCTGCCGCCGATCCGCTTTGCCAAGAACGACGTGGGCTTCATCGACCCCACCGGGGTGGACCACGACGCGCTGGGGGTGGCCCTCAACAAGGCGCTCTACAACTACATGCACGGCATCGGCCTGGACGAGGATGTGCGCAGCTGGTTCGACATGCGGGTGCCCAAGGCCCGGGTGCCGAAGAACTTCATCGGGCGGGCCCTGGGCTACTGAGCCCACGGCGGCTCAAGATCGGCACCCCCCCAGGGCGACAACCCGAGCCAGCACTCCGGGTGGGATATGCCTTCACCCCCAGCTACAGCTTGAACAGCGCACGCGCCCTGAAGGCACTGGCAGATGATGGAGCGGAGAATGGGCTAGTGCTTTTGTGCCGGAGCCTCAAGCTCCGTCACCTTGAAGTGCCTGGCACCGAAATCGACAGCACAGCGGGCCTCGCCCTTCGGGCACACAGGCGCCCCCGCCAGGCTGCCCGGGCCAAGCCGGCCGAGGGCCTGCTCTACGTCCTTGAGCGGCGCGCTGGCAATGCCGTCGTGGGGCACCAGCCCCAGCCCGGCAAAATCACGCTTGTTGTCGGCAACGATCACCAGTACCTCCCATTCCCCGGCCGGGGCATCCGCGGTGAAAGACCAGCGCTCCCGCGGGAAGCGCATCGCCCCACCAGCCGCAATCCGGTTGTCGAGATCCAGCGTGTTCGGAAAGATCAACGACAGCTTGCCGTCGGTCTTGTCCAGCAGGAGGAGATAAACGTAACCCGCCTGCTCGCTCCTGAGCGCAAAGGACAGGGCATCCTTGCCCACCGTGAGCGCAGACTTGACCCCGCTCAGCGTCATTTCCCGGTGGCCCGCATCCCGCAGCGCCTGAAGCCCCTCGCTCCAGCCCACCTCGGCCGGCAGCGCAGGTTGAGCGACCTCCGCCGGTGCCGGGGTGACGGGCGCGGGCGCTACATGCACCGGGGCGGGCTCCGGCGCTTTGGCCACCTCGGGCACGGCAGCCGGCTTTGGCGCCTCATCACCGCCCTTCAAGGCAAAGTAGCCCACCGCCGCCAGGACGACAGCCGCAAGGCCCAGCGCCGGCCCCAGCACGCTGCGACCGCCCTTCGCCGGGGGCATGGGCGATGCCGCATCGGCAAGCGGCCCCTGCGTGCGCGTCTGGGTGGGTTTTACCTCCGTTTTGGACGGCGGGGCGGCAAGAGTCAGGCTTGATCTGACCCGCGGCGCATCATCCTGCGCCACCGCGCCGGGCAGTGAGACGGGCGACGACTCGGCTGGCTGAGGGGCTGGCTGAGGGGCTGGCTGAGGGGCTGGCTGAGGGGCTGGCTGAGGGCGCACGGGCGCCTCGCCAAAACCCAGCGCGTCCCGCATCGCGGCAATGGACTGGGGGCGCTCATCGGCCTTGACCGCCAGGCATTGATCCAGCCCGGCGAGGAAGGTCGGGTCGTAGGCCCCCGCCGCCAGCGTGGCCAGCGGCTGGTAAGTGTCGTTCATCAAGCGTCCCACCGACGCCGGGGGCGTGCGACCGGTGAGGATGTAGTACACGACCGCCGCCAGGGCGTAGATGTCGGTCCACGCCCCCTGCTTCAGGCCGGGCATCTCGGCGTACTGCTCGACAGGCGCAAAGCCGGGCTTGAGGATCACCGTCAGCGCCTGCGTCATGTCGCCGATCACACGGCGGGCGGCGCCAAAATCCAGTAGCACCGGACGCTCATCCTTGAGCAGCAGGATGTTGTCCGGAGCAATGTCCCGGTGGAAACAGCTTTCGGAATGCATGATCTCCAGTGCATCCATCAGCGGCACGAGAATCCGGCGGATCCAGCCCTCGTCAGGCACCCCGGTGCGCTGCCTGAGGGCATCACGCAGGGTGACCCCGTCGTAGAAGGGCATGGCCATGTAGGCCGAGCCCCTGTCCTCCCAGAAGCGGTAGACCTTGACCAGCGCCGGGTTGTCGAACTTGGCGAGCAGACGCGCCTCATTCACAAAACTGCGCAGCCCCACCTCGAAGGTCTCGCGATGCCGCTCCGAACGCACCGAAACCTGCAGATCCCGGGTGCGGGAGGCCAGCGACGCGGGCATGTACTCCTTCAGGGCGACCTTGCGTTCCAGGGAATGATCATAGGCCAGGTAGACAATGCCGAAGCCCCCTTCGCCAATAAGCCCCACGATCTCGAACTCGCCGAGTCGGGTGTTCATGGGCAGGCAATTGGGGCTGCTGCCGGGGTTGGCAGGCGGAACGCTGCCGGCGCTGCTGGCGCCCCCCCCAAGCACAATGGTCCTGTCGTTTCCGGAGCTGGGCACCTGCTAGCCCCCGACCGTAGATGAAGCAGAGCACCAGGAGTGCGGAAGCCGCAGGCGTGCCATGGGCCAAGCCGATTTCTTCACAATTGCGAACCCCGCATCACACAATTCCGGATGTCATTCATCGCCACCAATGGCTGACGGCATGAGCAGGCCCGAGCCCGCGTCTTTGCAGCCGATTCTAGCACCATGCCGTTGCGGCCATACGCTGCCGGGCGCCGCGCCGGCAGGGCAAAAAACAGGGCGCCCGAGCCGCCTGCCCCGGTTTTGTCCTGCCACTGATTCCCTATATCATCCGATCACTTTCACCCCTGTTTCCACCGGACTCCAGCCCCCATCCGCCCCCTCCCCGAACCATGACCCTCCGCGCGCTGCCCCTCGTCGCCCTCATGCTGTGTAGCCCGTTTGCGGAGGCGGGCTTCGAGAAACGGGAGGCCACACCGCCGCCCAATGTCGAGGCGCCCCGCGCCCCGGCCCGGCCGCCCAGGGAGGCGGCGCCCCGCAAGCCCCGCCCCGCCCCCCGGCCCACCGTAGCCGTGCCCTCGACGGAAAGCGCGCCAGAACCGGTCCGCTCCGTGAGCACCCCGGTACCAGCACCAGAGGTAGTGCGTGATTGCGCCGACTGCCCCGAGCTGGTCATCATCCCGGCTGGAGAGATCGCACTGGGCTCGCCCGACAGCGAAGCGGGGCGCCGGAGTGATGAAGGCCCGCAGATCCGCTGGCAACTGCAGAAACCCCTGACCGTGGGGCGCTTCGAGATCACCCGCGGGCAGTTTGCCGCCTTCACCCGCTCGGCAAACTACGTTCCCGCGATGCCCTGCGGCGAGTTCGACGGCAAGGCCTGGTCCTACGGCCTGACCCGGCGCTGGAGCGCACCAGGCTTCCAGCAGGAAGACACGCACCCCGTCGTGTGCGTCAGCAATTCGGATATCACCGCCTACCTTACCTGGCTTTCCAGCAAGACCGGCCGGAAATACCGCCTGCCCAGCGAGCTTGAGTGGGAATACGCGGCCCGGGCAGGCCGCGCCGACGTGCGCCCGGGCGCACGCGCTGGTGCCACCCCCTGCGCCTACGCCAATATCGCGGACGCCGCCTTCCAGTGTACCGACCACTTCGTCGCGACCTCTCCTGTCGGCCAGTTCCGCCCCAACGATTTCGGGCTGCATGACGTGATCGGCAACGTCGCGGAATGGGTCGACGGGTGTTACAGCGAGAACCTCTTTGAAACCCTGCACAAAAAGCAGGCCAGCGGCGGCGGCAATGTGCTCGACGGCTTCTTCGACTCTCTCGCGTCCGGCGTCGGCCTGTGCCGCAAGGTCGCCCGGGGCGGGTCCTGGCAAAGCGGCCCCGACGAAGCCCGGCTTGCCGCGCGTGAAACCTTCGACACCTTCTCCAGCGGCAACAACCGCACCGGCTTCCGCGTGGTGCGGGAAGCACCTTAGCCTGCCGCGGCCCGACCGACCGCCCAGCCCTGCACCCCGCGCATAGAATCCCGGCTTTTCCGGACGCTCACGCCATGAAACTGAATCACCTGCCCATCGGCGCCCGCTTCGAATACGAGGGCCAGATCTACACCAAGACCGGCCCCATCACCGCTGCCGCCGAAAAGGGCGGCCAGCGCATGATCCCGCGCCACGCGGTGCTGCGCCCGGTGGACGGCCATACCCCGCCGCCCACCCCGGCCACAACCCGGCAAGTCGACGAAGCCCGGGTGCTGGCCGCCTTCGACAGCTACCACACCACCGCCCTGCGTCTGGCGGAAGGCCTCGGCAAAGCCGAACTGGAACAGGCCCGGGCGAAGTTTCTGGCGGCACTGGAGGGCTGAGAAAAAGGCGCCACGGAAGCAAAAGACGCAAAAAAAGCCGGAACCCCGTTTTTGCTGGGCTTTCCGGCTTGCTTTTGAGTACTGCTGAAGAGCTTTTGGTGCTTGGGCGAGACTCGAACACCCTTACCTACTAAGGCTTTTAAAGCCAAATTAAGATTTATGCCCCCAGAAATGCCCCCAAGCTGCGACTCTGAGTGCCACGTGATCACCAGCGGGGTGATCATTTCACACCTCGACGAAATACTCCGCCAGCCGATCTTTGCAAGCCAAGAACTGATACTGGCTTCGACAATGAGAGACGAGACAATCAACCAAGTCACGCTCTTCCATCTGCTCCCGCAACACTAAGCGCAACATGCCGTCAGGTTTTGGGCAAGTCAGCAGACGCTCCTTCACATCCAAAAACCCAAACTCTCGTATCGCTAAAAGAATGGCGCTCTCGAAGGTCAAAACCCTATCGTTCAGTGCATCATAAACTTGCGGAAGAACTTCCTGGTTTGACAAAACTGACTGTAGCGAGCGCCTATCACCCGTCGCCAAAGTCGACAGTTCAAGCTCCACCATTGCAGCGAAAAGCAACTGCTCCCCGCCGTCAATTCCTGTCACACCATCCATCGCATCAAGCAAGGAGGCATCCTGCACCTCAGGTAACTCGCTAGCACCGTCCAAGAACGTGCGCAACGCCTGCAGCGTAGCTTCGTTTCCTGCCTTAGCAAGCGCCTTTTGCTCACTCTTCGGTATTAGTTGAAACCGCGCCGTCGGTAAGACAAAAACAGGGCAGCCAGCACCTTCCCCAAGCAATTGGGGAAGGTCTGGCAGTAAGCTGCATTGAGCAAGCTTCAGAATAAGATCGTTATCTGCGAGGAGAATCACTCAACACGGGCACCGATCAGACGCGAAATGGCCGCCAAGTCATCATCATCAATATCATTCTCTCGCAACTCGGCAAGCAGCTTGTTCCTCAACACAGTCTGATCTGTAGGCATACCCTCAGATATTGCCTTAATAGCGCTCTGTGCAACTCCCCAATGCCCTTGAGTATGCCCATAATTCAAAGCCACGTGCAGCGGGTCTATTCTATTTTGCTCACCGTAGAGAATAGCTGCCTTGGCCAGTTCAGGGCCACGCAACACCCGACCGCTTGGCACAATCTTACAATCTGGGTTGCCTGTGAGTATCTCAATCGCGTACTGGTTAGCCGCACGCTCATCAGGATCATCGGCACCAGCGTCAATATCCTGATCAACTACGCATCGCCCATTCGCCACATGCCCCAAAGCGATATGCGCAAGTTCGTGAGCCAAATCAAAAAGAAGGAATCCGTGAGATCGACCGGACGTTAGAACAATTGCCGGTTGAGCCTCAGACTCAAACGCTAGGCCCGCCATCTTCTTAGTATTTCTGGGAAGATGCTGCAAAAAAATGACCGGAATCCCAAGACTCCAAACATATTGGAGAAGCACAGAAAAACTGATGTAGGCATTCTCCTGGAGCAGACACTCTCGAATTAACCTCGCCTCAGGAATCACGACTCTCTCTACTTTTGCCGGCAAAACCTTGAACACAAGACGCGCCGCCGACATTGCCAATGCACAAGCTAGATCGAGATGCTGCGCTTTATGCCCTACCTGGTGCTTGAACCGACGCCCGGATGGCACACACAGAGTCGGGTGTGCATCGTGGTTCCTAAGCGTACCAGGCTGAACCCCAAAAAGATGGCCAAGCCGCAGACTTGCCTCTTGATACCCTGATTGCGTTTCAGCAATAGCGTCATCCCACCAATCCGGAAGGAGCGAGTTGATATACGCGCGGCTGTAGCCAACGGTCTGCAATTTCCCGTACAGGGCTGCCATGGAATTTGTCTTATCTGCCATGCTCCCTCCACAAAAAATGCCTTGCATCAATCTGGCAGGATTAAACGCAAATCCGCGGCGAATTTTTCGCCGCCCACAGCTACCATTATATCGAAGAAATCCATAAAAATCAATCAATTGACATGTACCATCGCCTTGATATCTGCAAGCACACCTCCCTTTTGGACTTTACCCTCTGAATCGCCAGCACTCGATGAACGACATCACATAGGCACGAAAGTGATGCTCACCACCTCGGATCGTTCGCCGCCACGCCGTCCAGCTTCGCGCACGCCCAGCGCCTGATCTGCAGCAGCGCCTCCGCCCAGCTCCCGGGCGTGAGCAGCCGCCAAGCCGCCTCAGGATGTGGCCAGATCCGCCGCACACGAAACATCAGGATGTCGGGCTGCGACAGGTTCCGCCGGGTTGGCCTCGTGGCCCACCTGTTATAGAACCACGTAGGCCGGCAGCCCGGAGCGCTGGGCAAGCCGCTCGGACAATCCCGCGCCTCACGGGCGGCCCCATCAGGCAACAAAGAAACCGCTCTTCTGCGCAACGTTGCGCTGGACTCCGATGCTGACGAACGCATCGAACTTGCCGGCGGTCAGTGGTGCCGTGCCCACCCGATAGACCACCTGGGTGAAACGCCGCAACCGTGTGGGGAACGGGATCTGCAGCAGCGCAACGCCCCGCGCCACCTGGGCCACGGGGAGCACGGGGCCGGCGATCACGTCGGAGAAATTCACCCCATCCGCTGAATCCTGCAGAACAGCCCGCAAGGTCGCCGAACCGCTGGAAGTTGCGGCCGTGTTGCATACGACACTCAGGAACACGTCATCAACCGCATGCCCGATATCGGAGGCCAGCGCACTGCCCGCGTCGAAGCAATTGGCTGATGCGGTGTCGCCGACCAAGAGAACGGCCTGCGCCTTGGAGTAGATCAAATTCAGGTCACGAATCGTCATTTCAGCTTTCCTTGCATGCGTGCCTGCCGGGCCAGGCGGGCCACCATGAGCACAGTGTCGGGGTGGTCACCAAGGCCCTTGTTGTCGAGGATCTTGGCGCGGCGGGGGTCTTGCGCGATGAAGGCGCGGGCGTCCCGGAATGCCTGGGCGGCGCCGTTGCCGTAGGTCTCGTTCAGGCGGGTGACAGCCTGCTCCCGCCAGACGATGCGGTCGGCGTCGCTCGGCGCCTCGGGGATCTGCCGGGCGATGGACTGCAGGGCGCGAACGTCATCATTCGACATCGACAGATCGGCGGCCATCTCGCGCAGCTCGGCAAGGGCCGCACGCTGCACCGGCTCGGGGATGGCCTTGGCGGTCTCGTCGCCGGCCCACAGATCATCGGGCAGTACCGATGCGTAGCTCCCCTGCGGCGAATACAGCGCGCGGAGGCCATCAGCCTCCCGCATGGCCTTGATGTTCTCGGGCACCTCGACGGCCGGCACCTCTTCCGGCTTGCCATAGAACGCCTCCTGGGCACGCTCATCCGACGTCCGTTCCACTTGGGGCTGTGGTGCCCGCGCGCTGGGAGGAGCGGCCTGGGTTTGCTGCACGGGCCCCGTGGGGGCGTCATAGAGCGTTGAGAGCGGCGCAGAGCCTTGGGGAGCGGCCTGAGCCTCACTGGCCCTGGCCGCTACGGACGACGGAGCGTCGTAGAGCGTGTTCAAGTTGGTCATTGCAGCAGGCCCTCCTTCTTGGCGACCTCGCGCATGCGGGTCAGCAACACATTGCCCATGCACTGCGCCGCGTCCGTCGCCCGTTCTGGCTGGCCGGCGTGGTGACGCATGTAGCTGAACTGCAACGCGTGGTGATCGTTCATGCCGTGCGTCGCGGTATCCAGCTCAGCGGCCATCGCGGCGCTGATCTCGCTTGCCGTCACGCTGAGGGAATAGTCGTGACCCCCTCGGCCATACACTGTGGTCTTGAAGAACGCGTGCGACTCGGTCCGCATCTCTGTGCAGAGGCTCTTCCAGTCGGCACAGGCAGCCTTCAGCGTGTCCAGGATCTCGTCGATCTTTGCGGCGGCCTGGATGCGCTCCACCTGCAGGCGCTCCGCGGCCTCTAGGTGGCCGACTGCCTTTGCACGGGCGGCGTCCTTCGCGTCGGCGTCGTCGGCGGCCTGGGCGGCAACGCGCGCCTTGCGGAGCATGTCGAGATCGGCCTCGGCTGCCGCGAGCTTCTGGGCCGCATCGCGAGCACCTTGCAGGGCGGCGGCGCTGGCCGGCGTCCGGGCCAGTTCGACGCCCGCAGCATGGTTGGCCTTGGCGGCTTCAGCCGCCGCGCGCTCGGCAAGCGCTATTTCCTGTTCAAGTTGGTCAAGCTTTGTGGTCATGGTGGGATTCACTCCGGGCGGGGGTTTTACGGAAGGCTCGCAGCCAGTCGTCAAGATCGTGCGCATCAACACGAAGCTGGCCGGTGGGGAAGGCGTACAGCGCGCAGAACTCGCCCCGCTTCACGTAGCGGTCAATCGTTCGGCGGGATAGCTTCAGGCGCTCTGCGGCTTCGTCGAGGCTGATCAGGTCGGGCATGGTTGGCGGCTTCGGTTGTCGTGCGATGACTTTATTTGTCGTCAAACGCGGCACGCGCACCCCTATTGAACAAAGTGAAAAACCCGGCACTGGGCCGGGCTTTTCTAACGTTCAACCGTCGAGTATCTGGCAGGCGTCTGACATCGCCGAGCCCCGCGGCAGATGTGGGCGACGGTGCTTTTCGGGATTCCGCGGACCTTGGCGATTTCCAGATAACTCATCCCTTGGTCACGAAGCGCGAGCACCTCCGCGATCTCCAAATTGGTGTACTTCGCCTGCGGGTGCGTCTCGCCGATCCGCTGCCCTCGTTCATTGAGCGCAACCAGCCTAGCCATCGATAAAGACCTCCACCTTGAAAAAAACGGGATGCCGCAGCCGGGCGTTCAGGATGGCGTTGTCGATGGCACAGCGGCGCTCCATCGAGTCGGGCGCACCCACCTGGGACGCCTCAATCAAGGCACGGCGGACGGCCTCGGGAAGGCGTCCGGTCAGCTTCGGCGACATCATTGCTGTTCCCCCGCAAGACAGCGGCGATACGCCCGAATAAGCCGATCTCGGAGCTTGGAAGGCTTCATTCCCTCCAGGCGGCCAATCCGCTCTTCAGTTGGCACCGAATCTCCGGGCGCCTGCTTGGCGCGGCACAGCTGCTCCGCCAGAGATTTGGACTCAGCCGCATCGGTTTCAAGTCGGCTTACTCGCCTCTTCATCATTTCAATGGTCATGTCGTGCTCCTTCGTTGATTCCGTCGTCGCCTTCATTGCCGCTGCTCTATCGCCCTGATGCGCTGCTCAAGTTCCTGGGTTTCGATTGCCTTCCGGCGGTTCTCCACGATCCCGGATAGGGTCGCGGCTTCGCCCGGCGTCAGATCCCCGGAAGCAACGGCCTGGAGGATGGCGGCCTGCGCCTCTGCGACCCCTGCCGGGCTTTCGGTGCTGGGCAGTCCAGGCAACTCCACGGCGCGCTCCCGGGCGTTGGGTACAAGTTTGTCGAGCACGAGGCGGGCCGCGGTAAGGTCGCCGTCCTTGGCCTGCTTGATCACCTCGGCGGCGATGTCCTTGATGCCGCCCTCAAACAGCTCCAGGGCCAAGCGCGTGGTCTTGTTGATGGCGCCTTTCGGCTTGCCGCGGGGGTTACCCGATTCGCCCGGTTTCCAGGCGGCGGGCGGGATTCGTTTGTTGGTCATGAGTGATTCCCTTCTGATTTTTCAGTTGCTCGCAGGCGCAGCACGTCCAGCCAATCGCCAATGATTTCGGGAACGACCACCTCCGCCTCGACGCCCTTGAGCTTCAGGCGGTGGGCCGCGCGGTATGCAGCAGCCTGGCCGGCGAAGTTCTCGTCGTTGTCGGCGAAGATGATTACCTCGCGGACACCTTCGGGCGGCTCGAACGACTCGATGCCTTGGGCGCTGATGCAGGACCAGGCCGGCACCCCGAACAATTCCGATGCGGCGAGGGAGGTCTCGAGACCTTCGGCGACACCCAGGACTTGCGAAAGGGCTGTTAGACGAATTGCAGCCCCGGCAATGGGCAAGCCCTGCGCGAGCTTCTTCGGGGACGCCACGGGCGCCTTGTGGCCGTCATGCAGGTAGGTCCGGTGCAGACTCACGGCGCGGCCATCCGGCGCGGTCACGGTGGCGAACATCGCGGCGTAGGTGCCGACCGTTTCACCGTCGTCCTGATACCGCAGGCCGGGATGCACCCGGACGGCTTCCGGCAGGTCGTACAGGCGCAGCCCCCGGCCAAGCAGATACCTCTCCGCTTCGTCGCCGCGCTGAATCGGCTTCGACTCCCGCCACACCCTGCGCAGGGCCGCCAGCTTGTCGCCGTCGCTGCGGTCGGGCTTGCCGGTCACGGGCTGAACGACACCTGCAAGTCGCTCGATGTGCTGGGCCGTCTCCTTGAAGCCCTGACCGGTGATCCCCATCGCCAACTTCACGCCATCGCCGGCCCCGCAGCCGCTGCAGTAATAGGTTCCGCGGCCGTCCCTGTCGTCGAAGCGAAAGCGGTCCTTACCCCCGCACATCGGGCAGGCGCAGTGCTTGCCGGACAGGGTGCGTTCTTCCACCCCCAGGCCCAACAGGATGCCGCGCCAGCGACCACGTGCAGCCGTGCGAACGTCAAACCGCTCCATGGCTCACCCCGGCTTTCTCGCGCCCTTTCGCGAAGCGGATTTGCTGCGACTTCAGCCAGGACAGCAGCTCTTGCGTGGGTGTGGCCGTCACTTCGTTGAGACCACGCGGCCACACGCCAAACATCGCCCGATACTGGTTCGCAGCCCAGCCGGGCCGATAGCCCTTCGCCCGGCACACCTGAAGCAGTTGGGAATAAACGTGCTGCTTCCGGTCGGGCGTCGCCGGCTTCTTGGCCTTGCGGTCGATCTTCACCAACTCGCCGTCGGCCACCTCCACGTCACTCTGCCGTTGCGGCTTGAATCCGCACTTGGGGCACTCATGCACACCAGCATCGCGGACAAACTTGCACTTCGGGCAGGGCTTCGGCTCGGACTTCTTGCGCTCATCCTTCCGACTGCCGGCCTTGTTGGCGTTGCCGTCGCAAAGCTCAAGCGGCAGGTCGTCGAAGGGGTGCCCGATGCGCTCCACGCTGCCGGAGTGATCCAGCAGCAAGGCGCGGGTCTTGCCGGGCGCCGGGCGAAGGATACGGCCGATCATTTGCAGAAACCGGGTGAGGCTCTTCGTGGGCCTCGCCAAGACCATGCAGCTCGTGTCGGGCACGTCGAAGCCTTCGGACAGCAGGGAGACGTTCGACAGGAGCGTGAAGTCGCCACGCTCGAAGCGCCTTAGGATGTCGGCGCGGGTCTCGTCGTCCATGTAGCAGTCAAGGTGCTCGGCGGTCACCCCAGCGGCGCGGAACTGCTCGACGATGTGCTGGGAGTGTGCGATGGACGATGCAAAGCAGATGGTTTTGGCGCCTCCGGCGAGCTTCAACCAGTGCCGCAGGATGTCGCCCACCAGCTCCGGCCGGTCGGCGGCCTCTTCGATGTCGGCCTGTCGATAGTCCTGCTCGCCCTCGGCGGTGCGAGAGGTTTTCGCGCCGGTCATGTCCGGGCTGCTCGGTGCGTAGATTTCGAGGTCCGTCAGATGCCCCGCATCCACCAAAGATTGCACCGTCGCGCCAATCACTAAATCCTCGAACAGCGGACCGCGCAGCTCGGGGTACGGCTTGCCCAACCCGCGAGCAAAGGGCGTTGCGCTCAGGCCGATGCAGGGAACACGGCTGTAGCGGAACAGCAGGGCGCGGTACTTCTCGCTGCCGGCACAGGCGTGCGCCTCGTCGATGATGAACAGTGCCACGTCACCGAAGATGCAGTTGCGGGCGTGGATGGTGTCGATCGAGGCCACGACAACGCGGTGATGCAGGCCGTGGGTGTTCTCGCCCTGGAGGATGCCCACATCCAGCCCGGCGGCCCGGAGCGCGGCGGCGAACTGATGCACCAGCTGCTTGCGGTTCGCCAGCACGACAACGCGGCCCTTGGACTTGCTCAGGGTCATTTGCGTGATGGCCGTCGCAACGCGGGTCTTGCCCCCGCCGGTCGGCAGGTAGGCCAGGACGCGGCGGCGCCCGGCTTTGAGCGAGGCGCGAACCTCCGTCACCAGACCGGCCTGGTAGTCCCGCAGGCTGATAACCTCGGCCCCAGCCAGGGCAGCGGATGCTTGGGCTTGGGTGCTCATGCTGCACCCCCGATACCGAGAGCGCTCTCGGCAATCTCCACGTCAGCCTCGAAGTCCGGCTGAACATCATTCGCCCTTGGCTTGGGGCCTTTGGTTTTGGGCTGGGGTTGCTGGTCGAGCGGTGCCTTTATATTAAGCATGCCTGCGGGCATGCCCGAGGCACTGCCTGAAGCATTGCCTGAAGCACGGCCGCCCCATCGTGCCGCATGGCCTTTCATGGACTTCTGACGGGCCTTGCTGACAGCCTGATAGGACGCTTCAAGCTCACCAACCCAGTCTTGACGCATCCATTCGCCATGCTTCACGACGAACAGCGACTCAATGGCCTTTCGGACCTTCTTCCACTCGGCGGGAGACGTGGCGGTGATACGGGCCAGAGCAACATCGTCGTCAGGGATGGGGCCGATTCGCCAGTAATGCGCCTTCAGCAGCAGCAGCGCCCCGCAGGCAATCGCAGGAGCCGGGAGCGCCATAACCTCGGCTTGCCACGCCTGAATATCGACAAGCAGGCTCTTGGGCGGCGTGATTCTGGCGGCCATCACACCACCTCCTGCACAGGCTCGGCGACAAGCGCATAAACGGCGACGCCGCGATGCGGATAGCCCTGATCATCAAAGACCGTCACACGGCCCACCGTCGGGATGTCGTAGCCCAGCGCGCGCAGCTCAAAGATCCGGGTCTGCGACTGCATGATGCCGGCGCGGCGGAAGTCGAGCGTGTGCTTCTGACCGGGGCGCAGCATCTCGATGATGCGCTGGCGCTGGGCTTCACCGGTCGCGGTGACGTGGGGATGGTGGACCGCTACGGGCTCGGGAAGGCTTTCCGGGAAGAGGTCCGTAGTGCTAGAGTGGAAGCGCTGATAGCCGTTTGTTTTGCCGACAGAGCCACCCCGCCAGGTGGCTTTGTCATGTCCGGGGGCGGCCATTTACGCCTCCCCTGCGGCCTTGCGGCTCTTCTCGACTTGGGCATTCAGCCAGGCGTCAATTTCCCCCTCGATCCAGCCAACAGTCCTCTCACCCAAAGAAATCGGGGCTGGAAAAGTACCGGCTTTAATGCGGTCGTAAATCGTGCTGCGCGCGAGCCCGACGCGGGCTTCAACCTGCTTGCGACGCAGGATTGTGAGGGCAGTTTGAATCTGTGCAGCCATGTCGGATCTCTCCGTCTGTCGCCGGAACGTACCGGCATGGCTGCAGTATTTTTCTCCTCACGTTCGCTATGAATCACATAAATCTGAATCGGTCACCTTGAGCGATTTTTGTGAAACTTCACGCGCGCTTTGCTTATTGCATTCCGCAATGCTCCTACGTGATCAACGTTGTAGGCCTGACCATTTCGAAGGAAATACTCCTTCATGGCACTTTCTGCAGAGACCTTTCTCCCTCTGGTTTTCTCCAGTTCGGCCTGCAGTTCAAGGATTTCCAGGGCGATTTTTTCCGTTCGGCCAGAACGCGGACGTCCAGGCTTTCCCTTCTGAGTAACGTCCGCCGTCAGCAACGTGGTGGTCAGACTAGTCCGAACCCCCTTGGTCCTTCGGAGGCTATTCCTCGCAACGCGCAAATCACTTCGAGCGCGCCGCAACCCCGTGGCAATCGAGGCCCCCTCCTCCTCCAGAAATTCTGCATAGGCACGCCACTCAGCTGCCCCCCACAGATCTCGCGGCACCTGTGGGTCAGAGGACGGCACAAGTAAAGTGCCAACCCGCGGATAGCGTGGTGGCCATTCACCCTCTCTCCGCGCGGAATCAAGCACGGCTGCCTGCAGTATCTGGGCCTCACTGCAAGAAGGCCATCTAATTTTCATGAATCACCTCTCGCCGCCAGCCTAGCGCCAAGCTGGGGCAACGCTCGACAAAACAATGACATCTGCCCCCACCTTCAACTTGTCCAGGTAATCAGCCCATGTCTGCATCATCACCCGGCGTTCCTTGAGGAACTTCGTTCGGTTGTACGCCGAGCCCAGCGCGTCGGGCACCCGGTGCGAAAGCTGGTGCTCGATCACCTCGGGCTTAAAGTGCAGTTCTTCATGGAGAATCGTCCGGGCCATCGCACGAAATCCATGCCCGGTGATTTCGGTCTTCGTGTCGTAGCCCATCCGACGCAAAGCCGCATTGACGGCGGCATCGCTCATCGGCTTCTTGGGATCACGGCCAGCGAACACATGCACGCCTCGCCCGGTCAGGGGCAGGAGATCCTGCAGGATCGTTACAGCCTGCGTAGCGAGTGGCACCAGGTGCGGCTGCCTTCCCTTCATCCGCTCCGCCGGGATGCTCCACTCGCCCTTCTCCAGGTCAAACTCTGACCATTCAGCCTTGCGCAGCTCTCCGGGTCGGACAAACAACAAGGGAGCAAGCAGCAAGGCCGATTTCACCACGAAGGTGCCGCGAAACGCGTCAATGGCCCGCAGCAGTTCGCCGGCCTCCTTGGGGCTGGTGATGGCCGCGAAGTTCTCGCCTTTGGCCGGGGGGATGGCCCCGCGCAGATCCGGGCAAGGATCACGCTCGGCGCGGCCGGTGGCTACCGCATATCGGAATGCCTGGCTGATCTCGCTTTTGATCTTGTGCGCCGAGTAACGGGCACCCCGCTCATCGACCCGGCGCAACACCGCAAGCACCTCGGGGGCTGTGATCTCAGCGATCGGGCGACTACCGAGCCAAGGGAAGACGTTCTTCTCCAAGCGCGCCAGGGCCTTGGTGTATTGCGCTGGCTCTACCGTGGTGCGCCACTTCTCCAGCCACTCACGGCATACGACCTCGAAGGCATTGAGGGTTCGCGCCTCACGCGCCGCCTTCTGCGCCTTGCGTTGCTCCCCCGGATCCAGTCCATCAGCAAGGACCTTACGGGCTGCGTCTCTGCGTTCGCGCGCATCCTTCAGACCGACATCGGGGTATGCGCCGAACGACAGCCGCTTCTCCTTGCCCCCGTATCGGTACTTGAGGCGCCAGAGTTTGCCGCCAGCTGGGGAGACTTCCAGGTACAGCCCGCCGGAGTCGTAGAGCCTGACAGGTTTCTCGGCGGGCTTCGCCGCCTTGACTGCGCTATCTGAGAGGGGCATGGGGGCATCCACTCCGTCACATTGGGGGCATGCCCCCAATGATGCCCCCGACCTCTACCGGATTGCAATGGCCATCTCCGGACCACCCCGGACGCAAAAAAGGCCGGAACCCTTGATTTATCTGGGCTTGCCGGCCTGCTTTGGACTTCTTCGGAACAGTAATTGGTGCCTTGGGCGAGACTCGAACTCGCACGACTTGCGTCACTACCCCCTCAAGATAGCGTGTCTACCAATTTCACCACCAAGGCACGGCGTGAAGGGCGCGGAGTATAACCGAAAGGGGTGGGCAGCCGTCAAGCACTGACGCACACCTCACCAGAATCAGGCCGCGCCGCCGGGCTTGCGATGCGCCCAGCCGGTCATGCGCTTTTCGACCAGGGCGACGAACTCGCCCTCCTTCACGCCCAGGCTGACATCCTCGATGGCGAGGGCCCACCCGGCGCGTAGGTGAGATCAACGTTCTCGGCTTTGACTCTTGAGTGGAAAGCCGCGGCCGTGGGGTCGAGTGAATTCAACCCCACGGAACACGCTGAAAAGGTGCGACATGGTGAACGACTCCAGGAAATGAAAGGCCGACATGCGGTGACCCCATTGTGGAGCGCTTGCACAACGCCCGTTCCACCTCGCAACGCATTGATTTCATGGTCAAAACCTCCACCCGCAACGCAAGGCCCGGGCACAGCCGCCGGCACCTGACAAAGAGCCCGCCAAAGCACGCCCTTCCGTGGTGCCGCGGGCCGGTTTATGCACCGCCCGCGTGCATACCAAAAACATATCCATAATCGTAAAGAGTGTTTATTTTCAATTGGATATAGTCCATTCAAGTATATCCATCCGGTGATGAAGGATATTCCCAAGACGGGCTCCCTCCCCTGCTAGATTCGATTCCACCAGTCGTCCGACCCTTGCAACGGACGACCCGAACGAACCCAGCCATGACTCACCAGGAGCCCACCATGAAGTTCTCGAAGAAGAAGTGCCTCGCCGCAACCCTGCTGGCCGCCTGTGCCGGTACTGCCAGCGCAGCCAACTGGAGTGACACCTACATCGGCTATCGCTGGGGGGCCAATTTTGCCGAGCCCTTCGGCCAGACCGACATCTCCAAGAGCATCGTCAATCTGGCGCATGTGAGCGGCTACAAGTACGGCACCAACTTCTTCAACGCCGACCTGCTGATGTCCGACAGCAAGGATCCGTCGGCCCCGGGCTCCAAGTCCGGCGCCCAGGAGATCTACATCGTCTATCGCCACACCCTCGATCTGGGCAAGGTCACCGGCAGCGAATTCAAGTTCGGCCCGGTTCGTGGCCTGGGCCTGACCGGCGGCTTTGATGTGAACACCAAGAACGACGCCGGCTACAACTCCAAGAAGCGCATGATCGTGGCTGGCCCGACCCTGATGATGGACGTGCCGGGCTTCCTCAACGTAAGCCTGCTCTACCTGTGGGAGAGCAACGCCCCCTACAGCAAGTTCAGCCACACCCAGACCGACCGCTACAGCTACGATCCGCACCCCATGCTCAACCTGGCCTGGGGCATTCCCTTCAACCTGGGGCCGGTGCCCCTGTCCTTCGAAGGCTACGCCAACTTCATCGCCGCCAAGGGCAAGAACGAGTTCGGTGGCAACACCGCCGCGGAGACCAACATCGACATGCAGGTCATGTACGACGTGAGCCCACACATCGGTGCCGCGGCCAAAACCTTCAAGGTTGGCCTGGAATATCAGTACTGGCGCAACAAGTTCGGTAACGACCACAACGGCCCGGCCGGCGATGGCGCCTTTGCCAAGACCACCATGATCCGCGCTGAATACCACTTCTGAGCGCCGCCCACGCCACACGGCAAAAGGCCGGCCCGACTTGCGTCGGACCGGCCTCTTTACTTGCGGTGGCGAGGCTGCGCCGGGCTCAGCGGGCGGGCACCAGGGCCGGCTCGATGGCGGGCAGTTCGGGCACCACGGCCACTTCATCTTCCAGCTTGCCGTCCAGGGCCAGGGCCATGCGCTCCCGGTCCAGTTCATTTTCGGAGGCAGAGATCACCACGGTAGCCACCGCATTGCCGGTGATGTTGGTCAGGGCACGGGCTTCGCTCATGAAACGGTCGATACCCAGGATCAGGGCCATGCCGGCCACCGGGATGGTGGGCACCACGGCCAGGGTGGAGGCCAGGGTGATGAAGCCGGCACCGGTGATGCCGCTGGCGCCTTTGGAGGTCAGCATGGCCACCACCAGGATGGACAGCTCCTGGGTCAGGGTCAGGTCGGTATTGGTGGCCTGGGCGATGAACAGGGCGGCCATGGTCATGTAGATGTTGGTGCCGTCCAGGTTGAAGGAATAGCCGGTGGGCACCACAAGACCAACCACGGAGCGGCCGCAGCCCATCTTTTCAAGCTTGTGCATCAGCTTGGGCAGGGCCGATTCGGAAGAACTGGTGCCCAGCACGATCAGCAGTTCTTCACGGATGTACTTGATGAACTTGAAGATGGAGAAGCCGGTGTAGCGGGCAATGGCACCGAGCACAATGAAGATGAACAGGCCGCAGGTGAGGTAAAAGGCGCCCATCAGCTTGGCCATGGGCACCAGAGAGGCCACGCCGTATTTGCCGATGGTGAAGGCCATGGCGCCGAAGGCACCCAGGGGAGCAAGCTTCATCACGGTATTGACGATGCCGAACATCACGTGGGAGATCTGCTCCACGAAGTCGAAGACCGGCTTGCCCTTGTCACCCATGGCGGCGAGGGAGAAGCCGAACAGGATGGCCAGCAGCAGCACCTGCAGGATATCGCCCTTGGCGAAGGCATCCACGAAGGTGGAGGGGATGATGTTGAGCACGAACTCGGTGGTCGTCTGGGCATGAGCCTTGGCGGTGTAGCCCTCGATGGCCTTGGTGTCCAGAGAACTCACGTCGGCATTGAAGCCAGCACCAGGCTGGGCCACGTTGGCCACCACCAGGCCGATGGCCAGGGCCAGGGTGGACACGATTTCGAAGTACAGCAGTGCCTTGCCGCCCACCCGGCCGACCTTCTTCATGTCTTGCATGCCGGCGATGCCGTGCACCACGGTGCAGAAGATCACCGGCGCAATGATCATCTTGACCAGCTTGATGAAACCGTCACCCAGGGGCTTCAGATCCACCCCCAGCTTGGGCTCGAAATACCCCAGCAGCACGCCGCAGACGATGGCGAACAGCACCTGCACGTACAGCACCTTGTAGAACGGCTTTTTCATGACGGTTTTTCTCCGGTGTTTGTGACTATGGGCCGAAGGTTAGGCCGATCACCGGAGGGCCGAAATTGTGCTCTCCCCCATTGTGGACGGCCCTATTGTGGAAAGCCGCAATTCCCTGAGGTCGGGGTCAGTTGCCCGCGGATACCGGGCAGGAGCCTGGCACCTCCACCGCCAGCCCGCGCACCAGCTCGATACCCTGGGGGTCGATGCGAGCGCCCAGGGCCAGCACCTCCACCCCGGCCGCCAGCGCCGCCCGCAAAGCCCGGCCGTAATCGGGGTCGATATGGTCGGCCGGACGCACGGCATCCACGTCACCCCGCTGCACACAGAACACCAGCACCGCCCGGTGACCGGCGGCCACCATGGCGGACATCTCGCGCAGGTGGCGGGCCCCACGGGTGGTCACCGCATCGGGAAAGTAGCCGATTCGCCCCTCCACCGCAGCGGTGACGTTCTTCACCTCCAGGTAGCAGTCGGGCCGCCCGAGCCCCTGCAGCAGGAAGTCGATGCGGCTGCCCTCGCCGTATTTCACTTCCGGCCGGATCACCGCATAGCCTCCCAGTTCCGGCACACGGCCCCCCTCGATGGCCTCACGGACCAGGGCGTTGCTGCGCCCGGTGTGCACACCAACGATCACCCCCGGCTCGGCCTCCACCAGCTCCCAGGTCCATGCCAGCTTGCGCGCCGGGTTGGTGGCCGGCGACAACCACACCCGGCTGCCTGGCGTCTTGCAGCCCTGCATGGCGCCAGTGTTGGGGCAATGGGCGGTGAGCAGCTGCCCGTCGGCAGCCTCCACATCCACCAGGAAGCGCTGGTAGCGGCGCAGCAGTCGCGCCTCAAGAAGGGGGCTGGGAAAACGCATGGCGGTCGACCCGGTGAAAGGAAGCCGCCATGATGGCAGGGCCGGCCGGCGCCCCGCCAGTATCTGGCTCGGCGTGCACGTAGTGGCGCAGGTCTACCACCACGATGGGGTCGCCCTCGAAATCGACGCCCTTCCAGTTCGTCATGGTTTGCCTTTTCGATTGCGCATTGATGGAACAGCCCATCATCACGGCGGCAGGCAAAACAGGTTGAGCATCGGGAACAAAAAATTTCTGCAGCGCAACAATCCGTGCGGTGAAGTACCCCGCCGCCGCCGCATCGCCGTATCATCTGCCCGAGATGCAGAGCGGATGCGGCTTTCAGGCCGCCATCCGGTTCTGTGGCAGATCCGACTCCAGCCAGGCCAAGCCATGCGTGAATCCACCTCCGCTGTCCCCCGCGAATTGCCGGACTACCTCCGGGATACCTACACCTGGGCCTACCTCGATCACCGCACCCTGCCCTGGCTCGACCGGCCGGTGGTGGTGTCCGCCATCCTGTGGGGCAACGCCGACCGGCTGATGAGCCGGGCCGTGGCGGAGTTTCAGCCTGGTCAGCGGGCGCTCCAGGCTGCCGCCGTCTATGGGGATTTCTCCCCCCGGCTGGCCCGGCGGCTGGGCGACACGGGCCAGTTGCTGGTACTCGACGTAGCCCCCATCCAGATTGCCAACACCCATCGCAAACTGGCGCCGTGGCCGGGCAGCACCCAGGCCCAGGTGGCTGATCTCACCGAGCCGGTGGGGCGCAGCTTTGACGGGGTATGCTGCTTCTTCCTGCTCCACGAGGTGCCCGCCGCCGCCCGCCGCCGTATCGTGGCCAACCTCCTCAACGCCGTGGAGCCGGGTGGCAAGATCGTCTTCGTGGACTACCACAAGCCGCGCTGGTGGCATCCGATGGGGCCGGTAATGGCCCTGGTGTTCCGTTACCTGGAGCCCTTTGCCAACTCCCTGCTGGAAGAGTCGATCGACACCCTGGTGCCCGAAACCACCGGTTTCGAATGGCACAAGGAGACTTTCTTCGGTGGGCTGTACCAGAAAGTGGTGGGGATCCGCCGCTGAGGGCGTTCAAGCCCGGCGTCGCCTCACCTCTCACCCCTCCAGGCGATCGAGGCAGGCGGCGATGGCGGGCAGGCCCTCACGGATGGCCGCCGGCCCCGGGGCCAGCAGGATGGCCGACTTGATCTCCAGCACCTGGCCATTGCGCACCGCCGGGATGGCCCCCCAGCCGGGCCGGGAAGTCACATGGCTGGGCTGGAAATGCTTGCCGCACCACGATCCGATGATCAGATCCGGCGCCCGCGGAATGACCACCGATGAATCGGCGAGGATGCGTTCGCGGGCGTTGGGATGCACCGACAGCTCGCCGAAACAGTCCTCCCCCCCGGCAATCCCGATCAGCTCCGACACCCAACGGATGCCGGTGATCAGCGGCTCGTTCCATTCTTCAAAGTAAACCCGCGGCCGCAGCCCCAGCCGCACCGCACGGGCCTCGCCGGCGGTGCGTACGGCGGCGATGGCCTGTTCCAGTTCGGCCACCAGCGCCAGCGCCCTGGCCTCGGCCCCCACCAGGCGCCCCACTGTTTCGATCATGGCCAGAATGCCATCCACGCTGCGATGGTTGAACACATGCACCGCCACCCCGGCCTTCACCAGGTCGCGGGCGATGTCGCCCTGCAGATCGGAAAAGGCCAGCACCAGATCGGGCTCCACCGCCAGGATGCGTTCGATCTTGGCGCTGGAGAAGCCACTGACCTTGGGCTTCTCCTTGCGTGCCCGGGGCGGATGGGTGGTGAAGCCGGAGATGCCGGCGATGCGCGCCTCCTCGCCGAGCAGGTAGAGCACCTCGACGGTTTCGGTGGACAGGCAGACGATGCGCTGGGGCAGACGGGGCATGGGTGTTTCCAGGGGCAAGCAGTGGAGCTCAGCGGGGAAAGGGCGACGGGCAGGCGGCGGTGTCCTGGGCCGGATTGCATAGCTGCACCGAAGCCAGGAAGGCCTCGGCAGCAAGCCGCGGCTCCTGCGCCGCAGCCAGCACGGCCTGTGCATCGCCGGCCGGCAGGCGCCAGGCGCGCTGCACCAGGTAGAGCCAGTCCGGCCCTTCAATGGCCTTCACCACCGCCAGCTCGGCATAGTTGGTGCCGGGTACCTGGGGGCATACCAGAAAAGTCTGGGCCACCACACCGTGGGGCGCGTTGGCACCGGGCGGCAGCAGGCTCACCTCACCCGGCGGCACACCGCAACGCGCGGCACGGCTGCGCTGCATGCCCTCCAGCAGCATCACCGCCTGTCCAGCCGCCTTGCTGCGCGGCAAGCCCTGCACGGAGACCAACTGGGTCCACTCGCGCAGGCTCTCCCCCAGGGGCACGAATTCGGCGCTCCAGCTGCGGGGGGTACTCTCGTTGGATGCCGGCACGCTATCGTTGGGTAGCGGCAGGTTGAGCCAGCGCATGGCGCCAGCAGCCACTTCCTGGCGGCGGGCAGCGGCCAGTTCGCGCAAGCGCCGGTAGGGCGGATCGAGTTCGGCCTGAAACCCGGCCCCAGCACTATCAGCCACCAGCACGCGGGAGTTGTCTTTCTCGAAGCGGTACCACACCTCGTACTGACGCTCGGCGCCGCAGGCCTGTACGGTCCACCGTTCAAGGGCGTGGTGAACATTGCGCGGCCTGGTTTCGAGCAGATCGGGGGCGGCCTGGGCCGTCGCGGTGACGCGGACATCCTGGCAGGGCTTGGCCGCGCGGGCCTCGTGGGCCTTGATGGCATCGATCACCTGACGCTGGGCCGCGGCCATGCGCCACGCACCGGCATAACCCGGCACCAGGCGCTCGTCGGCAGGGACGGCCGCCACCTGACCGATGCGGGTGACGACTTCACCGGGGATGGGCCCGGGGCCGGCCTCTGGTTCAACTGCACCGGCCGAACTCAGGCCAAGCGCAAGCAGCGTGGCATAGCGCCGTCTCATCGCCGCGCCCGGGCCTCTTCGAGCTGGCCACACAGACGCTCCGCACCATCGAGGATGCGCGGCGTGTGGCGCTGGATCTGGTCGGGCGGAATGAAGAACAGGTTGCCGCGGCTGACTGCCTGCAGCTTGGCCCATTGGCGCCAGTCGTCCAGCCATTCGGGCCGCGCCTCGCCCATGCCACTGGCAACGATCACCTCCGGCGCCGCGGCCAGCACGGCCTCGGTGTCAATGGTGGGGGCCAGCACCGGCAAGCGTGCAAAGACGTTGTCGCCGCCGCACAGGCGGATCACGTCGGAGATCAGGTGCTCGCCGTTGATGGTCATCAGAGGGCGGTTCCAGATCTCGTAGAAGGTGCGCACCCTGGGGCGGCTGGAATAGCGAGCCTGCAGGGCAGCATGGCGCTCGCGAAACGCCTTGGCAGCGCCGTCGGCCACCGCTTCTGTGCCGGCCAGCCGGCCCAGTTGCGACAGGCTGCGGGCCACATCCTCGATCTTGCGCGGCTCGTTGATGAAGACCGGGATGCCCAGCCCGCGCAGCTTATCCAGATGGGCGTCGCGGTTGCCGCTCTTCCAGGCCACCACCAGGTCGGGCTTGAGGGCCACGACCTTTTCCATGTCCACCGAGGTGTAGCCGCCCACCCTGGCCACCTTCTTTGCCGCCTCCGGGTAGTCGCTGTACTGCACGACCCCCACCACCTTGTCGCCGGCCCCGGCGGCATACAGCAGCTCGGTTACATGGGGAGCCAGGCTGACGATGCGGCGGGCGGGCTGGGCCAGGCGGATGTTCTGCCCCAGGTCGTCGGTAACCTCAAGGACGGCATTCGCCAGGCCGGATGCGAGCAGGAGGCCTAGGGCCAGAAGGGTGTGACGCATGGGACAGTTCTCCCTGTGAAATCAGGTTTCAGAGAGGGCCGCGGCAAGGCGGGCCCATTCGGATTCGGAGGCTGGCAGACCAAAGCGCAGGCCGGCCGGCGCCTCGAACAGGCGGGTAAGGATGCCCTGGGCGGCAAGCTGCTCATGGAGTTCGCGGGCACGGGGTGTCGGACGCCACTGGAACAGCGCAGTTCCCCCGCCGCCCGCAAGACCGTTCTCATCAAGGAGGCCCGCCAGCCGGCGGCTCGCGCCGACCAGACTGCGCCGGGCCTCAGCCTGCCAGGCCGTGTCTGCCAGTGCAGCGGCCGTCACCTGCCGGGCCGGACCCGACACGGCCCACGGCCCGAGCCGCTCAGCCAAGGCCTCCAGCATGCGGGCCTCGGCAAACACGAAACCCACCCGGGCACCGGCCAGGCCAAAAAACTTGCCCACCGAACGCAGCACCACCAGGCCGGGCTGGCCGGCGAGGGGCACCAGGCTGTCGGCGGGGTCGGCGTCGATGAAGGCCTCGTCCACGATCAGGCAGCCACCGCGGGCCGCCAGCTCGGCATGCCAGCGCAACAACAGGGCCCGGGGGAAACGCTGGCCGTCGGGGTTGTTGGGCTGGACCAGAAGCAGAATGTCCGCCTCGCCCAGCGCCGCAGCGATCTGCTCGGCAGCAACAGCCCGGATCTGATGCCCACGCCAGGCGTGGGGATGTTCCGCATAGGTTGGTGCCAGGGTCAGCACCCGCGCCGGTGCAAAACACCCGGGCAGGGCCTGGATGGCGGCCTGGGAGCCGGCGACCGGGAGCAACAGGGGGTTGCCGTAGAACGCCGCCGCCGCGGCCTCCAACCCGTCATCCGCCTCGGGCAGACGCTGCCAGACCTCTGCCGCCAGGGGCGGCACGGGGTAGGCCTGCGGATTGATGCCGGCGGACAGATCCACCCAATCCGCCAACGCGATGCCATAGCGCCGGGCAGCCTGGCGCAGACGCCCGCCATGCTCAAGCATGGATCAGCGCACTCACCGCCGCCACGGCCAGCACCCACAGCCACACGCTGTTGCTGACCAGAGCCAGGGCCTTGTCGATGTCCGCGGCCTGGGCCGGTGCGCCAGCCCCCAGGGGCGGACGGCTTTCGAGCTGGCCGTGGTAGATCGCCGGCCCCCCCAGGCTCACATCCAGGGCACCGGCACCGGCTGCCATGACCGGGCCCGCGTTGGGGCTGTCCCAGGTCGGCGCCTGAGTGCGCCAGCAGCGCAGAGCATTGGCCGTATGCCCCAGCAAGGCGTAGCTGAGGGCCGTGAGCCGGGCAGGAACAAAATTGAGCACATCATCGATGCGCGCCGCAGCCCAGCCGAAATGCAGGTAACGCTCGGTGCGGTAGCCCCACATGGCATCCAGAGTATTGGCCAGGCGGAACATCAGGGCTCCCGGGCCGCCCAGCAGGGCAAACCAGAACAGGGCTCCGAAGACCGCATCGTTGCCATTCTCAAGTACCGACTCGACGGTGGCCTTGGCCACACCCGACTCGTCGAGCTCTGCCGTATCCCGGGAGACGATCCACGACAGGCGCTGACGGGCGCTGGCCAGATCGCCCTGGGCCAGGGGCACCGCCACCGCCCGGGCATGCTCGGCCAGGCTGCGCCCCCCTACGGCGAAGTACAGAAGGCCCACATCCACCACCACGCCCAGCCACACATGGGCCTCCTTGAGGGAGCCCGCCAATGCCACCCAAGGCAGTACCGCAACGATCCAGGCCAGCAGGCCGGCTCCCCGATAGCTGCCTATACGGCGCATCAGCCGCTCGACAGCCGCGGCATAACGCCCGAAACCCACCAGGGGATGGAAGCGCCGCGGTTCACCAAGGAGGCGGTCGAGGGACAGCCCCAGCAGCAGGGGTACGACAACGGGAAACAGGGCGGCGAGGAGCAAGGCGAGCATGGGATAATCAAAGGCTTATTGCACCCTGGATTGTAAGTCATGCGTCAAGCCCGCACCCTGATGGTTCAGGGCACCACCTCCGATGCCGGCAAGAGCACCCTCGTCGCCGGCCTGGCCCGCCTGCTGTGGCGTCGCGGCGTGCGGATCGCCCCCTTCAAGCCCCAGAACATGGCTCTCAATTCGGCGGTAACGGTGGACGGGGGCGAGATTGGCCGGGCCCAGGCCCTGCAAGCCATTGCCGCCGGCCTTGAGCCTCACACCGATATGAACCCGGTGCTGCTCAAGCCCTCCACCGACATTGGCGCCCAGGTCATCATCCACGGCCGTGCCGTGGCCAACCTGTCAGCGCGGGACTATCACAACTACAAACCCCGGGCCATGGCCGCTGTGCTGGAGAGCTACGGCCGCCTCTCCGATGCCTACGAAGCCGTACTGGTGGAAGGCGCCGGCAGCCCCGCTGAAATCAATCTGCGTGACCGCGACATTGCCAACATGGGCTTTGCCGAAGAAGTGGACTGCCCGGTGATCCTGGTGGCGGACATCGACCGGGGCGGCGTCTTCGCCCACCTGGTCGGCACGCTGGAGCTGCTCTCCCCCAGCGAGCAGGCCCGCGTCAAAGGCTTCGTGATCAACCGCTTCCGGGGCGACATCGGTTTGCTCCAGTCGGGCCTCGACTGGCTTGAGGCACGCACCGGCCGCCCGGTGCTGGGCGTGCTGCCCTATCTGCACGGTCTCTTCCTGGACGCCGAGGACGCCCTCGCCGATGCCCGCGCCGAGAAAGGCGAGGCCCGCCTGCACGTCGTCGCGCCGGTGTATCCACGCATCTCCAATCACACCGACCTGGACGCCTTGCGCCTGCACCCACAGGTGGATTTCAGCTGGGTCGGCCCTGGGCAGGCCATCCCCCCCGCCGACTTGATCGTGCTGCCCGGCTCCAAGGCCGTACAGGCCGACCTGGCCTGGCTGCGCCAGCAGGGCTGGGAAGAATCCATCAAGCGCCACCTGCGCTACGGCGGCAAGGTGGTCGCCATCTGCGGCGGCTACCAGATGCTCGGCCGTCAGCTCCACGACCCCCTCGGGCTCGAAGGCAAACCCGGCAGCGTAGCCGGCCTGGGCCTGCTCGACACCGAGACCGAACTTGAGGCCGAGAAGCAGTTGCAGACCGTGACCGGCAGCCTGTGTCTGCCCGGTGCAGCCCCGGTAAACGGCTACGAGATCCACATGGGCGTAACCCGCGGCCCCGCCCTGGCACAACCCGCCGTTAAGCTCACCGACGGACGTGTAGACGGGGCACTATCCGCAGACGGGCAGATCCTCGGCACCTACCTCCACGGCCTCTTCGACCACCCGGACGCCCTCGCCGCCCTCCTCGCCTGGACTGGCATCAGCGATGCGGAGCGCGTCGACCTGTCGGCCCGCCGCCAGGCCGACCTGGACCGCCTCGCCGACAGCCTGGAGGCCAGCCTCGACCTGCCCCGCCTGGCCGCCTGCTTCGGCCCCGGCCGCGCCGCCGAAGCCCTCCTCGCCGCCGCCCCCGCCAAGCTTGCTTGACCGCTCAACCGCCCCTCTCTACCATTCTCCCCATGGACGCCGATCTCGCCTCTCTCGAGCAAAAGCTCGAACAATTGCTCAACCGTCATGCCGCAGCCCAAGCCCGGCTGAACAGTCAGTACACAAGCGCACAAACCGAAAACCGTGCCCTGCAGGAGCGGGTCGACGCCCTGGAATCCGCCAATCGCGAACTCAACGACAAGCTCGGGCTGGTCGGCAGTCGCCTCGAAGCGCTGCTTGCCCGCATCCCGG
This sequence comes from Zoogloea sp., assembly GCF_028689785.1. Classification (GTDB taxonomy): domain Bacteria; phylum Pseudomonadota; class Gammaproteobacteria; order Burkholderiales; family Rhodocyclaceae; genus Zoogloea. The sequence continues at coordinate 6,667 of NZ_JAQVCN010000012.1, read as the reverse complement.
AGGCCTGATATGGAACAACTCGACATCAAGCTTCTGGGGCGTGAATACCGCGTCGCCTGCAAGCCCGAAGAAAGGGACGGTCTGCTCGCAGCCGTCACCTACCTCGACGAAAAAATGCGCGACCTGGCCGACAAGACCAACTCCGCCGGCGAACGACTGGCGGTAATGACGGCCCTCAACATTACTCACGAATTTCTGCAATTTCAGCGTGCCGGCGGGTTTGACATCCCCACGCTCAAGCGTAGAATCGAACGCATCAACAGTCGTCTCGACGGTGCCTTGGCAGAGCAGGAAACGCTCTTCTAACCCACCCCAGACGGCTGGCAACACAGGTTTGATTTATCCCCTGCGGTGTTGGTCAAGGCTTAATATTCCTTGAACCAATGTCTACGTGACATGGGTCGCTGCCCAATGAAACCGCTGGTGTGCGCGCTCCTCGTCGAGTGTGCCTGATGCGGAAGGAATGCGGCCCCCCTGAACTCCGGTTCAGGATGAAGGCCTGACGGCATGCGCGGGGGACCCAACAAAAAAGCGCAGATTTAGGTCTGCGCTTTTTTACGTTCATTTTTTGCGTCCTGCCCCAGCCCGCAGCCCGAAAGGCTACGAACTGGTACGGAGCACACTCACTCCGGCGCCTTGAAACCGGCCCCCGCCTTATTGGCCAGGAAAGCCACAGCACGCTTCAGTTCATCATCAGTCAGATCAGCAGCGCCACCCTTCGGCGGCATTGCGCCCTTGCCGGCAGCGGCAGACTTGGCCAGACCATCGAGGCCAGCGCCCAGGCGGGGGGCCCAGGCGCCCTTGTCACCCGCCTTCGGGGCCCCGGCAGCGCCGCTCTCGTGACAGGCACCACACACCGCGGCATAGATTTCCTCACCCTTGCGGCTTCCCGGCGCCGCGGCAGGTGCCGCCTGCAGCGACACACTCGCCACAGGCTGAATCAGCTTGGCGGCCAACTCCTCATCGACCGCGGCCTTCTTGCCACAACCCACGAGCTGGGTCGCCATCACGGCAACACCCAGAGAAAGCGCAATCCGCGCGTAGGAACGGACGGGAGAACGACGAAAATCCGACATGCTGAATTCCTCGAGAACGGGCAAGATTTAATAAAGCATTGATTATAGCGGGGGTATCCGCTTTCTGTCAGGCAAAGCATGGACTCCGGCGTGGATTCGCGCTATCCTGCGCGCCTCGAAAGCAATGCTCTCGAAAACCGCGCGCCCGTAGCTCAGCTGGATAGAGTACTGCCCTCCGAAGGCAGGGGTCGGACGTTCGAATCGTCTCGGGCGCGCCACAAATTCAATGGGTTAGATCGAAAGATCTAGCCCATTTTTGTTTTGTGCCCCCGCCGTGCCCATCCTGTGCCCATGCCGTGCCTCGCACTCTGACAGCTTTTGCCCAAAAGCTAGGAGTCGAGTGCTGCTTTCCGTGCCTCTATTTTTCACGAACCCAAATCGTCAGGCACTCGCTCAAACAAATCCCCTACCCCACACGCAAACAAAGCGCAGAGACAATCGATCGTCTCCATGTCTACCCGGTTGGCCGTCTCGTTGTATAGCAGGGTAATCGTGTTGCGGTGTAGGCCCGTTTCACGGGCAACGTCAGCAATCTTGAGCTTCCGCTCGCCCATCATCCGGGACAGGTGGCATCGGATCATTCTTTCCTCCAGAACAAAAAGTCATCTTGAATGACAAAAATGGATTGACAACGACTTTCTGAGAGATAGAATGTCATTCAGAACGACAAAACGCCTAGCTGAATGCGTTTTTGCAGTTCTGCGTGATTTTAATTCTTGGAGACCGTCATGTCACTGACCTACCTCACCACCGACGAGTTGTCGGGCCTCATCAAGTACGACCCACGAACCATCCGAGAACGCCTCAAGGACAGCGTACTCCTTGAGGGAAAGCACTACATCCGCCCGTTTGGTGGCCGGAAGATTCTGTACATCTGGGAGCACATCGAACGAGACATGGGCCTGAAGTCGGCCGGCGACAGCTTCGCCATCCCGATGGCAAACGGAGGTGTGTGTCATGGGTAGTATTCGTCGGCGAACCGACAACAACCTACTCTTTCTGGACTTCCGCTACCGGGATATTCGCTGCCGGGAACAAACCGCTCTCCCCGACACAGCCGCCAATCGGAAAAAAGTCCAGAAGGTACTCGACCGCATCGAAGCCGACATCGCCGCCGGCACCTTCGACTACCGTCGCTACTTCCCGGCCAGCAAGAACGCAGCGCGTTTCGACGCCGCACCGGCCGGGACCGTCACGGTGACCGCAACGGCACCGAGTGCACCCACGGTCGCCCCGACACCTCTTTTCAAGGACTTCGCGGAGACCTGGTACCTGGAGAAGGAAGTGGAGTGGCGCAAGTCCCACCGGATCACCATCCGCAGGGAACTCGACAGCCTGATTTCCCGCTTTGGGGAGATGGCGGTCGGCCAGATCACCAAGGCTGACGTACTTGCCTACCGCGCCGAACTCGGCAAAGTAACCGCGCGGGGCAAGGAAACCAAACTGTCTGCTGCACGGATCAACAAAATGCTGAACCCGCTCAGGCAAATCCTCAACGAAGCGGCCGACCGCTTCAATTTTCCCACGCCTTACCAGAACATCAAACAGCTTCGTATCAAGCGGACCGATGTGGATCCCTTCTCCCTCGAAGAGGTGAAGTCCATCCTCGCCACCGTACGCGAGGATTTCCGCGACTACTTCACCGTGCGCTTCTTCACTGGCATGCGCACCGGAGAGGTGGACGGCCTCAAGTGGAAGTACATCGATTTCGAGCGCCGACTGATTCTGGTCCGCGAGACGGTCGTCCTCGGCGACGAGGAGTACACCAAGACCGACGGCTCTCAACGGGACATCCAGATGAGCCAGCTCGTGTTCGACGCCCTGAAACGTCAGCAGGCGGCGACGGGGAAGCACTCGGACTTTGTCTTCTGCAACCGCCTGCACAAGCCGCTGGATCACAAGAACGTGACCAACCGGGTCTGGTATCCGCTGCTACGTCATCTGGGCCACAAGAAGCGGCGCCCCTACCAGTGCCGCCACACGGCCGCGACCCTGTGGCTCGCCGCCGGCGAGGCACCGGAGTGGATTGCCCGGCAGCTCGGCCATACCACCACCGAGATGCTGTTCCGGGTCTATTCCCGCTACGTCCCCAATCTCACCCGTCGTGACGGCTCAGCCTTCGAGCGGCTGATCACTCAATCGATCGCCAGCCAGGCCCTGCCCGTTGAAGCGCTCAAGGAGAACTGCGATGTCTGAGGTCAAAGTCACTTTCAGTACGAGCCGCCTGCCAGGCGCAGATCAGCTTGTGGATCGGCTCCCCCCGGTGCTCCGCATTCAATCGATTGCGCGATTCCCCTTCGATGAGCGCCATATGCTGTGTCAGGCCGTTCTGTTTCACGAGCAGGCAGGCCTGAAGGTGGAGTGGCTGTGCCGCCAGCCCGACAACCGACTGACGGCCGGCGCGCTGGTGTCGATCCGCTGGCTCGGTCGCCCGGTGTCGACGACGGGCGCCATCCGGATCTCCCGCCTCGTCAAACTGGAGCGACCGGAAGCCAGCTTGAATCCCTTTGCCACCATCCCCCACAGTTGGGTCAAGGACAGGCCTCTGGTGGCACGTGCAGCCCAACTCTGGGAAGGCTTGGGACGACCGCTCCAGCATCTCTTCAACGCGATCTTCTGGGACCACCACCGCTTCGAGCGCTATCTGGATGGACCGAGCTCTCTGGCCGGGCATCACAATGGACGCAACGGCAATTTCCGGCACGCGGTCGAAGTCGCCGAGCGGGCGTTGGCGCTCGCCAGCCATCATGCGGAAGCGCATCTTCCTGTCCTTCTCGCCAGCAGCCTGCTGCACGACGCCGGCAAGGCCGAGGAGTACCGTTTCAATGGTCGCCACCGTCGCTTCGAGATGACCGAACGCGGCACCCTCCTCGGCCACAAGCACACCGTGCTCGAGTGGATCGCCGCCGCCCGCGCCCAGCACCGGGTGATCGTGCCGGAAGCGCACTATCTGGCGCTCCTGCACGCCATCACCGCCGCCAAAGGGGCGCCAGACTGGCTCGGGTTGCGCGAACCGCTCAGCCTTGATGCCCACATCCTGTCCATGGTCGATCGCCTATCCGGCCAGGCAGATCTGGTCGCCCGCAACGCGCCGACACAAGGCGGGTTCGGTGCCTACCACCGACACCTGGGCGGGCGGCCTTATGTCCTGAGGGAATGAACTCAGCCCGGATCGGCTGCGAGGCAAACGCTCAGTAGCAGGTCGCAGCTTTCGCTTAGGGTTTGGGGACGATTCGCTATGCTGTTCATGACAGCGGACGTCCCGTCACTCCCCTCCCCCGACATCGCTTGGAGACGCTCATGAATCATCATGAGGACGACGCTCGTCCATCAATTCCGCCACTGCGTGGCACCCGCATTTCCCGTTCAGTCCTCCTCTCCAATCCACGACTGATTGGGATCTGGAGAAAGCACTTCGACGAAACCAGCTGGCGCCTCTACGCCATCAGCGTCTTTGCTCCCCACGTTCTGGGCCACCGCTACGCTCTGGAAGAACCCCGGTACCTAAAAGCCTACGTCCAGCAGCAGGCCCGCAAGGTCGAGAACATGATCGGCTGGGCTCGGAAGCAGCTCGAGGCGAACGGCTTGCAGGAAGGTGAGCCAGGCGCATTGGAACATCTCGACACCGACATCCGCAGCCCTCTGGCCAATGCCTATGCCGATCTCTTCATCCGGGCGGATCTGGCAATCCGACTGCTTGACGCATTGTGGGTGCAAGGAGGACTGACTGACTCCGGGCATCAGGAGAGAACGCGTGCGGTACACGGCGCGGCACTCGGGATTCTGGGGGAAACCCGAAGAGCTCATGCGCGGTGCCGGCACAGAATCGAGGTGCAATACCTCGGTCGTGAGGCTGCGGCGCCGACGGGCGCTCGACCTAAACCGTCAGCTCACCCCTCCTGAAGCTGGGTGAGCAACTCGCGGAGTCGATCCGGGCTGCATCCACCGAGAACGCGGATCAGCTCCGCCAGGTCGTCCTCGGGCTCATACAGGTAGGAAACAGGGACATGGAGTTCGGCGGCAAGGCGCTGGGCCATCTGCAAGTCGGGCACGTGCTTGCCACGCTCGTACTGATTGATCCGGGCACTGGCGACGAACCGGTCGATACCGGCAAGGATGCCCAGCTGCTTCTGCGACACACCCTTCGACTCGCGGGCTGCCCGAAGGCGCCGCGCAAACACTGACCTCTCGTCCATCCTCGTCCCCTGCACATGAGGACTAAGAGATTCTTAGGAACTACACCTATGGCATACTAAGGAATACTTAGCACCTAGATCGTTGGACTCGAGCACCAAGACTCCCTCGGCGGGGAGTCCATCAAAAGACATTCCGTCAAGCCACTCAGACAAGGACAAAAGCATGAACAAATTGGCCCTCACGCTGGCTATCAGCGTCACTCTTGCCGGGTGCGCAACCAAGCCAAAACCTCACCCGCCCTCCCCGGTGAAACACCAACTCCAATCCCTACCGATCGAGCAGCGCTACGGGATTCCGATCTACCTGAAAAATACCAATGGCACCTGGACAGCGTCGGAGGTTGGGGATATCAACAACTCGAATACCGAGCGGGTGAAGCTGTTTCCGAAGGCGGATTGGAAGGCGGATCCGGACTTTCCGAGAGGTGGCTGGGACACCACCTGCAAGCCTGGATCCGAGGTCAGGTCTTCAAAATCGGGCGACTACAACCGCTGCAACTCTCGGCTCTTCGTCAACGAGGACGGCAACAGGATCCTGGATCGCAGCCTGCTTGAGCGAATCCTGGCCCAGACGGGTGCAGTGGAAATGGTTCGAGGCACCGAGCCGCTCTGGCAATACAGGGCGCGCTTTGAGGGGATCCGCAACACCACGAATGAAGTCGCCATCAAAGCCTTCATCGACACCTACTCAAGCTACGACCCGGACCATGTGATTAAGCCTCTTCAGGCGCGCCTAACGGATATCGAACGGCAAGCTATGCAAAGGCGGAACTATGCTGCACAGGAGCAAGAACGGATTGCCTCAAGGCAGACAAGACGTGAGGAGTATGTTCGCAGCCTGAAGATCGGCGACACGATCGTGGTCAAGTCGGAACCGGTCGTGAAGTACTCGGAAGAAGTACGGACCTACACCATGCGGTCGCTCGAGTACCGGGGCCTGATCATCGACATCAAGGGGCCGCTTCTCTATGTTCAGTGGCAGAACAGGGAACCGCGAATGGAGTGGATACCGGCGTCTTCGGTGTCGCTGCCCTGAACCCAAGCTACCCCGAATTGAACAGGGCAATCGCATCGACCCAGCATAACCGCCTCAAAAATCCCGTTCACATTCATGCAATTACAAACCCCCCTGTTCACTGGGCCGCATTTTGTGTAGTTTCCTGCCTTTTTGGGCTTCCCATGAAAACAGGTACGGTCATGCCGCTCACGCAGGTGTTTGTTTCGATTTCTGATCCGCGCTGTCCGTACCGGTTTAAAACTGACCAGGTGTACCGGTTGAATTTTGACCAGGGACGATAGCCGCCCGTCATTCAGGCTGCTGTGGATAAGTCTATCGGTTTTTCCCTTCCTGGGAACCTCCTTCCACGTCGATGGCGAGGTGTGTGTTGGCGGTGC
>NZ_JAQVCN010000076.1 GCF_028689785.1 Zoogloea sp. | reverse complement strand
GGAAGCTGGTGCCTGCCCTGGCCCTGGCCTTCCACCTGGCGGACGGCCACCACGGCCCGGTGGGCTTCGCCTCCACCCTGCGGGCGCTGCATTGGAGCGTGTATCTGCAGACGCACGCCCGGCGCTGTTACGGGGTGGCCCAGTCGGGCGAGGTAGATACGGCCAGGCGGATACTGGAGCGGGTGAGGAAGGGGGATCTGGCGCGGGACGGGTTTGGCACGCGGGAGATTCAGCGGGCGGGGTGGTCTGGGCTCACTGAGCCCAAGCGCGTGGTGGAAGGCCTCGGGCTGCTGGTGGATCTGGGCCACCTGGAGGAGTGGCAGGAACCGACCCGCGGCCGGGTCAAGAGCCTGTTTGTCGTGAATCCGAAGTCGTTACCTGCTGCAGCTGCGACCCATTGAGCCCGGTTGAATTCCAGGATGCCCGCCCTTTACGGCACCGACAAAACTGACAGAAGGGGCTTTTGTCGGTTTTGTCAGTACCTGTTAGGGGCGTATCGTGGAAAACGAGCGCCCTGCGCATGCCATTGCAAATCGCAGCCTGGTTGATCGCCGTCGCTCAGAAGTTCAATGAAAACGTGGCGCCGACGGGGCGTGAGCCGGGAGAGTTGGTGGGCGCTACTGTTGCCAGGCCCCGTTGCTATCCGAGGAATTTCAGTGACGACGATGCAAATCAAGAATCTTACTCAGATCATTCGGCGGGCGAATGACACGTCAGATCCGCGCAGTGTCTTCTACCAAGCTATGTTGAAGGCGCGTACGACTGAGGAGTACTTGGACGAGGTGGGGGATGTTGTCGTCGTTCCGCCCACGCACCCAAGGCCGATGAACGCAACCGTTGAACTGACGTACGCGCGGGACAGGCGAAAGTGGATCTCCGAGGTGAACGAGTCGCCGGAAGGCGATTCGGAAACGCCTGGGGGCTGTGACGCCCCTCCAGATTCCGAAAATGACGCAAGAATGCGTGCGGTACGGTCTGTCATCGCTCGTCAAGGGCAAGCCAAATTCAGGCACGCGCTCCTGCGAGCGTATGGCGGTAAGTGTGCTTTGACAGGGTGTGGGATTCAGCCCCTGCTTGAAGCCGCTCATGTCACCCCATACCTTGGGGTGCATACGAACGAACTTTCAAACGGAATTCTGCTGCGAGCGGATATTCACATTCTTTGGGATCTTGGACTCCTGGCTGTACATCCGACTGAACGAACGGTGCACCTCAATGCGACGGTATCAGTCTGTGATACCGCGCTTGCCGACCTCGAAGGAGTCACGATGCGGACTCCGGAGCCTGCTCACGACCAGCCGTCTGAGGCAAGACTGCGTAAGCAATGGGAGTTTTTCCAGAAAATGCAAAAGCCTGATGGACATATGTAGCTGGACCAAAACCCTTGTCGGCCGGTACAGGCAAGGATGCCGCCTTCCAGGTCTTTGAGGAGCTGGACGCCCTGGATCCGCAGGCGCGAGGGGCCGAGCAGGAGGCCCCGGACGGCCCTTCCTTCCTGCGCTTCGACCCGGAAGCCTTGGAGGCTTTCACCGAATGGCGCACCGGCTTTGAGGCGGAGCTGCGCACGGGGGATCTGTACCCAGCCCTTGAATCCCACCTGGCCAAGTACCGCAAGCTGGTGCCCGCCCTGGCCCTGGCCCTGGCCTTCCACCTGGCAGACGGCCACCACGGCCCGGTGGGCTTCGCCTCCACCCTGCGGGCACTGCACTGGAGCGTGTATCTGCAGACGCATGCACGGCGCGGTTAAGGGGTGGCCCAGTCGGGCGAGGTGGATACGGCCCGGCGGATACTGGAGCGGGTGAGGAAGAGGGATCTGCTGCGGGAGGGGTTTGGTACGCGGGACATTCAGCGCGCCGGATGGTCGGGAATCACCGAACCCAGGCGCGTGGTGGATGGCCTCGGGCTGCTGGTGGAACTGGGCCACATGGATGAGTGGCAGGAGCCCTCCAGGACAAAGCCCCGCACCCTGTACGTGGTCAATCCCAAGTCTGTGCCGGTGCGGCACTGAGGGGAATTTCGGCCCATGCACGCCCGGACCGCACCGACAAAACCAACATTTCCCGAATTTGTCGGTGCCCGGGTAGGGGGGCGCCGGGAGATTTCGGGGCGATCACCCGGCCCGGCCCGAGTGTCCGCACCAGGCCGGCGGGCGCCGGCTCCGCTTGCACTCGCCTCGACAAAAGCCCGTGCAACGTTGGCAATCTTGACAACAGCGGGCGCTGTTGGCAAAGTTGCCAACATGAAAGCCGAACTGATAACCCGCTTTCGGGATATAGCCGAGGATGGCTCCGGCGTTGAAATGGTGGTGTGGCGGGTGCCCGACCCGGTGCCACCATCAGAACACCGCTTCAAGTACCGGCTTGTATATCTCGAAGCCGGCCGGCGGGTAGTCGGCTTCGACAACGAACGGGGCAAGGGCGATCACAAGCACGTCGGCGACCAGGAGCAGCCCTACACGTTTGTGGATGTGGATCGGCTGATTGATGACTTCATTCAGGAGGTAGAGCGATGGAAAAGCGGACATTGACAGTCACGATCAATCCCGACTGGCGGGCGGCCCTGCGTGCGGCTGGCCGTGGCGCTTTCGCTGCCGATGGCTACCAGGGCGAAACCCTCAACTTCGAAACCCCAGCTGCGTTCTTCTCGCGTCTGACCGAAAAGCGGTGGGCCATGCTTCACGCCCTGCAGGGGGCGGGGGAACTGGCGGTAAGGGAGCTGGCCCGCCGGCTGGAACGGGACGTGAAGCGCGTCCATGAGGATGCGGGATCATTGGTGGAACTGGGACTGATCGAGCGCACCGAACGGGGCGGGCTGGTGTGCCCCTTTGACGACATTCACGTAGACATGCACTTGAAGCGGGCGGCGTAGCCGAAGCCGTGCTACCAGACCAACGCCGGGCACGCCCCGGCGTTGTGCTTTCTGTCCGCTTCGATCCCGATCCGCTGCCGGCGCTCCTGCGGGAGCTTCGGCCTTCGCCTGGCCGGTCTCCTTGCCGCTGGCCCTGCGCTGCACGAGCGGGTCGCGGTGGGCGTCCTGGGCGGCTTGCCGGTGCCGTGCCGCCAGGGTGGCCAGGGTTAGGGCGCCCGGATGGCCTGCACCTGGTCGAAGGCCTGGCGGTCGGGGTGGCCTGGCTCCGCTCAATGCACTCCGCTGCAGGCGGGGTCGACCGGTGGTGCTCCCTGTCGATGATGGCCCGCGCGTGCATACGTCTGCGCTCTTTTCGGCTGTCCCTCGATTTTCGCGTTTTGGCCAATGGCTCAAAAGGTATAGGTTTTGAGCTATTCGAAAAGAGCCCAAAATGGATAGCTCAAAATCGTTGTTTTGAGTTTTGAGCTAGATTAATATCTGAGCTGCACATTTTGAGCCAGAAAAGAGCCTGCCATGTCCTCCACCGTTGCCTATGCCCGTGTCTCGACCGATGACCAAACCTGCGAGAACCAGCGCCGCACCATTTCAGTCCGGTACGCGGTGGGGAAGTGGTTCACCGATGACGGGGTATCCGGTGCGGTAGCTGCAACCCAGCGCCCCGCCCTGGCGGCCTTGCTTGCCTATGTTCGCGAAGGTGACGTCGTGATCGTTGCGGCAATCGACCGACTCGGGCGCAACACCATTGACGTTCTGAACACGGTGGAGGCGCTGAAGACGAAGGGCGTGTCGGTGGTTTCGATGCGGGAAGGCTTCGACCTGGCGACGCCGGCCGGCAAGCTCATGCTTACCATGCTGGCCGCGGTGGCGGAGTTGGAGCGGGAAAACCTCAAGGCCCGCCAGCTCGCCGGCCTGGAGCGGGCGAAGGCCGAAGGCAAGAATCTGGGGCGGACAAAGGCGATTGATGACGCGGCCGTCTTGGCCTGGCGTACCGAGAACGCCGCAAGCATCAAGGCAACCGCGGAGCACTTCGGGATTTCAGCGGCGAGCGTCAAGCGGGCTTGCTCGAAGGGGTAGGGCGCTAAAAATATTACTTATCTGGCAGTTTTCCGCCGATTGCTGTTATTATCGCTGCCGCTCCAGACAGTAAAAGCAAGTAACCCCAAGAAAGCGGGGGTATGTCTGGGGGTAGTTAAGGTTTGCCGAAAATCGAACTCCGCGTCAGTCAAGGCGTTGCTGGAAAAGTTCGATCCTCATTCGGCCACCACGGTTTCTCCAAGGCCAGCTGCCTGCTGGCCTTTTCAATCTGCAAATCCTGCAGCACCCCGTGGAGGGGTTCCCGAGCGGTCAAAGGGATCAGACTGTAAATCTGACGGCACTGCCTTCGAAGGTTCGAATCCTTCCCCCTCCACCACCTTCTCATCACCCAAAACGACGAAACCAAGGCTGTCCTGCAGGATGTGGCCGCTGGTAAGGACAGGCCTGTGGTTGGCGTCCTTGCCCGACTCCGCGCCAACCCTGTGTTGGATGAGATGGTGGGCATTGTGGAGAGCCCGTCGAGGTTCCCGGAGCGTAGTGGCTGTCCGAAGGAGCTGGTCAGCCTTGGTGTCAAGGAATACGGCCAGACCTTCTTCAAGCCTTACCGGGTGATCTACCGTGTCTTGAAGCCGTTGCCCTCAATCAGGGTCCCAATCTTGATTGACGAAACCCCTACATCCCCCCGCCACCCCACTGATAACCTCGTCCTCATTCAACCCCACCCGAGGCCACCGTGGACAAGGACACCGCTGCACCAACCCTGCGTAGCCGCCTGATAAAGGCGGCGCTGGACTGCTTTCTCGCTGACGATTACCACAACGTCACCACCCGGCGCATTGCCGAGTGTGCGGGGGCCAATGTGTCGATGATCCGTTACTACTTCGGCAGCAAGGAGGGGCTGTACGAGGAGATGATCCGCGAGACCTTGAGCCCCTTGCTGGAGGTGCTGGACGGGCCCCTGCTGGCGTCCACCACGGGCTTCGAGGCCTTCCTGGGCCTGTACTACAGGACGATGTCCGAGCGGCCGGAGTTTCCCCGCCTGATCCTCAAGGTGCTGGCGCTCCGCCATGGGCCGGGCCGGCGCTTCATCCAGCAGTTGCTGGAGCGGGGGCGGACCCGTGGTGCGCGCAAGGTGGCGGACCTGAAGGCCCAGGGGCAGGTGGCGGCGGCGATTGATCCGGACATCCTGCGCATGAGCTTCGTGAGTCTGGCGATGACGCCCATGCTGCTCAAGGACATCTTCGAGGGGCAGATGGAGCGCCCGATGGATGCGGATTTCCTGGGGCAGCTGGCTGCCTTCAATGGCCATCTGCTGGCGGCCGGGCTGGCGCCCGCCGTTTCCGGCGCCACGGGAGAACCGGCATGAGCTTCCAGATGCATGCCGGCGCGGTGGGGCGCTTTGCCCGGGCCATGAAGTTCGGTGCCTGGCTCCAGGCTATCCCCAACAAACTCACGCCGGCGCCTTTCCGGCTGGTGCAGATGGGCTCGGCTTACTGGCAATCACGGGCGCTGTTTGTGGCGGCGCGGCTGGATGTGGCCACGCTGCTGGGGGGCGATTGCCTGCCTGCGGCCGAGCTGGCGGAACGGTTGGGGGTAGATGCGGATGGGCTCGGGCGCTTGCTGCGCTTTCTGGCAGCCATGGGGGTGTTCCAGGAGACGGCGCCCAGGGTGTTCTGCAACAACAAGCTGTCCCGTTGCCTGGACCGCCATGACCCGCAGTGCGTGCGGGCGATGATCCTGCTGCATAACTCCGAGCCCATGAGCCGCGCCTGGTTCGAGCAGCTGGAGGCCGGTGTGCGCAGCGGCACGCCGCCTTTTCAACTGGGCCATGGGGATGATCTGTTCGGCTATCTCGACCGCCATGGGGATTTCGACCAGCTCTTCTCGGAGGCCATGGACAGCGTTGAGGCGCTGGCCGGTGACGGCTTTGCCACCGACATGGACTGGGGACGCTTCAGGCACGTCATCGATGTGGGCGGGTCGCGGGGGAGCAAGGCGCTGGCCATCCTCAGGCGGCATCCGACCATGACTGCGCTGGTGGTCGATCGGCCGCAGGTGGTGGCCGAGGCGAGGCGGTACTGGGCCGGGCAGCCTGGGGAGGGCGTGGAGCGGCTTCGTTTCGAGGCGGGCGATCTGTTCGAGGGGCTGCCTGCCGCCACGGGGCCGCAGGATGTTTACCTGCTGTCGGCGGTGCTGCACGGCTTTGATGACGCGCAGTGCGTGCGCGCCCTGCGGCAGGTCCGCAGCGCCATCGGCAGCAGCGGCGCCCGCGCCGCGATCCTGGAGATGGTGCTGCCGGAAACCGGCGCCGATCTGGCCGGCGCGTCCTTCGACATGCAGATGTTCGTCGGCTGCCGGGGGCGCGAACGCAGCCTCAGCGAATGGAAAGCGCTGCTCCAGGCCGCGGGGCTGGCGCTGGAGGAGTGCGTGCGGCTGCGTTCGCTGGGCAGCATCCTGGTGCTGGGGGCGGGCTAAGGCCTGGCTCCTGATGGAATGCGCCAAGCCTTCCGCCCCCGCCCCGCCGTCTGTAGAATCCGCCCACCCTGTGTGCCGCTCATCGGTGCGCAGGGGTCGAATGCTCCGTCTCAAGGTGTTCTGCCCCTCGTTTCGAGAGGGGCAGGATTAAACGGGAAACAGGTGCGTCCAGCCGCGTGAATGCGGCGACCAAGCCTGTGCTGCCCCCGCAACGGTAAGCGGATCAGGCGGTTTCAGGCCGGCATCGCACGATGCCGGCAGCCACTGCGCCCTCGGCGTGGGAAGGCGAAACCCCAGGCCATCGGGTATCCACCCGGTGGCGCTCCGCGAGCCCGGATACCGGCCTGCGACCGACCTCGGACACTGCGGGAGGGCGGCGTCCGGGCGGTACTGTGCCCGTCGGGTTTCCGTGCCTCCCGTGTTTGCCCTTCCTGCTTATTTCATGCGGCCGGCGGGGACGTCCGGCTGCCAGCAGAGGGCTTTCCTGATGAGCAGTTCCTATCGCGCCGCGCGCCGCTCGCGTGCACCCCTTCGTCTTTCGGGTCTTGCCGCCGGTTTCCTGGCGGCGCTGCATGCCTCCGGCGCCAGCCATGCCGCCCAGGAGGAGACGGTTCTGGCGCCGGTGACGGTGTCCGCACCGGAGGAGGGTGGCCTGGGCTTGAAGCAGGCGGCCACCACCGGCTCACGCCTGCGGCTGACACCGCTGGAAACCCCGGCCAGTGTGGATGTGCTGCCCGGTGAGACGATCCGCGCCCGCGGCGATGTCAGCCTGATCGAGGCCGCAGCACGGGCCCCGGGCATCACCCAGAGCGGCACCTCGGGCGGCGGCGCACTGGCCGCGCGGGGCTTTGCGGGCAACACTTCGGTGATGCGGCTGTACGACGGCACGCGGATGTATGTGTCCGGCGGCACGGTGAGCTTTCCCTTCGACCCCTGGATGGCCGAGCGCATGGAGGTGCTGCGCGGGCCCGCGTCGGTGCTCTACGGCGAGGGGGCGATCGGTGGGGCGATCAACACTGTGCCCAAGAAGCCCCAGCGCGGGGAGATCGCCCACGAGGCGAGGGTGGCCTATGGCTCTGACGACACCTGGCGGACGGCCTATGGCAGCGGCGGGGCGGTGGACGATCACTGGTCCTACCGCTTCGATGTAAGCCGCAACCGTAGCGACGGCTATGTGGACCGCGGCGGGTCCGACTCCCTGGCCGCGGCGGCGGCCGTGCGCCTGGATGTGTCGCCGGCCTTCAACCTCACCCTCTCCCATGATTACGGCAAGCTGCAGCCCATGCGTTATTTCGGGGTGCCCCTGATCGACGGAAAGCTGGACAGCCGCCTGCGCGAGACCAACTACAACGTGGCCGATGCCCGACTGCAATTCCGCGACAACTGGACACGCCTGGATCTCGAATGGCAGGCGGCCGAGGGCGTGGTGGTGCGCAACCAGCTTTACCGGCTCAACAGCCGGCGTGACTGGCGCAATGCCGAGAGCTATCGCTACAACACCAATGGCAGCATCACGCGCAGCAGCTTCCTGCTGATCGGCTATGAGCTGGAGCAGGTCGGCAACCGCCTGGACACCACCTGGAAGGGCAGCCTCCTGGGCCTTCCCAATGAGCTGGTGCTGGGGTTTGACGTGAACCGTCTGCGTTACCACCGCGACCGCAACAATGGTGCGGCGGCCGAGACACTGGATGCGTTTGCCTTCGATCCGGGCAACTTCCCCACCAAGATGACCAATGCCGAGCTGTTCAAGACCAACACCAGCACGCTCTCGCTGTTCATGGAGGACAAGCTCAAGCTGGGGCCGCGCTGGTCGCTGGTAGGGGGCTTGCGCTGGGATCGTATCGAGGTGGATCGCACTGGCCTGCGCAATGCCTCCGGCCCGGACTTCGAAAAGACCTTCACCCACGCCAGCGGGCGCCTGGGGGCGGTGTTTGCGGTGACGCCAGAGCTGTCCCTGTACGGGCAGTACGCCACCGCCGCCGATCCGCTGACCGGGGTGGTCAACACCACGGCGCAGCAGAGCCAGTTCGACATGTCCACCGGCAAGCAGGCCGAGCTGGGCGTGAAGCAGCGCTTTGACGGTGGCCGGGGCGAGTGGTCCCTCGCCACCTACTGGCTCCGCAAGGAGAAGCTGCTGGTGCGTGACGCCGACAACGCCAGCGTGTATCAGCAGGTGGGTGCCCAGTCTTCCCGCGGGGTGGAGCTGGCCCTGGCCTATGCCGTAACCCGCAGCCTGCGTATCGACGCCAACGGCACCCTGCTCAACGCCCGCTACGACGACTTCAACGAGGTGGTGGGCTCGACCGTGGTGTCGCGCACCGGGCGCACGCCGTCCGGGGTGCCCGAGCGCGCCGCCAACCTGTGGCTGGAGTGGGACTTCATGCGGCAGTGGCAGGCCGGGCTGGGGGCTCGCTATGTGGGGCCGCGTTACGTGGATAACGGCAATGCTGCCAAGGTGAATGCCTACACGGTGGTGGATGCCACCCTGTCGTGGCAGCTGCGCCGCGACCTGCGCCTGAGCCTGTTCGGCTACAACCTGTTCGACCGCGACTACGCGCAGACCACCTACAGCGGCAACAACCAGTGGGTGCTGGGCCGGCCGCGTAGTGTGGAGGTGGCGGCCTACTTCACCTTCTGAGCATGAGGTCGATGCTTGAGCGCCTCAGCCTGCGCGGCCGGCGCGCCCTGTACCTGATCCACCGCTGGCTGGGCATCAGCGCCTGCCTGCTGTTCGTGCTGTGGTTCGTCAGCGGGCTGGTGATGATGTACGTGCGCTTTCCGGCGCTGGGCGAGATTGAGCGCCTGGCCGGCCTGCCGAAGCTCGACCTCGCCCAGGCACGCCTGGGGCCGGACCAGGCCTGGCGCGCAGCGGGCCTGCCGGGCTGGCCGGGCAGCCGGCTGTGGCTGGAGATGCTGGTGAAAGCCGATGGCGGGGCCGAACCGGTGTGGCGCACCCGTGACGCGGCCGGCCGGCCGCTCACCATCGCCGCCACCGATGGGCGCCTGATCGAGGCCGTGGACGTGGCCCGTGCCGGGGCCATTGCCCGGGCCTTTGCGGGCGGCGCTCCGGTGCGTCACCTGGAAACCCGTGAGCGCGACCAGTGGACGATGCCCAACGCCAATGCCTTCGAGGCCTTGCGGCCGCTGCACCGTTTTGCGGTGGAGGGCGGGGCCGGGCTGGAGCTGTACGTGTCGGCGCGCAATGGCGAGGTGGTGCGCGACAGCTCGCGCATCGAGCGCGGCTGGAGCTGGCTGGGCACCATCCTGCATTACTACACCTTCGCGGCGCTGCGCGAGCAGCCCATGCTGTGGCGCCAGACGGTGTTGTGGACCTCGGGGCTGGGCATCGCCGCCGCCCTCAGCGGGCTGATCGTCGGCTGGTGGCGGCTGCGCCTGCGGCGGCGCTACCGTGGCGCTGCGGTGACGCCCCATCGCGGCTGGAAGGCCTGGCACCACCTGGCCGGTGTCGCAGGTGGGGTTTTCGTGCTGAGCTGGGTCGCCAGCGGCTGGCTGTCGATGACCCCTGCCGGCCTGCTGGCCCGGCAGGGCTTTGCCCCGGCGGCGTTGGCAGCTTACGCAGCCGGGGCGAATGGCGTCTTTCCCTGGCCGGCTCCGGAGGCCGCCGCAGGGGTAGCGGAGCTGCGGGAGATCGAGGCCTGGCGCTTCGACGGCCAGGCCATGCTGATCCTGCGCGATGCCCGGGGCGAACGCCAGAGCCTGCTGGCCGCCGACGGCCGCGTGGCGGCGGTGACGCCCGAGGCCGCCGCCGCCGCAGCGCAGCGCCTGATACCCGGCGCCGGGCTCGCGGGCATGAGTCTGCTGACGGAGCCGGACCGCCACTGGTACAACCGCCGGCAGCCGCTGCAACTGCCGGTCTGGCGCGTAGAGATGAACGATGCCGCCGCCAGCTGGCTGTACGTGGACCCGGCCAACGGCCGGCTCGTGGCCAGCAGCAATCGGGATGCCCGGCTGCGGCGCTGGCTGTTCAACGCCGCCCACAGCCTGGATTTTCCGTGGCTGATCCACTACCGGCCGGCCTGGGATGGGGTGATGTGGGTGCTGTCCCTGCTGGGGCTGGTGGTATCGGTGAGCGGCGTGGTGATCGGCTGGCGGCATCTTGGGCGGCGGAGGAAGGTTGTTCCTCCGCCGCATCCAGTCCGGCGCTGACCGACTGCGCGCGGGTGGTGCTTGCTCCGCGCGATCGTGTATCGTGCCCGCAGTCCAAATCCGGAGAGCCCCCCTGTCCCTGCAGGCATCTTTGAAGCGCGATCTGCTGATCCTCTGGCTGGCGATCGCCGTCGTGTCGCTGGTTCTCGCCGCGCTGCTGCTGGTCTTGATCCGCCAGGGGGCGGGGCCGCAGATCGCCCGCGCCACCCACCAGGCGGCGGTGAGCTGCGAGGCCCTGCGGGCGGGGGCGGAGCGCATGGCGCTGGCCGACCTTGGCGCGCCATCGTCTGCTTCCCAGGCCGTACTCGACCTGGCGCTGCGCGACCGGCCCGGTACCGAAGGGGGCTTCTGGCGCGCCGACGCCGGGGTGGTGGCCTATGCCTTTCCCACCTATGACGGCACCGGCATCAAGCGTGACCCGCCCAGCGCCGAGCTCGAACGCATCGCCTCCACCGCGCAGCGCGCCCTCGACAGCGAGAGCCTGGTCAGCGATGTGCGGCCCGGCCTGCGCGAGGCGGTGGTGTTCTCGGCCTGCCCGGTGGATGCCCGGCCGCGGCGCCTGGCGGCCTGGACGCTGATGCGGGTGCCCTTGATCGGCGCCGACGTGGTCAATCCCCTGATCCTCGCGGTGAGCCTGCTGCTGTGCATGGTGGTCAGCTCCGGGGCGTGGCTGGGGCGCATGCTCGCGCGCTGGCGCCGCCAGTCGGAATCCCTGCAGCAGCAGCTGGCGCAGTCGGAGCGCCTGGCCACTCTCGGCCGGGTGTCGGCCGGCCTGGCGCACGAGATCCGCAACCCGCTGGGCACCATGCGGATGAAGGTGGAGAACGCCCTGGCCGCGCCCCCCGAGGTGCGCGAGGCGCGGGTGGCCGGCGCGCTGGAGGCGGTGCTGGAGCAGACCGGGCGGCTCGATGCGCTGGTCTCGAGCCTGCTGGCGCTCACCCAGCCCTTCCGCGTCGAACGCCAGCCGGTCGATCTGCGTACGTTTCTGGGCGAGCAGATGCAGCGGCATCTGGCAGCGGCGTCGGCGGCCGGGGTGGTGCTCAGCGTGGCGGTCGAGCCGGCCCTCGAGACCGGGAGCCCGCCGCCGGCCTGCTTCGATCCGGTGCAGATGGCGCGCGTCTTCGACAATCTGCTGCTCAACGCGCTGGCGCACACCCCCGCCGGCGGAGCCATCGAACTGGGCGCCCGGCGCAGCGCCGGCGGGCTGCTGCTGTGGGTGGCCGACGACGGCGCCGGGGTGCCGGCGGCGTTGCGCGAGACGCTGTTCGAGGCTTTTGCCACCGAGCGCACAGGCGGCTCGGGCCTCGGCCTGGCCCTGGTGCGCGAGATCGTGCAGGCCCACGGCGGCCGGGCCGGGCTCGCTCCGAGCCCGCGCGGTGCGCGCATCGAACTGGAGCTGCCATGGCCCACATCCTGATCGTCGACGACGACCCCGCCTTCTGCGACAGCCTCGCCGAGACCCTGCAAGACCTGGGGCTCAGGGCGCTGCAGGCCGGCAGCACCGAAGCCGGCCTGCGCCGGTTGCGCAGCGAGCCCGTCGACCTGGCCATCGTCGACCTGCGCATGCCCGGCGAGGACGGCCTGGCCTTCCTGCGCCGCGCGCCGGCCATCAAGGCGGTGCCCTGCATCATGCTGACCGCTTACGCCAGCGGCGGCAACACCATCGATGCCATGCGCCTGGGGGCCTTCGACCACCTCACCAAACCGGTGGCGCGGGCAAAGCTGGTGCAGACCCTGGAGCGGGCGCTGCAGAGCCTGCGCGCCCTGGCCAGCCAGCCGGCCGACGCCGCTGGCCCGGCTCAGCCCGCCGACGAGGCCGAGCTGGTGAGCGGCAGCGAGGCCATGCGCGAGGTGTTCAAGCGCATCGGCCTGGCCGCCGGCAGCGATGCCACCGTGCTGGTGCTGGGCGAGACCGGCACCGGCAAGGAGCTGGTGGCCCGCGCCCTGCACCGGGCCAGCGCCCGCGCGGCGCGCCCCTTCGTGGCGGTCAACTGCGCCGCCATTCCCCCCGAGCTGATGGAGAGCGAGCTGTTCGGCCACGTGAAGGGGGCCTTCACCGGCGCCACGGCCGACCGCAGCGGGTGCTTCCGCGAGGCCGACGGCGGCACGCTCTTCCTCGACGAGATCGGCGACATGTCGCTGCCCATGCAGGCCAAGATCCTGCGCGTGCTCCAGGAGCGCGAGATCACTCCGGTGGGGGGCGCGCGCGTGATGCCGGTGGACGTCCGCATCGTGGCCGCCACCCACCGCGACCTGCCGACGGCGGTGGCCGAGGGGCGCTTTCGTGAAGACCTGTGGTACCGCCTGCAGGTGGTGCCGCTGGTGCTGCCGCCGCTGCGCGAACGCCTCGGCGACGTGCTGCTGCTGGCCGAGCACTTCCTGCGGCAGGGCGGGGGCGCCACGCCCAGGCGGCTGAGCACGGCCGCGGCGCAGCGCCTGCTGGCCCACACCTGGCCCGGCAACGTGCGCGAGCTGCGCAACGCCATGGAACGGGCGGCCATCCTGTGCCAGGGGGCGCTGGTGGAACCCGAGCATCTCGGCCTGCCGGCGCCTCCCGCGGTGCCGGACATCGCCTGGAGCGGCACGCTGGCGCAGGCGGTGGCGAAGCTCGAACGCAGCATGATCGGCCGCGCCCTGGCCGACACCGCCGGCAATCGCGCCGAGGCGGCGCGGCGCCTGGGGCTGTCGCGGCAGCAGCTCTACCGCAAGCTGGCCGAATACGGGCTGGACTGACGCGCCGGCCCGGCCCTTTGCCGGGGGCATCCGTACCGTCCAGGTGTCCGGTCCTGTTACAGCCTGGCGTCACCCGCGCGGACACTCCCGTGCGGTGCTGTGTTTCAAGTGATTGATTTTAATGTAAGTTATTTTGGCACGGGGCTTGCGCTCTCCCTGGGGTATTCCACCCACCTCCAAGGAGAAGTCCATGACCCGCCGCATCCTTTCAGCCCTGATCGCCACCCTGATGGCTGGCGCTGCCCATGCTGTACCACCTGATATGCCGCCGAATGCCCCGTGGGGCGAACGGCCCCTGGCTCACGGCTTTGCCAACCAGGCCGTGGTGCAAGGCCAGGTCCAACGCATGCTGATCAATCCCTATGGCGAGGTGGACGGCCTGCGGCTTGCGGACGGCACACTGGTGAAGTTTCCGCCGCATCTGGCCGACGCGCTCACCGCCGTAGTCAAGCCGGGCGATGCCGTGCGCGTCATCGGCCGCCCGCAGGCGCGCGGCACCGTGCACGCCGACGCCATCGTCAACACCGCCAGCGGCCAGACGGTCTATGACCAGCCGCCACCGCTGGGCGAGGGCCGGCCGCTGCCGCCCCATCTGCGCGCCCGGCAGCTGCAGCCGCAGCAGGTCGAGGGCCGGGTCGACGCTGTGCTCACCGGCCCCCGGGGCGAGGCCAACGGCGTGATCCTGTCCGATGGCAGCATCGTGCGCTTTCCGCCCGAAAGCCTGCGTCTCTCCGTTCAGCCCGGCGCGCCGTTTGCCGCCTCGGGCCTGGGGACGCGTAACGCCATGGGCACCTCCCTCGAAGCGGTGAGCCTGGGCACCAGCCTGTCGGCGCTGCAGCCCCTCTACGACCGTACCCGCTGATCCGCCGCCGCCATGTCTCCCCAACTCCTGCCCGTCGTCCTGCTGTCGATCTCCAACGTGTTCATGACCTTCGCTTGGTATGGGCACCTCCGCTTCGAGGGGCGGCCCCTGTGGCTGGTCATCCTGGTGAGCTGGCTGATCGCCCTGGCCGAATACTGCTTTGCGGTGCCGGCCAACCGCCTGGGCCACGCGGTGTACAGCGCCGCCGAGCTCAAGACGATGCAGGAGGTCATCACCCTCTGCGTGTTTGCCGTGTTCTCGGTGGTCTATCTGGGCGAGCGGCTCACCCTCAACCACCTGGTGGGCTTCGGCTGCATCGCCCTGGGGGCGTTCTTCGTCTTCAAGGGCCCGCTGCACTGAGGGCGCGCCATGACGCCAAACCCGCTCACTTCTTCGCAGCGATGGCTCTGTGGCCTCAGCTTCTTCATTGCTGATGTCCGCGACGGGCTGGGGCCGTTTCTCGGCGTGTTCCTGATGGGGCAGGGCTGGCAGGCCGACGACATCGGCTACCTGATGGGCGCCGCCGGCATTGCCGGTATGCTCGTCACCACGCCGCTGGGTGCCTGGGTGGACGGCTCCCGCCGCAAGCGCGCGCTGCTGGCCGGCGCCACGCTGCTGCTGCTTGCCGGCAACCTCGCCCTCTGGGCGTGGCCCACGCCGGCCGTCACGGCGGCCACCCAGATCCTGGCTGCCGTGGTGGGCGCGCTTTTCGGCCCGGCCCTCATGGGGCTCACCCTGGGCCTCGTCGGCCCCCAGGGCCTGCCCCGGCAACTGGGCCGCAACGAAGCCTGGAATCATGCGGGCAACGTCACCGCCGCGGCCCTCGCCGGCCTGGCCGGCTACCGCTGGGGGCCGCCTGCGGTGTTCGTGCTCATGGTGCTGATGGGTTGCGGCGCCTTGCTGTGCCTGGCCTGCATCCGCCCCCGCGACATCGACCATGACGTGGCCCGTGGCCTGGAAGCCCGTCCGGCCGCCGGCCATCCCTCACCTCCGCCATCGGCCTGGCGTGTGCTGGCCGCCTCACGGGAGCTGCGCCTGCTGGCGGTGACGATGATGCTCTTCCACCTGGGCAACGCCGCCATGCTGCCCCTGCTCGGCCAGTCGGTCGTTGCCCGTGGCCAGGCCGACCCGAGCGCCTTTACCGCGTCCACCATCGTCGTGGCACAACTGGTGATGATCCCCGCCGCCCTGCTCGCCGGGCGGCATGCCGAGCGCCACGGCTATCGGGCCCTCGTCACCGTCGCGCTGGCCGTGCTGCCCCTGCGTGGCGCCATCGCCGCCGCCTGGGCTTCCCCCTGGGCGCTGATACCGGTGCAGGTGCTCGACGGCGTCGGCGCCGGCCTGATGGGGGTGGCATTGCCGGGCCTGGTGGCGCACATGCTGCGCGGCAGCGGCCACATCAACGCCGGCCTGGGGGCCGTGATGGCCATCCAGGGCATTGGCGCCGCCCTGAGCCCCGTCCTGGCCGGCTGGATCGCGCAGCACTTCGGCTACGCCGCGGCTTTTGCCACGCTGGGGGGCTGCGCAGCGCTGGGGGTGCTGGTGTTTCGATATGCCATGCTCCAGGCGATCAACGCGCATCGGTTCTAGGCGCAGCTCAAGGGCGTGCTCCATTCCTTGCCCCGTTGCGCGGGAGCCTTGCCTCGTCAGGCCAGGGCCGCTTCCTCGATACGCCGGTTGCCCAGCTGAAAGGCCAGGGCCGTGGCAAGTGTCAGGACGCCAAGGACAACGCTCAGGGTTGTCCTGAGGCCATGGCTGTCCGACAGCATCCCGAGCAGGGGCGAGAGCATGCCGCCAACGGACAGGGCCAGCCCGAGGGTGATGCCTGCCGCCGTGGCCGGATTGCGCGGCAGGTAGTCCTGGGCCAGGGTCACCTGGGAGGCAAAGGGCAGGAACATCGCCGTACCCAGCATGGCGGCGCACAGCATGGCCGGGAGGGGCGTGGTGGCGAGGACCAGGCCTGCCAGAGCGGGCAGCGCCAGGGTGTAGCCGATGCGGATTGTGGCGATGCGCCCCACCCGGTCGGCCAGAAAACCACCGCCCAGGGTCCCGATGGCACTGGCGGCGGTGAAGCAGGTGAGGACCAGGGCGCCCTGGGCGCTGCTGCCCTGCAGGTCGCGGCTGGTATACAGGGCGACCATGGAGAGCACCGTTACGTAGGGAATGGACCAGCCCACTATCACGGCGCTCAAGCGCAGAAAGGCCGGCCAGTCGTTCGTGGCAAGGGTGCTGGCGCGGCGCCGGGCATGGGCGAGGGCGGCTTCCGCCGCGTCGGCATGACGGGTGGTCCACCACCAGACCAGGGCCATCACCGCAGCGGGGAGCGCCAGCCACGGCGTTGCCGAAAGGGATGACCCGCCGATCACCGCCGTTGCTGCCAGCGGTGCGGCCGCCGCACCCAGCATTCCACCCACCGAGAACAGGCTCATGGCTTTCTGGGAGGCGCCGCCAGCCAGCCGGGCGGCGGTTGTCGCAGGGGGGTGATAGGCCGCAATGCCCAGCCCGCTGATGGCAATCGCCAGCCAGGTCCACAGGTAGCTCTCCGCCACGCCGGCCAGCGCGACGCCCAGCGCGGCGAGCATGAAGCCGGCCGGGATCAGCCAGTTGCGCGGGTGCTTGTCGGCGTAAAGGCCAAACAGCGGCTGAACCACGCTGGACAGCCCGGTGGCCGCCAGGATCAGGCCGCTCACCGCGGTATAGCTATAGTCGCGTTCCAGCACCATGAAGGGGAGCAGGGCGGGTATCAGGCCCTGGTAGAGATCATTGACCGAATGGGTTCCGGTCAGCAGCCCGAGGCGTTTTCGATTCATGGGTATTTCTCCGGGTTGGGGAGGCGCTATCCTAGGCGCCCGCCCTGCCTGGCTTCTCCCCCGAAAACACCCGTCGTCGTCGCGATATGGACAATGTGGAACTGGAATCGCTGCTGAAAGTCGAGTCGTCCCCGCGCCCCGTGGCGGTGTTCGCGTCGGACCTGGCCGCCGGCGCCCGCGTCGCACCGCACGTGCACCGGCGCGGGCAGCTGTTGCATGCCATCCAGGGCGTGATGATCGTGCGCGCACCGGGCGGCAGCTGGGTGGTGCCGCAGGGGCGTGCGGTGTGGGTGCCCGCCGGCGTGGAGCACGAGATCGAAGCGACTGCCGGACCAGTGGCGACACGCACGGTCTTCATCGAGCCGGGGTTCCTGCGGGGCCCCGAGCTTGCTGCATGCCGCGTTATCGGAGTGACGCCCCTGCTGCGCCAGCTCATCGTCACGGCGGTGGATGAACTGCCCCTGGACTACCCCGAAGGTGGGCGCGAGGAGAGGCTGATGAATCTCATCGCGGATGAGATCGAGAGGGCGCCAGCCCTGGGCCTGCATCTGCCGATGCCGACGGCCCCCCGTCTGGCGTCCTTGTGCCGGGCCTTCCTGGATCATCCGGCCGCCGACGCAAGCCTGGCAGACTGGGCACGGCAGGCCCACCTGACCGAGAAAACCCTGGCCCGCCAGTTCCTGAAGGAAACCGGCTTGAACATGGGAGCCTGGTGCCGCCAGGCCCGATTGCTGCTCAGCCTGCCGGCACTGGCCGCGGGGCGTTCGGTGCTGGACGTGGCGCTGAGCCACGGCTACGACAGTCCGAGTGCGTTTTCGGCCGCCTTCCGGCGCGCCTTCGGCATTTCACCGATCCAGTACATCAAGGGGGAGGCGGGGGCTGCGATGGGTGTGGTTGGTGGTTCGGGTTTCCGCGAGTGCGAGTAGGCGTTTCCGCGAAGGTCGGGGCGATTCAAGGCCGCTTCGAGCGGACCGGCCACTGGATCACCGGTGACCGCACCCAAAGCAGCCGCAACATCGGTTGGGAATTCCTGTTCGTGGCCATCGATGACCACAGCCGGATCGCCTTCACCCGGATATATGCGGATGAACGCAAGGAGAGCGCCGTGAGCTTCGTGCAGGCGGCCACCCAGTACTTCGCCGGGCTGGGCATCACCATCGAGCGCGTGATCACCGACAACGGCTCGGCATTCCGGTCCCACGCCTTCTGAGTCGCCTGCAACACCCTGGGCATCCGCCAGAAATTTACGCGTGCCTATCGGCCCCAGACCAACGACAAGGCCGAGCGATTCATCCAGTCAGCCCTGCGGGAATGGGCCTACGGACGCGCCTACCTCAACTCCGATCAGCGTCGTGCTGCGCTGCCACTCTGGAATCACTTCTACAACTGGCACCGACCCCATCATGGGATCGGCTGCCAAACCCCCAGCTCTCGCCTACCGCGGGATGGAAACAACGTCTTGACTCTTCACACCTAGTGCAGTTACGGCACCGTAGCGAGTTAGGCTGTGATGACTTCAAACACCGACTCGAAGTACGAAGGGAAAGTCTTCACCATGGCCCCTACTTCATCAGCGTACTGCCTGACGAGTGCTCGCGCTTCCGACAGAGAGTTGGCCTCTCCCCGGAACACCTTGCCGGCCACCTTCTGAGCGACAACTCGCTCGGAGAATCCCGCCTCGAAGTAAGAAATGGCGTCCTGCGACGGCAAACCATATTTCAGGCGCTTCTGCAGTAAGTCTGTGTAGCCCGCGAACTCTGCGGCCTCCTCTTCGGTGAGCGACGCTGCCTCAAACGCTGACCTCACTGCCGAGAGCACGAGTGCGAACTGGAAGCCGAATGTCTGCTCGCACAGGTCGACGACGGAATCGATAGCGAAGCGCTGCCGGCCCTTTCGGAAGGGGTAGCCGGCCTCAACAGCATCCAGATCTGTCAAGAGTTGCTTGAACGGTTTGCCGGCCAGCCATCCGCGAGCCAAATTGAGGAGCGCATCAGCGGGTTCAGTGTCCTTGAGTCTTTTCTCCGCTGAAAGCTCCGTTAGTAACGGCCAAAGCTCCTCGAACAGGACATCAGCCGAATCGACAAATCTTAGCGACGCTAGGTTTGCATCTACCCAATGGTCAATCGCCAGCGCCGCGTCGACGCCGAGGAGTGTGCGCCCGTATCGGGCCTGGGTCCCCGCATCCGGCACAATTTTCTCGATGCGTCGCGCAACCCTTTCGAACACGCCCTCCAAGAGCTCCTGTTGCGCAGACGTAGCGAGCGAGAACGCGAGCGTCTCCCGCGCCAACGTGCGTGATGTCGCTATGAACGTCTCTGAGTCAGCCTCACCTCGACTGGTCATGAGGAAGCTCTCGATGGCCTCGATGGTTTCCTTCTTGACATCCAGCTGCCGACGAAGGCCTTCCGTTGAGAATCCGAGCTTTATTGACTGCTCTGGCAGGTTCTCAATGCGTCTGTAAATCGCTTGGCGGTCGTCCACGAGCAACGTAGCAATCTGCACCGGCGTAGGGTTGTCGATGACTCGCCCGCCGCTGTCATTCCGCATCGGCTCAAGCAATGCGAGCAGCGTGCTGCCTGTAGGTTCTGCACTTTCGGGTCGCAAGAGTTCCAACGCCGAGTGCCACCGTTTTGGCTCCTCGGCGCGCTCGTCGTACAGCCGATGGTCTGTGAAGACGACCGTGCCTTCCCCATACATCCCAGCTCTTCCTGCCCGCCCCATAAGGTTGTGGAAGTCCCGCGCCTTAATCGCCTCCCGCCCCTGCATCGGCGTAGTAACCAGCAGATATCGAATAGGTAGGTTTACACCTTGCGCAAGTGTAGATGTGCATACGATGAGTCGGATGTGCCCTTCGCGCATAGCGTGCTCGATGGCCAGCCGAAGTCCGTGAGGGGTATTCCCGTGATGAGCGAATAGACCCAGTGCGGCACCCTTGGTCAAGTAGGACTCTTCTCCGAAGTTCTCTGCAAACAAGTACTTGAAACGCTGTATCTCTCCCGCATCGCAGCTCTCGGCAGGCGCGGGGAGGGAAACCTCGCGAGCGAACGTTTCCGTCACCGCGTCGCGAATAATCTTTGCCGCAGAAGCCTTCGTTCTCGCGTAAATCGCGACCCCACCATTAGCAGGCCGATGCAAAACGCCGAAAAGCCGCGCCAGCCGGTCCCCTCGCTATTCGATTTCTCATGACTTCCCTCCCGGAATTGGCTTCCCAATCCCGTTTTGATGCCCATCAAATGGGCCGGGG
>NZ_JAQVCN010000120.1 GCF_028689785.1 Zoogloea sp. | reverse complement strand
AACCCCCGTTGCGCCCTGCCAGTCATCGGCGGGGCGCCAACCGGACCAAACCCCATGAACCTCCTGTCTGTCACACTCGGCCGCATCGCACCCAGCTTTCGCACGCTGGCTGAGTGGGCCGACATCTACACGCCCGGCCTGTTGGAGCGTCAGGTGTGCAAGAAGACGCTCCAGAATCGGCAGTGCCACGTCCGCCGGATAGTCGAGGCACTGGGGAGCAAGCGCATCGGCGCGATCAAGCCGCACGAAATCAGCAGCCTGATTGCCCGTGTCGGAAAGCAACACCCGGTTGCAGCAAAGCGGACGTTGATCGAGATCCGATCCATGCTCGACGAGGCTGTGAACAATGGATGGCTGACAACGAACCCGGCAAAGGCTGTGAGGGTGCCGCGTGTCGTGGTGCGCCGCCGTCGTTTGTCTCTGTCGGAGTGGCAGCGCATCTACGCCCACGCAAAAGAGCACAGCCCGCCGTGGGTGCATCGCATGATCCGGCTCGCCCTGGTGACGGGACAGCGCCGGTCAGATCTGGTCAAGATGAAATTCTCCGACGTGTGGGCGCACGACAACGGGCGGGAGTACCTGCACATCACCCAGGCCAAGACGGGCGCGCGGGTCGCCATCCCGCTGGATCTGCGCTTGGATTCGGTCGGGCTGTCGGTGCGCGACGTGATTGAGGACTGCCGGGGCTACGCAAAGGCTGGCGACGAGCACCTGATCCGCAAGACGACCGGGCAGCCGCCGTGTGTCGAGTCGATGTCGTGGCGATTCGAGGAGGCCCGTGAAGCTGTGCTGCCGGACGAAGAGGGCGACATGAGCCCGCCATCGCTGCACGAGTGCCGGTCGCTGTCGGCCCGCGAGTACAAAAAGCAAGGGCTCGACACGCAAACCCTGCTGGGCCACGCGAAAGCATCGATGACAGACCTCTATCACAACGATCGAGGTCTTGACGCAAGGGATGGCGCATGGAAAGTCCTGGAATTGTGAGAGCTGCATGAGCTTTCCGGTTTGTAAAAAACAGTTTCGCACCCCGTAGGGTTACCCACCTCGCAAGCCCTGCGCGATCCTGCTGGCACTTGCTTTCAAGAGGTGCCAGACATGCCCGAACCCGCTTCAACATCCGTCACCGCAGCGAGCGTGTCCGCGACGGTGCTTTTCGTCTCCATGCTCGGCCCCCAGGCCGGCCCCTGGGCGCTGATCATCGTCGCGTCGATTGGCGGCGGCCTCTGGCCCCTGTCGGGCTCCCGCACTAGAGGCGACGGCAAAGCAATCATGCTGCTCCTGCGCTGCACGCTGCTGGCGATCTTCTTCACGGGCGTGATCGCGAGCTATCTCGAGTCGTCCTACGGACTGCCCATTTCCGACTGGCTGGCCATTGTCGCCCTGGTGATCGGTGCGATGGGAAACGGCTGGCGTGCGTTCTTCGCGGGCTTCTCCGGGCTTATGGGCGGGGCGGCAGCGGCGGTCTTCAGGCGGCGCGACGGGGGCAACGACGACGGGGGCGAACAGAAATGATCGCTCAACTTATGCTCGTGGCCCATCTGCTGATGTGCCTCTACGTCTTTTGGTCGGTCTTCCTGCGTGCCAGGTGGCTGGATGACCGGGCACAGCTCGGCATTCGGCTGGTGTTCTGCTTCCTGGGATGCGTCGCGCTCCTCGGGCTGGCCTGGCCGATTGCACGGCCGTGGGCGCCCGATCTGTGGTCGATGGCGCTGCTGGCCGCTGTGTGCCTGGTGCAGAGCGTGACGGCCGAGAAGTGGCGCCACGGGGTTCCAGAACAGTTCCTGCGGTGCAGCTATGCGCCCGAGGGGCGGAAGAGGGAGGTGGTTCAGTGAAGGCGATCTTCGAGCTGTTGGTTTCGGTCTTCCGTGCTGTCGGCGCGGTGGCTTCCGTGCTTCGCTTCCTTTCCCGGAGAAGGCCATGAACTTCGATACTGCATTCGAGCGACTCATCGGGCATGAGGGCGGCTATGTGGATCACCCCAAAGACCCCGGCGGCGCCACCCGCTTCGGCGTGACCGTGCATGTTGCGCGCGCCCACGGATACACCGGCCACATGCGCGACTTCCCGCTCGACTTCGCCAAGCAGATCTACCGCAAGACCTATTGGGACGCAGTGCGCGCTGACGATTGCCCGGCAGCTCTGCGCTTCGACCTGTTCGACGCTGCGGTGAATTCCGGGCCGCTGCAGGCGATCAAATGGATGCAGCGAGCCGTGGGCGTCACTGACGACGGAAAGATCGGGCCGAAGACCTTGCTTGCGCTCAAAATGACCGATGGCGCGGCTGCGGTAGCGAAGTTCAACGGGCACAGCCGGGCGATGGCGGCGGGTTCGGCTTTGACGTGGTATTCCGTCTCTGATTCCTTCTTGTCCAACTCCCGCAGGCCGGGGAGATTCAGGATGCCGCTCATGGCTACCGCTTCATGCAATGAAAGGTCGAGATTGTAGTCTTGTCATAATCTTTTGAAAAACGTCTTGACTTTATTCTGACAAACGACTAGACTTAAATCATTGGTTGAATCTCGAAACAATTACCGAAAAGAGGCTGAAATGACCACTCATCAACTGCTGACCCATATTACCTTGACCGGGGTAGATGACCACACGAACCTCGCTGAGCTTGCTAACCTATCGGAGCGTTTTCCGTTAGTCGAATGGGGGTTCCTCTACTCACCAAAGCGGCAGGGCCATGGCGGGCGTTATCCTTCCGTTGCCACATTGCTCAATGCCTTCCGTACGCTTCCGGATACCGTTCGGGTTGCGCTTCATGTCTGCGGTGCCGGAGTGCCAAACTTGTTGGCCAATGAGGCTGAAGTCACGGGGTTGGTAGAAGCCGTTGCTGCCCGAGGTGGCCGGGTTCAGCTCAACTTTAGCCAGTCTCAGGACGGCATTGACCTGGATGCGCTTTCGACTCTACTTGACCGTTACCCTTCGCTAAAGGTCATCACCCAGCACAACGACGCCAATGAAGGCGTATGGAAGCGCCTGTGTGGACATGCCAATTATGTTGCGCTGTTCGATTCATCGGGTGGCCGAGGTGTTGAGCGTAGCGCCTGGCCTGCGCCGTTGCATGGCATTCACTGTGGCTACGCTGGAGGTTTGGGGCCAGATAATCTGGCGATGGAATTGACGCGCATTCGAGCGGCGGCCAGCGGTCATCCGCACTGGATTGACATGGAGGGCAAGCTGCGTACCGAGGATGACACCTTTGACCTTCAACGGGCAGAAGCCTGCTTGCTGGAAGCTATGATTTCCCTTTGTCTGGATTGGATGTCACCGGAGGAAGTGCGTGCGGCGGTTCGTTTCTGCGAAACCTGTGATGACGACGAAGGCTACGATGTTCCACGAGCTATGATGAAGCGACTTGAAGCATTGGGCCTGGTGGCGGACAAGAAGTTTGGCCGGTTCGAGCAAACCAGTCTGCTGCTTGACATTCGAGAAGCCTTGGAAGCCGAAATTACGGCGGCTTCTTAATGGTTGGCGGAAAGCGTGAAGGAGCCGGGCGGAAACCGGCTCCGGAGCACCTGAAGAAAGTGCCGTTCAACACCAAGTTACCGAAATGGCTGCGGGACTGGCTCACCTCGCCTGAGCGAGACAAAAGCGGCCCTGTGTTGATTGAGGAAGCTTTGAGTCAGGTGCATAAATTGAAGCCGCCCACCAAAACTTCCGGAGAGTGAAATTGAATCAGGGTTTCGTCAAAACCGTAAACCCACCAGTTTTTCCGGATACCCCAAAAAGCAAGGGCTCGACACGCAAACCCTGCTGGGCCACGCGAAAGCATCGATGACAGACCTCTATCACAACGATCGAGGTCTTGACGCAAGGGATGGCGCATGGAAAGTCCTGGAATTGTGAGAGCTGCATGAGCTTTCTGGTTTGCAAAAAACTGTTTCTCACCCCGTAGGGTTAAGCCAATTGGAAATGATCCTCCATGCTCCCGGCAAATCGAATCTACGAGGTGCCAGACATGCCCGAACCCACAACCACAACCGGGGCAGCAGCCGTAGCGGGCGGACTAATCACCGTGGCCGGCATTGCCACCGGACTCCCTTCGGACCTGATTCTGCCGAGTTTCGTCGGCGCGCTGTGGGCGCTGCGCTTCCCCGCCGCTTTTCTGATCGGGTGGGGCGGCCTCACATTGCTGTTGCGTCGTGTGGAGCGCTGGATGGGGGAGAACTCAAAATGATGGGCCCGATCCTGCTCCTGCAGCTCTTTGCTGCG
>NZ_JAQVCN010000011.1 GCF_028689785.1 Zoogloea sp. | reverse complement strand
GGGTGATCAAGGCCGAAATGGCCTCGAAATGCGGCAGCAAGGGCGGAAAAAGTGATCATCGAAGTCGGCTCAAAACTGCTGGCTTGGGTGTTCGTGCTTCAAACGTCAATTGATCAGGGGTTCCCTAGGTGCGGGGCCGGGTGAGCGCCGGTGCAGGCTCGGGGCGGCTGCTGTGAAATCTGGCCAGGTGCTTGAAAGATATGATAAATTCCGTACCAGCTTCGCCGGCCATGCGCCGGCGTTTTCGTTTGGCCGCCCTGGCCCCCGAAAATTGAGGAATCCCTGTCGTGCTCATTGCCAACAACATCACCATGCAGTTCGGGGCCAAGCCCCTGTTCGAGAATGTCTCCGTCAAGTTCGGTGACGGCAACCGCTACGGCCTGATCGGCGCCAACGGGGCGGGCAAGTCCACCTTCATGAAGATCCTGGCCGGCGTGCTGGAGCCCTCCGCGGGCAATGTGGCCCTCGATAGCGGCGAGCGCATGGCCTTTCTGCGCCAGGACCAGTTCGGCTACGAAGATGTGCGGGTGCTTGACGTGGTGATGCAGGGGCATGCCGAGATGTGGAAGTGCATGCAGGAGAAGGACGCGATCTACGCCAACCCGGAGGCCACCGAAGAGGACTACATGAAGGCCGCCGAGCTGGAAGGCCACTTCGCCGAATACGACGGCTACACCGCCGAGGCCCGTGCCGGCGAGCTGCTGCACGGGGTGGGCATCCCCACCGAGCAGCATGGTGGCCTGATGCGTGAAGTGGCGCCGGGCTGGAAGCTGCGCGTGCTGCTGGCCCAGGCCCTGTTTGCCAACCCGGACATCCTGCTGCTGGACGAACCGACCAACAACCTGGACATCAACACCATCCGCTGGCTGGAAGATGTGCTCAATGAGCGCAACTCCACCATGATCATCATCTCCCACGACCGTCACTTCCTGAACCAGGTGTGTACCCACATGGCGGATCTTGACTATGGCCGCATCCAGGTGTGGCCCGGCAATTGGGACGATTACATCGAGGCCTCCACCCAGGCCCGCGAGCGCCAGTCCAACGCCAACCAGAAGGCCAAGGAGAAGGTCCAGGAGCTGCAGGAGTTCGTGCGCCGTTTCTCGGCCAACAAGTCCAAGGCCCGCCAGGCCACCAGCCGCGCCAAGCAGATCGAGAAGATCAAGATCGAAGAGTTCAAGCCCTCCAGCCGCCAGTACCCGTGGATCCGCTTCGATTACGACGAGAAGGAGAAGCTGCACCGTCAGGCCGTCGAGATCGAGAACCTGACCTTCGGCTACGATCCGGCCAACCCGATCATCAAGAACTTCACCTTCACCGCCGACGCCAATGACCGCATCGCCATCATCGGCGAGAACGGCATCGGCAAGACCACCCTGCTGAAGCTGCTGGTGGGCACCGGCCTGCACGGCCTGGCCCCTCAGTTCGGCACCGTGAAGTGGGCTGAGAAGGCCAAGCTCGGCTACTACGCCCAAGACCACGCCGACGACTTTGCCAGTGGCGAGAACCTCACCGACTGGATCAGCGGCTATGTACGTGAAGGCGGCTACGAGGGCGACGACGCCGAAACCTTGATCCGCGGCACGCTTGGCCGTCTGCTCTTCAAGGGTGACGACGTGAAAAAGTCGGTCAAGGTGATTTCCGGGGGCGAGCAGGGGCGCATGCTGTTCGGCAAGCTGATGCTGCAGCGCAAGAACGTGCTGCTGCTGGATGAGCCGACCAACCACATGGACATGGAGTCCATCGAGTCCCTCAACTCGGGCATTGCCGATTTCGGCGGCACCCTGTTCTTCGTGTCCCACGACCGGGCTTTCGTATCGTCCATCGCCACCCGCATCCTCGAGATCCGCGGCCCCGGCGACATCGTCGATTACCGCGGCACCTACGAGGAATACCTGTCCAGCCAGGGCATCCAGTAAGCACTCTGGTGTACCCGTCTTCGGGCCCCTGCAGCTTGGTGCCCGACGTGGGCCCCGTATCACCGTGAAACCCGTCATCCAGCCCGTCCTCGTCGTTTTCACCATCCTGGTGGGGCTGGTGGTGGATCGTCATGGCGGGGCCTGGGGGCAGCCTCTGGTGAGCCTTTGGGTGTGGCTGCTCTTTGGCTTGCTGATAGTCCAGGCGGCAGGTTTGCGCCTGCGTCTGACGGCTTGTCTGCTCATCGCGACGGCGGGTGAAGTGCTGCTGTCCCTGGTCTGGGGGCTGTACGACTATCGCCTTGGCAATCTGCCCCTGTTCGTGCCGCCTGGGCACGTGCTTCTTTACTGGCTGGGCCTGCAGTGGGCCGGGCGCCTGCCCGGACGGGTGATGGCCCTCACGCCCTGGCTGGCCCTGATGGCCGTCAGCGCCCTGGCCGTGGCCGGGATCGACTGGATGGGGCCGGCCCTGGTGGCGGTCTTCCTGGTCTGCGTGTGGTGGGGGCCATCGCCGCGGCTCTACATCACGATGTTCCTGCTCTCCCTCGGCATGGAGTTGTGGGGCACCTGGTTGGGCAACTGGAGCTGGCGTGCTGCCTTGCCTTGGTTGGGCTGGCCGGTGGCCAATCCGCCCCTGGCGGCGGGGGCGTTCTACTGCGTTCTCGATCTGCTTAGTGAATCTGTGCGTCGCCGTAAAGCCTGCCACGCTACCTGAGGAGCAGGCCGTGTAAGCTCCTGTATTCAACGGCCATGAAACTCAGCAAGCTATCCCTGATCTTCTCCGCGGCCCTGTTGCTGATGGTTGCGATCAACGGGGTGATTTCCCTGCTGGTGCTGATTGCCTTTGACCGGGCCCAGGCGGTGCAGGACGAGCGGCTTGAAGCATTGCACCTCGTTGGCGAGCTCCGCCGCGAGATGGACACCCTTGGCCGTCTTGTGCGTAGCTACGTGGTGACCGGCGATATGCGCTATCTCACGTACTACCACGCCATTCTGGCCATTCGCGAAGGTGAGAAGCCTGCGGTCGAGAAGGGTAATGCGGCCGGCTACTGGGATCGGGTGATTGCCGGGGAGACGGCCTTTGACCCCCCGGCGGATGGGCCCCGCGTCTCGATGCGTTCGCGCATGGTCAGGCTGGGTTTCCAGGGCCCCGAACTGGCTGCCCTGGAAACGGTGCTGGTCGAAGCAGAGGCGCTCAAGCAACTTGAGCAGATCGCCTTCGCCGCTACCCGGGGGCTTTACGACCCCACCACCCGCACCTTTGTCTCCGACGGCCAGCCCCACCCGGATCTGGCTGTAAAGCTGGTTCACGGGCGGGAATACGATCATCAGCATGCCCGCGTCGCGGTGGCTTTGGCCCGGCTCCTGGAGCAGGTGGATCTGCGCACCGGGCGTCAGGTGAACGAAGCGCGCCAGCACCTGCGCAACTGGATCATCGCGGTGATCGTGGCCATGGGGAGCGCTGCCCTGCTGGTTCTGCTCGGGCTGCGCACCATGCGCAGCAAGGTGCTCATCCCCCTTGAAGGAATGTCTGCGGCCACCGGCCGGCTGGCGCGTGGCCAGTACGACGTGCGTATGGCGGGTGAGGGCGGGGTGGAGGAAGTGCGGGTGCTGCGGGACGCTTTCAACTCCATGGCCACGGCCATTGAGCACGACATTCACGGGCGTGAGGACATCGAGTCGGCGTTGAAGGAGGCGAGCGCCCGGGCCGAGCAGGCCACCCAGGCCAAGTCCATGTTCCTCGCCAATATGAGCCACGAGATCCGCACTCCGCTCAACGCGGTGATCGGCATGGCCGAGCTTATCCTCCATAGCCCATTGCCGCCGCGCCAGCGGGATTATGCCGAGAAGATCCGTATGGCCGGGCGCAGCCTGCTCGACACGGTCAACGACATCCTGGATTTCTCCAAGATCGAAGCCGGGCGGCTGGAACTGGAGCGCGTGCCCTTCCGTCTCGAGGATGTGGTTTCCAGCGCCTACCTGCTGGTCGAGCGGGCGGCCCTGGAGAAGGGGGTCGAGCTGCTCTTCGAGGCGCGCCCCGGCAGTGGCGACTTGCTGGCCGATTCCCTCGTCGGAGACCCCCTGCGCATCGGCCAGGTGCTCGGGAACCTGCTGTCCAACGCGGTCAAATTCACCCCGTCCGGCCACGTCTCCCTGCGGGTCGACGGCCAGACGGCGGAGGACGGACGGCTGATGCTCAGCCTGATCGTTGAAGACACGGGGATAGGCATGCGCAACGACCAGATTGGGCGTCTGTTTGAAGATTTCGTGCAAGCCGACGGCGCCACCACCCGTCAGTACGGTGGAACCGGCCTGGGGCTGGCCATCGTGCGCAGACTGGTGGATCTGATGGGGGGCGACATCCGGGTGCACAGCGTGCCCAAGCGGGGGAGTGTGTTTCAGGTAAGGCTGCCCTTGGCACGGGATGAGCGCCGCAGCAACGCCTCTGCAGACAAGCCCGGACTCAGCCTGCGGGTCCTGGTGGCTGATGACTACCCCGAGGCCCGCCTGGCGCTGATCGATCTTCTTAACTACGAGGGGATCGACGACATTGATGCGGTCAGCCGTGGCGCGGAGGTGCTCGCCTGCCTGGAGGCTGCCCGCACCGATGGGCTGCCTTATGACCTGCTTTTTCTCGACTGGTCGTTGCCCGACCAGGATGGTGGGGCGATCCTGGAGATCCTGCGGCAGCAGCCCGACCTTGCGCCCCATCACGTGGTCCTCATGTCCATGCCCCGTGCCATCGACGGAGAGGCTCCGGAGATCCGGCGGGATGGCCTGCATTTCTGCGACAAGCCGCTACTCCCCGGGGTTTTGCGGCGCCTCTGTGATGCGGCGCTGGGCCGCGTCGTGGCGAGCTCCGGCGGCGGAGAGGTGGCCACCGGCGCCCTTGACGGCATGCGTGTGCTGCTGGTGGAGGACAACACCACCGGGCGCGATGTGGCCATCGCCCTGATGGGGCGTTGGGGCGTCGAGGTGGATACTGCCGGGGATGGCCGGGATGCCCTTGCCCAGCTCTACGCAAAGCCCCCCGATCATTACGCGCTGGTGTTCATGGATCTGCAGATGCCGGTAATGGATGGCTACGAGGCCGTACGTCAGATCCGCAGCCAGCCTGCCTATGATGCTTTGCCCATCTACGCTCTATCGGCCCACAGCGGCCGTGCCGTACTGGAGCGCTGCCTGGCCATCGGCATGAATGGCTGCCTCAATAAGCCCTACGAGTTGAGTGATCTGTACAAGGTGCTGCGCCAGCACTACCCCGGAGCACCGGACCTGGCCGATCTGCCGGCGGCGGGTTCGGTGGTGCTGGCCGGCCTGGATGACATACCGGGTCTCGATGCCCGTTGCGCAATCAACGATACGGGCATCAGCCCCACTCTGTATCCACGCCTGCTGGCCAAGTTCCGCCTGCAGTTCGCCGATGGCCCGGTGGCGCTGCGGGCGGCGGTGGATGATAGGGCCTGGGACCAGGTGGCACCCTTTGCCCATACCCTCAAGGGGCGCGCTGGCCTGCTCGGCATGACCGAGGTGTCGGCCCTGGCCGGGCGCCTTGAGGCCGCTGCCCATGCGGGCGACAACAGCCGCGCCCGCATGGCCCTGCGCAGCCTTGAGGAGCACCTGCAGGTCATCGTGGCCGGGTTGGCCCGCGTCCTTCCCCCTGGTGATTTGGCGGACGCTCCGGACGCCGTCTCACCGTCTGTGGCGACGGCCGTGGAGCGCGCCTGAGCCTCGGGGGGCGGGTGCCGATTACTTCAGGGCCCTGATTCGCTGCGACAGGCCGTCAAGGTAGGCGGGGAATTCATGGATGTCCCCGTGCCGTGCGCCCTCCACGCGCAGCAGCGTGGCTCGTCCGCCGCTGGCGGCGGCCAGCTGGCGTGCATGCGCGAAGGGAATCAGCTCGTCCGCGTCTCCATGGGCAATCAGGATGGGGCAGCCTACCTGACCGATCAGCTGGTCGGTGCGCAGGGGGTACTTCAGCAGTGCGGCGGGGACCAGGGGAAACTGCTCGGTGGCCAGGCGCTCCACGCTGGTGTAGGGCGTCACCAGCACCAGCAGGGCCGGTGTCACCTCTGCAGCCAGCCGGGTGGCCAGACCGCTGCCCAGGGAGCGGCCCAGGATCACCACCGGCTTGCCGGCGTAGGCCGGTGCCACCTTTTCCCAGGTGGCACGTACGTCGGCATGAAGCTGCGCCTCGCTGCTGATGCGACCGGTGCTCTTGCCGAAGCCCCGGTAGTCGAGCATGAGCAAGTCGAAACCAAGCTGGCGGTAAAAGCCAATGTTGCGCGTCCAGCCCACCAGGTTTCCCGCATTGCCATGCAGGTAGTAGACCAGCCCCCGGCTGTCGGGCTGGCGGAACAGCAGTGCGCTGAGCTCGGCGCCCTCGACAGGGATGCGCAGCTCCTCGAAATCCTGCTCTGACGGATAAAGACTGGCGAAGCTGAAATCGGCGGGCAGGGGCTCCGGGTGGAAGAGCAGGTCTTCCTGTTTCAGGCCGATGGCGGCAAGGGCAGCGCCATAGACCGCCACCGGCGCGGCCAGCAGGTTACGCAGCCAACGTCGCCTGCGTGCTTGGGGGGAGGGGGGTGATTGCATGTCGGGTGCGCTCCCTAGCGGGCGGCCGCCAGCCGGGCGGCGCGTTCGCCCCACCAGCTGGCCTCCTCGAAAACCGAATAGCCGGACAGATCCGCATGGGCGAAAAGCAGGCGTCCGTCTGCGGCCTGCAGGGCGGCCAGGCCGGGGTTGTTCAGGCTGCCGCAGCCCGGAATGGCCATGCCGTGGCCGCGTACCGTGATGTCCACGGCGCGGGTTCGGCGCCACAGTTCAAGGGCGCCATAAGCCTGCCTCAGGTCGACGGCCGCCAGTGCCAGAAGTTCGTCCGGGCCCATGGCCAGTAGCCGCCGGCGTGCCTCGGCGGGGGGCTGATCGGCCAGGGCCCGATAGGCGGTGAACACCGTGTGGGCGGGTTTGGCGGCGCGCAGCCATTGATGGGTGGATACCACCCAGCCCAGGCCCGGGCTGCCATGGATCACGTTGTCCCAGGCCAGGGGGGCGTCAGGTGGCTCCGCCGGAAAGCCGTCGAGCAGGAAGTTGGCCACCAGCCAGGGCGCCTGGGCCGGCAGATGCCGGGCCGGGTCGAAGCCGTAGTCACGCAGATGTGGAACGACCCGCGCCGCTACGTGCAGGGGCATGGCGCAGATGGCGCGGCGGGCATGGAGCATGAACGGGCCGGAGGCGTCCTGGCAGAGGATGCGGACGCCCTCCCGGGTTTCCTCGATACGCAAGGCGTAGCCGGGCTTTTGCCGGGCGGGTGGCACCCGAGCGCGCAGCCCCTGGGCGAGGAAGGCCAGACCTTCGGGCCAGGTCAGCACCGTGCCGTCGGCGGCATTGGCTGCGCGCCCGCCGCGGCCGGCGAAGTAGTGCAGGCCGGCCCAGGCCGATACGCGCTCCAGGCCGGCCCCGTATTCGTCCCGGCACACATAGTCGAGCCAGGTGTGCAGGCTGGGGGCGCTGTAGCCCTGGGCCACCAGCCAGTCGCGAAAGGGCTGTGCGTCGAGCCGGCGCCATTCGGCATCGGTGGATGAAAGGGCCTTGGGCACGCAGAACAGGCGCCGTCCGTCGCTGCCGTGGCGTCGGGTCAGCTCGGCGACTTCGGCGAGAAAGCGCCGGTGCTGCGCGGCTTCTGCTGCATTCACCTGCCCGCTCGGCAGCAGACCCTCGTGCCAGGTGCCCTCGAAGTAAAGGCGTTCGTCCGGGGCGTGGACCAGGGCCGTCTCGCTGAACCGTGGGCGCTCCGAGAAGGGTTCGGCTTCGATCACGCCGAGCTCGAAAAGGAGCTCCCGCACTCCTCGGGATTCCATCGACGGCAGGGGCAGGTAGTGGGCGCCACGCGGGTGGAGCAGGGGGCCGGAGGGGCTGTCGAAGCGGCCGGCGGCGGCGTTGCCGTCGGGCTCCGGGCCGTCGAGGAGAAGGAAGTCGTCATCTCCGTCCCGGGTCAGCCGCCAGGCGGCCGTGAGCCCCGCTACCCCGCTGCCTAGGATGGCCACTCCGGTGCGCAGCGCGCGGGTGGGGGCGGGGAGCGGCCCGGCGTCGCGCAGCCGATGGCCTTCGGCCAGACCGGGCTGGAGAATCCGGACCGGAATGCCCAGGTGTTCGAGGCGGCGACAGGCTGGCAGAGCCAGGCCCAGTCCGGCGGCTCCGGCAGCCTGCAGGAAGTGGCGTCGCCGCATCAGCGC
Source organism: Zoogloea sp. (assembly GCF_028689785.1). Lineage (GTDB taxonomy): Bacteria > Pseudomonadota > Gammaproteobacteria > Burkholderiales > Rhodocyclaceae > Zoogloea. Next base: position 73,736 of record NZ_JAQVCN010000011.1, on the reverse strand, counting down.
ACCACGTTGCCCCAGTCCTGCTGGAAGTAGTGCACCAGTTGCTGGTCGTTGAGGTGATTGGGATCGACGGGCAGGCGCTGCATGTCGGGAGGGAAGCGGAACATCAGCCGCGTGGTTTCCGCATCCAGGTAGCGGGTGGGGATGCTGTAGGCGGTGGGGGGCGTGTAGCCCGGCTGGCGGGTGGCGAGGTTGAAGCCCCATTCGCCGAAGGAGGGGACGTGGGCATGGTAGGGGTGGGTGTGGAAGCCGGCCTCGCGCAGGGTGGCGTCGATGCACCAGAAGCTGCGGGGGGCGAACCAGGGCGAGGTGGACTGGACTACCAGCACGCCGCGGTCTGACAGGTGCTTGCCCATCAGGCGGTACATGGGCACCGAGTAGAGCTTGCCGAGGCCGAAGCTGGAGGGGTCGGGGAAATCGGCGATGATCAGATCGAAGACCTCGCTGTGGGTCTCCAGCCACTGGCCGGCGTCGGCGTTGATGACCGTGACCCGGGGATTGGACAGGGCTTTTGCGTTGAGCCCTGAGAGGTAGTCGTTGCGGGTGAACAGGTCGGTCATGGCCGGGTCCAGGTCCACCAGGGTGACCCGTTCCACCTGGGCATGGCGCAGGATTTCACGCACCGCCAGGCCGTCGCCGCCGCCCAGCACCAGCACCGAGCGTGCCCAGGGCATGCTCTGCAGGGCCGGGTGCACCAGGGCTTCGTGGTAGCGGTGCTCGTCGCGGCTGGAGAACTGCAGGTTGCCGTTGATGTAGAGGCGGGTGTCGTCCTTCCAGCGGGTCACGGCGATACGCTGGTAGGGCGTGGTGGTGGCGAAGATCACCTCGTCGCCGTACAGGCCGCGCTCGGCCCAGTGGGTGAGTTTTTCCGAGCTCACCAGGCCGCCAGCGAGGAAGGCCATGACCAGGGCGCCGCGGGTCAGGCGGCTGCGCAGGCGGGGGATCTCATGGCGGTAGTACCACAGCGTCCAGAGGGCCACGGCCACGTTGGTCATGCCGAACAGGAAGCCCGTGCGGGAAAGGCCCAGTTTGGGAGCCAGCACCAGGGGAAACAGCAGGGATACCGCCAGGGCGCCCAGGTAATCAAAGGTCAGCACCCGGCTCACCAGCTCGCTGAAGCTGGCCTGGCGGGTGTGCAGGACGCGCATCACCAGCGGAATCTCCATGCCCACCAGCACGCCGAGGATGAACACCAGTGCATACAGGGCGCTGCGGAAGGGCGCCGCCATCCAGGCGAAGAGCAGGAAAAGCAGGGTTGCCGACACGCCGCCGAGCAGTCCGACCAGCAATTCGATGTCGATGAAGCGGGCCAGTACGTCCCGGTCGTTCACATACTTGGACAGGTGGGAGCCCACTCCCATGGCGAACAGGTAGCAGCCGATGATCGACGAGAACTGCAGCACCGAGTCGCCGAGCAGGTAGCTCGACAGGGCGCCGGCGATCAGTTCGTAGGCGAGGCCGCAGGAGGCGACGACGAAGACCGACAGGATCAGCAGGCGGTCTGGCAGGCCGTTTTCCGGGCGGGCGGCGGGTGGGGAAACGGGGGGCGTTCGGGGCTCGGGCATGGCTGCGGACTCTACCCGGAAAGCGCTTGCCGGGCACGGGGAATGCTGGCTAAATACTGGCCCGGTCGCCGAGGATTCCGCTGATGGAGCCGCTCTACAATTACGTTGTGCATCTGCTGTCCGGCCTGTTCATGGTGCTGGTTTTCGCCAACATCTATCTGCGGGTCACGCCCTTTTGCGAGCTGTCCCTGATTCGCCAGGGCATTGTTGCGCCGGCCTTGTCGCTCGGGGGGGCTGTTATCGGTTTTTCCCTCACCGTGGCTTCGAGCATCCTTCACAACGACAGTTTGCAGCTGTTCCTGGTGTGGAGCGTGGCGGGGCTGTCGGTGCAGCTGCTCGCCTATGTGCTGCTGGGCCGGCTGGTGCCGCGGCTGCCTGAACAGCTTGCCGCCAACAACGTGGCTGCTGGCGCCTTTGCCGGCATGGTGGCGCTGGTGGTCGGCATTCTCAACGCCGCCTGCATGTCGTGACATCCCCGGCGCCGGACGTTTGGCGTCCGTGGCCACCCCATATCTGAACAATCAAGCTCGGGAGCAAACATGAGCATCGGATCCTTCATCAAGAAGCAGTTTATCGACGTTCTCCAGTGGAACGAGGATGCCGACGGTACCCTGGCCTGGCGTTATCCCATGGAGGATTTCGAAATCCAGTACGGGGCGAGTCTGACCGTACGGGACTCGCAGATGGCTGTCTTCGTCAATGAAGGCAAGGTGGCCGACGTGTTCGGGCCGGGCATGCACACGCTCACCACCCAGACCATTCCGGTGCTGACCAACCTGAAGAACTGGGACAAGCTCTTCGAGTCGCCCTTCAAGTCCGACGTTTACTTCTTCAGCACCCGCCTGCAGCTCGGTCGCAAGTGGGGCACGCCCCAGCCGATCACCCTTCGCGACAAGGATTTCGGCATGGTGCGTCTGCGTGCCTTCGGCATGTATTCCTACAAGCTGGCCGATCCGCGCAGGTTCTTCACCGAGATCAGCGGCACCCGCGCCGAATACACCGTGGACGAGCTGGAGCAGCAGCTGCGCAACCTGGTGGTGGCGACCATGAGCGCCACCCTGGGTGGTTCGGACGTGCCCTTCCTGGACATGGCTGCCAACCAGGTGCTGCTGGCCGAACGCATGCGCGAGGCCATGACGCCCACCTTTGAGCGCTACGGCCTGAGCCTGGACAACTTCGCGGTGGAGAACATCTCCCTGCCCGAGGAGCTGCAGAAGGCCATCGACACCCGCATCTCCATGGGCATGGTGGGCGACCTGGGCAAGTACACCCAGTACCAGGTGGCCAACTCGGTGCCCCTGGCGGCCCAGAACGAAGGTGGCCTGGCGGGCGTGGGCGCCGGCCTGGCGGCTGGGGTGGGCATGGGGCAGGTGATGATGGATGCCCTGCGCGGCAGCCAGGCGCCGGCTGCCGCCCCCGCATCGCCGGCGGCAGCGGGCGGCGACGATCCGGAAGCCCGCCTGGGCAAGCTCAAGGCGCTTCTCGACAAGGGCCTGGTGACCCAGGCCGACTACGATTCCGCCAAGGCGGAGATCCTCAAGAAGCTGATCGGATAAGCCTCGGGTGTTCAAGCTCGCCTGCCCCAGCTGCGGCGCGGAGGTCGCCTTCCGTTCGGCCACCTCGGCCATGGCCGTGTGCGAGTACTGCCGCAGCACCCTGCTGCGGGAGGGCGAGGCGGTGCGCGATGCGGGCAAGATGGCGGTGGTGCTGGAAGACTACTCGCCCATCCGCATCACCACCTCGGGCATGTATGCCGGCCAGGCCTTCGGCGTGGTCGGGCGCATCCAGCTGCGCTACGAGGATGGCTTCTGGAACGAGTGGTACATCCTCTTCGACGACGGCAGCGCAGGCTGGCTGTCGGATGCCTCCGGCCAGTACGCGGTGACCCTCGACACCGGGCTGGCCGACGACGCCCCGCCCTTCGGCCAGATCGTGCCGGGCGGGCAGTACGCCTGGGACGGCGCCACCTTCACCGCGTCCGACCTGCGTACCGCGCGCTGCACTGCCGGCGAGGGCGAGCTGCCCTTCCAGGTCGGCCCCGGCTGGCAGGCGAAGGTGGCGGACTATCGCCAGGGCGTGCGCTTCCTCACCCTGGATTATTCCGAAGGCCCCAAGCCCCGCCGCTATGCGGGCAAGGCCGTGCAACTGGAGGATCTGCGCTGCCAGTTGCTGCGCTCACCCGACGAGATCACCGGCAGCGCCGGCCGCCTCAAGGGCAAGGCGGCGACCCTGGCTTGCCCGGCCTGTGGCGCATCCATCGCCTGGCGTCCGGCGGTGGCAGCCCATCTGCATTGCCCGGCCTGCGGCACCGAGAGCGACGCCACCACCGGCACTGCCGAGTTGATGGATGCCAGCCGCCGGGAGGCCATGCTGGCCACCACCCTGTCCCTGGGCGACGAGGCCCGCATCGACGGCAAGCCCTGGACCTTGATCGGCCTGATGAAATGCCGTGAAACCGGCGCGGCGGAAGAGTGGACCGAGTATCTGCTGTTCAACGAGAGCGCCGGCTTTCTGTGGCTGGTGGAGTCGACGGCCGGCTGGGACAAGGTGCGGGTGCTCGATACCTGGCCGGAGTCCGTGTCGTCCAGCGCCGTGCGCCATGAGGGCGCGGCCTACACCCGCATGCAGGCCTATGGTGCCGAGGTGGTGCGGGCCGCCGGCGCCTTCAACTGGCGGGTGAAGGTCGGCGACCGCGTCTCCATCACCGACTACCGGGGCAGCCGCGGCACCCTCACCAGCGAGCGCAGCCCGTCCGAGCTGGGCTGGTCCCTGGCCCAGCGGGTGCCGGCTGCCACCGTCGATGGCTGGTTCGGCAAGAAGGGGCGCATCACTGCGCCGGCCGCCCTCAGCGCCCTTGCGGGCAACAGTACGCGGATCGACCGGGACACCCTACGCCCCTTGGCCTGGGTGTTCACGGTACTGGTCCTGCTGGTGAATGTGCCCATTGCCTTCATGGGGGGGCTATACAGCTGGATGCTGATCTTCATCGCCGTCGGCATCCTGTGGCTTCCGGTTTACACCGATCTACTGGACGACTGAGCGATGTCACGCATGGGGTATATCGTTCTCGGGGTGGTCGTGCTGGTGATGGTCACGCTCATCAACCTTGAGCATGTCAGTGACCACAGCAGTGGTCGCAGCTGGAGCCGTAGTGGTGGCAGCGGTTCCGGCAGCTGGTCGTCCGGCGGTGGGGGGCACAAGTGAGTACCGACGTTCATCTGCCCAAGGGGCTGCATCTGCTGGCCGACTTCCATGGGGTGGCCGCCGAGCGCCTGTACGACACCCTCGCCATCGAGACCCTGCTGCGTGAAGCCGCCCGGGCCGCCGGTGCCACGCCGGTGGGCGGGCATTTCCACCCCTTCGGTCCGGGGCTGGGCGTCACGGGCGTGCTGCTGCTGCAGGAGTCCCATATCAGCATCCATACTTGGCCCGAGCACGGTTTTGCCGCGCTGGATGTGTTCATGTGCGGCGCCGCGCGGCCGGAGCGGGCGGTACAGGTCATCGCCGCTGCCCTGTGTCCGGCGTCCGTCAACTGTCGGGATATGCCCCGCGGTCAGCTCCCCTTACCGACTTGAGTCATTCTGCTTCATCATGATCGCCCCGTCTCCCTTCCAGTCCGTTCCTCTTTCCCAAGCTTACCGCCTGCTGAACCACGGCCCCACGGTGCTGGTCTCGTCTGCCCATGGTGACCGCCGCAACGTAATGGCGGCGGCCTGGAACATGCCCCTCGACTTCGATCCGCCCAAGGTGGCAGTGGTCATCGACAAGGCCACCCTGACCCGCGAGCTGATCGAAGCCTCAGGCCAGTTCGTGCTTGCCATCCCCGGCCGTGACCTGGCTGAGCGAACCCTCGCCGCCGGGTCGTGCTCGGGGCGCGAGGGCGACAAGTTCGAGGCGCTGGGCCTGGATGTGCTGCCGGCCAGCCAGGTCCAGGTGCCCCTGCCGGCGGGGTGCATTGGCTGGCTTGAGTGCCGGGTGATCGACGAGCCGCACATCCAGCGCACCTATGATCTCTTCCTGGGGGAGGTAGTGGCGGCCTGGGCTGACTCCGACATGTATTCGGCCGGCCGCTGGCATTTTCCGGAACAGGGCCGCAGCAGTATTCACTACGTTTCCGGCGGGCAGTTCTTTGCCACCGGAGAGGCCTTCGAGGTGGACCGCAAGGCGTGATGCGGGGTGTGTGGGCAGGCGCACCCAAAATATTTTGTGCACCGCACAAAAAGCGCTTGCATTCTCTTTTTGTGCGGTGCAACATAGCGCCATGCCGAATCATTTTCGGTGATCGCAAGCCAACCCACTTGAGGAGATCATCATGTCCGTTACCCCCGAGCAAATCGTCGCCGCCTCCAAAGCCAACGCTGAAGCCGGCCTGAAGTCCGCCACCAGCTTCGTGACCACCCTCTTCACCGCCGTCGAGCGCGTTTCCAGCCTGAACCTGGCTACCGCCCGCGCCGCCTTTGACGACAGCGTCGCCTTCTCCAAGGCCGTGCTCGCCGCCAAGGACCCGCAGGCCCTGGCCGCCCTGAACCTGGGCGCCGTGACCCCCGCCGTCGAGAAGTCCGTGGCCTACGGCCGCAGCCTGTCCGGCATCGGTGGTGATACCCAGGAAGAGCTGACCAAGCTGGTCGAGGCCGAAGCCGCTGCCCTGTCCAAGAACGTGGATAGCGCCCTGGAAAACCTCTTCAAGAACGCCCCGGCCGGCTCCGAGCCCGCCATCAAGGCTGTTAAGACCGCCCTGGCCAACGCCAGCTCGGCCTACGAAGGTGCCCAGAAGGCTGCCAAGCAAGTCGCTGCTGCTGCCCAGGCCAGCGTCGAGAAGGCCACCCTGGTTGCCGTCGAGAACGTCGAAAAGGGCACCAAGGCCGCTGCCAGCGCCCTCAAGGTTGCCTGATGACCCGATCAATCCTTGCGGATTGACGCAAAAAGGCCCTTCGGGGCCTTTTTTGCATTTCCGAGGAGCCGCGCATGGCCCGTCGCAAGTCACCCCTTGTCTCCGCCCTGTTCAAGCTGACCCGTGCCGGGGTGCGCCAATCGACAAAGATCGGCAAGGCGGCCACCCGCCAGGGTATCGCCGCGGGTGGCCGTCTGGCCAGTTCGGCCCGTCACGTCATGTCGGGCATTGCCACCCCTGCCGACGCACCGGCCACGGTAAGCGGCGGGCGCTGGCATGAAGGGCGCTGGGGGCTCGGCCCGCTGGCCATGCGCCGCTACCGCTTGTTCATTCCCAGTGGGGCGAGTGCCCGCCGCCCGATCCCCCTGCTGTTGCTCTTGCATGGTTGCGCCCAGGATACGGCGGCCTTCGCGGCGTCCACCCGCTGCGCTGCGGTGGCCCGGGAGCGCGGTTTTGCCGTGCTGATGCCCGAGCAGGCCCAGGAGGCCAACCCCCAGCGCTGCTGGAACTGGTTCGGCAGCGATGCCCGGGTGGGCATGGAGACCCGCATCCTGATGGCCATCGTCGAGCACGCGGTGAGCGCCCACCCACGCATCGGCGGGCCTCTGTGCGCGCTCGGCCTGTCGGCCGGGGGCGCGATGGCCTTGACCCTGGGCCTCGAATTCCCGGATCGCATTGTTGCTGTAGGCAGTCACTCCGGTGCCGCGCCCTACAGCGCGGTCACCCCCTTGCAGGCGGGGCAGACCATGCGTGGCCGGCGCTCTCCTGATGCCGAACCCGTCGCCCGGGCCCTCAATGGGCGTGCCGCCCCGCCCGTGCTGCTGATCCATGGGGATTTCGATCCAGTGGTGTCTTACGCCAACGCCGAGGCCGCCGCCGGTCTGTGGGCCGACCTGCTCCCCGAGGGAACGAAGTTGAGCCTGAGTAGTGGAGAGATCAACCGCGGTAGCCGGCGCCGCATCACCCGCCAGGACTGGAAGCTGGGGCGCCGGCCCTATGTGCGCCTGCTGCGCGTGCATGGGATGGGGCATGCCTGGAGCGGTGGTGCCGCCGGGCAGGCGTTTTCCGATCCGGAAGGCCCCGATGCCCTGCGCCTGGCCTGGCAGTTCTTCGCTGGTGTGATGGAACGGGCGCCGGACAAAGCCGTCTGACGGTTTTGAGCTGCGGAGTCTGCCATGCCCACCCAATCCCTGCAGGACCGTGCCGCGGGGGCCCTGATGGGCGCCTTCATCGGCGATGCCCTGGCCCTCGGCCCCCACTGGTATTACGACCTGGCTGAACTCCACGCCGACTACGGCGACTGGGTCAGCGGCTACACCGACCCGCGCCCCGGGCGTTACCACGCCGGTCTGAAAGCGGGCCAGGCCTCCCAGGCCGGCGTACTGCTGGCCCTGACGCTGGATTCGTTGGTGGCTCGGGGGGCTTACGACGAGGCGGACTTCTGCCGTCGGCTGGACGAGGACTTCTTTCCGCACATCGACGGGACACCGATGGCCGGGCCAGGCGGCTACACCAGCCAGTCGATGCGCGAGGCCTGGCGCCGCCGGGTGGGCGAGGGCCTGCCCTGGGGCCAGTGTGGCGGCAATGCCGACACCACCGAGGCCGCCGAGCGGGGGCTGGCCATTGCCGTGCGCTATGCCTTGCGGCCCGCCGAGCTGGCCGCGGCCCTGACTCGCAATACCCTGCTCACCCAGACCGACGGCACCGTGGTGGCCATGACCGTGGCCTTTGGTGCGGTGCTGGGCATGCTGGTGGAGGGGCATGCTCTCGATGCTGCTCTGTCAGGCAAGCTGATGGCCCGGGTCAAGAGCGGAGCACTGCCCTTTCATGCGGTGACCCGCGGCCGTCTCGGTGCCCCCCGGCCCGGCGAGCAGGAGGCGGCGGTGGCGGGGCGCTTCCCCTCTCCGGATGCCCTGCTGGGGCCGTCGGCCATGGCCGCGGCAGCCTACGACCCGGGCATCCGCATCGAACCGGCGTGGAAGGTGTCGCTGGTCTATGGCATGCCCTGTGCGGTGTATCACCAGTTTCCGGCGGCCTACTACCTGGCCGCGCGCTTTCGGGATGACTTCGAATCGGCCGTGCTGCATGCGGTCAACGGTGGCGGGCAGAACCAGGCCCGGGCCATCCTCGCCGGGGCCCTGGCCGGCGCCCAGGTGGGGCTGGCGGGCATCCCCCGGCGTTTCATTGATGGCCTGGAGGGGGGCGCATCACGCCTTGCCCAGGCTCGGCGACTGGCCGTCCAGCTGGCCGCCGAACACTGAGGCTCGACCTCAGCAGCGCCCCTTCTTTGCCTGCCCCGGTGGACAGTGGGAGGGGTGGTCGTGATGGGCTGGAGGGGCGCAATGACCGCGGAACTTGCGGTGCTTCTCGTAGCGATGGCAGTTGTCGTGCCACCAGCGTTCGTCGCGCCAGTTGCGACCGTCCCAGTAGCGCCCGTCGCGATCCCGGTCGCCGATATAGAGTGAGACGCCTGGTGCCCGAATGCTCAGGTCTACGTCGACGGCGTGGCTCGGGGTGGTGCCCAGCAGGCCCAACAGGCTCAGGCTGACAAGCAGTGTGGTGCGCATGGTGTTTTCCTCTGGATCGAAGCGAGTCACCCCACTTTACCTTCTTCGCCGGGCGGCTGTCCCGGGCGATACAGCCTGCCAGGTTCGAGCGGGCAGCGGCCTGATCGCCCGGAATATTCCAGTGTCGTTACAATGGCTGCCACCGGGCTGCCGGATGCTGCGGTGAAGGGCCCGGGTGAGTAGAGGAGAGAGCATGGGTGTTATTTTTGCCAAGACCCGCAAGGGGCACGATGAGATCGAAACACGCTCCGGTGGTCTGAGCCCCCGGGTGCGCCGGGTGCTGATCTTCGTGGACGGAAAACGCAGCGTGGAAGACCTGCGCGGCATGCTGCAATACGATGACCTGCAGCACACCCTGGGGCTGCTCGAAGAGGATGGTTTTATCGAGATGGGCGGCACGGCCGGCGTGCAGGGCGGGGCTGGTGTGCCCATGGCTCCGGCCTCCCTGACAGCCTTCCGCCTGCACCCTCCGGGTGACGATCCGGTGCGCCTGCAGAAGGCGCGCAACTTCATGCTCAACACCCTTAATGCCTTTGTCGGCGCCCTGGGGACCAGTTCCCTCCAGGACCGGGTCGAGGCGGCGCGCAGCCCGGCCGAACTGCGCTCGCTGTTTGACGAGTGGTATCACGCCATCGTGTCGTCCCGTGATGGCCGTCGTGAGGCCGAGCAACTGCGCAGCAAGCTGCTGGAAGTGATCTGAGCTCATCGCCGGGAGAGTTTATCCCGGGTCAAGTCCCTTCCCCGATGGCGGGGCTAAGCTCGGCCTGCCCATGGAACCCACAGCCCCCGATCCGGACATCCCCGGCCGCGAGATTGCCGTTGCCGCCGAGGCCCTGTACCTCGCCAATCTGATGCTCATCCCCGGCCTGGGTTTTGCTGCCCTGCTGGTGTTGTGGTGGCGGCAGCGCCGTACTGCCCCGGAGTTGGCCCGCGGCCACCTGCGGCAGACCCTTGCGGCCAGTCTGTGGGCCGGTGCGCTGCTGGTCCTGGCCAACGGGGCGATCATTCTCGCCGGGGGGTATGGTTCGGCCTCCACCTGGGTGGTGGTGATCCTGTATTTCACCACGTGTCATTCCACGCTGATCTTCTGTGGGGCTGTCGGCTTGGCCCGGGCGCTGGCCGGCAAGCCCTTCCGCTTTCCCCTGATCGGGCCGCGCTGATGGGGGCTCCGCGAGTCATCCCCATCATGCCGGTGACGTCTCCTGGTCGGTCGCGCCAGGCCCTGCGACGCTGGGTGCAGGCCGCCTTCTTCGTGCTTTTTGTTCTGGCGCCGGTGTTCGACCTGCTGCGTTTCGACCTTGTGGCTGGCCATGCCTGGTTGCTGGGTTTCGAGTGGCATGCGGGCCTGGAGGACTTCACCCGAGGCGGAATTGATGCCCCTGGGGCGGTGGCGCGGGTGATCGGTCGGGTGCTGCTGCCCATCCTCGGGGTGGGGGCACTGCTGCTCTGGGTGGCGTGGCGCTGGGGGCGGCTCTACTGCGGCTGGCTATGTCCACATTTCTCGGTGGTCGAAACCATCAATGCCTACATGCGCCGTGCCACCGGTCGGCCCAGTCTGTGGGAGTCGCGTCCGCTGCCACCGCGCGAGCCCGACGGCACGCCAGTGCGCTACGACCGGGCGTGGTGGTTGGTGACCGTGCCCCTGGCGGTGGGCTTTGCCTTCGTGTGGGCGGTGGTGCTGCTGACCTACCTGCTGCCGCCGTTCCAGGTCTATGGTCATCTGCTGGCCGGGGCGCCGACCCGCAACGAGTTCATCTTCATCACCGCCGGGACGCTGGTGCTGTCGGCCGAGTTCCTGTTCGCGCGGCACCTGTTCTGCCGCTATGCCTGTGCCATCGGGCTGTTCCAGAGCCTGGCCTGGATGGGCAACCGTTCGGCGATGGTGGTGGGCTTTAGCCGCGACCGGGCGGCCGACTGTGCCACCTGCTACAGTGCCTGCGACCACGTTTGCCCGATGCGCCTCAAACCTCGCAACATCAAGCGGGCCATGTTTACCTGCACCCAGTGCGCCCAGTGTGTCAGTGGCTGCGAGACCACCCAGCGAGACAACCCGGAAGGGCCTTTGCTCCGATGGGTGGCCGGTGAGGCGGCGGGCCACAACGAGGCGGCTTTCAGCGCGCCAAAACCGGAAAGGAAGATCCCGTGAGTGGTTTCAATGACTTTGCTATCGCCCGAGCCCTGCACGTGCTGGCGGTGCTGATCTGGATCGGTGGGGTGGCCTTCGTGACCTGGGTGCTGTTGCCGGCCTGCCGCGCGCTGGCGGACGGGCATGCCCAGCTGGAACTGTTCGAACGTCTGGAGCAGCGATTCGCCGCCATCGCCCGCTGGAGCGTGCTGCTGGCCGGCGTGTCGGGCTTGTGGTTGGTCTGGCGTCTGGATGCCTGGGCGCGCTTTGCCGATCCAGCCAGTTGGTGGTGGATGCACGGCATGGTGGCGGTATGGACGGCGTTTGCGCTGATGCTTTTCGTGCTTGAGCCCTTCGTGCTGCACCGGGTCTTCGAGGCGCGGGCCAGGCGCGATCCCATTGGGGCCATGGCCACCATCCAGCGTCTCCACGGGGTCTTGCTGGGGGTCAGCCTGGTGGTGCTGGTGGGGGCCGTGGCAGGCAGCCACGGAGGATTCGTCTTTGCCTAGGGTTTGCCTCAGGCGGTCAGCTCGGTGCCAACCAGCAGCTTTTCGAAGACACCGATCAGCTTTCTCGCCTGGGCTTCCATCGAGAAGCGTTCCAGCACCGTGCGGCGGGCGGCAAGCCCGACTTGCCGGCGATGTTCCGGGCTGCGCAGCGCGTCGATGGCGTCCAGCCATTCGGGGCGGGTCCGGGCGATGTAGCCATTGACGCCCTGTTCGACGATGTCGAGATAGGCCGGGACCGGGCTGGCGATGACCGGCAGCCCCAGGGCCATCTTGAGGGTCAGGCGGTTCTCGGATTTAACCTCCCAGTAAGACACCTTGCGACCGGGTAGAGGGTCGAAACGGGTGTCCACGGGGATGATGCCGATGTCCGTGTCGAGGAGGTCGGCATAGACCCGCTCAGGGTGCCAGGCGCGGGTCTGGAAGCCGGCGCTGCGCAGGGTACCCAGGCCGGGTTGACGGGGCTGGAGCAGGGCGCGCTTGAGGTGTCCGCGAATGGTCTGCTTGAGGCTAGGGCTCTCGGGGTAGCGCCCGACGACGGTCAGATCGAGATGGCGCGGGAGACGCCCGATCACGGGGATCGTCTCCAGTGTCGATGACGTGACCAGCACCGCCCGCAGCCGGGAGGCAGGCGTGCTGCCTGTGTCCCCGTCATGGGGGTGGCAGATGCCGGGGCGCTCGATGCCGTCGTGCACGATGTGGATCCGCTCGCGCAGCTCGGGCGCGTGTTGTTGGCGCAGGAACTCGGTGACGATGGTCGTGGCATCGGTGGCACCCACGATCTCGTCGTCAATGCGGTCGCACACGCCATACACCGTGCGGACTCCCATGTCGCGCAGCTTGCGCATTTCGGCAAGAACGCTGGGGCCATGGACTTTCTGGAAGAAGACCAGACTGCAACCCCGGGCCTTGACGCGTTCGGTGAGCCCGGTTACGTCAGGTGTTTCGGTGGCACTGGCTGGTTCGAAAACGATCTCGGGGTCGTAGCCGGCAGCCTTCAGAAGCGGGAAAACGTTGAGCACGGCGATACGCGTGCTCGGCAAGGGGCACGCCGAGTTCGACAGCAGGACGAAACCGATCCTTTTGTCGGCATGGCTCATTGGCCTCTCCTTGGGGGCTCCGGGTGCCCGTGTGCGGGATGCATGGACCGGAGCCTTCTATCCCATTGTTCTTGCCGCGAGGCGGCGTTCTATACCTGACTGAGCGTTCAGCCGCATGAGTACGAAACTTAACATGGGTGGCTTGGGCAGCGGCAGGCCCTGACAGGCTTGGGGGCAGACTATCCGCAGGGATCTGTGGTGTATGACACGCGGTGCCGCAATATCGGGGGCGAGAGAGGCGGGGAGAGCGCCCTTCCGGGCCGGTGAGGATTGCCGTCAACGCCATCACGGCGATCAGCCGTGATGGCGTGTACTCAGGTCAGACGCGGGACTGCTTCCGCCGCCGGGCCAGACCCAGCAGGCCGAGACTGGCCAAGAGAAGGGCTGCGGCGCTCGGTTCGGCGACCGTGTTGCCGGGCGGGACGGTACTGGTCGTGGAGAAAGGCTTGTACAGCCAGACTTCGGCGTCGCCGGTGGTGGAGGAGTACTCGTTCAGGGCAATGAAGGCATCGAGCTCCTCGATGTAGTCCCACTTGCCGAAAACGCCAGTGATGAAGTTTCCGCCGGGTTGGGCGAAGGTGGTGCTGATCAGTTTTTTCACCACCCAGGTGGTGAGCATCTTTCCGTTGGCATCATAGGTGGGCGTCACGGACCACACGGTGCCTTGATCGGAGCCGTCCCACAGCAGGATCTGACCTGTCTTCGAGTCGTACTCGATGGAGAACTTGGTGTTCATCTGGAAGGGGTTGCCAAACTCATCCACCAACTGGACGCCCACATCCTGATTGGCCCCCGGATCGGTGGGGTTGGACTTGTTCAGATCCCAGACGGCCAGGTTGGACGTGTACTTGCCGGTGACGATCGTTGTCCGGAGGAACAGGTTGTTCTTGGTGTCGATGGTCGCGGCGCCCGCATAGGCCGCGCTGTTGTACATTTCGCCGACCTTTTCCCAGGTGTCCAGGCCACCGTTGCGGAAATCACCCAGGGTGTAGCGGTACAGAGAGGGGAAGCCCGAGGAGCCTCGGTCGGCCGCGACATACACGACGTCCTTGCCGTTCTCGGTACGGTAGGCAGTTGCGGCGTTGACGTAGCTCTCGGGGGCTGTGCCGGTGGTTTGTGAGAAGCGGTTGGTCCACATCTCGCCGCCGATGGAGGCGGGGTCCCAACCGGAGCCGGTGGTACCGCCCACCTTGTTCGGATCAGCCTTGCTGGGGTCCCACAGCCAGGGGCCTGACGGGCTCACGGTGGTGCCGTCGAAGGTCTGGAATATGTCTCCATTCTGGAAGGCTGCGCCACCGAAGGTCACGAACATGCCACTCACGGGCAGGTAAACGTTGTTGTCGTAAGTGTGGGACGACTGGGGGGCGGCGTTGTCGACGACGAAATTGTTGGCGTCGAGACGGCTCGGCAGAGAACCGCGATCCCAGGCTCCGCTTGCGCCGTCCCAGACGTACATTTCGTTGCCCGAGTAGTTGCCATGGCCACCGCCCCACAGCAGCAGATCACCATTGGCGGAGTCCCATGCGACGGAGCTCCAGGCGATCACGACAGCGCCCGGGTTGTTGTAGCCATTGCCGATGGCCGCTGCGCCGGTCGGCTTGGCTGAGGAGAAAGTGTTTGTGCTGACTTTCACCCAGCCCCCTTCGGGAGTCGCACTGAGCAAGCTTTCCAGACGGGAAAGGTCTGCCGCAGCGTGGGCCGTGGAAGCTGCACCGGACATGACCAGTGCGGCCATGGAAACCAGCAGAGAGAGGCGTTTTTTTGTGGCGCGGGGGCCGGCAGTATTCATGGGTTGTCTCCGAGGTTGCGCCTGTGATCATCAGGTTCGGTGATTGGTCAGGCTGCTTGATCTTTCAGGTGGAGCAGCGGTGTGCTGGGCGAACCTGACAGACATGCAAGGTATGCAATTCTCGGACCATGTGTTGCTGAGTTTTATGTTGATGAAAATTAAAGATAATTTGCGGTGCGTGCGGGGACGCACCCGTGAATTGTAAAAAAAGTCGACACACTTTCGTGTCGTATCCTCAGCTTGAGCAGCTCACCGCCAGCCCTGCGGCCCATTCGGGCGGGGGGGCAGCAAAGCGCTCGTATTCGGGCTGCTCGTCGAAGGGGCGCGACAGGCAGGCGTGAACTGCGTGCACCTCGCTGTAGTCACCACTGCGTGCCGCCCGGATGGCGGATTCGGCGATCCAGTTGCGCAGCACGTATTTCGGATTCACGGCCTGCATGGTGGCCTGCCGCTCGGCGTCGGGGCGGGCCTCGGCACCCAGGCGGGCGCGCCACATGCCCAGCCAGGCGTCGGCGGCGGCGCGGTCGATGAAGAGGTCGCGCAGCGGGGCATCGGCGGCAACACGTCCGGCTTCGTCCACCTGCGCCGGCAGGCGGCCGAGCTGGCGGAAGAACTGGGTGTAGTCGGGGTGGTGATCCTGGAGCAGGCCGAAGGTCTCGCCGATGAAATCTTCGTCGCCGGGCAGGGCCTGGGTGAGGCCGAGCTTGGCGCGCATCAGATCCATGAAGTGGCGTTCGAAGGCCGGGGCGTAGCTCTCCTCGATGGCCGCCTGGACGGCGCCCTGCTCGCCGATCAGCGGGGCCAGGGCGCGGCCCAGGGCGTAGAGGTTCCAGTGGCCGATCTGCGGCTGCGACTTGTAGCTGTAGCGGCCGTGGTCGTCCGAGTGGTTGCAGATGTGGCCGGCGTCGAAGGTGTCCATGAAACCGAAGGGGCCATAGTCGAGGGTCAGGCCGAGGATGGACATGTTGTCGGTGTTCATGACGCCGTGCATGAAGCCGACCGCCTGCCAGTGGGCGATGAGCTCGCCGGTGCGCCGGCCCACGTCGCGCAGCAGGGCGTCGTAGGGGGTGGCGGCGTCACGGCACTCGGGACGGAAGCGGTCGATTACGTAGTCGGCGAGCTGGCGCAGGGTGTCCATCTGGCGCGTGGCCCGCCAGTGCTCGAAGGAGCCGAAGCGGATGAAGCTGGGGGCCAGGCGGGTGACGACGGCGGCGGTCTCGATGGTCTCCCGGCGCACCGGGGCGTCGGAGCCGACCACGCACAGGGCCCGGGTGGTGGGGATGCCGAGGGCGGCCATGGCTTCCGAACACAGGTACTCGCGGATGCTTGAGCGCAGCACGGCACGCCCGTCGGCAAAGCGCGAATAGGGTGTCTGTCCGGCGCCCTTGAGCTGGATCTCCCAGCCGCGGCCCGGCCCGGCGATTTCGCCGAGCAGGTGGGCGCGGCCGTCACCAAGCTGGCCGGCCCACATGCCGAACTGATGGCCGGAGTAGACCGCAGCGAGAGGTTCGCTGCCCGGCAGCAACTGGTTTCCGGCAAAGATCTGGGGAAATTCGGGGCGAGTCAGCTCGGCCGGGTCCAGCCCGATCAGCCCGGCCACCTCGGCGCTGGCCGCCACAAGGTAGGGGCGGGGCAGCGGCTCGGGGGCCAGGCGCGTGTAGAAGGTGGACGGCAGGCGCGCGAAGGCGTTGTCGAAGGGCAGGGTTTCGAGGGTGTGCATGATGGTTGGGGGGCCGTTGTGGTTATGGGTCGGGCAATTTGCCTGCCGGGGATCGGCTAAGCTGCGCTCCGAGGCGCCATGGGCGCTGTCCGGTAAATCCGACTAATTCAGTATGGTATGGTTCCGCGGCTGCCGGGGGAAGCATGAGTGAGCATATGAAAGAGGCGCAGGAGGCCGCGGCCGTCAACCTGAAGCGTCACCTGTTGCTGCGGGTGAGCCTGTTTGCTCTGGCCATCGGCGTGGCCGCCACCGCGGTGGTACTGCAGCAAGCGGTGGAGCGCATCGGCATCCACATCCAGCGCACCGGCGGCACCGTAGAGCGCCTGATCGCTGGCGAGGCAGACCGGACCCGGGACGCCTTCCGGCGCAGCCTCGACGGGATGACCCTGACTTCCCTGGATGGCATTGGTCCGCTGCTGGGTATCTGTGTGGCGGTGGATGACATCTACAAGCGGCCGGTGATCCGGCGCTGCTTCCATGAGGGGGGCGAGGCCCCTGCCGTGGTGCGCTGGATGCTGGCCGGGCTGATCGGACCGGAGCTGCATTACCGGGGAATGATCGGCCAGTATCCGGGGGTCAAGGTGGGGGAGTTCGTGGTCACGCCGGATCTGGATAGCGAGAGCCTGGCCGTGTGGAAGCAGATCCAGACCGTGCTGGGCATGACCCTGGGCATCCTGCTGCTCAATCTGCTGATCTACCGGCCGGTGCGCCGGGCCCTGCGCCCTGCCGACCAGATTCTGGCGGTGCTGGGGCGCATGGAGGCCGGTGAGCTGACAGCCCGCATGCCGCGCCCCCGGCTGATCGAGCTGCGCCGCATCGCTGCGGGCTTCGATCATTTGGCCGAACAGCTGCAAAAGACCCTGGCTGCCCAGCGCCACCTGGCCCTGCACCTGTTGGCTGTGCGCGAGGAAGAGCGGCGCCGGCTGGCCCGGGAGCTGCACGACGAGTTTGGCCAGTGCTTGGCCTCCATCGGTGCCGAGGCCGCTTTCATCCGGGGCCGCGCCGAGGTGCAAGCCCCGGAGTTGCTGCCGGCCGCCCGTGCGGTGGCCGCGGTGACGGCACACATGATGGAGAGCCTGCAGGGCATCCTGCTGCAACTGCGCCCGGTGGGGCTTGAGGAGTTTGGCTTGAAGGCCGCCCTCGGCGAGCTGGTGGGGGGGTGGCAGCGCCGCCAGCCCGACTGCCGCTTCGAGCTCACGCTGCGCGGGGAGATCGATGCCTTGCCCGATGCGTTGCGCACCGGCCTTTACCGCATCGTCCAGGAGAGCCTCACCAACGCCCTGCGCCATGGCAAGCCACAGCAGGTGGTGGTGGGCCTGGAATGCGATGTGACGGGCTGCCGCCTGTGGGTGGATGACGACGGTGAGGGCCGCAATGAGCCGAGCGCGGGCAGCGGCCTGGGGGTGCTCGGCATGCACGAGCGGGTCGAGGCCCTGGGAGGGCGCTTTGCGCTGCAGCCGCGGCACCCCAGGGGTATGCGGGTGGAGGCGGATTTTCCGGCAGAGGCCGTGCGGGCCGTGGAGATGAATCATGAGTGAAGCCTGCCGCCTGGTGCTGGTGGACGACCATGCCATCGTGCGGGAGGGCTACCGGCGCCTGCTTGAGTCGCGTCCCGATCTGCTCATCGTTGGCGAGGCCGCCAGTGCGCGGGAGGCCCTCGACCAGTACAAGGCGCTGATGCCGGATGTGCTGGTGCTCGATCTCGGGCTGCCTGACATGGGGGGCGTGGAGCTGATCCGGCGCCTGCTCCAGCGCGACCCGACAGCCCGCATCCTGGTATTTACCATGCACCGGGAGCCGCTCTTCGCCACTCAGGCCCTGCGCGCCGGTGCTCTGGGTTACGTTACCAAGAGCAGTCCGCCGGAGGTGCTGGTGAGTGCGGTTTACCAGGTGGCGGCGAGGCGCCAGGTGATCAGCCCCGATATCGCCCCGGAGCTGGCCCTGGCCCTCATCGACCGCCCCAGGGAGCGCCTGGCCGAACTGGCCCCGCGGGAGTTCGAGATCCTGCGCCTGCTGCTGGACGGCTGCAGTGCCGAAGAGATCGGCACGCGCCTGTCCATCTCCGCCAAGACGGTGCAGAACTGTCACTACCAGATCAAGAGCAAGCTCGGCGTGCGCAGTGACATCGAGCTGACACGCCTGGCGCTGCGCATGGGCCTGATCTGAGCCGCTCAGGCGGCCACTGCCGGGGCCTGCTGCTGGGCTTCGAAGATGGCCTGGAGGGTTTCCAGGGTGATTTCCGCAATCGGCTGACCGGCGTCGTCGAGGATCTCGTAGAGGATCTCCCCCGGCTGGGGGCGCATGCTGAACAGCACGACCGCGTCGGTGGCGCCGCCTCCTTCCCGGTGGGGGGCCTCGCTCGCCGGTGACACGGTGTGGCTGCCGGTGGGGCGCACCTCACGCAGGCGCCCATCCATCTCGTACAGGCGGTGCTCCCCTTGCACCACGAAGGTGTGATTGAGGGCCTTGTGGCGATGCAGAACGATCTGCTGGTTGGCGTCGAAGCGGAACAGCACGTCGGCAATGCGCTGCTGCATGTCCACCTGCAGGATTCGGAAGGCGAAGTGGGGAAAGTCGCCAAAGGGCTGCCAGGGGATGTTGCGGATGTCGAAATGCGGGGTCATGGATGTCTCTCCTTGTGGATTGGGCCGGATGGCGGGCTCCAGTAGAAACCACAGGGGAGGGGGGCGCCGAGGTCAGCCTGCCCGTAAAACCGTGGGCATTTCGCCCGGCCCGTCGGGCTGTGGCAGCACGGGCAAATTGCCCGCTCCGATCAGGGCAGGATGCCGCAGACCAGGCGGGGGCCGGGCCGTAGAGTCCCGACGGAGGGACTGGGCCAGGTGGCTCCGTCCGTCATCCACCTCCGGAAGGCCCATGCGGACACTCTTCATCGCCACCTCGCTAGCCACAGCCCTGCTGTCCGGCAGCGTGAGTGCCAACAACCTCTTTTGCGGCGGGCCGGTACCTCAGACCGGTGAGCCCACCGACCTGGCCCATGTCGTGGGCGATCAGACCCTCGAATACATGGCCGATCAGCCCGCCAGCATGATGGTGTGCAGCAAGGGCTATCTCTTCGAGAAGTGTGGCGATCATGCCACGGCCATGCGCATCTTCGACCGCTGCATTGAGGCCGGCTACATCGGCGCGATGATCTGGAAGGCCTTGATGTTGCAGGACGGCGCCCTGGGGGAGCCCGATCTGCCGGGGGCTGCGGCGCTGATGCGCCGGGCGGCTGAAGCGGGTGATTCGCCCTATGCCACCCTCGGCAAGCTCCATTACGCCAGCGCTCTGCAGGAAGGCAAGGGCGTGGCCCGGGATGTGGCTGCAGCGCGGCAGTGGTTCGAGGCCGCCGCCGCCGATGGCAATCCTGACGCCATCGAGTTTCTGCGCACCGGCTACCACGTGGGCGACCGGGACGGGACGGCCCGGGGGGTGGGTGTCGCACCCGCCTCCGTGGCGGTGGCTGCGCCCCTGCCCGGTGAGTTGTTCGACGAAGCCGGGCCGGCCCGGGCCGTGCCGGCATCCCCGCCCGGGAGGCCCGCCAGCGCCCGGCATCTGCTTGCAGCTGCACCGGCAACCCGGCCCGCCCTGGCGTTGCCCGTGCCGTCCCTTGCCTCCCCGCCCGCGGCCTTGCCGGAGGCCCGGCCGGTGCGCGCAGCGCAACGCCTGGTGCCACTCCCTGTCAGCGGCAGCGCGGCCCCGCCGGGCGCCACCCCGCTTGCTGGCCTGATCGTGCTGCTGGTGCTGGCCGGGGCGCTGCGCCAGGGCTGTGCCCGCCCCTCTCTTTCTCCACTCTCCGTACCTGAACCATGAATGCTTCCATTGACGGCCTGATGTATGCGGCCAGCCAGCTGTTCCTGATTCCTGTGTTGTTGGCCATTGGCCTGCTTTTTGCGCACGCCTTCTACGCCCTAGGGGCCTTCCTGTGGCAGGCGCGTCAGCGCCGGGCCGGGGTGGCTGCGGGTTTCGAGTTGGCCGAGGCCTGTCGCCGCAATCCGGGGCTGCTGCTGGCCGACCTGGAGGCCCTGGCCCTGCGCCGTCTGGAGTTTGCCCGCATCGCTACCCGGGTGGCGCCGCTGCTGGGGCTGGTGGCCACCATGATCCCCATGGGGCCGGCCCTCAAGGCCCTTGGTGACGGCAGCCTCGGGGACGTGTCACGCAGCTTGATGGTGGCCTTTTCTGCGGTGATCCTGGCCCTGATTGCGGCAGCTCTGAGTTTCGCGGTGGTGAGTGTGCGCCGGCGCTGGTACGCCGCCGATTTGCTTGCCATCGAGAAGGAAGGGCTTGCCCGATGAGCCGGATCCGCCTGCGTCTGACCGAGGAGGGGGAGGGGGATGACCCCCTGTTGTCCCTGGTCAATCTGATCGATGTGTTCCTGGTTCTCGTGGCGGCGCTGCTCCTGACGCTGGCACGCACGCCCTCCGCAGGTCCGGGCGCACGCCCCTTGCCAGAGAGCCCGAAGGTCGAGCGCTTTCAGGGGGAGGGGGCGGCGACCACGGCAGAGGGGGGCGTTCGGGCAGGCACGGCCTACCGTTTGCCCGACGGTTCCCTGGTAGTGGTGCCGGAGTAAGTTCCCCCGGGCGGCGCCTCAGGCGCCGTCGATGGGTTTGAGGGTGGCCAGCTCGGCGTCGGAGAAGAGGCGGGAGCGTGTGACGAAGGCCTTGCCCCGGCCACAGTCGAGGGAGAAGTCGCCGCCGTTGCCGGGCTGGGTATCGAGGATCAGCTGGCTGTTCTCGTAATACTGGAATTCCTGGTGCCCCAGGTAGAAGTCGGCGCCGCCCACCTGGCCAAGCAGGATCATCGTCTGCCCGGGCAGGATTTCACCCACCTTGTAGCAGTTGGGGACGCTGCCGTCACAGCAACCTCCGGAGAGCAGGAACAGCAGGGGGCCGAAATCGGCGCGCAGTTCGTCGATGAACTGCAAGGCGGCTTCGGTGGCAGTGATGCGATCGACCATCGTTACGTCCTCGGGTGAGGTAAACGAAAAAAACGGGGCGAGTTGTCTCGCCCCGTAACACCTTGCCTTACACGTACAACACTTGGATCAGAAGAAGCCCAGTGCGTTCGGGCTGTAGCTGACCAGCAGGTTCTTGGTCTGCTGGTAGTGGTCAAGCATCATCTTGTGGGTTTCGCGACCAATGCCGGATTCCTTGTAGCCGCCGAAGGTGGCGTGGGCAGGGTAGGCGTGGTAGCAGTTGGTCCACACGCGGCCGGCCTTGATGTTGCGACCCATGCGGTAGGCGCGGCTGCCGTCACGGCTCCACACGCCGGCGCCGAGGCCGTACGGGGTGTCGTTGGCGATCTCGAGGGCTTCGGCTTCGTCCTTGAAGGTGGTCACGGCCAGCACCGGCCCGAAGATCTCTTCCTGGAACACGCGCATCTTGTTGTGGCCCTTGAACAGGGTCGGCTGGATGTAGTAGCCGCCGGCCAGATCGCCATCCATGTGGGTACGGTCGCCGCCGGTCAGGCACTGGGCGCCTTCCTGACGACCGATTTCCATGTAGGCCATGATCTTGTTGAGCTGGTCCTGGGAGGCCTGGGCGCCCATCATGCTGTCGGTGTCGAGGGGGCTAAGCTGCTTGATGGCCTTGACGCGGGCCATGACCTTTTCCATGAAGCGTTCGTAGATCGATTCCTGGATCAGGGCGCGGGACGGGCAGGTACACACTTCGCCCTGGTTGAAGGCGAACAGCACCATGCCTTCGACAGCCTTGTCGAGGAAGGCGTCGTCGGCCGCCATGATGTCTTCAAAGAAGATGTTGGGGGACTTGCCGCCCAGTTCAAGGGTGGCGGGGATCAGGCTGGTGGCGGCGGCCTGGGCGATCACGCGGCCGGTGGCGGTGGAGCCGGTGAAGGCGATCTTGGCGATGCGGCGGCTGGTGGCCAGCGGCATGCCGGCTTCACGGCCGTAGCCATTGACGATGTTCAGCACGCCCGGGGGCAGCAGGTCGGCGATCAGCTCGGTCAGGATCAGGATCGAGATCGGGGTGGATTCGGCGGGCTTGAGCACCACGCAGTTGCCGGCACCGATGGCGGGAGCCAGCTTCCAGGCGGCCATCAGGATCGGGAAGTTCCAGGGGATGATCTGGCCAACGACGCCCAGGGGCTCGTGGAAGTGGTAAGCGACGGTGTTCTCGTCGATTTCGGAGATGCCACCTTCTTGGGCGCGCAGGCAGCCGGCGAAGTAGCGGAAGTGGTCGACCGCCAGGGGGATGTCGGCGTTCAGGGTTTCGCGGATGGCCTTGCCGTTATCGACGGTCTCGGCGTAGGCGAGCTTCTCGATGTTGGCTTCGAGACGGTCGGCGATCTTCAGGAGGAGGTTGGCACGCTCGGCAGCCGGGGTGCGGCCGAACTTGTCGGCGGCAGCGTGGGCGGCATCCAGGGCCAGTTCCACGTCTTCGGCGCCGGAGCGGGCGGCCTGGGTGTAGGGCTTGCCGGTGATCGGGGTGATGACGTCGAAGTACTCGCCCTTGACCGGAGCGACCCACTTGCCGCCGATGAAGTTGTCGTACTTGGACTTGTATTGGACCTTGGCGTCGGCGGAACCGGGCAGTGCATACAGCATGGAAGTCTCCTCCTGGATTTGGATTGAAAACGCTTGGCGCAGCGTTAATCCTTATCAGCAGGGGTCGTGCCAGGGGGTGATCAGCATCGCTTATGATGAGAAATTCTTTCTTTATCAGTCGCTTGTGTGGTTTGTCTCAAAATGCGGCATTGCACCAATTGGCATGGGGGTGTGTTTAATAATGGAACAGGTGCTCCATGCGATGTGCACGATGGAGCACCTGCCCTTCCGGGGGAGGCAGCTCAGGCGATGCGGAAGCGGTCGGAAAGGGCTTCCAGCGTCCGGGCCAGGTCTTCCAGCTCGCCAGCGGCGTGGGTGATGCGTGCGGCACTGGCTGCATTGGATTCCGAGGCGTTGGCGATCTGTTCGACGCGCAGGGCGATGTCCCGGGCGGCGGAAGACTGCTCGTTGAGGCCGAGCGTGATGCCTTCCACCGAGCTCAGCACCTGTCGGCTGCTGTCCTGGATGGTGTGGATGGTGCTGCCGGCCTGATCGGCAAGGGCGACGCCGCGGCTCACCCGCTCGACCCCGCCGTCCATGTCATCGGCGGCACTGCGGGTGGCGGCCTGGATGCGCTCGATCATCGAGGTGATCTCGGCGGTGGAGTTGGCCGTGCGTTCGGCCAGCTTGCGCACTTCGTCTGCAACCACGGCAAAGCCCCGCCCCGATTCGCCCGCCCGCGCCGCCTCGATGGCGGCATTCAGCGCGAGTAGATTGGTCTGGTCAGCGATCTCGCGGATCACCCCGACGATCATCGAGATCTCTCCGGACAGGCTTTCCAGATTGCGGACCGACTGGGCGGTGTGATTGACCGATTCGGCGATGCTGCGCATTTCGGCGAGGGCGTCGCCGATGACCCGGGAGCCCAGGGCCGCCTGCTGGCCGGAATGTTCCGACAGCTCCCGGGACTGGCGGGCGTGGTCGCTGATGTGGTCGATGGAGACGGACAACTCCTCGATGGCGGCAGCCATGGCCGAGGCGGATTCGGACTGGGCCTCGGCCAGCACCCGGGTATCGCCAGCGGTGCCGCTCAGGCTGCTGGCGTTGCCGAGCAGCACCTTTACCTCGTTGCGGATCGACGCGATCAGTTCGTGCAGGTTGTTGCGCATCACCGCCAGGTGAACGATGAGCTGGCCGAGTTCATCATTACTGGCGGCGGGGAGGGGTTGCAGCATGTTGCCGGCGGCGATGGCTTCGGCCACACGCTTGCCTGCGTTTACCGACTGATGCAAGCGCCTGATCAGCAGCCAGCTGGCTATGGCGGCCAGAGCCACGCCCCCGGCCCCCAGGGTGGCCAGCAGGGTCCGGGTCTGTCCGTAATCGGCTTCGATGTGGCTGTGGGCAGCCTCGGAGGCATCGGCAAGGCGCTTCAGCTGCTCCCGGGCGGGGGTGTCCGGGGCTGCTTGTTGAAATGCCTGGGCCTGCCCTTGGTGAAGGGTGTCGATGGTGTGGCGTGCCCGTTCGGTGGCATTCAGGCCGACAATGCCGATGCACAGGCACAGGGCGGCCAGACCGGCATTGATGAGCCCGATGCGTGTTGCCAGCCTGGTGCGGGGCAGGGCCTTGGCAATCGCCGCACTCACGCCGCTTGCGGCGAGGCGGCCTTCATCGAGGCGGATGGCCGGGTCCTGGCGCATGCGGGCGTAGAGGGCTTCGGCACTGCTGATTTCTTCGGGTCGAGCCTTGATGCGTACCGACATGTAGCCCGAGCCATCGGCGAGAGGTGTGGCTGTGGCACGGACCCAGTAGAAATCACCGTTTTTGCGGCGGTTCTTGACGATGCCGCTCCATGGACGCCTGTGCTGAAGGGTGGACCACATGTCCCGGTAGGCCTCCGGCGGCATGTCCGGGTGACGCAGAATGTTGTGGGGTTTGCCAATCACCTCTTCGCGGTTGAAGCCGCTGGCAATGACGAACTCGTCATTGCAGTAAGTGATATGCCCGGCCAGATCAGTACGGCTGATGATGGCTGCACCCTTGGCAATCGGGTACTCGTTCTGTGTGACTGGCAGATTTTGGCGCATGACGGGCTCAGGGCATGGGCAAGAACCCGTGTAACGGCTGTTTTACGCCTTGTCTTGAATCAATTTTATCCGTCCGGAATGATCTGTTGACTTAGGTCAGCCCCGGGGTTGAACCGAGCGGCTAGTGGTGGTGACTTGCCCGTTTTCTCCGAAATGGATATTGAAGAAGACGTCGGCACTGAATTCGGGGGGCAGGCGCCAGTCCCATACCTCTTCCTTTTTCAGGGCGAAGCTCTGGATCGAGCGTGGCTTGCCCAGAAGGCGGCGTACCTGGTCCTTCGTCCAGCCGGGTTGAACCCGGGCGAAATTCTGGGGGGTGAGCACGTTCTCGAGGCTCTTTAGGATGTTGTCGGGCCCCACCGTGGCCATGAAGCACTCCGTGCCTTCCGGCTGGCGGGTGTATTCCCAGGTCACGCTGCCGTCGTCGTTGCGCCACTCGATACCGGGCTTGCCGAGCTTGTCGCGCACTTCGTAGCCGGTGGAGACGCCGGGCTTGAGTTCATTCACGGTGACGGCATCGCAGGCGGCCAGACCGGCCACGGCGACAGCGCCGACAAAGAGGGAAAACAGCCTGCGCATCGAAGGATCTCCGGATGGGCCCGCGTCCCGCCAAAGCGGCCGGGCTTGGTTACAATCCACCTCATTGTGGGCAGAAAATCGAATCTCCATTCTGGCATGAAGACCCTTTGCGGAGGATGAACAGGTGAAACTTGGCGCGATGAAGCTGGCCTTTGCCGGCGTGTTGGTGGCGGGCAGCTCTGTCAGCCTGGCCCAGACTGTGGTCAAGATCGGCTTTGCCGGCCCGCTGACGGGGCCGATTGCCCATGTGGGCAAGGATGAGCAATACGGTGCCCAGCTCGCCCTCGACGACGCCAACGCCCGGGGCGTGATCGTCGCGGGGCAGAAGATCAGGTTCGAATTGCAGGCGGAGGACGACCAGGCCGACCCCCGTACCGCCACCACCGTGGCCCAACGTCTCGCCGACGCCGGCGTGAAGGGCGTGGTGGGGCATGTCACCTCCGGCGCGTCGATTCCTGCCTCGCGCATCTATGAGCAGTCGGGTATCCCGGCGATCACCCCGTCGGCCACCAGTCCCAAGCTCACCCAGCAGAAATTCAAGACCACCTACCGGGTCATCGCCAACGATCTGCAACAGGGCGCAGCGATGGCACGCTTTGCCACCGAAGTGCTCAAGGCAAAGCGTATCGCCGTGATCGACGATCGCACCGCCTATGGGCAGGGTCTGGCCGATGCGCTGGTGGATAGCCTGAAGAAGCTCGGCACCCCGCCGGTAGGGCGTGAGTTCACCACCGACAAGGCCACCGATTTTGCCGCCATCCTCACCAAGCTCAAGGCGGCCCAGCCGGATGCGGTTTTCTACGGCGGTATGGATGCCCAGGGGGCGCCGCTGCTCAAGCAGATGAAGCAGCTGGGCATCAACGCCAAATACCTGGGCGGCGACGGGGCCTGCACTGCCGAGATGATCAAGATCGCCGGTGCAGCCATGAGCAGCGACGTGTATTGCACCCAGGCCGGCATCCCCATGGACAAGATGCCCGGCGGCAAGGCGTTCAACGAGCGCTTCAAGAAGCGCTTTGGCGTGCCCGTACAGCTCTATGCGCCTTACAGCTATGACGCTACCACCGCCCTCGTGGAGGCCATGAAGGCGGCCGGCTCCACCGACCCGGTCAAATATCTGCCCCAGCTCCAGAAGGTCAGCTTCAAAGGCGTGACCGGCAACATCGCCTTCGATGCCGGTGGTGACAGCCGGGAAGGGGGCGTGACGCTTTACCAGTTCAATGCCGGAAAGTGGGAAGCCCGTCCCTGAAACAGGGCGCGCGTCCCTCCCTTGGGGAGGATGTCACATCGTGACAGGAGGGCTGTCGTGCAGCCCGGCCCCGAAGTTGCTTGTCAGCGTC
Organism: Zoogloea sp.; assembly: GCF_028689785.1. Lineage (GTDB taxonomy): Bacteria > Pseudomonadota > Gammaproteobacteria > Burkholderiales > Rhodocyclaceae > Zoogloea. The sequence continues at coordinate 46,968 of NZ_JAQVCN010000011.1, read as the reverse complement.
GTACCCTATAAACCAGAGGAGAAATCCGCATGAAAATCCGCCTTGTCGCCCTTGCCGTGCTCGGTCTTGGTGCATCCGCTGTCCAAGCCCAGGAAGTGATCAAGCTGGGCGTCGCCGCGCCCCTGACCGGAACCCAGGCTCATTTGGGCAAGGACATCGAGAACGGCGTCCGTCTGGCCATCGAGGAGTACAACGCCAAGGGGGTGACGCTCGGCGGCAAGAAGGTCAAGTTCGACGTGCAGGCCGAGGACGACCAGGCCGACCCCAAGACCGCCACCACCGTGGCCCAGCGTCTGGCCGACAGTGGGGTGAAGGGTGTGGTCGGGCACCTCAATTCGGGCGCCTCCATTCCGGCCTCGCGCATCTACAACGAGGCCGGCTTGCCCCAGGTTTCACCCGCTTCCACCAACCCCAAACTGACCCAGCAGAATTTCAAGGCCACCTTCCGCACCATCGCCAACGACGTGCAGCAGGGCCTGGCCATCGGCAAGTATGCGGCGACCAGACTGGGCAAGAAGGTGGCGCTGATTGATGACCGCACCGCCTACGGCCAGGGCCTCGCCGATGAAGTCGAGAAGGCGGTAAAGGCTAACGGGGGCAGCCTCACCGGGCGTGAATTCACCAGCGACAAGGCCACCGACTTCCTGGCCATCCTTACCCGCATCAAGGCCCAGAACCCCGACGTGATCGTATACAGCGGCATGGACACCCAGGCCGGCCCCATGCTCAAGCAGATTAAGCAGCTCGGCATCAACGCCAAGTTCATCACCGGTGACGGCGCTTGCACCGGCGAAGTCATCAAGCTGGCCGGCGATGCGATCAGCGGCAACACCTACTGCACCCAGCCGGGTCTGCCCCTTGAAAAGATGCCCGGCGGCAAGAACTTCAACGAGCGCTTCAAGAAGCGCTTCAACGCCGACGTGCAGATCTACGCCCCGTATTCCTACGACGCCGCCTCGGCCATCATCGAGGCCATGAAGGCCGCCAACAGCGCCGATCCGGCCAAGTACGCCGGCAACATCAGCAAGGTGAACTTCCCCGGCGTGATCGGCACCGTGGCCTTCGACGCCAAGGGCGACATCAAGGACGGTGCGGTGACGGTCTATCAGTTCAAGAGCGGCAAGTGGGAAGCCCTGCAGTAACACCTGTCTGACGGTGTCGGGGTGACATGGGGTGGGGACGGTCGATTGAAGTCGGCCCCACGCTGTTTCCGCCCCGGCATGCCTTCTCACTTTTTCGGGTCGTTTCCATGGAAACTCTTCTCCAGCAAACCGTAAACGGCCTCGTCGTGGGTAGCGTGTATGCCCTCGTTGCCCTCGGCTATACCATGGTCTATGGCATTCTCGGCCTGATCAATTTCGCCCATGGCGACATCCTGATGATCGGCGCCCTGGTGGCCCTTGAGGCGATCCGCCTGCTCCAGCTTCATGCTCCCGATCTCGGCCTCATTCCGACGCTGCTGGCCGGGCTGTCGATCTCGGTGGTGGTGTGCATGATCCTCGGCTTCACCATCGAACGCACCGCCTACCGTCGCCTGCGCAACGCGCCGAGGCTGGCGCCCCTGATCACCGCCATCGGCGTGTCCTTCCTGCTCCAGACCATCGCCATGATCATATGGGGCCGCAATTACCACACCTTCCCGCAACTGGTATCCACCACGCCCATCGAGCCCATCGCCGGGGTGTTCATCACCCCGGTGCAGATCGTCATCCTGGTGGTGTCGGCGGTGCTGATGGTGGCCCTGGTGCTGCTGGTCAACAAGACCCGCCTCGGCCGTGCCATGCGCGCTACCGCCGAGAACCACAAGGTGGCCAGCCTGATGGGTGTGGACACCAACAAGATCATCGCCGCCACCTTCATCATCGGCTCGGCCCTGGCCGCGGTGGCCGGGGTGATGTTCTCGTCCAACTACGGCATCGCCCACTACGCCATGGGCTTCATGCCCGGTCTCAAGGCCTTCACCGCGGCGGTGCTGGGCGGCATCGGCAACCTGGGCGGGGCCATGCTCGGCGGGCTGCTGCTGGGCCTGGTGGAGTCCATCGGCGCCGGCTACATCGAGGATCTGAGCTTCGGTTTCCTCAACTCCAGCTACCAGGACATCTTCGCCTTCATCATCCTCGGCATCGTGCTCATCTTCCGGCCCACCGGGCTGCTGGGCGAGCGTGTCGCGGACCGGGCCTGAGGACATCTCCCCATGAATGAACTCGCCAACGCCATTCCCTGGCTCGGCAAGCGCAACCCGGCGGCGGCCCGCTGGGTGGTCATCGCCCTGGCCCTGGCCGCGCCTCTCATCGCCATGCTCTTCGGCAAGACCTGGGTGCGCATCCTCGATTTCGCCCTGCTCTATGTGATGCTGGCCATTGGCCTCAACCTGGTGGTGGGCTTTGCCGGCCTGCTCGATCTGGGCTACATCGCCTTCTACGCGGTGGGGGCTTATACCTTCGCCTTCCTGGCCTCGCCCCACTTCGAACTGCACTTGCCTTTCTGGCTGGTGCTGCCTCTGGGGGCCGTCTTTGCGGCCCTGGCCGGCATCATCCTGGGCTTGCCTACCCTGCGTCTGCGGGGTGATTACCTGGCCATCGTGACCCTGGGTTTCGGGGAGATCGTGCGCATCTTCATGAACAACCTGAACCACCCGGTCAACATCACCAACGGGCCCCAGGGCATCAACATGATCGACCCGCTGGTGCTGTTCGGCTGGGACATCTCGCGGCCCATCCGGATAGGGGAGGAGATCACCATCAACTCCCTGTTCCTGTACTACTACGTCTTCCTGGCCTTCGTGGTGCTGTCCATCATCCTGGTGCAGCGCCTGCAGATCTCCCGGGTCGGGCGGGCCTGGGCGGCGATCCGGGAAGACGAACTGGCGGCCAAGGCCATCGGCATCAACACCCGCAACATGAAGCTGCTGGCCTTCTCGCTGGGGGCCACCTTTGGCGGTGTCGCGGGGGGGCTGTTTGCGGCCTTTCAGGGCTTCGTGTCGCCCGAGAGCTTTTCCCTGATGGAGTCCATCGCCGTGCTCACCATGGTGGTGTTCGGCGGCATGGGCAACCTGGCCGGGGTGGTGGTGGGCGCCCTTGTGCTCACCGCCCTGCCCGAGATCCTGCGCCATGTGGCCGTGCCGGTTCAGCAGGCGGTGTTCAACCAGGTGCTGCTCGACCCGGAAGTGCTGCGCATGCTGCTGCTGTCCCTGGCCATGATTTTCATGATGCTGCTGCGTCCGGCAGGCCTGATTCCCGCCCACAGCCGCTACTCCCGACCCGAGCTGGTGGTGGGCGGGGTGGCCGGGGAGGCGGGCAAGTGATCACCCTGCTTGAAGCCCGCAACATCTCCAAGCGCTTTGGCGGCCTCACGGCCCTGTCCGATGTGTCCCTGACCATCCGCAAGGGCGAGGTGTATGGCCTGATCGGCCCCAACGGTGCAGGCAAGACCACCTTCTTCAACGTGCTTACCGGCGCCTACGTGCCTGAAGAAGGCGAGATCGTCTTCAACGGCACCGAGCTGCCCACCGGCAAGCCCCACGAGGTGGTGGCCTCCGGCATTGCCCGCACCTTCCAGAATATCCGTCTCTTCCGCGAGCTCACCGCCCTTGAGAACGTGATGGCCGGCCATCACATCCGCTCCCGGGCCAACCCCTTTTCCATCCTGCTGCAGACCAAGCATGCCCGGGAGGAGGAGCGCCTCATCACCGAGCGTGCCTTCGAGCTGCTCCGCTACGTGGGTATCGAGCGCTTTGCCGATACCGTGTCGAAGAACCTCTCCTACGGCGACCAGCGCCGCCTGGAAATCGCCCGCGCGCTGGCCACCGAGCCCCAGCTGCTGGCCCTGGACGAGCCGGCCGCCGGCATGAATGCCACCGAAACCGGCAAGCTGCGCGAGCTGGTCCAGACCATCCGCCACGACGGCGTCACCGTGCTGCTCATCGAGCACGACGTGAAGCTGGTGATGGGCCTGTGCGACCGTTTGGCGGTGCTCGACTTCGGCAGGAAGATCGCCGAGGACGTGCCCGCCGAGGTGCAGAAGAGCGAGGCGGTGATTGCCGCCTACCTGGGGGGCCACGGCACCCACAAGGCAGGAGCGACCGCATGAGCGCCAGCAGCACGGTCACCCCCATTCTCCAGTTGCGTGACACCCGGGTGGCCTATGGGGCCATCGAGGCTGTCAGAGGCATCAACCTGGAACTGGCGCCCGGCGAGCTGGTGTCCCTGATCGGCGCCAACGGCGCCGGCAAGACCACCACCCTCAACGCCATCGCCGGCACTCTGGGCACTGCCGGCGGGCAGATCCTTTATCAGGGGCAGGCCATCGACAAGCTGCCGGCCCACAAGCGCCTGCGCCAGGGCTTGGCCCTGGTGCCGGAGGGGCGGGGCATCTTCACCCGCCTGAGCGTCGAGGAAAACCTGCGCATGGGCGCCTACTGCCGGCGTGACGACGAGGCCGTGGACGCCGACATGGAGCGCATCTTCGGCATGCTGCCGCGGGTCAAGGAGCGCCTGCAGCAGGTGGCCGGCACCCTCTCGGGGGGCGAGCAGCAGATGGTGGCCATCGGCCGGGCGCTGCTGTCCCGTCCAAAACTGCTGCTGCTCGATGAGCCCTCCATGGGCCTGGCGCCGCTGGTGGTGGAGAAGATCTTTGAAGTCATCGCCTCGGTGGCCGCCGAGGGCGTCACCGTGCTGCTGGTGGAGCAGAACGCCAACCTGGCCCTGGAGTTTTCCAGCCGTGCCTACGTGATGGAGTCCGGGGCGATCACCCTCAGCGGCTCCGGGGCCGATCTGCTGGCCAACCCCAAGGTGCGGGCCGCCTACCTGGGGGAATGAGCCGGGCGCCGGGGCGTGGTGCTTGTCCCGATGGAGGATGGGCTGACGGCGAAGGCTTCAGGGTCTAGGCTGAAAGCGTTGCGTGTGGGTGTCTGATCATGTCTGTTTCCCCGGTGGGTTCGTCCTTGGCATTCAGTCTGTCGGCTGCGGCGCCGGCTGCCCGGGCCGGTCGGCCGGCAGGGGCGGAGGCCGCTGCGGCAACGCCTGGGGGGGATGCCGCAGGTCTCAGCGAGGCCGATCAGCGCGTGCTGCAGCAACTGAAGCAGCGTGATCAGGCGGTACGTGCCCACGAAATGGCTCATATGAGCGCGGGCGCGGGCGTGGTTACCAGCGGCGCCAGCTATTCCTATGAGACAGGCCCCGACGGTCGTCGCTATGCGGTGGGCGGGGAGGTCGGCATCGATGTGTCCCCCGGGCGCACGCCCGAAGAGACCCTGAGCCGGGCCGAGAAGATCCGTTCTGCTGCCCTGGCCCCCGCCGACCCCTCGGGGCCGGACCGCCAGATCGCCGCCCGTGCTGCCAGCATGGCCGCCGAGGCGCGGGTCGAACTGGCCACCCGCGCCCGCGACGAAGGCACGGCAAGCGACCCCGCCCGGGCCTATCGGATTGGCGCCACCGGGGGCGGCGCCCCGGCCACCGGCTCGGCCCTCGACACCTACGCCTGATTCACCACCCATTCCACCAGCTGCCAGCGTGCCGGCGTGATCGGCCACACGGCATAGCCGCAGGGGCTGCCTCCGCCCAGGTGCAGGGTGTCGTGGTCGGTCACGGTGATCTCGCCCTGCGTCCAGAAATGCGCGATAAGCGCTTCCAGGCTCACGGAGGCTGCGTCGCGCACCGGGGCGTGATGGTCCGGCGCCCGGGTCGTGGACAGCACATCGTGGTAGCTCGCCCAGTTCCGCTCCTGCAGGTGACGGGCGAGCAGGGCCGACCAGCTATCGGCCGGGGCGGCGACCTGCCCGAGCACGTTGGAAAACAGAAAGGCGGCGTCGGAAAAGCGCGCTGCCAGCCAGGCCAGGCCGTCCGGCGTGGCCAGGCAGTCGAGGTGGTCGAAACGCAGTCGCCGGGCATCCGGTCGGCGTGCCAGCAGGTGGCGGGCGATGGGGTCCGGCTCCAGTGCGATAACCTGTTCGAAGCGTTCCAGAAAGCCCGCCGGCAAGGCATGGCCGGCATTCGGGCCGATGATCACGAGGGTGCGGGCGTTTGGCTGCCAGTCGCCCAGCCAGCCGGCTACGGTCGCATGGAAGGCGGACCACAGGCTGCGTCGGTAGCGGAAGGCGCGGAGCTGGTAAGTCAGGCCGCCGCTGGGATCGAAAAGGTGGTCGCGCAGGGCGGGGGCGGGGTCGCGCACGGTCCGGGTTCCGGGTGCAAGGTGGTGCGATTATGCCGGATGGACTGGTCAGCCGCGGCGTGTCGGTGCCATGCTGCGGTCTTTGTGTTGAGCGAGATCTGGAATGGAGAACGGGATGAAGGACCCCTTGCATGAAGAAGCCCTGTCGTCGGAAGCCGTTTTCGAGGGCCGTCTGCTGAATGTGTTCCGGGACAGGGTCAGCCTGCCCGATGGAAAGGAAGGCCTGCGGGAGTATGTAAAGCACCCCGGCGCGGTGGTGGTGATCCCGGTGCTGCCCGATGGCCGGCTGGTGTTCGAGCGGCAGTTCCGCTATCCGGTAGGGCGGGCCTTTCTTGAGCTGCCTGCCGGCAAGATCGATCCGGGTGAGGACATCCTGCGTTGTGCCCGGCGCGAACTGCAGGAAGAGACCGGTCATGTCACCGAAGACTGGCGCCACCTGGGGGTGATGCACCCGTGTATCGGCTATTCCAACGAGCGCATCGAGATTTTCATTGCCCGCGGCCTGGAACATGTGGGGCATGCCTGGGATGAGGGTGAGTTTCTGGAGATCCTGAGCCTGAGCCTGGCCGAGGCACGGGAGGCGGTGTTTGATGGGCGTATCACCGACGCCAAGACCATCACAGCCCTGTATTGGGCCGAGCGGGAGCTGGGTGGGGCGTGAGTTGCAGGGCACGCAGGCAGCAGTACAGCACCAGGGCATTCACCAGATGCCAGCCCGCATGGGTGCCGGTGGGCCAGATGTCGCACAGAACGGTGTCACTGGCCCGGCAAGTCAGGCTGATGATGAACAACCCACCTGCCCGGGCCAGCCAACGGGCCGCGGCGGGCTGTGCCTGACGGGCCGTCGCGGCGCACCACAGCAGCAGAGCGAAGGGCGGCAGGTAGATCTCCGAGCCATTCAGGGGGAGGGGCGGCAGGACCCTGGTGGCCGCCGTGAAGAGCGTCGCAAGAGCCACGAACAGGGCGGTCCCCATCCAGGCCCTGCCGTTGCCGGCGCCCCTGATGCGAACTTGAAAGCGCTGGTGGAAAACCAGCACGAAAAGGGCGATGAAGGCGATGTCCAGCAGCGCCGCCCAGCGCGTCGCGAGCGTGTGGAAGGTCAGGCTGCCCAGGCCGATGGCAAAGATCAGGCCATCCAGCAGTTGCAAATCCCGATCCCGGTCCGCCGTTCGCTTCCACAGCACCACCGCGACCAGCAGGAAACCCAGGTTGCTGAGCGCGTTGAGGGGCTCCGACCACAGGCTGGCGTCGGTGCGTTCACAGTACAGGTCGATGTGTTCGGCCCAGCTCATGCCTGCCCAGTACTCGGGGTGCTCCGGTGGAACAGCCACCACCAGGCCATGAAGCAGCCCAGCCCGAGCAGTAGCAGGATGCCCATGCCGGCGGCCATGTTGCCGACCGAGCCCCACAGGGCCGGGGCGATGAGGCCGGCGGTGACCGAGCTGATCAGCATTTGCACGAAGCTCTGACAACTGGAAGCCAGCCCCCGGTGGGTGGGAAAGTGGTCCAGAGCCAGTAGAGTGAGGCTGGGCATGGCGATGGCCATGCCGAAGTTGTAGGCCATGATCGGCAGCACCGATTGGGGCAGCCCCGGGGGCAACAGAAGGCTCACCGCCAGGTTGAGCGCGGCTGCCGCCAGCATCAGGCTGTAGCCCAGGCGGATGGTGCGTGGGGCCGAGAGACGTCCGGCCAGGCGGGCCGACAGGGCCGAGCCTGACATCATGCCGATCACGCCGGGGACGAACATCCAGCCAAACTCGGTTTCACTCAGGCCCAGGTGGGTCATCAGGAACACTGGCGCCGACAGCACGTAGATGAAGAAGGCGTTGAAGTTGAGGCTCACCGCCACGCTCAGCAGCAGGAAGCCGGGGGACGAGAACACGCTGCGATAGCGGCGGGCCAGGGGGCCGGGGTGCAAGGGTTGGCGGGCGGCAGGGGGGTGGCTCTCCTGGAGCCGCCAGGCGCTCAGGGCTGCCAGGGCGAGGCCGAGCAGGGCCAGGAAGATGAATACCGCGCGCCAGCCGAAGGCCGCATGGATCCACCCGCCGAGGATGGGTGCCACTGCCGGGCCGATAGCAAAGGCCATGCTTACATGACTCATCAGGCGCTGGGCCTTGGGCCCTTCCATCAGATCGCGAACCACTGCGCGCCCTACCACCATGCCGGCCCCCGCACTGATGCCCTGGAGGGCCCGCCCGACCAGCAGGGCTTCGATGCTGCCGGCGAACACGCACACCACCGACGCCAGGGCGAACAGCAGCATGGATACGACGATCACCGGCTTGCGGCCCCAGGCGTCGGAGAAGGCGCCATGCCACAGCACCATGGCGCCCATGGGCAGCATGTAAGCGGTGAGGGTCTGCTGCACTTCCAGCGGCGTGGCCTTGAGCTCCGTGCCGATGGCGTGAAGCGCTGGAAGATAGGTGTCGATCGAGAACGGACCGACGGTGGCGAGCGCCGCGAGGAGCGCCGCCAGCTGGATGTAAGGCATGGGAGAGGGGACCTGGAGGAGCTGCGGGATTCGACACGCCCGTGAGGGCGTGGTTCTTACTCGACGACGTGGATCTTGCTGACGTAGTAGGCGGTTTCGCCGAAACAAGTGGAGGGAATGCCCACATGCTGTTCGTAGGCGATGGACACGCGTTTGCCCATGTCGGCGTTGATGGCAGCGGCCACCTTATTGTCGCGGACGGTGAACTTGAAAATTTCGGGAAGGCTGCCCGGAATCGCAACGATGGCCATCTCTCCCTCCCAGGTTTTGCACAGCCAGCCCTTCTGGGAAAATTTTTGCACGTAGCCGGCACGTTCACCGGCCGAATAGCTCCAGTTGAGCACCAGCCAGGTGTAGCCAGCCAGCAGGGCCACAAGCACGATGATGAAACCGATGAACCAGGCGAGCCAGTTCTTGGCGCGACGGGCGCCTGCGGACGGGTTGGATGCCACTTGAGAAAACTCCTGATGGGATTGGACGATGTTTCAGAGGCCCCTGCGGCTCTGGATGGCTTCTGCCACATGGGAGGTGCCAACAGTATCGGCGCCGTTCATGTCTGCAATTGTACGCGCGACCTTCAGGATGCGATGGTAGCCACGGGCTGACAGGCCGAGGCGGTCGATGGCGGTTTGTAACAGCTGCACGCCTTTCGCGTCAGGTTGACACCATCGCTCGATTTCTCGGCCAGCGAGATGGGCGTTGGGTTTGCCCTGGCGGGCGAGTTGGCGGGCCCAGGTCTGTGCTACCCGCTCGCGCACCTGCGCGGAGGGTTCGCCGGAGTGGGCCGACTGCAGGTCGGAGGCCGGCAGTACGGGCACTTCGAGGATCAGGTCGATGCGATCGAGGAGGGGGCCGGAGAGCTTGTTGCGGTAGCGGGCGATCTGGTCGGGGGAGCACCGACAGCGCCCGTCAGGGTGGCCGTGGTAGCCACATGGGCAGGGGTTCATGGCGGCCACCAGCTGGAAGCGGGCCGGAAACTCGGCCCGGCGTGCCGCCCGGGAGATGGTGATGTGGCCGCTCTCAAGGGGCTCACGCAGGGCCTCAAGGACACGGCGTTCGAATTCCGGAAGTTCGTCAAGGAACAGCACGCCGTTGTGGGCCAGGCTGATCTCGCCGGGGCGGGGCGTTCCGCCCCCGCCCACCAGGGCTGCAGTGGACGCGGAGTGATGGGGCGCCCGTATTGGGCGGACGCCCCACAGCTCCGGCCGGAAGCTGCCTTCCACCGACTGAACGGCTGCACTTTCAAGGGCTTCGTCGTCGCTCATGGGCGGGAGCAGGCCAGGCAGGCGCTGGGCGAGCATGGACTTGCCGGTGCCTGGTGGGCCGAACAGGAGCAGGGAATGCTGGCCACTGGCGGCAACCTCCAGCGCCCGGCGGGCCTGGGCCTGGCCTTTCACGTCGGCCAGATCGGGATAGCTTGGAGACTGCACCAGGGGCGGACCGGCATAGGGGGCCAGCAGCGTGTGCCCGCACAGGTGGGCCGCCACCGCCAGCAGGCTGGAGGCTGGGAGCAGGGTAACGTTGCGCACCCGTGCGGCCTCGGGGGCATTGGCGGCGGGCAGGATCAGGGTGCGCCCGCTGCTGGCTGCCTGCCGTGCCAGGGCCAGGGCGCCGCGTACCGGGCGCAGCTCGCCGGTGAGGGAGAGCTCCCCGGCGAACTCGTAGCGTGCCAGGCCCTCGGCGGGGATCTGCCCGGAGGCGGCGAGGATGCCCAGGGCGATGGGCAGGTCGAAGCAGCCGCCCTCCTTCGGCAGATCGGCGGGGGCCAGGTTGACGGTTATCCGCCGCTGGGGAAATTCAAATTGCGAGGTCTGCAGGGCGGCGCGGACCCGGTCGCGGGCCTCACGCACTTCGACATCGGGAAGACCCACCAGCGTAAACGCCGGCAGCCCGTTGGCGAGGTGAACCTCGACGGTGACCTCCGGGGCGAGGAGGCCGACGAGGGCGCGGCTTGTCAAGGTGGCCAGACTCACGATTTATCCGATTTGGGTAAAACGTGAGTCTAACCGCAGGGCGTGCCCCGCGGTATCAGGATGTCATGGCGTGTCGCGGAATGCTTCGACGCCGATCACCAGGCGCACTTCGTCGCTCACCGAGGGGATGTTCTTGGTCATGCCGAACTCCGAGCGCTTGAGGCGGGCGGTGATGTCGGCGCCGCAGGTCTCGCGCTTGTTGAGAGGGTGGGGCGCACAGTGGAAACGGGTCAGGGTCAGGGCTACCGGTCGGGTCACGCCGAGCAGGGTCAGGCTGCCTTCGGCGGCAACCGGCTTGTCGCCGTCGAACTGCAGACGGTCGGCCTTGAAGGTGATGGTCGGGAACGCCTCGGTGTTGAAGAAGCCCTCGCCGCGCATGTTCTCGTTCCACTTGGCAAAACCCATGTCGATGGAGGTCGCGTCGATGCTGATGTCCACGCTGCCTTTGCGCGCGGCCACGTCGAGGGTGATCTTGCCGCTGGTCTTGTTGAAGCGCCCGCGCTGGGTCGAGAAGCCCAGGTGGTCGGTTTCGAAGACCGGGAAGGTGTGGTTGCCGTCGATGGTGTAATTGACTGGGGCGGCCATGGCCGGGGCGGCGATGCAGGCGAGGAGGGCGAGGGCTTTCTTCAAGGGTGTCTCCGCGAAAAGAGCTGGAAGAGAAATGGGCAGGAAGCAAACGAGGGCGCCGGAGCGCCCTCGCTGGGACAGCAGGATGTCTGCGTGGGTTCAGTCGGCTGAAGCGGCCGGTCGGGCGGACAGTTCGGCTTCCAGGTGGGCAACCCGGGTTTCCAGCTCGGCCAGCTTTTCGCGGGTGCGGGCCAGCACTTCGCGCTGGATCTCGAATTCGTCACGGGTCACCAGGTCGAGCTTGGAGAGGCCGCTGGTGAGCAGCGCACGGGCGTTTTTCTCGATGTCTTTGGCCGGGCTGCTGGCGAGCAGTTCGGAAACTTTGGAGCCGATGTCGTCGAGAATTTTCGGGTTGGCCATGGTGCGTACCTCAGGAGTGGGGAAGGGCTGGGGCATGAAACCCCTGTGCACAAAGTTTAGCACCGTCGCCGTTGCAGGGCCGGCGCAGCGGGGCGCACCAAAGTGGCGCCCTCAATTGGTGCATGATACCAAGTTGGTGCGCGCGGCATTTTTTCTGCGCCGCAGCACGCCTTGCTAAAGTTTGTTAAGTGGTTGAAATGTATAAATATTTCAAACTGGCACATCGATTGCTAAGTGGAGTCTGCCAACTTTTGATTACGAGGAGAACCCCTATCATGCGCAAGACCGTCATTGCCTCCGCCCTGATTGCTGCCAGTGCTGTTCTGCCGACCATGGCCTCTGCCGCCGATGCCGCTCCTGAGCACTCCTTCACCAGCAACGTGACGCTGGCATCCGAGTACATCTACCGCGGTATCGGGCAGACCAACCGCAAGCCGGCTGTGCAGGGTGGCTTCGACTACGCGCACTCCAGCGGTCTGTACGTCGGCACCTGGGCTTCCAATGTGTCTTGGCTGACTGATGGCAACTCGACCGTCAGCAACAGCATCGAGATGGACTTCTACGGCGGCTTCAAGAACACCGTCGGCGATTTCAGCTACGACGTGGGTCTGCTGCAGTACTTCTACCCGGGCTCTGGCTACGGCAACAACCCGAACACCCTGGAAGGCTATGTCGCGGCCGGCTACTCCTTCCTGACCCTGAAGTACTCCCACTCCTTCAGCGATCTGTTCGGCTTGGTGGGGAGCAAGAACTCCGGCTACCTCGACCTGACCGCCACTTATGAGCTGGTCCCGACCCTGAACCTGGTCGGCCACGTGGGGCGCCAGCGGGTTGCCGGCTCCAGCTCCGATGGCGCCTCCTACACCGACTGGAAGCTGGGCGTGACCAAGGACTTCAGCGGTACCGTGGTGGGCCTCAGCTACATCAACACCAACGCCAGCGGCGCCTGGTACACCAACGCCTTTGGCAAGGATCTGGGCAAGGACCGCGTGGTTCTGTCCGTGACCCGCAGCTTCTAATTCCCGTAACCGCATGGCGGCCGTCTGCCGGCCGTCTGCCTGAGGAACCCAGCCATGAAACTCGTAACTGCCATCATCAAGCCCTTCAAACTCGACGAAGTGCGCGAAGCGCTGTCCGCCATCGGCGTGCAGGGAATCACCGTCACCGAGGTCAAGGGCTTCGGTCGCCAGAAGGGCCACACCGAGCTGTATCGCGGTGCCGAATACGTGGTCGACTTTCTGCCCAAGGTGAAGATCGAGGCCGCGGTGAAAACCGAGATCCTGGATCAGGTCATCGAGGCCATCGAGAAGTCCGCCAGCACCGGCAAGATCGGCGACGGCAAGATCTTCGTGTTCGACCTTGAGCAAGCCATCCGTATCCGTACCGGCGAGTCCGGTGCTGAAGCGCTGTAAGGGAGCCTTCCATCATGAGAAAAACAATTGCAGCCCTGCTGGCCAGCCTGGCGGTCAGCTTTGGGGGCAGCGTACTGGCACAAGACAAGGCTGCGGCCCCTGTCGAGCCGGTGGCCGCTCCTGCCGTAAGCGCCACGGCCGAGGTCAAGCCGGTTGAAGCGCCCGCAGCCCCGGCAGCGGCGCCTGTTGCCGAAGCCAAGGTGGCCGAGGCCACCGCACCGGCTGAGGCCGCTCCGGCACCGGCTCCGGTGCCCAACAAGGGCGACAACGCCTGGATCATCGTCGCCGCCGTGCTCGTCATCATGATGGCCATCCCCGGCCTGGCCCTGTTCTACGGTGGCCTGGTGCGCTCCAAGAACATGCTGTCGGTGCTCCTGCAGGTGTTCGCGGTGTTCTCCCTGATCAGCGTGCTGTGGGTGGTCTATGGCTACTCCATTGCCTTCACCGAGGGCAGCGCCTTCTTCGGCGGCCTCGACAAGGTGCTGCTGAAGGGCATCACGGCTGACTCGGTTGCAGCCACCTGGACCAAGGGTGTGGTGATCTCCGAGTTCATCTACGTGGTCTTCCAGGGTGCCTTTGCGGCCATCACCGTGGCCCTGATCGTCGGCGCCTTTGCCGAGCGCATCAAGTTCTCCGCAGTGCTGCTGTTCTCGGTGATCTGGTTTACCTTCAGCTACCTGCCCATGGCGCACATGGTCTGGTACTGGGCAGGTCCGGATGCTTACACCTCCGCTGATGCTGGTGCGGCTGCCACGGCAACTGCCGGCTACCTCTTCCAGCATGGCGCCCTCGACTTTGCCGGTGGCACCGTGGTGCATATCAACGCTGCCGTTGCCGGCCTGGTGGGTGCCTTCATGGTGGGCAAGCGGATCGGTTACGGCCGTGAGTCCTTTGCGCCGCACAGCCTGACCCTGACCATCGTCGGCGCCTCCCTGCTGTGGGTGGGCTGGTTCGGCTTCAACGCCGGCTCCGCTCTGGAGGCCAACGGTGTCGCCGCTCTGGCCATGGTGAACACCTGGGTTGCCACCGCTGCTGCTGCCATGTCCTGGCTGTTCGCCGAATGGATCATCAAGGGCAAGCCCTCCGGTCTGGGTGCCGCATCCGGTGCCGTTTCCGGCCTGGTTGCCATCACCCCGGCTGCCGGTGTGGTCGGTGTGGTCGGTGCCATCGTGATGGGCCTGCTGGCCGGTGTGGTGTGCCTGTGGGGCGTCAATGGCCTGAAGCGCCTGATCGGTGCCGATGACTCCCTTGACGTGTTCGGTGTGCATGGCGTGGGCGGCATCCTCGGTGCCATCCTGACCGGTGTGTTCGCAGCACCGTCCCTCGGCGGCGCCGGCATCTGGGACTACGTGGAAAACAAGGTTGCCGATGCCTACTCGATCTCCGACCAAGTCATCATCCAGGCCACCGCCGTCGGCATGACCATCGTCTGGTCTGCGGTCGTCGCCTTCATCGCCTACAAGCTGGTGGATATGTTCATCGGTCTGCGGGTGCCGGAAGACGAAGAGCGGGAAGGTCTCGACATCACCTCCCACGGCGAAACCGCCTACCACAACTGATCGCGGTAGCAGTTTCCGTCAGAAACAACGGGCGCTTCGGCGTCCGTTGTTTTTTCGTATCCACCAGGAACAAAAAGGCCGGCGCAAGGCCGGCCTTTCAGACAGAGTGATCGAGCGTCAGCGGAACACCACCGTCTTGTTGCCATGCACCAGCACCCGATCTTCCAGGTGGTAGCGCAGGCCGCGGGCGAGCACGGCCTTTTCGATGTCCTTGCCGTAGCGCACCATGTCCTCGACCGAATCGGAGTGGTCGATGCGGATCACGTCCTGCTCGACGATCGGGCCCTGGTCCAGCTCGGCGGTGACGTAGTGGCAGGTGGCGCCGATCAGCTTGACCCCCTTGGTGTAGGCCTGATGATAGGGCTTGGCGCCGACGAAGCTGGGCAGGAAGCTGTGGTGGATGTTGATGATCTTGCTCGGGTGGGCTGCGCACAGCTCGGGGGAGAGGATCTGCATGTAGCGCGCCAGCACCATGGTGTCGCCGCGGGACTCTTCGAACAGGCGCTGCACCTCGGCATAGGCCTGGGCTTTGTTGTCGGCGGTGACCGGCACATGGTGGAAGGGGATGCCGTGCCACTCCACGAAGCCACGGAAGGTCTCGTGGTTGGAGATCACGCAGGGGATCTCGATGTCCAGCTCCTTGGACTGCCAGCGGGCGAGCAGGTCGTAGAGGCAGTGCTCCTGCTTGGAAACCAGGATCACCACGCGCTTCTTCACTGCCGAGTCGGTGATCTTCCAGTCCATCTCGAGCTCCTCGGCGATGGGGCGGAAGCGTTCGCGGAACTCGGAGAGCATGAAGGGCAGCGAGTCGGCACGGATCTCGATGCGCATGAAGTAGCGCCCGCGCTTGTCGGCATCCACGGCCGGTTCGGCGTGGAGGGCGGTTTCGAGGATCCAGCCTTTGTGCTCGGCGATGAAGCCGGACACCTTGGCGACGATGCCGGTGCGGTCGGGGCAGGAGGCGGAGAGGGTGTAGAAGCGTTCGCGGTGCATGGCAGTGTGTGCGCCGGCCGACAGGTTGTGGCCGACGCAGGGGGAAGGGTCAGATGCGGGCAGAGGCGGCGCGGATCTGGGCCATCAGGCCGCTGTACTCGCGCTCCACGGGGAACTGCGGGAACTCGGCAATGACGTTGTCCGGTGCACGGAACAGGATGCCGGCGTGGGCTTCCTTGAGCATGGCGGTGTCGTTGTAGGAGTCGCCGGCGGCGATAACCTTGAAGTTGATTTCCTTGAAGCGCTGCACGGCTTCCTTCTTCTGGTTGGGCATGCGCAGGTGGTAATTCACCAGGTAGCCCTCGGCATTGGCTTCCAGCTTGTGGCAGAACAGCGTGGGCATGCCCAGCTGTTTCATCAGCGGCATGGCGAACTCGTAGAAGGTGTCGGACAGGATGATGACCTGGAAATCCTGGCGCAGGGCATCGAGGAAGTCCTTGGCGCCGGGCTCGGGGCCCATCTCGGAGATCACCTTCTGAATGTCGGGCAGGCCCAGCTTGTGCTGCTTGAGGAGGTCCAGGCGGTACTTCATCAGCTTGTCGTAGTCCGGCTCCTCGCGGGTGGTGCGACGGAGTTCGGGAATGCCGGTGCGCTCCGCGAATTCGATCCAGATTTCGGGGACGAGAACACCTTCGAGGTCGAGACAGACGAGTTGCACGGGGAAGCTCCAGATGACAGCGGTTGATTTGGCGAATCCCGGATTCTAACAAAGACGCCGTGACGGCTTGTGTCGAATGCGTCGCGGAAGGTCACAGGGGCGATGAATCAAGGGTTTGCCGATGATCCGGCGCCGGGAGGTCGAATGAACTCTACCCCACAAGGGCGCTCAGTCCGCCGGAATCGCTTCCAGCGCCTCATGGAGTTCGAGCCAGCGCAGTTCGGCGTCGTCGATCCGTTCGCTCAGTTCCGCCTGGCGCTTCAGGAGCTTGGGCACGTCGCCGGCTTCGGGGCCGGTATATAGCTCCGGGTCGGCGAGGCGGTCGTCGAGCTGAGCCTTCTCGGCATTCCAGGGCTTGAGCTTCTTCTCCAGCTGTTCGAGTTCGCGCAGCAAGGGGCGGCGGCTAGCCAGGCGGGCCTGACGGTCGGCGGCGGCGGCTTCCCGGTCAGCCTTGCGGCTGGCTTTGTCGGCGGCTTTGTCGGGGCACTGGCTGGCCGTGGCATCGGCGGCACGCTGTTGGGCGAGCCAGGCCTTGTAGTCGTCCAGATCGCCGTCGAAGGGGGTGAGGCGGCCGCTGTCCACCAGCAGGAAGCGGTCACAGGTGGCGCGCAGCAGGGCGCGGTCGTGGGACACGATGACCATGCCACCCTCGTAGTCCTGCAGGGCCAGGGTGAGGGCGTGGCGCATCTCCAGATCGAGGTGGTTGGTGGGCTCGTCGAGCAGCAGCAGGTTGGGCTGGTGCCAGATCAGCAGGGCCAGGGCCAGGCGGGATTTTTCGCCACCGGAGAAGGGGCCGCAGGGGGTGGTGGCCCCGGCGCCGGAGGTGCTCGTGCCATCGCCGTGGAAGTCGAAGCCGCCCAGATAGTTGCGCAGCTCCTGCTCGCGGGTCTGGGGGTCGAGGCGCAGCATGTGCTGCAACGGGGATTCGTCGGGGCGCAGGCTTTCGAGGGCGTGCTGCGCGAAGTAGCCCAGCTGCAGGCCTTTGCCCTCCCTGCGCACTCCGGCGCTGGGCCTCAGCTCGCCGGAGAGCAGCTTGATGAGCGTGGATTTGCCGGCGCCGTTGCGGCCGAGCAGGCCGACACGCTCGCCCGGGCGGAGGGTCAGCTTCATGCCCGACAGGATGGGTTTGTCTGCATAGCCGACGGCGGCGTCCTCGATCTGCAGCAGCGGGTCGGGGGCCTGGCCGCAGGCCCTGAAACTGAAACTGAAGGGTGTGTCGATGTGGGCGGCGGAGATCAGCTCCATGCGCTCCAGGGCCTTGATGCGGCTCTGGGCCTGGCGGGCCTTGGTGGCCTTGGCACGAAAGCGGTCTACGTACTTTTGCAGATGGGCGCGCTCGCGTTGCTGCTTCTCGAACATTGACTGCTGCTGGGACAGGCGCTCGGCACGCTGGCGTTCGAAGTCGGAGTAGCTGCCCGCGTAGAGGGTGAGGCGCTGGCCTTCGATGTGGGCGATCTGGTTCACCACCGCGTCGAGGAAGTCCCGGTCGTGGGAGATCAGAACCAGGGTGCCCGGGTAGTCGGTGAGCCACTGCTCCAGCCAGATCACGGCGTCCAGGTCGAGGTGGTTGGTGGGCTCGTCCAGCAGCAGCAGGTCGGAGCGGCACATGAGTGCCTGGGCCAGGTTGAGGCGCATGCGCCAGCCACCGGAAAAGTCGGCCACCGGGCGCTCCAGATCAGTGCTCCTGAAACCCAGTCCGTCGAGCAGGGCCGCTGCGCGGGCGCGGGCCGCATAGCCGCCGATCTCCTGCAGACGGCCGTGGAGGTGGCCGATCTCTTCCCCGTCGTGGTTGGCTTCGGCTTGTTCGAGGGCGGCCTCGATGCGCCGCAGCTCGGTGTCGCCATCCAGGGCGTACTCAATGGCCGGGCGGGGCAGGGCGGGGGTTTCCTGGGCCACATGGGCGATGGTCCACGCCGCGGGCATTTCCAGATCACCGGAGTCCTGGTGGAGCTCGCCTCGCAGCAGGCCGAACAGGCTGGACTTGCCGCAGCCGTTGGCGCCGGTCAGGCCGACTTTCCAGCCGGGGTGGATCTGCAGGCTGGCGCCTTCGATGAGGGTCTTGACGCCCCGGGCGAGGCGGAGGGAACGAAACTGGATCACGGCAGCAGGACGGGGAGGAAACCGGACGGTAAATCCGGTATTGTAAGCGGTCCAAAAGCCTTCAGCTCTGCCCGTCCCATGCGTCTGCATCGCCTGCCCCTCCTGTCCGCCTGCCTGTCATCCCTCCTGCTGGCGGCTCTGGCCAGCGGCCCCGCCCATGCCGAGGAGGTGGCGGTGCCTGCTGACCCTGCGGCCGAACTGGCCCGTGCCGAAAAGCTCAAGAGCGAGGCTGCCACCTTGCGCAGGGCCGCCGAAGTGCGTTTCAAAGCCGAGGAGATCGCCTGTTACGAGCGCTTCCTGGTCAATCGCTGTATCGACGAATCCCGTGCCCGCCGGGTTGCCGATGTGCGCAAGGCGCGGGAGATGGACAACGAGGCCGGCCGCATCGAGCTGGCCGAGAAGAATCGACGCTACAACGAGCGCCAGGCCGACGAGGCCCGGGATGCGCCTGCCAAGGCGGTTGAGCGGGCCGAACAGGAAGCCCGCAACCGGGCCGACAGTGAATCCCGCCTGCGCCAGTTTTCGGAGAAGGATGCGGCACGGGTCAAGCGCGAGCAGGACGGCAAGAGCCAGGCCATGCAGGCGGCAGCCGACCGTAATCGCAAGGATACAGCCGACGCGCGGCGTCGCGCCGCCGAAGCCCAGGCTGCCGCGGCACGGGCAGAGCAGGCAAGCAGCGACAAGGCCTATTACAACGAGCGCGCCGTCAAGGCTGCGGAGAAGAAGGCCGAGAAGGCCAAGAAGGCGGAGTCCGGCAAGCCGTCTGGCGATGCCGCTGCACCGCTGCTCGGCAAGTAAGCGCATTCCCGGTGTAAGCCGGGCGGGCTGTCATGGCGTGGCGGCCCGGGTTTTCACCCACTCCAGCGCATCCTCCAGCCGGTCGTTGCCCCAGAACAGCTCCCCGTCCGGAGTGACGAAGCTGGGGGCGCCAAACAGGCCGATCTCCCCGGCCCTTTCGGTTTGCTGGCGCAGGGCTAGTTTGATTTCGGGGCTTTCCGCACGGGCCAGGATGTCATCCACCGGCAAGGCGAGTGCACTCAGGATGCTGCGGATCACCTCACGCTCCGCGATGTCCCGGTCTTCGGCGAAGTTGGCGCGCATCACCGCCCGGCAGAAATCCGCCATCCACGCCTCCTCTGTGCCCGCCAGGGCGACCCGTGCGGCCAGCAGGCCGTTGCGCGGGAAGCGTGAGGGCGCCTGCAAGGGCAGGCCGTAGCGCCCGGCCAGCCGCGCCAGGTCGCGCCACATGTAGCGCCCCTTGGGGGGATAGATGTTGAAGGGCGAGTCGTTCCAGCCCAGGGACAGGAACACCGGCCCGAGCAGGAAGGGGCGCCATTTCAGCGTCACTCCGGCTGCCCGGGCCAGGGGCTCGATGCGCATCACGCTCAGGTAAGAATAGGAACTGGCGAACTCGAACCAGAATTCCAGGGTCTGTTTGCTCATGGGGGCTCCGACGCTGGGCGACGCTTCAGTCTAGCACTCGTGCATGGAGCCGCCGGCCAGGCGCCGCGCGGCGCTGTGCCAGCGTGGCGCCAGCAGCCCCGCCAGCCGGGCAGCGAGGCCGCGTCGGGCCGGATGCTGCGCCTGGCCCGGAAATATCTGCAACACCGCCCCGTGATGGGCAGTCATCACCACGGTGCCGGGGCCGTCGATGCGAAAACTGTCGCCGGCGTGCAGGATGAGATCGCGGGGGTCGCCGTAGCGGGTCAGCCACACGCAGCCCGAGGTGCACGCCACCAGGGTGCCGACACCCTCCGGCAGCACCGTCGAGGCGTGGCCTTCGAGGCATACGCGGCGGGGGCTTGAATGCTCGGTCATGATTCTCTCCAGATCCGCTCAGGATGCGCGGTGCGCATTGCGATGGCGGGTATGGCTGCAGTATTGATGGGCAGACGTACCTTCACAAACGGATAATCGGCATCGAAAGGATGCGTTTTTCTCATGGATGATCCCCTTCTCCGCCTGCCGCCTCTGGACCCCCTGCGCGGTTTCGTCGCTGCAGCCCGCAACCTGAGCTTCACCCGCGCCGCAGCCCAGCTGTGCCTGACCCAGTCGGCGGTCAGCCGCCAGATTCAGGCGCTCGAAGAGGCGCTCGGGGTGAGCCTGTTTGTGCGCAGAACCCGGGCCCTGTCCCTGACTCCGGAAGGGGAGCGCCTGTATCGCCTGGCCAGCGGCTGGCTGCGCGATTACGGAGAACTCGCCACCAGCCTGCGTCCGGATCCGCTCAATCTGCCGGTCACCGTTACCGCCAGCCTGGGTATCACCGCCCTGTGGCTGCTACCCCAACTGCGTGACTTCCAGAGCCGCTACCCGGATATCGACGTGCGCCTGGCGAGCAGCAACCGGGTGGTGGACCTGCGCCGTGAGGGCATCGACCTGGCTCTGCGCCATTGCGTGGATGCGGATGTGCCGGCGGGCAGTGTGCGTCTGTTCGGCGAGACGGTTTTTCCTGTCGCCAGCCCGGCCCTGGGCCTGGTCGAGCTGACCCGGGAGAACCTGCCGACGGTGGCCCTGATGAATTACGACGATCCGAATTTCCCCTGGCTGGGCTGGGCCGACTGGCTGGCCACCTGTGGGCTGGAGGGGGTGCGCCCGCGGGCCGTGCTGCATTTCAATCACTACGACCAGCTGATCCAGGCCGCCGTGGCCGGCCAGGGGGTGGCCATCGGCCGGGCCGAGCTGCTCTCCGACCTGATCGCTGAGGGGCGTCTCCAGCCCGTCGGGTCCGCCCGCCGCCAGGTGGCGGAGCGGGGCTACTGGCTCATCAGTGCTAGCGACGCGCCCCGTGAGGCTGTGGTGTGCTTCCGGAACTGGGTGTGCGAGGCTGCAGCAGGAACCCGCAACGCCGCCGGACGGCTGATGGGCTGCTAGTTTCGCCGGGTCGGGAGGCCTTTCTCGGGCGTCTGACGGGGCGACGCCGGAGGCCCGTCAGGCCCGTTTCATCACCCTCATCGAGACCCTCGACGCCACCCTCGCGGCTCCGGCAGTGTTTATTCCTTGCCGGACTGCCACAGTTCCCGGTTGGCTTCGACGATCTTGCCACTGGTGGCATCCACCTCCACCTTCATCTCCTTGCCGTTCTTGAGGGCGATGTCGAACTCATAGGAGGCGGAGCCGTCGGCTTCGATCTCGAACTCGGTTTCGATGACGGTGCCGGGGTACTTTTTCAGGGCGATGGCCTTGGCCTCTTCCAGGCTGATACGGGCCTTCTCCTTGAACAGCGGAGAGTCGGCACTCACCACTTCCTGTTCGACTTCCGTGATCTTGCCGCTGCGGGCATCGCATTCCACGTCCCAGGTCTTGTCACTGCCTTCCACGTCGAACTCGAACACCGGGCGTCCGTTCTCGCGCTTGAGCTCAACTTTGACGATCTTGCCGGGATGCTGCTCCAGCACCACCTTCTCGCAGCGTGCGTATCCGGACTTGAAGCGGGCCGGGGCCTCGATGGCAAGGGCGGATTGGGAAAGGCCGAAGGTCGCCAACAGTGTGGCGATGACGGGACGAAGCATCATGAAGGACTCCCGGAGAAAGCAAAGAAAAGAAAAGGGCTGACGGCGCGTGCCGTCAGCCTCTTATTGTAACGCCCCAGGCCTCAGTCTTTTTTGGACAGCTTGCCGGCCACGACCAGCAGGATCACCGCACCGATTACCGAGCCGATGAAGCCCGCGCCCTGGCCCGCCTGATACAGCCCCAGCGCCTGGCCGCCGTAGGTGGCGGCGATGGAGCCGCCGATGCCGAACAGGATGGTCTTGATCCAGCCCATGCTGTCGTCGCCGGGTTTGACGAAACGGGCGACGAGGCCGACCAGCAGGCCGATGACGAGGGTGGAAATGATGCCCATGGCAATGCTCCCGAAGGAATGATGAGCTTCGACTCTAATCTGCAAGGGGCGTCGGCAATGTTACAAGCTGTGAATCGGCCTTACTGCGCCGCAGCGGCGAGCCAGGCCAGGGCCCCTTCGCCGGCCCGGCGCCCGGTGGCGAGGCTGGCGGTGAGCAGGTAGCCTCCGGTGGGGGCGTCCCAATCCAGCATTTCCCCAGCGCAGAACGCGCCCGGGCGGCTGCGCAGCATCAGGGCCTCGTCCAGCCCCTCGAAGCGCACGCCGCCAGCGGTACTGATGGCCTCGTCCATGGGGCGCGGGGCGACCAGGGTGAGGGGCAGGCCCTTGATGGCGGCGGTGAGGCGGTTGGCGTCGGAGAAGGCCTCGTCGGGCAGGCATTCCCGCAGCAGGGCCATGCGCACGCCGGCAATGCCCACCCGGCTCTGCAGATGGCTGGCCAGGGAGCGGGCGCCCCGGGGGTGGGCCACCTCGGCGCGCACCCGTTCCGGGCTGCGCCCGGGGGCCAGGTCGATGCGCAGGGTAGCCTGGCCATCGGCCTTGATGCGGGCGCGGATCGACGCCGACAGGGCATACACCAGGCTGCCCTCGATGCCGTCGTCGCTGATCATGGCTTCGCCGGGGCGCATCGGGGCCGGATCGCCGTCGATGGCCAGGGCGATGGACTTGAGGGGCTGACCAGCAAAGCGTGCGCGGAAGTGGGCGCTCCAGCCGGTGCCCGGCACCACCCGAGGTGACGCCACAACGAAGCCGCAGTTGGCCGCCTCCAGGGGCGCCACGTCGACACCCTGGGCCGCCAGCAGCGGCACCCAGGCGCCGTCCGAGCCCAGTCTGGCCCAGCTGCCGCCCCCCAGGGCCAGGATGGAGGCGTCGGCCTGGCAGATCTGTTCGCCCGCCGGGGTGCTGAAGCGCAGGGCGCCGCTGTCGGTCCAGCCGGTCCAGCGATGACGCACATGAATGTGCAGTCCCGCGTCGCGCAGGCGGGCGAGCCAGGCGCGCAGCAGGGGCGCAGCTTTCATTTCGGCAGGAAAGACCCGCCCCGAGCTCCCCACGAAAGTGCTGACCCCGAGGGCCTCCACCCACGCGCGCAGGGCGTCCGGATCGAAGGCGCTGACCAGGGGGGCGAGTACGCCCTCCCGCTCACCATAGCGGCGGGTGAAGTGTTCCAGGCTCTCCGAGTGGGTGATGTTGAGCCCGCCCTTGCCGGCCAGCAGAAACTTGCGTCCCACCGAGGGCATCGCGTCGAAGAGATCCACTTGCACCCCGCCCCGGAGCAGGATCTCGGCGGCCATCAGGCCGGCGGGGCCACCGCCGACGATGGCGACGCGGGGGAGGGAGGGGTCGGGCTGCATGGCGGGGTCCGGAAGGGAAAGAAGCGGGATTGTAGTGGTCAGGCCTTCATCGAACTACAATTCGACGGACTCCGCCGCCGGCGGCCTGTCATGAGCGTCCATGGAGCCTAGCGGTATGGTCAGCAAAACAAGAAGTGTCAGAAGCTGTTGCACCGTGCTTTGCCTTGGGCTGGCGCTGACAGCGGCGCCGGTGCGGGCTGACCCGCCGGCTCCGAGGGATGTTCTGGAGCGGATCAACAAGGCCCGGCCGGCCGACCAGAAGGCCGCCCAGGATGCCGGCCGCAAGGCGGCTTTCTTTTGCGCCAACTGCCATGGGGACACGGGGCTCAGCAAGTACGGTGAAGTCCCCAATCTGGCTGGTCAGCACCCGGCCTATGTGCTCGGCCAGATCGATGCCTTCCTTACCGGCCGGCGCAAGGACGCCTTCATGCAGGGCCTGATGAAGGTGCTCAGCGCCGAGGAGAAGGCGCAGATCGTGGTGTTCTACGCGTCCCAGCCGGTGGTGCCGGCGGGGACGCCCTCCACCGCCCGGGCGGCCGAGGGGCGTGACCACTTCGAGAAGCACTGTGTGCGCTGCCATGGGGCTGACGCCCGTGGCGGAGAGAACTTCCCCCGCCTCGCCGGCCAGCAGCCCGAATACCTGCGCCGCAGCCTGCTGCGATACCTCAAGCTCAGCGGCGAGCGCACCTATCCACCCATGACGGCTGCGGTTTCCGGCCTCGGCGAACGGAACGTCGAGGCGGTGGTGGAGTATCTGTCGAATCTGCGCTGAGAGGGGGCGGCGGCTCGCTGTCCAGCGGGGGCGAATGAACTCGGCCCCGCCGGTGTTTCTGCTACCACCCTGCCTCGTCAGCGCAGGATGGGCACCCCGCCTTCGCTGCCGCCGAACACCGTCACCCCTTCCTTCACCGTGCCGATCACCTTGATCTCGCCGAGCTTGTCGGTGGGGGTTTTGAGGGGGTTGGCGGAGAGCACAGTCAGGTCGGCGAGCTTGCCGACGGCGATGCTGCCCTTGAGTTTTTCTTCGCCAAGCTGGCGGGCGGGCACGACCGTGAGGGCCTTGAGGGCGTCCAGCGGGCTGAGCTGCTGGGCCTCGCCCACCGGGCGCTTGATGGCAGCAGCCAGGTTGGCCAAGGGGGTCGGTTCGATCTGCGAAGCGTCGCCTGCCAGCAGCACCGGCAGGCCCTTTCCGGCAGCAGCCCCCGCGGGGATGAAGCGGGCGGTGCGCTCTTCGCCCAGGGCGTAGTCCTTGAGGGGGGCGAGGGACAGACCGAGGCGGCGCGGCGCCAGGGCCAGGCTCACGCCGAGAGTCTTGAGGGTGTCGAGCTGATCGTCACGCAGGGTCTGGCCGCCGGCCAGCAGGGGGCGGCGGTCCTTGCCCGGGTGCTTGCCACTGGCAGTCTGCAAGCCGCTGATGAACTGGTCGATGGCCGCATCACCGTTGGCCTGCACAGCCACCTGCCAGCCGCCGGCATAGGCGCGGGAGAACAGCTCGCTGGCGGTCTCGTCGGTGCTGCCCGGGTAGCCGGCAAAGGTGGTGCGCTTGCCCGGGGGCGGCAGCTGATAGGGCTGGGTGAGCCAGGCGCTGCGGTCTTCGGCATTGCCGTCGAGCACGAAGGACACGCCGGCCAGCTTCAAGTGGCCCTTGTAGTACTTGGGCCCGATGATTTTGTTGCCCTTCAGGTTGGCGCCGGCGCTGGCCAGGTCGGCGTAGAGCAGCACGTCGAGCTTGAGGGCGCCGGTGTCGGCAGCCTGGGTATACAGGGTCAGGTCGTCGGGGGTGGCGCGGGCCTCCACGGCGGTGGTGTAGCCGTTTTGCAGATAGAGGGTCTGGCCCTGCTGGATCATGGCCTGGCGGTCATCCCGGGGTAGCTGTGGCAGGGCGCCGAGCAGGGCGGTGGCGGCGGCGCCTTCGAGCACGCCGTCGGGTTCCTTCGAGCCCGGCCAGCGGCCGATACTGCCCCCAGGCGGGTCGATACTGTCGCGGCCGATGCCGGCCAGCTCCAGGGCCTTGCTGTTGGCCACCAGGTGGCTGCCGGAGTAATGCACCACGATCACCGGGGTGTCGCGGGAGACGCTGTCCAGGTCGGTCCGGCTGGGGCGGCGCTGTTCGCGCAGGCGGGTGTCGTCGTAGCCGAAGCCGATGATCCAGCCAAAGCGTTTGGCCAGGTCGCCCCTGCCCCAGTCACGTAACTCACGCAGCAGGCCGTTGGTGTCGCTCACCTTGCCCTCGGGCGGCGACTGCACCTGGGCCGCCACCGAATAGAGGCCCATGCGGGCCATCTGCCCCCAGCTGTCGATGAAGCCCGGCACCAGGGTCTTGCCGGCCAGGTCCACCACCTCGGTGCCCTCGCTCTTCCAGCGCGCCAGGATGTCCTTGCTCTTGCCCACGGCGATGATCTTGCTGCCCTTGATGGCCACCGCCTGGGCGCTGGGGCGCTTGTCGTCGAGGGTCAGCACCTCGCCATTGGTGAAGATGATGTCCGAGAGGGGCGGCGGAGGTGGGGCTGGAGGGGGTGCGTTGGGATCGACGGGCAGGGCGCCGGCCACGGGCGGATTGGCGCCGGGGGCTGCAAGCGGCGCGGCGACAGGCGCGGCGGGTGCCACGGCCGGCGCCGTTATCGGCGGCACCACGGGTTTTAGTGCGGCCGCCGGGGGCGAGATCGGGCGGATCGGGGCTTGTGTCTGGGCCAGCAGAGCTGGGGCGGCGAGGGCCAGGCCGATGGCGAGGCTGGTGCCGCGGAGAACGAAGGCGGATTTCATGGGCAGGGCTCCGGATGTCACTGAGGCCACCGGGCCGATGCCGGCGGCGAATCCGTCGAGCATAGCATCGGCCCCGCTTGCCGCCCGTGACGAGCTGCCTGTCCTGGGGCTTGAAAATGAGGTAGGGCGCTGGGGCGCGGGCCGGGGGAAGGGGTTAGCGTTTGCGGCGTATCAGCCACAGCACCCCGATGCCGATGGCCAACAGCAGCAGGGCAGAGGGTTCCGGCGCGACGACGGCGGCGGGTTCGCTGATCAGTGCCGTAGCCAGGGCTGAGGACTGGGCCTGTTCGTCGAGGGCGGTCGGGGGTAACAAGGCCTGCAGCGTATTGTCGGCTGGCGGGGGAGGGAGGGGCGTGACGAGGCGGGTTGGTGGGGGCGACACAGTGGCAGGGTCGCTCAGCCCGGCACCGGTGACGACAGTGGTTTGGGCGGGCGTCGGCAAGGCGAGCGCGGCGACGATGAGCAGCCTGCAGCAGAGAAGATATTTGAACGTGGTCGGGGTGCGCATCGGTGATTCTCCGGGGGCCACAGACGGCCCCTCAGACAGGTAAAGCAAGCTTCCTGCCCGTTTCGGGCTTTCCGTGCCGAGCGCGACTTCTCATTCTTGGGCTGTGAAATATTTCCTCGCTCTGTAAAGAAAACCGACAGAAAGAAGCAGGCCGTTCATGTTCTCCAATGCCCCTCGCCCCTCCCGCTCCGCCAAGGCCCCGGTGACGAAGGATAGGGGGCTCTGGTGAGCCATGGGGTGACTTCCTGTGACGCCGATTCAAATCATCTCCTGTCAGGATGAATCCGACCCCGCATCACCCACCGCGGGCTGGCCGCAGTGGCGGCAGAAGCGCGCGTGCCTGTGCATCAGCCCCCTGCAGCTGGAGCAAGGTAGGAACTGGGCGTAGCCGCAGAACGGGCAGGCGGCCGAGTCGGTGGGCAGGTGCTTGCCGCAGCCCTGGCATTCGCCACGGGCAATGCGCCGCTCCAGCAGCCGCTCCCGGGAGAAGAGCTTCTTCTGCAGTACATGGATCACTGCCAGCGCGGAGGCGATGACTGCTGCCATCACCAGGTAGTGCCAGATCGCCACCAGCCTGAAGGCTTCGAGAAACTCGAACAGCGCGGCCAGCAGCCGGTGCGGAATGATCCGATACACCGCCTCAACCAGCTTGAAGAGGATGGGGATGAAGCTCACCACCAGCAGATGCGCCGACACCAGGGCCTGCAGGCCCCGCCCGGCCCGCAGGCTGGCGCTGTTCCAGGCGTAAAAGATCAGGAACAGGGGCAGCAGGAAGATCAGCTGCATGCCTAGCTGCTTCACCGGGAACCAGAAGCTCAGGCGCTGCAGATCATCTCGCAGCAGCAGCCGGTCGGCGTCTGACTGCTTCTCCAGGGCCGCCCACAGAGCCTGAATGTCGTCGCGGGCGTTGATTGTCTGGGCCAGCGTCGCGGCCTGGGCTTGCAGGCCGTCGAGAGCGGCCGTGCGGGTGCGGAACTCGGTGCGGCTGGCGTCCACCGGCGTCTGGCCGGGCGCGTCGCCGGCCATGCGCTCCAGCAGTGAGGTGTCGTAGGCGCCCTTCAGGCGGTCGATGGCGAGCTGCTGCTCGCGCACCTCCCGCTCGAATTTCTGGAGGGTTTCAAACTGGCCGGTCAGGGCCTTGTCGGCCTGGATGCGGGCGATCTGGTCCAGCAAGGGCGCGCACAGCGGGTGGTGCTCTACCTTGCTGTCACGGGGCGGGTAAGGGCTGGCGCTGCCGGCCGTCGCCAGCGCGGCCAGCTGGCCGAGGCGGTTGTCTGCCGTCCACGTCTGGTCGATCACCATCGCCCGGCAGGTGTGGGGGATGGTTTCGTCCGGCGCCGTGAGCTGCCGCGTATGCGCTGCCAGCCCGTCGAAGATCGACATCAGGATGAACAGATCGAGCAATAGCACAACCACCAGCACCGCCCGGCCCAGGGGCTGGCTGTCCAGGTGGGTGCGCTGTTGCCGCGTGCGCGCCGCGGCGCGGGACAGGAATTGCATCAAACGCATGGGGCCTCCGCGCGGGGGGGGCAGTCGAAACGCATCACCGATTTACGCCGGCCGACGAGCCGGGTCAAGCCAGTGCTGGTCGTCCCGGAGCCTTTTTCCGTGGGGTCGAATTTATTCGACCTTCGCACGCTGATTCACAGTAGGCCGGTGATGGAACGTCCGCGGTCGAATGAATTCGACCCCACGGGAGACGGCTTACAGGCCGCGGGCCCAGTCCGGCCGCAGGGGCGCCCCGCCGGGATCGTCGATGGCCTGTCTCACCTGGGCCAGCAGCCTCTCCTTGTCCGCCCCCAGGGTGCCCTTGAGTATCAGGAAGTTGCTGGCGTGATCCGACCGGAACACGGTGCGGCGCAGCTCCAGTTGCGACAAAAAGCGCTCCATCTCGCGGAACAGCCCGGCCTGTTCCAGCGCTTCCCATTCGGGAAAGTCGGCGCGAAAGCGCGCTTCGCCCTGGGGGAAGCTCACCACCAGGGTGGACAGGAACTCGGGCTGGGTGGCGTTGGCGAGGCGGGCGGAGTGGTCGGCGTGCTGGTTGCTGTAGATCTGCCCGCCCAGCCCGTTGAGGATCATCACCGAGCGGGTGATGCCGGCTTCGCCCAGCTTGTCGAGGGCGGCGCGGGTGCTGTCGTGGGTCTCGCCCTTCTTCACCTTTTCCAGCACCAGGTCGTCGCCGGATTCGGCGCCCAGGTAGGCCATGCGTAGGCCGGCTTCGCGCAGGCTGGTCAGCTCGGCCACCGTCTTCTTCTTGAGATTGCGGGCGAGGCAGTAGCTGGACACCCGGTGCACGGTGGGCAGGTGGGTTTTGATGGCCTCCAGGATGGCCAGCAGGCGGCGGGTGGGCAGCACCAGGGCGTCGCCGTCGGCCAGAAAGACGCGGCGTACCCGGCTGCCGTAGCGCTCGCCTACCTGGCGGATGCTGGTCAGCACCTCGTCCTCGCTGCGGGCGCGGAAGGCCTTCTGGGGGGCGGTGTACATCTCGCAGAAGGTGCAGGCATTCCACGAGCAACCGTCGGTGACGGGCAGGATCAGGGATTCGGCTTCGGAGGGCGGGCGGAAGACGGGTTCAACGTAGCGGATCAGCGGGGCGTTCATGGCGGGCGGGTTGGGTGAGGCGAGGATGAAAGGCTACCATCCGGGCGACAGCCCCTGCGCATGGGCGGGGGCGCGATGGTGTGCGATGGAGAACCCGGGATGAGTGAATCGACAAGCGGCACCTGCAAGGGCGCCTGCGGCTGCGCGGCGGCCGGCCAGCCAGTGGCCATGGCTGCCTTGGGCGCGGGGGCGGGGGAGGCCCGCTTTCGCTCCGCCTTTCGGGTGGATGACATGGACTGCCCGGCGGAGGAGCACCTGGTGCGCATGGCCCTGGACGGCCACGCCCAGGCCCTGGCTTTTGATCTGATGGCCCGCAGTGTGACCGTCTGGCACAGCCTGCCGGCGGACGACATCGAAGCCCGCATCGCCCGCCTGGGCATGGGGGCGGAGCGCCTGGACAGCGGGCCGGCCGATGGCCTGCCCGTGGCCCCGGCCACCGATGCGGCCGCCGAGCGCCGGGCCTTGATCTGGCTGCTGGCGATCAACGCCGTGATGTTCGTGATTGAAGGCCTGGCCGGCTGGTGGGCCGAATCCACCGGCCTGCTCGCCGACGGCCTCGACATGTTTGCCGACGCCGCCGTGTATGGGGTGGCCCTCTATGCCGTGGGGCGCGGCGCCGCCCTGCAACTGCGCGCCGCTCATCTGGCCGGCTGGCTGCAGCTCGCCCTGGGCATCGGCCTCTTCGGCCGGGTGATCCACCACATGCTGTACGGCTCCGCCACCCTCGCCACCGCCATGATGGGCATCTCCGCCCTGGCCCTGGCCGCCAACCTCGGCTGCATGGCCCTCATCGCCCGCCACCGCCATGGCGGTGCCCACATGAAGGCCAGCTACATCTTCACCGCCAACGACGCCCTGGCCAACGTGGGCGTCATCGTCGCCGGCCTGCTGGTGGCCTGGCTCGGCCACCCGTGGCCGGATTGGGTGATCGGCAGCCTGATCGGCGTGGTGGTGGTGGGCGGGGCGGTGAGGATTTTGAGGATGGGGTCATGATCCGTGCGCGGCCCTGGTGGTTGATCGTCGAATTCGCCGTGCTCTTTGGCCCGGCAGTAGGGGTTCTGTTGCAGGGGATGATCTTTGCGCCGGTCATGCTGATCGCCGTTTGGGGGCGGTCCGGCGGCGATTGGGGTGTGGCACTTGCCATGGTCGTCGCCGGGGCGTGGGGCGTGGTGTCCGCGTGCGGCTTGCTGCGTCATCTTTTCCTTGGTCGGCGATGGTCCGGGTCGGTGCTCCAGTATGTCGGGTTGGGACTTGGGGCCGTCGCTGCCCTGGCGGCCGCTGCGCAGGCACCGTCGGGGCCAGTTGCCGTGCTGTTCGCTGCTCCCGTGTTGGGGGCCGCGCATCTATTACTTTTGGCGCGGCGGGCACATAGGGCTTCGCTTGAATGAAAACCCAGTATTACGTCGCATCCACCCTCGATGGCTTCATCGCCACGGAAGACGATTCCCTCGACTGGCTGTTTCCCCTTGGTGACGTGAATGCCTCCAGCTACCCGGCCTTCATTGCCGAGGTGGGGGCCCTGGCCATGGGCGCGTCGACCTATGAGTGGCTGCTGCGCAACGGGGACGCTGTGGCGGAGGAGACCGGTTCGCCCTGGCCGTATACCCAGCCGGCCTGGGTTTTCAGCCATCGGGTGCATCCGGCGATCGAGGGGGCGGACATCCGCTTTGTGGCGGGGGATGTCCGCCAGGTGCACGCCGACATGAAGGCGGCAGCGGGGGACAGGAACATCTGGATCGTCGGCGGCGGCGAGCTGGCCGGTCAGTTCCTCGACGCCGGCTTGCTCGATGAGCTCATCGTGCAGATTGGCTCGGCGACCCTGGGGGGTGGCAAGCCGCTGCTGCCGCGTCGGATCCTGAGCCCGGGGCTGCGCCTGTTGTCAGTCAGCCAGATGGGTTCCGGCATGGCGGAATTGCGCTACGCCGTATGCCGGGACGAGGGGGCCTCCCCTGGCGTGTAAGGGCCGTTGTATTTTGCGGTCGTAGGTTCAGCGCTGCCGCCACAGGGGTGCCAAGGCCACCAGACCCAGTAGTGGCCCGGGCAGCAGCAGCCAGGCCACCTGTTCCTGCAGTTGCGGCCACAGGCGGGTGCTGAGGGTGATGGACACCATGGTGATGGCGAAGCCGATGGCGTTCTGGAAGGCGAGGGCGCTGCCGACGATCTCCGGCGGGCAGGCGCGGGCCGACAGGGCCGAGAAATGGGGCGAGTCGGCCACCACGCTGGCGCCCCAGAGCAGCATAACCAGGGCCAGCAGCCATTCGGGGCTGCCCTTGAGGAAGGGGTAGGCGGCGCAGCAGGCGGCCGACACGGCCAGGGCGATGGCGGCCACCCGGGCGCTGCCGATCCGGCGGCTGGCAAAGCCGCCCAGCACGCAGCCGGCGGCACCGATGCCGATGACGGCGAAGGCGGGGCCGGCGGCCTTGCCCTGGGCGATGGTGCCGACCAGCAGCGGCACCAGGGTCCAGAAGGCGTAGAGCTCCCACATGTGGCCGAAGTAGCCCAGGGCCGATGCACGGAAGCGCGGTTCGGCGTAGGTATGCAGGACGCGCCCCAGGCGCAGGGGCGGCGCGCCGGGCTTGCGCACCAGGTGCGGGCCGTCACCCAGGCGGCTGATCAGGCCGGCAGCGAGCACGGCCAGGCCGGACGACACCAGCACGGTAGCCTGCCAGCCCCAGCCAGTCTCCAGAAAGCGCACGCCGTGGGGCAGGGCGGTGCCCAGGGTGAGCATGCCCACCAGCCAGGCCAGGGCCGACCCGGCCTGTTCCGGCACCCAGCTGACGATCAGTTTCATGCCCAGGGGGTAGACCCCGGCCAGGGCCAGGCCGACGCCGAAGCGGAACAGCAGGGCCGAATCCATGCCGCTGGCGAAGAGCGCAAAGCCGGCATTGGCGGCAGCGCCGAGCAGGGCGCACAGAGCAAAGATGCGGCTGGCCGGGAAGCGGTCGGCCAGGCCGGTGAGGGAGAAGCCCAGGGTGCCGAGGATGAAGCCCAGCTGCACGGCGTTGGTGAGGCGCCCCAGGTCGGCGGGCACCAGCTGCCAGGCCCGCATCAGGTCGTCACCGGCGGCGTTGGCCGAGAACCACAGGGATGTGCCGAAGAGCTGGGCGAGGACTATGGTGGGCAGAACAGGCATGGGGCTTCCTCGGGCGGTAGGGCCGAACGTATTCGACCCCATGGAAATCGGCTTACAAGGCCCGGCTGCCCATGGCCTCGCCCATGCGGATGGGGCGGGCGGGGGCCCAGTCGGGGGTGAAGCTGATGCGTTTCTTGGGGAAGAGCATGACCACCGTGGAGCCGAGCAGGAAGCGCCCCATCTCGTCGCCCTTTTTGAGTGTGACCTTGCCCGGGGCGTAGTCCCACTCGCGGATCTTGCCGGGGCGCGGCGGGTTGATCTGGCCTTCCCATACGGTGGCCATGCTGCCCACGATGGTGGCGCCCACCAGCACCAGCACGAAGGGGCCGATCTCGTCGTTCTCGAACACGCACACCACCCGCTCGTTGCGGGCGAACAGGCCGGGCACGCCCCGGGCGGTGGTGGGATTGACCGAGAACAGGGCGCCGGGCACGTAGATCATGCGCGTCAGGCGACCGTCGCACGGCATGTGGATGCGGTGGTAATCCCGTGGACTGAGGTAGAGGGTGGCGAACTCGCCGTCCTGGAACTGGATGGCCAGGTCCCGGTCGCCGCCCACCAGGGCATGGGTGGAGTAGTCGTGGCCCTTGGCCTGGAAGATGCGGTCCCGGTCGATGCGCCCGAACTGGCTGATGGCGCCGTCCACCGGGCAGATGAAGTCCGCGTCGGCCAGGGGGCGGGCACCGGTTTTGAGGGGGCGGGTGAAGAAGTCGTTGAAGCTGGCGTAGCTGGCGATGTCCGGATTGGCCGCCTCGGCCATGTTGACCCCGTAGCGCCCCACGAACCAGCGGATCACCGAGGTGGTGAGCCCGCCGGCCCTGGCACTGGCCAGCTTGCCGGCCAGCAGGGTGATGGCCTGTTTGGGTATCAGATACTGGGGAAGGACGGCGAGGCGGTCGGACACGGTGAAATCCTGGGGGGAGCGAGGGTCGGGATTATAGCGGGCGGGGGCAGGGCGCCCACGTTCGCACAGGGGGATGTGTAGGGGCGACTTCAGTCGCCCATCCGTGCGTCGCTCACAGGCAGGCCCTTGATCCAAGTCTGCGGGCGACTGAAATCGCCCCTACGAGCGCTGTGGGGTCGAATTCATTCGACCATCCCAAGGTTCAGCGTGTCGGAAACCCGGCTTCTTCAATGGCCGAGCGGATGTCGCCTTCGGACACCATGCTGGTGTGCTCGATCTCGGCGTGGCCCGTTTCGAGGGAGACGTCTACGTAGCCGATGCAGGGCAGGTCCTGGATGGCGTTCATGACGGTGCGCAGGCAGTCGTCAGACTGCATGCCGGTGATGGTGAGGGTAGTGGTGGGCATGGTGGGGGCTCGTGGGTCAGGGATTCGAGGGTTGGGCAGAGATGGGGAAGATGCGGTCGTAGGCCAGGTTGAAGCCGAAGGCATACACCATGTAAGCAAGGGCAAGACCGATGTCGGCGACGAGGGCGGAGAGCCAGTCCATCTGCGTCCATAGCACGATGATGGGCAGGCTCATCAGCAGCAGGCCCCCTTCGAAGCCGAGCGCATGGGCGGCGCGCAGGGGCAAGGGGCGCCGGTCGGCGCTGCGGCCGGTGAGGCGCCCCTCGAACCAGTCGAAGGCGGTGTTGTAAGCACCATTCCAGATCGCCGCGATGAGTGCCAGGAGGAGCAGTAGTCCGATGGACTCCACGGCTGGCACGCCGGATAGCCACACGAAGGGCGGGCTGATCAGTAGCAAGCCACCGATCTCGAACAGGGCAACCTGACGCAGGCGGTCCCAGAGGCTGCGCTGGATGGGGTGATGGGGGGCGGACATGGCGTGGCAGCGAAAGGCAGAGGCGGATTGACCGCAGAAAGTGACGGGAGTTTAACGTGTTGCCTGGACCGGCTAAACTGGAGGGTCCGACGCCCTTTGGAGCACTCATGAATCTGTCACCGTTTCACGCCCTCGTGTGCCATCCGGATACGCCGGATGCCTGTGTGAGGGGGATACGGGTGGTGGCAGAGTGCGAGGCTGATGGTGGCCTGAGCCTGCGTTACCGGCTCGACGGGGCTCTGGACGGTCTGCGCATTCCGGCTGGTGGCCTGCCCTTGGAGCGCCTGTGGGCGCATACCTGTTTCGAACTCTTCGTGCAGGCAGAAGGGGGTGAAGTCTACCGGGAGTTCAACTTTTCTCCGGGTGGGCAATGGACGCACTTTGATTTTTCCGCCTACCGGGCACGCATCGAGAGCCCCGCCCTGCCGGCGGCGCAGCTTGGCTGGCAGCGTTCTGGCGGCGTGCTGACGCTGGACGTGCGCCTTCCGGCGGCGTCCCTGCCGGCCGGCGCGCTGCGCCTGGGCATCACCGCCGTTGTCGAGCACGCCGACGGCGGCCACTGCTACTGGGCCCTGGGCCATCCGCCCGGCAAGCCCGATTTTCACCACCGCGACGGCTTTGCCCTCGCCTTACCGGCCCCGACACCATGATCCAGTTCGGTCTCGACCGCCTTCTTGCCGACCCTTCCCTGCGCCGCCCCCTGGCGGGTAAGCGGATTGCCCTGCTGGCCCACCCGGCCTCCGTCACCCGCAACCTGGAGCACGCCATCGACGCCCTGGCGGCCCTGCCCGACATTCAGCTGTCGGCGGCCTTCGGGCCCCAGCACGGCCTGCGTGGCGACAAGCAGGACAACATGGTCGAGTCGTCCGACTACTTCGACCCGCAGCACGGCATCCCCGTGTTCAGCCTGTACGGCGAGGTGCGCCGGCCCACAGCGACGATGATGGACCGCTTCGATGTGCTGCTGGTGGATCTGCAGGACCTGGGCTGTCGCATCTACACCTTCATCACCACCCTGCGCTATGTGCTGGAGGCCGCGGCCAGGCACAAGAAGGCGGTGTGGGTGCTTGACCGCCCCAACCCCGCCGGCCGGCCGGTGGAGGGCACCTTGCTGCAGCCGGGGTGGGAGAGCTTTGTCGGCGCGGGGCCCATGCCCATGCGTCATGGCATGACCATGGGCGAGCTGGCCCGCTGGTTCATTGCCACCCTCAAGCTCGATGTGGAGTGTGAGGTGATCACCATGACCGGCTGGGAGCCGGATGCGGCTCCCGGCTACGGCTGGCCGGTGACCGAGCGCAGCTGGATCAACCCCAGCCCCAACGCCCCCAACCTTTCCATGGCCCGAGCCTATGCGGGCACGGTGATGCTGGAGGGCACGACCTTGTCGGAAGGGCGGGGCACCACCCGGCCGCTTGAGCTGTTTGGTGCACCGGACATCGATGCCCATCAGGTGATCGCCCAGATGCAGGCGATTGCACCCAAGTGGCTGGCCGGCTGCCGCTTGCGTGAGTGCTGGTTCGAGCCAACTTTTCACAAGCATGCGGGCAAGCTGTGCAACGGGGTGCAGATCCACGTGGAAGATCCCACCCACTACAAGCACGCCGCTTTCCGCCCCTGGCGCCTGCAGGCCCTGGCCTTCAAAGCCATTCGCCGCTTGCAGCGGGACTACCCCCTGTGGCGGGATTTTCCCTACGAGTACGAACACGATCGCCTTGCCATCGACCTCATCAATGGTTCGGAGAGCCTGCGTCAATGGGTGGATGACGCCACCGCTCGCCCGGGCGACCTGGATGCTCAGGCTTTTGCCGACGAACGGGAGTGGCTGGATGCGCGGGAGGCCTTCCTGCTCTATTGAGCGTGCAGGTGGCGGGCAAAACAATGGGGCGCTCTTGTGGGCGCCCCATTTTCATCGTGCCGTGGAGCCGGATCAGGCTACGGCCTTCAGCGTCACGCTGGTGTCCACCTTGCCGATGATCTTCTGCAGGCCACGACGGGTGGCGGTGTTGACGACCAGCGGTGCCATGACGTTGGCGCGCACGGGGGAGGCGCCCGGCTCGCCACGGCTGACGATCAGCAGCACGCTGGCATCATCGGCATTGCCCAGCTGCAGGCCGGCGACTTCGTCGTCACTCAGGGGGAATTCGTAATTGAGGCCGAGGATGTCGGGGGTGGTGACGGTGAAAGCCACTTCCGGGTCGTCGAGGCACTGGAGTACGAACAGCTTGGGCGCGTCGTTGCCTTCGCTGTGCAGCAGGGTGAACTGGCGGCAGGCCTCGAAGCCGGGGAGACCGGCCGGGAAGTCGATGATGCGATCTGCGGACACGTCGACTTCGCCAACGATGGGACTGGTGATCTTCATGGTTTTTCCCTTTGGAATGGAAGCGGAGGGCGAGCGGATGGCCGCTTGCGCGTTTGTTTCCTTCCATCATAGACAGGGGGGCGCAGTTCAACCCTGCGAAGTGAGGGGGCTTTTGCCCCTATTCCTCGCGTCAGGCCGGCAATGAAAAAGGGCACCCGCAGGTGCCCTTCCGGAAGACTGGCCAGGGTGGAGCCCGGCCGGACTATCTCTTAGCGGTCGCGATTGAAGGTGCGACCGGCGCGGGGCTTGCCGCCGGTGCCTTCGCTACGGGAGCCGCCAAAGCCACCACCGCTGTTGTGGTGGGTGGAGCTGCGCTTGGCCACGTGGGGGAACTCGGTGCGGTGTTCCGGGTGGCGCGGGGCGCCTTCGGCGCGACGGGGGGCGTCACGGAAATCGCGACGGCCTTCGCCATTGCCGGCCCAGGGGCTGGCGGGGCGGCCATCCGCGTCACGACGGGGTTCGCGGTCGCCGCGGCCGCCACCGAAACCGCCGGAGGGGCGCTTGTCGCCGAAGCGACCACCGCCGTTGCCGAAGCTGCGGCCACCGTCACGGCGCGGGCCGCCGGGCCGGCGGTCGTCGGCGGGCATGGTGCTGCGCGGCTCAAGGCCCGGCAGGGTGTGCACGGCGAGGGGCTGGCGGGTGTAGCGTTCGATGGCGCGCAGCAGACGCACGTCGCGACGCTCGGCCAGGCTGATGGCCACGCCGTTGGAGCCGCCGCGGCCGGTGCGGCCGATGCGGTGCACGTAGTCGGCGGCAACCTTGGGCAGGTCGTAGTTGATGACGTGGCTGATGGTGCGCACGTCGATGCCACGGGCGGCCACGTCGGTGGCGATGAGCACGCGCAGGTGGCCGCGACGCAGCTGGTCGAGGGTGCGGGTGCGCATGCGCTGGTTCATGTCGCCGTGGAGGGCGGCCACCGAGTGACCCTGGGATTCCAGGTTCAGGGTCAGGGCATCGGCGTCGCGCTTGGTGGCGGTGAACACGATAGCCTGTTCCATGCTCACGTCGCGCAGCAGGCCGTCGAGGAGACGGTTCTTGTGGCTGATGTCATCGGCCACCAGCAGGCGCTGCTCGATGTTCTCGTGACGGGTTTGGGCGGAGGCGATTTCGATGCGCTCCGGGTCCTTCAGCAGGCGCTGCATCATGCGGGCGACCTGGCCGTCGAGGGTGGCGGAGAAGAACAGGGTCTGGCGGCTGGCCGGCAGCTTGGCGACGATGGCCTCGATGTCATCCACGAAGCCCATGTCGAGCATGCGGTCGGCTTCGTCGAGGATCAGGATTTCCAGGCGGGCGAAGTCGATGCGGCCGCTGTTCATCTGGTCCATCAGGCGGCCGGGGGTGGCCACCAGGATTTCATAGGGGCTGGACAGCAGCTTGTTCTGCACCGGGTAAGGCATGCCGCCGACCACGCTGACAGCCTTGGCGTAGCGCAGGTTCTTGCCGTAGCCCTTGCAGGCGTCGGTGACCTGGACGGCCAGTTCGCGGGTCGGGGTGAGCACCAGTACGCGGGGGCCGCGGGCCTTGATGGTCGGTTCGGCGGTGAGGCGCTGAAGGGACGGCAGCATGAAGGCGGCAGTCTTGCCGGAGCCGGTCTGGCTCGATACGACGAGATCCTTGCCGGCAAGCGCGGCGGGGATGGCGGCTTGCTGAACGGCGGTGGGTTCGGTGTAGCCGGCGTCTGCAACGGCTTTGACGATGTTCTCGGACAGGCCGAGGCTGGCGAAATCCATGTTCGCTTCCTTATCTTTGGTATTGCGGATGCGGTGCCCGCGAAGAAAAAACGGCAACGCGTCGCCGCGCAGGGAGTGCGCGCAACAGTTGGGCTGCCTGACTGGCATATCGGCACTAACCGATCAGGACAACCTCTCGTCGAATACGGGAGATATAAGAAGGTCAGGGACGATGTGACTCGGTGCGAACCGCTTTGCACCGGACCGCGGACTATAGCGGTAAAGCGCTGACGGCACAAGATAATTGTTGCGGCGCAAAACGCGGCCGGCCCCGCTAACGAGGGATGGCGGGCCGCCCCATTCCCCTGGAATGATGGAATGAGACACACTATTTGACGTGCTTTGCTGGCATATTGCCTTGAACAAGGGGGCGCCACGCCTCACCCTTGCGACCTGATCCAGAAAAGGAAATTCCATGCGTTTCGACAACAGCCGGGAAAGCGAAAACGTCGAGGATCGCCGCGGTGGTGGCGGTGGCGGTTTGCCTGTGGGTGGCAAGGGTATTGGCCTGGGCACCATCGTGCTGGCCCTGGTGGCCATGTACTTTGGCGTCGATCCCAGCATTGTGCTCAATCAGGCCGTCCAGACTCCGGCTCCGTCGGCGACTTCGCGTCCGGCAGGGCCGCCGGCCAACGACGCTGAGTCCAAGTTCATCCGTCATGTGCTGGCCGAAACCGAGGACACCTGGCAGCAGATCTTCCGCCAGAACGGGAAACAGTATGTGGAGCCGACCCTGGTGCTCTTCTCCGGGGCCACGCGCACGGCCTGTGGAATGGGGCAGGCGGCCATGGGGCCGTTCTACTGCCCGGCCGACCAGAAGGTGTATATCGATCTGTCCTTCTACCAGGAGCTGAAAAGCCGCTACAAGGCGCCCGGTGACTTCGCCCAGGCTTACGTGATTGCCCATGAGGTCGGTCACCATGTGCAGAACCTGCTGGGCATCTCGGGCAAGGTACAGGCCGCGCGGGAGCGAGCCTCCGAGCGCGAGGCCAACGCCCTGTCAGTGCGTCTGGAGTTGCAGGCCGATTGTCTGGCCGGGGTGTGGGCAAAGAATGCCGACGCTGCCCGGGGCATCCTTGAGGCCGGCGATGTGGAGGAGGCGCTGCAGGCCGCCACCGCCATCGGCGATGACACTCTGCAGAAGCAGGCCCAGGGCTACGCCGTGCCCGACAGCTTCACCCACGGTTCGGCCGAGCAGCGCATGCGCTGGTTCAAGCGCGGCATTGAGTCGGGGCAGCTTGCAGCATGCAATACCTTCCAGGCCCGCAATCTGTAATTGCGTGCGTGAACTGAAAAAGGGCCGGCCCCCGTAAGGAGACCGGCCCTTTTTTTAGCTGTGTCGCAGCGATCAGCCAGCCAGTCTGGCGAAGGCGTCGATCACTTCCGGCGGGGCCTGAACCAGCTCGATCAGCACGCCCTCACCACCGATGGGGAACTCCTCGTTACCCTTGGGGTGGAGAAAGGTGATGTCGAAGCCCGCTGCACCCTTGCGGATGCCGCCCGGTGCAAAGCGCACACCGTTGGCCGAGAGCCACTCGACGGCCTTGGGCAGGTCGTCGATCCACAGGCCC
The DNA here is from genome assembly GCF_028689785.1 of Zoogloea sp. GTDB lineage: Bacteria > Pseudomonadota > Gammaproteobacteria > Burkholderiales > Rhodocyclaceae > Zoogloea. Next base: position 6,987 of record NZ_JAQVCN010000011.1, on the reverse strand, counting down.
ACGTGGTTCAGCGGGGTGGTGTGGACGGCGGGTTTCTTCTCGGGGTCCAGGGGCTGCATCAGGTCTACTTCGACCTTGAACGGGCCCTTGCCCATGGCGGTGATGTCTTCGTCCACGTTTTCGCGTTCGGAAACAAAGTTGCCGGTCACTTCGAGGCCGAACATGTCGACCCACAGGGTGCGCAGGCGATCCTTGGACGGCCCGCCGATGGCGATCTGCTGGACGCCGAGGACTTTGAATGGTCTTGTCATGATTGGTTTTCCCTCCTTGCAGGAGGGGGGATTTTACGGGAGGGCGCTGCTCCGGGGTCGAATTCATTGACATCGGTGCGTCGCCTTGTCGGCATGCCGCCGCTCAGTGTCCGCGGTCGAATGAACCCGACCCCACGGGCCCTCCAGCCGTTGTCGGTGCATCCGTCGCGTTACCCATCGGGTGATCCGGCCAAGGATGTGCAAACCCCTGCCGCCATTGGGTTTACAACGGTTTCAGGGAGGACAACCGAGGAAGATAGGATGAACCCCGTCAGCGTCACTCCCACTCCACGCTGGCACACAGCAGATACCCCGCCCCGTAAACCGTCTTGATGATCTTCGGGTCTTGCGGGTCGTCTTCGAGCTTGCGGCGCAGGCGGGAGATGCGCACGTCGATGCTGCGGTCGAAGGGGTCGAGGTCGCGTTCGCCGATGAGTTGTTCGCGGGTGAGGATCTTGTTGGGGCGCTTGAGCAGGGTTTGCAGCAGGGCGGCTTCGGCGGCGGAGAGGGACACCTCGCGGCCGTCTTCGGTGCACAGGTTGAGGCGGCCGATGTCGAAATGCCAGCCGGCGAAGCGGGCGCCGGTGTGGCTGGTGGCTTCGCTGGCGGGGGCTTTCTGGTAGCGGCGCAGGATGGAGCGCACCCGGGCGACGAGTTCGCGGGGTTCGAAGGGTTTGACCAGGTAGTCGTCGGCGCCCAGCTCCAGGCCCAGCACCCGGTCGGTGAGGCCGTTGCGGCCTGTCAGGATGAGGGCGGCGCAGGGGTGCTGCTCCTGCAGGTCGCGCAACACCTGCAGGCCGTCCATATCGGGCAGGCCGAGGTCGAGGATGGCCAGTTCGGGTTGGGCCCGCCGGACTTTGGCGAGCAGGGCACGGCCGGTGCCGAAGGTCTCGGTGCGGAAGCCGTATTCGCCCAGGGTGCTGGCGATGAGGCGGGCGATGTCGGCTTCGTCCTCGACGACGAAGATGAGGGGGGTGTCCTTGTCTGGGGTGGTCATGATGCCGGGGGCTCCGGGTAGTCGAGGGCGGCGAGGGCTGCGGCGAGGGCGGCCCGGTCGAAGGGTTTGCGCAGGGTCGGGATACTGGAGCTGCCCGCAGGTACATCCCGGGTGGCGTAGCCGGTGATGAGCAGGATGGGCAGTTGCGGGCGCAGCCGGCGGGCCTCGGCGGCCAGTTCGCGCCCGCCGAGGCCGGGCATGACGGTGTCGGAGACAAGCAGGGCGATGTCGTCGACGGCTTCGAGCATGGCCCGGGCCTCGACGCCGTTGCTGGCTTCGATGACAGGGAAACCCAGTTCGGTGAGCTGCTGGCGGATGACTTTGCGCACTTCGGGCTCGTCTTCCACCAGCAGGGTCAGGCGGCTCTGGTTGGTGACACTGGCCGTGGCGTGGCGCGGGGCGGCTGGCGGCGGAGGCGGGCTGTCGCTCATGGGCACGATGAAGCGCACGTTGGTGCCCTTGCCCGGGGTGCTGAGGATGCGGATGTTGCCCCCCGACTGGCGGATGAAGCCGTACACCATGGCCAGGCCCAGGCCGCTGCCGGCGCCGAAGGCCTTGGTGGTGAAGAAGGGTTCGAACAGGCGCGGCATCAGCTCGGGGGAGATGCCGGTGCCGGTGTCGGAGACGTCGAACTGCACGTAGTCGCCGGCCGGGACTTCCACCAGCAGGGCCAGGCTCGGGGAGACATGGCGGGTGGCCAGGGAGATGGTCAGGGTGCCGCCGTCGGGCATGGCGTCGCGGGCGTTGATGGCCAGGTTGAGCAGGGCGTTTTCGAGCTGGTGGGGGTCCACCAGGGCGTGCAGCTTTTCGGTGGGCAGCGCGAGCTTGATGTCGATGCGTTCGGTGAGGGAACGGGACAGCAACTGGCTCATGCCATGCACCAGGGCACCCACTTCGACGGGGGCTGGCTCCAGGGGCTGCTGGCGGGAGAAGGTGAGCAGGCGGCGGATCAGCTCGGTGCCGCGCCGGGCGGCCGCGAGAGCCGGTTCCAGGTGGTCTTCGAAGCCCTGGTGGGCGGGGAGCTTGTCACGCAGGGTGTGCAGGTTGCCGGTGATGATGGTGAGCAGGTTGTTGAAGTCGTGAGCCAGGCCGCCAGTGAGTTGGCCCACGGCCTCCATCTTCTGGGCCTGGATCAGGGCGGCCTGGCTGGCCTTCTGTTCGGTGATGTCGATGGATAGCACGAAGAAGCCCTGCACACCGCCGGACAAGGAGGCCTCCGGCACCACGGCGCTGCGGGCATAAACGGGCTTGCCGTCGGTGTTGGTGCGGCAGTATTCGTAGCTGACCTGTTCGCCAGCGGCGGCTTGTTCAAGGTAGGGCTTGATCTGGGTGTAGGCCTCGGGGCCGAAGACTTCTTCGATGCTGCGCCCGACGATGGTGTTTTTGTCGAGGCCGAACCAGTCGGCGTAACCCTTGTTGGCAAAGCCGTAACGCTCGCCGGAGTCCACATAGGCGATTAGGGCCGGGATGGCGTCCATGATCAGGCGCAGGCGCTCCTCGCTGCGGGCCAGTTGGGCCGCCACGTTGTCGAGGCGCGTGGTGGCGGCTTCCAGCTCGGCAGTGCGGGCGCGCACGCGGCTCTCGAGCTCGGCGTTCTGACTCTCGATGAGTTGTTCGTAGCGGCGCTGTTCGGTGACGTCGGTCCACAGGGTAACGAAGCCCAGGTTGGGAATGGGCACGCCGCGGATGGACAAGACTTGGCCGTTGGGACGGGTGCGCTCGGCGTGGTGGGGCTGAAAGGCCCGTACGGCGGCCATGCGCTCCGCTACCAGGCGCTCCACCTCGGCGCTGCTGCGGTGCTTGTCACCGTATTCGCCACGCTGGATGTTGAAGCGCACGAAGTCTTCGAAGGGGGTGCCGACCCGCACCATGGCTTCGGGAAAGTCGAGCAGGCGCAGCATGGCCTTGTTCCAGGTGACCAGTTTGGGGCTGGCGTCGAACACGGCGATGGCCTGGTCAAGCAGGTCGAAGCCGGCCAGCAGGAGGTCGTAGCGGCGTAGCTCTTCGGGGGTGCCGGCGCGGCCGGGGCTGGCGGAGACGGGGGTGATGCGGGCGATCATGGGGCGGGGTTGGCGATCAGGGCAAAGAAGGAGGCCTCGGGGAGGGGGCGGGAGAACAGGAAGCCCTGGCTGTAGTCGCAGCCGGCAGCACTCAGACGCGCCTGCTGCGCCAGGGTTTCCACGCCCTCGGCCACTACCTTGATGTCGAGCTTGTGCGCCATGGCAATGATGGCTTCAGTGATGGCCAGATCGCCCGGGTCGGTGGTCAGATCGCGCACGAAGGAACGGTCGATCTTGAGGGTGTCGATGTCCAGGCGTTTGAGGTAGGCCATGGCCGAATAGCCGGTGCCGAAATCGTCGATGGATACCTGGATTCCAGCAGCGCTGAGGCGGGCCAGCTGGGCGATGACTACCGGTTGTTCATCGAGGAGCAGACCCTCTGTGATCTCGATGGAAATGCATGAGCCGGGCAGGGCATGCCCGCCGCTGGCGGGTGCAGGGCGCGCCAGCGCAGGATGAAGTCGATGGCGCGTTCGAATACCCAGGTGCCGATGGCGTCGATGAGGCCCAGCTCTTCGGCGACGGGGATGAATTCATCCGGGGGGATCTGCCCACGGGTCGGGTGGTTCCAGCGTAGCAGCGCCTCGGCCTTGCGCACTTTGCCACTGGCAAGGTGCAGGATGGGCTGGAAATGCAGTTCCAGCTGGGCTTTGGCGAGGGCGCTGCGCAGATCTTTGCCGAGCTGCAGGCGCTGCAGGGCGTGTTCCTGCATCGACGGGGAGAAGTAGCTGAAGCGGTTCTTGCCGGCGTCCTTGGCGTGGTACATGGCCTGGTCGGCGTTCTTCAGGATGTCGGTGGAGGTGGTGGCGTCCTGGGGGAAGAAGGTGATGCCGATGCTCGCCGAGACATAGGCCAGGTCGTCACCCAGGCAGAAGGGGTGGTCGATGGCGGTGATGATGTCCTCTGCGATGCGTTCCACCGGGGCGCGGTCGGACAGCCCCGGCAGCAGTACGGTGAACTCGTCACCCCCCTGGCGGGCTACCGTGTCGGATTCGCGTACGCAGCCGACGATGCGCCGTGCCGCCTCCACCAGCAGCTGGTCGCCGGCCTCGTGGCCGAGGGCGTCGTTCACTTCCTTGAAGCGGTCGAGGTCGATGTACAGCACGGCCACGCTGGCGTGGTCCCGGTGCGCCTTTTTCATCAGCTCGCTGAGCCGGTCGTGGAGCAGTCGGCGGTTGGGCAGGCCGGTGAGGGGGTCGTAGTTGGCCTGCACCCATACCAGGGCTTCGGTTTGCTTGCGCTCGGTGATGTCGGTGATGACGCCCACCAGCCCGCCCATGCTGCCGTCGGCCTGGAGCCAGGTGGCCTTGTTGAAGATGACGTCCCGGCGCATGCCATCGGCGGCCTCGACGGAGGCTTCGTAGGACTGTACGCCGGGTCTGTCGAAGAGGGCCTGGTCGGCCTCGTGGTAGCGGGCGGCCAGTTCGGGCGGGGAGATGTCGAACACCGAGTGGCCGATCAGTTCGGCCCGGGGGCGCATGATGAAAGCCTCGAAGGCTTTGTTGCACCCCAGGTAGCGTGCTTCGGCGTCCTTGAAGAACAGAGGGCTGGGGATGGCCTCGATGAGCTGGCCAATGAAGTTGAGGCGTTCGTTGGCGGTGCGTTCGGCGGCGCAGCGGGCGGTAATGTCCACCAGCATGCCGATGATGGCCGGGCGTCCGTTGAACTCGGTGCTGTTGCCAAAGACTTCCACGTCGATGCGGCTGCCGTCCTTGCGTACTCCCTCGAAGGTGTAGTGGACGGTGTCACTCGACCCGTCAAAGCGCTTGCTGAAGGCGTTTCCGACCTTGCCTTGTTCTCCCGGAGCCATCAGGTCGTCGGGGCCGATGAGGCCACAGATATCTTCCTGGGCATAGCCGAACATCTCGGCAAAGCAGGGGTTGGCGTAGAGGAAGAGCCCGTCCTGGACGATATAGACGCCGATCATGGCATTGCGCAGCAAGTCGGCAAAGAGGCCATCGGCGTCGCGGATCAGGTCTTCGGTCAGGGCGGTGAGATCGGTTGGCATGGGTTGCGGGGGCATCCCGGTCAGGGCTGCGGATCGCCGTTGGGGGGCGCGGTGAGGGAGAGGTGCTTGCGGTAGCGCTCTGGCGACATGCCGGTCCAGCTGGTGAAGGCCCGGTAAAAGGCCGAGGTGTCGGCGTAGCCCAGGTCGGCGGCCACCTGGGAGATCGGCTGGCGGGTCTTGGTGAGGCGGGCCAGGGCCATGTCCCTGCGCAGGGCTTCCTTGATGCCGCGGAAGCTGGCGCCTTCTTCTTCCAGCCGACGGTGCAGAGTGCGGGGTGACATGTGCAGGCGGTTGGCTGCTTCGTCCTGGGTGAGGCTGGCTGGCAGGGCGTCGCGGATCAGGTCGCGAACCCGGGTCACGGTGTTGCGGTCACGCCGGTAGAGCATGCTGATCCGGCCCGGGGCACCCTCCAGAAAACTGGATAGGGCGGCCTCGTCGCGGCGGATCGGCAGATCGAGCAAGGTGGCATTGAAACGGGCGGTCAACTGCGGCCCATCGATGAAACGGGAGCGCGCAGTGTAGACCAGGGCATAGTCATCCGCATGGGCCGGTGGGGGGAAGGGGAAATCCACCGAATCGAGCGACAGGCCGCGCCCGACCAGCCAGCAGGACAGGCTGTGGAGCAGGCGCAGCAGCCATTCGAAGGCAAATACCCGGGCCGGGTCGTCCGGAGTGGGGGTTAGGGGCCGGGCTTCACGGATGTGCAGTTCGGCCCGGTCGTCGCCCCGCACGACCTTGACCTGCAGGTCGGGCAGCACGATGGCGAGGAAACGCCGGGCCCGGTCGAGGCCGTCGGCCAGGGTGGGGGCGCCGAGCATGCCCCGACACAGAAACTCGAAGCTGCCCGGCCCCATGGGGCCGGAGAACAGCCCGAAGCCTTCGTCCTGCAGTTCGCGGATGACCAGGTTGTAGAGGCTTGCATAGCGATCGAGAGGCACCCGGGCGGCTGCGTCTGCAAGATCGATGTCGAGTTCGGCCAGAAGCAGGGTGGGGTTGATGTTGCGTTGCGACATGCCGGCCAGCATGCCGGTAACGAAACCCATTGATACTGTTGAGCCCTGACGGGCGGGCTTGCTCGGCAAAGGGCTCTCTCCAGCCTATTGGGTGATGGTGCCGGCGGGCCGGCTGCAGCTTGGCGGATTTTGCACGAAAGCCGTCGACAACGGCAATGGCTAAGGTGTCACCTCCCTTCTAACATGCATGGGTCCGATAAACATGATGTGGGGGAGATAACCATGACCGACCTGAGCGTTGCCAAGAAACTCGTCGCTTACAAGCCCAAGAACAAGGTGCGCTTCGTCACCGCTGCGGCGCTTTTCGACGGCCACGATGCGTCGATCAACATCATGCGGCGGATTCTTCAATCCACCGGCTCCGAGGTCATCCACCTCGGTCACAACCGCTCGGTGGGCGAGATCGTCAATGCCGCATTGCAGGAAGACGTGCAGGGCATTGCGATCACGTCCTACCAGGGCGGCCACGTGGAATTCTTCAAGTACATGATCGACCTGCTGCGCGAGAACGGCGGCGAGAACATCAAGGTTTTCGGCGGTGGCGGTGGCGTGATCGTGCCCGCCGAAATCAAGGAGCTCCACGACTACGGCGTCACCCGCATCTACTCGCCGGAAGACGGTGCCGTGCTGGGCCTGCAGGGGATGATCAACGACCTCG
>NZ_JAQVCN010000075.1 GCF_028689785.1 Zoogloea sp. | reverse complement strand
GAGGCAAAAACGGGGCTACACCGCAGGGAAAGGCGGCGTTTGCTCAGCGAAATTGAATCGAATTGGGTCGCGATCATCGTTGCGCGGCGGAATTCATTGAAAACCTCGGGTTATTCGAGGTGCCCATGTGTCGTTCCTTTCAAGGTTAACACCTGAGCAGGATTTCACTGGGTCAATACACCAAGCCCCTGAGCTCAGCCAGCAGTGCCTTGGCGCTGCGACGGTCCCGCTTGGGCCTTCGCGCGTCCGCTTCAAGGGCTTGGATCAAGGTGGCCTGGTACGGCCCCAGCTTGCCCGGCGTGGATTCCCGCCGGTAAGCCGCCGAGGCCCCTTCCGGAGCTCTCAACCACTTCTTGACCGTGTTGCGCGACAAGCCCGTGCGCCGCGAAATCTCCGAACGGGACAGTCCGTCCCGGTAATACATCCGTCTGACCTTGCCCAGCATTTCCATGGTGATCACCTCGCTTCCTCTGCCTCAAAAAGAGGCAGGGAGGTTAAACACCCTGGTCAAATTTCAACCGGAATTCACCCCGATTGATGGTCAGTTTTCGGCCGGCAACAACAGGAAGATCCCCAACGGCTCATCCAGCGCCAGGGCCATCGACTACACCCTCAAGCGTTGGGCGGCGCTGACCCATTACCTGACGGATGGCCGCGTTCCCATCGACAACAACTGGATCGAGAACCAGATCCGGCCGATTGCCATCGGCCGCAAGAACTGGCTCTTTGCGGGTTCGCTGCGCGCCGGCAAGCGCGCGGCGGCGATCATGAGCCTGATCCAGTCGGCGCGGCTCAATGGGCATGAGCCCTTCGCCTATCTGAAAGACGTCCTCACCCGCCTGCCGACGCAGCCACAGAGTCGGATCGGAGAGCTGTTGCCGCATCGGTGGAGACCGGAGTCAGCCTGAGGCTTGGTCAAGAGGGGATCGCCGGGGGCTTACCGGATTCAGCCTGAAGCTCGGTGAAGAGGGGATTGCCGGGGGCCTACCCTCCAAAAACAACAAGGGGGCAATAAATGCCCCCTTGTGCCCAAGCTGGTAATTGCTGTTCGAACGCGCCGCACTACCGCGTCCTCAACACAACCAAACCGAGATTTACTACACCTTCAATTAGCTGCTACGACTCAAGCTGCAGCCTGTTCGACCTCGGCACCGGCCGCCTCAGCATCCGGACGATCAAGCAGCTCAACGAACGCCATCGGGGCGTTGTCCCCATCGCGGAAGCCGCACTTGAGAATACGCAGATAGCCACCATTGCGAGCAGCAAAACGCGGACCAAGTTCATCAAAAATCTTGACAACGATATCGCGATCGCGGAGGCGATCAAAGGCCAGGCGGCGATTTGCCAGACTCGGCTTCTTGCCGAGGGTGATCAGGGGCTCAACAACCTTACGGAGCTCCTTCGCCTTCGGCACGGTCGTCTTGATGACTTCGTGACGGAGCAGCGAGTTTGCCATATTGCGCAGCATAGCCTGACGGTGGCTGCTGGTGCGGTTGAGCTTGCGAAGACCGTTACGGTGACGCATTTGTAATTACCTCTTCTTCGTTACGCTCAACCGAGCTTTTCCAGCCCGGCCGGCGGCCAATTTTCAAGTTTCATACCCAGCGTGAGACCGCGCGAGGCAAGAACTTCCTTGATCTCGTTCAGCGACTTACGCCCAAGATTCGGCGTCTTCAACAACTCGGTCTCGGTCCGCTGGATCAAGTCGCCGATGTAATAAATATTCTCGGCCTTAAGGCAGTTCGCAGAGCGAACCGTCAGCTCGAGATCATCCACCGGACGCAGCAGGATAGGATCGATGGCAGGCGCCTTGGGAGCTTCCACAGCAGTGGGAGTACCCTCGAGATCTGCGAACACCGACAGTTGATCCATCAACACCCTGGCCGCAAACCGCACAGCTTCCTCGGGATCAACGGCACCGTTAGTTTCGATATCCAGAACCAGACGGTCCAAGTCGGTACGCTGCTCGACGCGGGCGCTCTCAACAGCGTAGCTGACACGACGGACTGGGCTGAATGACGCATCGAGAACGATGCGCCCGATCGTCTTCGACTCACCAGCCGCAGGACGCTGATTCCCGGGCACATACCCGCGCCCTTGCTCGACCTTGATCTGCAGGTCAAGCTTGCCCCCCGGAGCAAGATGAGCGAGAACGTGATCAGGATTGATCACCTCGACATCATGCGACAGTTCGATGTCCGCAGCCGTCACAACACCCTCACCGGACTTAGCCAGCGAAAGAGTTGCTTCGTTGCGACCATGCAATTTGAGAACAACGCCCTTCAGATTGAGAAGCAGGTCGACAACGTCTTCCCGCACACCATCCAGCGTCGAGTACTCATGCAGTACGCCTTCGATCGAAACCTCGGTCGGAGCGTAGCCCGGCAGTGAGGAAAGCAGAATCCGACGGAGCGCGTTACCAAGCGTGTGACCGAAACCGCGTTCAAACGGCTCCATCGTCACACGAGCGTGCACCGGCGAAACATTCTGCACCTCAATGATGCGCGGTTTCAGCAGAGCATTACTTTGCATCGACAATCCTTCTGTTGAGTCGCGCCGTCGGCGCGACCACCATTAACGCGAATACAGTTCGACGACCAAACCTTCGTTCAGCGTAGCCGGCAGTTCCGCACGTTGCGGGTAAGCCTTGAACACGCCTTTACCAGCCTTGTAGTCCACCGACAGCCACTCAGGGAAGCCACGGGCTTCAGCGGCCTCGAGAGCAGCCTTAACACGCAGTTGAGTGCGCGCAGAGTCGGTCAATTGAATTTCATCGCCGGGACGAACGGTATAAGACGGGATATTGACCCGCTTGCCGTTAACGAGTACGCCGTTGTGACGAACGATCTGGCGTGCTTCAGCGCGGGAAGCACCGAAACCCATACGATACGCCACGGCGTCCAGACGACCTTCGAGCAACTGGAGCAGGTTCTCACCGGTCTGCCCCTTGCGACGATCCGCTTCGGCGTAAGTCTTCCGGAACTGACGCTCAAGAACGCCATAGACACGGCGGATCTTCTGCTTCTCACGCAACTGAACGCCATACCCAGACAGACGCTGACCAGATTTCTGGCCATGCTGGCCAGGAGCGTAGGAACGACGCTCAATCGCGCACTTGTCGGTAAAGCACTTTTCGCCCTTCAGGAAGAGCTTTTCACCCTCGCGACGGCACTGACGGCACTTGGGGTCAAGATTACGAGCCACTGTTCAACTCCTTGTCAGATACGACGCTTCTTCGGCGGACGGCAGCCGTTGTGCGGGATCGGCGTGATATCAGTGATCGTCGTGATCTTGATACCCAGCGCATTGAGCGCACGAACGCTGGATTCGCGACCGGGGCCAGGGCCCTTCACGCGGACTTCCAGGTTCTTGATGCCACACTCGATGGCCACCTTGCCAGCCGCTTCAGCAGCGACCTGGGCAGCGAACGGGGTGCTCTTGCGGGAGCCCTTGAAGCCGGCGCCACCAGAGGTAGCCCACGACAGCGCGTTGCCCTGGCGATCGGTGATCGTGATGATCGTGTTATTGAAAGACGCGTGAACGTGGGCAATGCCCTCCGCCACGTTCTTCTTGATCTTCTTGCGAACCTTCGCAGCAGTCTTTGCCATGTCTTATCCCTGATTACTTCTTGCCAGCGATAGCCTTGCGCGGACCCTTCCGGGTGCGGGCATTGGTACGCGTACGCTGACCACGAAGGGGCAGACCACGACGATGGCGCACCCCGCGATAGCACCCCAGATCCATGAGGCGCTTGATACTCATCGTCACTTCACGGCGCAGATCACCCTCGACGGTGAACTTCGCGACTTCGTCGCGGAGCCGTTCCATATCGGACTCGGTAAGGTCTTTAATCTTCACGGAGCGGACCACACTGGCCGCATCACAGATCTGCTGCGCGCGAGTGCGGCCGATCCCGAAAATCGCGGTCAAAGCGATTTCCACGTGCTTATGGTTGGGAATGTTTACCCCTGCAATGCGGGCCATGCGTTCACCCCAAAATGCTAAACATTAAATTATAAAGAATGCGGGTGACCGCATCAACCCTGGCGCTGCTTGTGACGCGGATCCGTACAGATCACGCGAACGACACCTTTGCGACGGACAATCTTGCAGTTTCTGCAAAGACGCTTGACCGATGCTTGAACTCTCATTTCTAGCTCCTGAGTACTTCTGTTATTTCGCTCGAAAAACGATCCGGGCTCTGCTTAAATCGTATGGGGTTAACTGCACCGTTACCTTGTCACCAGGAAGGATACGGATGTAGTGCATCCTCATCTTCCCAGAGATATGACCCAGTACAACATGGCCATTTTCCAACTTGACTTTGAAGGTTGCGTTAGGGAGGTTCTCGAGAACCTCACCCTGCATCTCGATGTAATCTTCCTTCGACATAAAACTACTTAAGCGGAACCCGTGAGCCTTTGAAGTTAGCCTTCTTCAAAAGGCCTTCGTACTGGTGGGACATGATGTAGGCCTGAACCTGGGACATGAAGTCCATCGTCACCACCACGATGATCAACAAGGACGTCCCACCGAAATAGAACGGTACGTTCCACTTCAAGATCAGAAACTCCGGCAACAAGCAAACCAGGGTGATATAAACAGCCCCAGCAAGCGTGAGACGCGTCAGAATCTTGTCGATATATCGGGCAGTCTGATCACCAGGCCGAATGCCAGGAACAAACGCACCGCTCTTCTTCAAATTATCGGCAGTCTCCTTCGAATTGAAGACCAACGCGGTATAGAAGAAGCAGAAAAACACGATCGCTGCTGCGTAAAGAATCACATAAATCGGCTGCCCAGGAGCAAGAGTGGCCCCCAGATCCTTAAGCCAACTCAAACTTTCCGACGAACCGAACCACTGAGCCAGTGTCGCAGGAAAAAGAATGATGCTTGAGGCGAAGATCGGAGGGATCACACCGGCCATGTTCAGCTTGAGCGGCAAGTGAGAACTCTGCCCACCATAAATCTTGTTACCAACCTGACGCTTCGCGTAGTTAACAAGAATTTTTCGCTGACCACGCTCCACAAAGACCACAACAGCGGTCACAGCGACAACCAGAACGCAAATCACCAATGCGGTAAAAGGATGCATTGCACCGGTACGAACCAGCTCAAACAACCCACCAAGCGAACCTGGAAGACCCGCGGCGATACCCGCAAAAATGATGATCGAAATACCGTTACCCAGACCGCGCTCGGTAATCTGCTCACCCAGCCACATAAGGAACATCGTCCCGGTCACCAAAGTGGAAACCGTTACAAACCGGAACATCACACCCGGCTCAAGAACAAGCCCCTGCTGAGACTCTAGTGCGATCGCAATCCCCAAGCCTTGGAACAAGGCAAGAGCAAGCGTTCCATAACGAGTGAATTGTGTAATCTTCCTGCGCCCAGCCTCGCCCTCTTTCTTCAGTGCCTCCAACTGCGGAGACGCGACCGTAAGAAGCTGCATGATGATCGACGCCGAGATATAAGGCATGATCCCAAGAGCGAAAATGGTAAAGCGCGAAAGAGCACCACCCGAGAACAGATTGAAGACCCCGAGAATCCCACCCTTCTGACTCTTGAACAGGTCAGCGAGAGCAACAGGATCAATCCCTGGCACTGGAATGTGCGCACCGATTCGATAGACGATCAGCGCACCGAGCAAGAAGATCAAACGACGCTTCAGATCTCCAAACTTGCCCGGTGCCGCAAGCGCGGACTGTTGATTCGCCACGCTAAACCTTTACTCGGCGGATTCGACGGAACCACCAGCAGCTTCAATAGCCGCCTTGGCGCCTTTGGTAGCACCAACACCACGAAGGGTGATCTTCCGGCTCAACGAACCGGACAGAACAACCTTGGCTGCCAGCGCATCAGCCGCAACGATGCCGGCCTGCTGAAGAACAAGCAGATCGATTTCGTCAACCGGGAGGGTCTCGAGCTCTGACAGACGCACTTCACCGATACGAGCGCGGGTCAGAGAAACAAAACCACGCTTCGGCAGACGGCGCTGCATGGGCATCTGACCGCCCTCGAAGCCGACCTTGTGAAAACCACCGGTACGCGACTTTTGACCTTTGTGGCCCCGGCCAGCGGTCTTACCGAGTCCGCTACCGATGCCGCGACCGACACGCTTGGCAGCGTGCTTGGCGCCCGCTGCAGGTTTGATGGCATTCAGGCGCATTTAAGCCTCACACTTAACGAGGTAAGCAACCTTGGTGATCATGCCTCGCACCGCAGGAGTATCCTGCAGCTCCACGGTGTGGTTGAGACGACGAAGCCCAAGACCGCGAACGGTTGCACGATGGGACTGCTTGGTCCCGATGACGCTTTTGACGAGCGTAACCTTAAGTTTCTTGTCGGACATGACTTACCCCTGGATCTCTTCAACCGTCTTGCCGCGCTTTGCAGCAATAACGGACGGAGCATTGGTTGCCATGAGACCATTCAGCGTGGCACGAACCACGTTGTACGGATTGGTCGAGCCGATGGACTTGGCGATGATATCGGTCACACCCATCACTTCGAAGACCGCACGCATGGCGCCGCCCGCAATGATGCCGGTACCAACGGGAGCCGGTTGCATCAACACGGAAGAAGCGCCGTGCTTGCCAATAACCGAATGATGGAGTGTGCCGTTCTTGAGCGACACCTTGGCCATCTTGCGACGTGCCTCTTCCATTGCCTTTTGAACGGCAACCGGCACTTCACGGGACTTACCCTTGCCCATACCAACACCACCATCGCCGTCACCAACCACCGTAAGGGCAGCAAAACCGAGGATCCGGCCGCCCTTCACAACCTTGGTAACACGATTGATGGATACCATCTTTTCGCGCAGGCCATCATCGCGCTCGTCCGAGGCCTGCACTTTCTTAGTTTGCTGCTTAGCCATGCTAAACCTCGCTTAGAACTTCAATCCGCCTTCGCGGGCGGCATCGGCAAGCGCCTTGACGCGGCCGTGGTACTGGAAGCCGGAACGGTCAAAGGCAACAGCCTCAACACCGGCGGCCTTGGCACGCTCGGCAATCAGCTTACCGACCAGTTCGGCGGCGGCCTTGTTGCCACCATTCGCCACCTGGGCACGAACATCGGCCTCAACGGTGGAAGCAGCAGCAAGAACCTTGGAGCCACAACCGGCGATGATCTGCGCGTAGATGTGGGAATTGGAACGGAACACGGACAGACGGACTGCCTTCATTTCCGCAATCTTGGCACGGGTTTTCCGTGACCGGCGCAAACGCGTTTCCTTCTTGGTGATCATGATCCGCCCTTACTTCTTCTTGGTTTCTTTCAAGGTCACCACTTCATCCGAGTAGCGAACACCCTTGCCCTTATAGGGCTCCGGTGCGCGATATGCGCGGACTTCTGCGGCCACCTTGCCGACTGCTTGCTTATCGACACCCTTGATCAGGATCTCCGTCTGGGTCGGAGTCTCAACCTTGATGCCGGAGGGCATCTGATGCACAACCGGATGGGAGAAGCCCAGCGACAGATTCAGCTTATCGCCTTGAGCCTGAGCACGATAACCCACACCCACCAGCGTGAGCTTGCGCTCGAAGCCCTTCGACACGCCAGTCACCATATTGTTGACCAGGGCACGCATCGTACCGGACATCGCCTTGCTATTGACTGCACCTTCGATAGCAGAGCACTGCACGCCATCGCCTTCGCGCTCAACCTTGACAGACGGATGCACTGCTTGCGCCAGGGAACCCAACGGGCCCTTGACAACAATCTGGCCGCCACTAATGGAAACATCAACACCTGCCGGCAGAACGACCGGATTCTTGGCTACACGGGACATATCAACCTCCCCTTAAGCCACGATGCACAGCACTTCACCGCCCGCACGGGCAGCGCGCGCAGCGCGGTCAGTCATCACACCCTTGGGAGTGGACACAATAGCCACACCAAGACCGTTCATGACGCGAGGCAGATCATCACTGCCCTTGTACACACGCAGCCCAGGACGGCTGACGCGCTCGATGCGCTCAATAACCGGGCGCCCAGCGTAGTACTTCAGCGACAGGGCCAGCTCCGCCTTGCCTGCATTCTCATTCACAGCGAAATCGTCGATATAACCTTCGCTCTTCAGAACTCGCGCGATAGCAACCTTCAGCTTGGACGAGGGCATCGCAACAGAGCTCTTTTGCGCCTGCTGCGCGTTACGAATCCGCGTCAGCATATCGGCGATCGGATCAGACATGCTCATCTTCGACCCCTTACCAGCTTGCCTTGGTCATGCCAGGAACTTCACCGCGGAAAGCAACTTCACGCAGCTTGTTACGACACAGACCGAATTTACGGAAAACACCACGCGGACGACCGGTCTGCTCGCAGCGATTACGCTGACGGCTCGGACTGGAGTTGCGCGGCAGTTGTTGCAGCTTAAGACGCGCAACCATGCGCTCTTCATCCGACAGCTTGGCGTTGTTGATCTGCTCGAAGAGAGCAGCACGCTTGGCCGCGAACTTAGCAACCATCTTTGCGCGCTTCTCTTCGCGATTGATCAGAGACAGTTTCGCCATAACACCCTCAGTTCTTGAAAGGGAACTTGAACGCGGCGAGCAGAGCGCGCGCCTCGTCATCCGACTTAGCAGTCGTCGTGATGCTGATATTCATCCCACGCAGAGCATCGATCTTGTCGTACTCGATTTCGGGGAAAATAATCTGCTCCTTGACACCCAGGTTGTAATTGCCGCGGCCATCAAAGCCCTTACCGGCAATACCGCGAAAGTCACGAATGCGCGGCATAGCGATCGTAACCAAACGGTCGAGAAACTCGTACATGCGGGGACCACGAAGCGTGACCATGCAGCCAATCGGATAGCCATCACGGATCTTGAAGCCGGCAATCGACTTCTTAGCCTTGGTGGTAACAGGCTTCTGACCAGCAATCTTCTGCAGATCGCCAACCGCATAATCCAGAACCTTCTTGTCGCCAACAGCCTCACCCACACCCATATTCAGGGTGATCTTAGTGATCCGCGGCACTTCCATGACCGACTTGTAGCCGAACTTCTGAAGAAGCTCAGGCGACACGGTCTCTTTGTAGAATTCTTGCAGGCGCGCCATGACTATCCCTTACGCATCCACTACTTCGCCATTGGACTTGAAGACGCGAACCTTGCGACCATCCTCAAGAACCTTAAATCCGACGCGATCAGCTTTCTGAGTGGCGGCATTGAAGACAGCCACATTGGAAATCTGAATCGGCATTTCCTTTTCGACGATACCGCCAACCTGGCCTTTCATCGGATTAGGACGAACGTGCTTCTTGACCCGATTAATACCCTCTACAACGACAGCATCGACATCAACACGCAGAACAGTGCCGCGCTTGCCCTTATCTTTGCCCGTGAGGACGGCAACTTCGTCGCCTTTGCGAATCTTGTTCACAATAACCCCTTAGAGAACTTCAGGCGCCAAGGAGACGATCTTCATGAACTTCTCGGTACGCAATTCACGCGTAACCGGTCCGAAGATGCGCGTACCAATCGGCTCGCCCTTGTTGTTAAGCAGGACCGCGGCATTGCGGTCAAACTTGATAAGCGAGCCATCCGGACGGCGAACACCCTTGGCGGTACGAACCACCACGGCGCTATAAACGTCGCCCTTTTTGACGCGACCACGAGGAGCCGCATCTTTAATACTCACCTTGATGATGTCACCAACACCGGCGTAGCGACGCTTGGAGCCGCCCAGCACCTTGATGCACATCACGTAACGCGCGCCGGTATTATCGGCGACGTCCAGCATCGTTTGCATTTGGATCATTTAAACTCTCCAACTTGACACGCTATCGGCGGCCAGTTTTGGATCCCGTTCGGGTTGATTGGACTTGCACAGGAAACCGTGCAAGAGCAAAGACAGCAATAATAACGGCTTGCCAATCACTTGGCAAGCCGTTTGTACAACTAGAACTGCTTAAACTGCCACAACCTGCTCGAGAACCTTGGTAACCCGCCAGGTCTTGGTCTTGGAGATAGGACGGGTTTCCTCGATTTCCACGAGATCACCAGTCTTCGCCACACCAGCCTCAACATGGGCATGGTACTTGGCAGTCCGGGTGATCACCTTGCCATAAAGGGGGTGCTTTACCCGGCGCTCCACCAGCACCGTAACCGTGTTCATCATCTTGTCGCTGACAACGCGGCCAACTTCAACACGCTTGTTCTTGACTTGATCGTTCATTTCGCACCCGCCTTCTCACGAAGAATGGTCTTGACCCGAGCAATGTCCTTTCGAACCTTGCCGAGCTGCGAAGTGTTGCTCAGTTGCTGCGTGGCGGTCTGCATGCGCAGACTAAATTGAGCCTTCAGCAGTTCAAGCAATTCCGCATTGAGCTCGCCGGCATCTTTAGCCCGCAATTCAGAAGCTTTCATGTTTTACCCCACCATCCGGACAACGAAGACGGTCTCAATGGGGAGCTTGGCAGCAGCAAGGCGAAACGCCTCACGAGCCAGAGCTTCATCGACACCATCCATCTCGTAGAGAACCTTGCCAGGCTGGATCTCGGCAACCCAGTACTCCGGACTACCTTTACCGTTACCCATCCGCACTTCGGCCGGCTTCTGCGAAATCGGCTTATCCGGAAAAACGCGGATCCAAATACGACCACCCCGCTTGATATGGCGAGTCATGGCACGACGAGCAGACTCAATCTGACGAGCAGTAAGACGACCACGCCCAACCGCCTTCAGACCGTACTCGCCAAAGCTAACCTTGGCACCGCGGGTGGCGAGACCCTTATTGCGGCCCTTCTGCTCCTTACGATACTTCCTTCTCGACGGCTGCAGCATCATTCACTCCTGCTTCTTTTTTGGTCCGTTTTGCGCCATCAGCCTGATCGCCGCCAGTGCGACGTGCGGGCCGCTTGGCACCCGGCTTGCTGTCGGCACCCTCATTGCGACGACGACCACGACGATTGTCGCCTTCGTTGTCCGTCGCTGCGGGCTGCTCGTTACGAGCAAGCGCCTCACCCTTGTACACCCAAACCTTGATGCCGATGACACCATAGGTGGTATGCGCTTCGGAGACGCCGTAATCAATATCCGCACGCAGAGTATGAAGAGGCACGCGACCTTCGCGATACCACTCCGTACGAGCGATCTCCGCGCCGTTCAGACGGCCAGAGCTCATGATCTTGATGCCCTGAGCGCCCAAACGCATCGCGTTCTGCATGGCACGCTTCATGGCACGGCGGAACATGATCCGCTTGACGAGCTGCTGAGAAATGGAGTCAGCGATCAGCTGGGCATCCGTCTCCGGCTTCCGAACTTCTTCGATATTCACATGCACGGGCACGCCCATGATGCCTTGAAGATCAGCCTTCAGCTTTTCAATGTCCTCGCCCTTCTTGCCGATCACAACGCCCGGCCGGGCACTGAAAACGGTAATACGGGCGTTCTTTGCAGGACGCTCGATGACAACGCGGCTCACCGAAGCATGAGCAAGCTTCTTCTTCAGATGCGCACGAACCTTGAGGTCTTCGTTCAGCATCGTCGAAAAATCGCTACCAGCAGCAAACCAGCGAGAGCCCCAGTTACGAGTTACCGCCAGACGAAAGCCTGTCGGATGGATTTTCTGTCCCATGGGTTCTCCTTACTCTCCGACCGTGACGTAAATGTGGCAGGTCGGCTTGCTGATGCGATTGCCACGACCCTTTGCGCGGGCGGTGAAACGCTTCAGCGTCGTACCTTGCTCAACGTAGATCGTCTTGACCCGCAGGCTATCGATATCGGCGCCGTCATTGTGCTCGGCGTTCGCGATCGCGGACTCAACAACCTTCTTGATGATCTTCGCGCCCTTTTTGGGGGAGAAGGTCAGAATGTTGAGAGCTTGCTCAACGGTCTTGCCGCGGACCAGATCCGCAACGAGACGACCCTTTTGTTCCGACAGACGCACGCCGCGGAGAATGGCTTTGGTTTCCATCGTCATATCTCCTTAGCGCTTGGCCTTCTTGCTGGCGGCATGACCCTTGAACGTACGGGTAAGCGCGAATTCGCCCAGCTTGTGACCAACCATATTTTCCGAAACGTACACCGGAATGTGCTGACGGCCGTTATGAACAGCGATCGTCAAGCCCACAAAATCCGGCAGCACAGTTGAGCGACGCGACCAAGTCTTGATCGGGCGCTTGTCATTCGACACCCGAGCGGCATCCACCTTCTTGAGGAGGTGAGCGTCGACAAAGGGGCCTTTCTTAATAGAACGTGCCATCTCTTACCTCTTATCGCTTGTGCCGACGCTGAACAATCATGGAGTCGGTACGCTTGACGCTACGGGTACGATAACCCTTCGTCGGCTGACCCCACGGGCTGACAGGCACACGGCCCTCGCCAGTACGGCCTTCACCACCACCGTGCGGGTGATCCACCGGGTTCATCGCGGTACCACGAACGGTCGGACGGATGCCGCGCCAGCGATTGGCACCAGCTTTACCGATTTTGCGCAGGCTGTGCTCTTCGTTGCCGACTTCACCGATGGTCGCGCGGCATTCGATATGAACGCGACGGATCTCACCGGAACGCAGGCGAACCTGGGCGTAGATACCTTCGCGTGCAAGCAGCTGAACAGACGTACCGGCAGCGCGAGCAAGCTGAGCGCCCTTACCGGGAATCATCTCAACACAGTGCAGGGTGGTACCAACCGGAATATTGCGGATCGGCAGGGCATTACCCGACTTGATCGGAGCCTCGGACCCACTGACAACCACCTGACCCACGACCATGCCCTTGGGAGCAATGATGTAGCGACGTTCGCCATCAGCGTAGCAAAGCAAAGCGATATTGGCAGACCGATTGGGGTCATACTCAAGGCGCTCCACCTTGGCGACAATTCCGTCCTTGTTACGACGAAAATCGACAACACGATAATGCTGCTTATGACCACCACCCTTATGACGGGTAGTGATGTGGCCATTGTTATTACGGCCAGCAGTCTTGGTCTGCTTCTCGACGAGCGAGGCAAGCGGCGCACCCTTGTGAA
Source organism: Zoogloea sp. (assembly GCF_028689785.1). GTDB lineage: Bacteria > Pseudomonadota > Gammaproteobacteria > Burkholderiales > Rhodocyclaceae > Zoogloea. Next base: position 8,116 of record NZ_JAQVCN010000075.1, on the reverse strand, counting down.
GATTGGCATTGACAACCTTCACAACTGCGCGACGGCCGGCAGACGTCGGTTTAACTTTAACGAGTGCCATGTCCCTTACTCCCCGGCCGCAAAGTTGATCTCTTGGCCCGGCTTAAGGCACACGTACGCCTTCTTCCAGCCCTTGCGACGACCGATCATCTTGCCAAAGCGTTTTTCTTTGCCCTTGACATTCGCAACCTGAACCGCCTTGACCTCAACCTTGAAAAGCAACTCAACAGCCGCTTTGACTTCAGGCTTGGTGGCATCACTCGCGACACGAAAGACGATCTGCTCGTTCTTGTCAGCGATGTAGGTAGCCTTCTCCGAGATCTGGGGAGCGAGCAGCACCTGCATCAGACGCTCTTCCTTGAATGCGCTCATTGCCAAATTTCCTCCATCTTGGCGACTGCACCCTTGGTGACCAGCACGTTGGGGAAGCGCACCAGGGAAACCGGATCAGTCTCGCTGACTTCAAGAACAAGAACGTTCGGAAGATTACGGGACGAAAGGTACAGATTCTCGTCAAAGGTGTCAGTGATCACCAGAACGGGACCTGCGCTCAAGCCCAGACCCTTCAGCTTCTGAGCCAGCAGCTTCGTCTTCGGTGCTTCAACGGCAAAACCTTCAACTACCGACAGACGACCATCACGGGCGAGCTGCGAAAGAATCGCGGCCACGCCGGCCCGGTACATCTTGCGGTTAACCTTGTGAGAAAAGTTCTCATCGGGCTTGTTCGGGAAGGCACGACCGCCTCCACGCCAGATCGGACTCGAGCTCATACCAGAGCGAGCGCGACCCGTACCCTTTTGACGCCACGGCTTGTGGGTTGTATGAGAAACCTCATCGCGCCCCTTTTGGGCACGATTGCCGGAGCGGGCGTTGGCCATGTACGCAACGACGACCTGATGAATCAGGGCTTCGTTGTACTCGCGACCAAACAGCGCATCGGACGCCTCCAGGGTAGCAGAAGGCTGACCCTGTTCGTTCAACAGCTTCAGTTCCATCACGCCTCCCGTCAGTTGCCAGCCTTGACGGCCGGGCGAACAACAACATCGCCACCGTCATGACCAGGCACACCGCCCTTGATCAACAAAAGGCCGCGCTCGACATCGACGCGCACCACCTCAAGGTTTTGCACAGTGCACTTGGCCGCACCCAGATGACCGGTCATGCGCTTACCAGGGAAAACCCGACCCGGATCTTGCGCCATACCGATCGAACCCGGCACGTTGTGGCTACGGGAGTTACCGTGAGTCTGACGACCAGAAGCAAAATTGTGACGCTTGATCGTACCGGCATAACCCTTACCGATAGAAACGCCACTCACATCAACCTTCTGACCGACAGCAAAAATATCGACGCCAACAACATCGCCAGCCTTCAGGGAAGACAAGCGATCTGCATCAACACGAAACTCCTTCAGAACATGACCCGCTTCGACACCCGCCTTGGCGAGATGCCCAGCAGCAGCCTTATTAACACGACTAGCACGCCGAACACCAAAGGTCACCTGGACAGCAGAATAGCCATCCGATTCAGCCGTTTTGATCTGGGTCACACGGTTATTGGACACATCCAGCACAGTCACCGGAATGGACTGACCATCCTCGGCAAAAATGCGAGTCATGCCCACCTTGCGCCCGACAAGGCCTAGACTCATTTTATTCTCCTTACCCTGGTTGCGATTGACCAGGACCGATTGTCATTACAAACTGCGCCAAAAAGCGCAAGGGCCGGATTATATCGGCCCTTGCACACTAAGCGCAATAGTTTTGAATTACTGCAGCTTGATTTCCACGTCTACGCCGGCGGGAAGATCCAGCTTCATCAGCGCATCGACCGTTTTATCAGTCGGATCGACGATATCCATCAGACGGAGATGCGTGCGAATCTCGAACTGATCACGGGAAGTCTTGTTGACGTGCGGAGAACGCAGCAGATCGAAACGCTCGATGCGGGTCGGCAGCGGAACAGGGCCGCGGACAACTGCACCAGTACGCTTCGCAGTATCCACAATCTCAAGAGCAGATTGATCGATAAGCTTGTAGTCAAAAGCCTTGAGACGGATACGGATTTTCTGGTTTTGCATTTTTTCTTCCAAAGAGCAGACAGCGCGGCACACCATGTGCCGCGCCCACTAGAAACTTACTCGATAACCTTGGCAACGACGCCAGCGCCGACGGTACGACCGCCTTCACGGATGGCGAAACGCAGACCTTCTTCCATGGCGATCGGCGCAATCAGCTTCACGGTCATGGAGATGTTGTCACCCGGCATCACCATCTCGGTACCTTCCGGCAGGGCGATGGAGCCCGTCACATCCGTGGTACGGAAGTAGAACTGGGGACGGTAGTTGTTGAAGAACGGGGTGTGACGACCACCCTCTTCCTTCGACAGCACATACACCTCACCCGTGAAGTGGGTGTGCGGCTTGATGGAGCCCGGCTTGCACAGCACTTGACCGCGCTCGACGTCTTCACGCTTGGTGCCACGCAGCAGCACGCCCACGTTGTCGCCAGCCTGACCTTGATCCAGCAGCTTGCGGAACATTTCCACGCCAGTGCAGGTGGTCTTCACAGTCGGCTTGATGCCGACGATTTCGATTTCTTCACCAACCTTGACGATGCCGCGCTCGACACGACCGGTCACCACGGTGCCACGACCGGAAATCGAGAACACGTCTTCGATCGGCAGCAGGAAGGGCAGATCAACCGCACGCTCGGGGGTCGGGATGTAGGAGTCGAGCGCATCAGCCAGGCGGAAAATGGAGGGTTCGCCGATATCGGACTGATCACCTTCCAGCGCCTTCAGGGCGGAACCCTTGATGATGGGCACATCATCACCCGGGAAGTCGTACTTGGAAAGCAGCTCCCGCACTTCCATTTCAACCAGCTCAAGCAGCTCTTCGTCGTCAACCATGTCGCACTTGTTCAGATAGACGATGATGAACGGAACACCAACCTGACGGGCCAGCAGAATGTGCTCCCGCGTCTGGGGCATCGGGCCGTCAGCGGCAGAACAGACCAGGATGGCGCCATCCATCTGCGCAGCACCCGTAATCATGTTCTTCACGTAGTCGGCGTGACCCGGGCAGTCCACGTGGGCGTAGTGACGACCATCGGTTTCGTATTCAACGTGAGCGGTGTTGATGGTGATGCCACGAGCCTTTTCTTCCGGCGCCGCATCGATCTGGTCGTAGGCCTTGGCCTCGCCGCCGAACTTGCGCGACAGAACGGTCGTGATCGCAGCCGTCAGCGTGGTCTTGCCATGGTCAACGTGACCAATCGTGCCAACGTTTACGTGCGGCTTTTTCCGCTCGAATTTTTCCTTAGCCATTCTCTAGCTCCTGATAAGTTGATTCGACAATTATTTCTTGTTGATGATGGCTTCGGCGACATTGCGCGGAGCTTCGTTGTAGTGCTTGAACTCCATGGAGTAAGTCGCACGCCCTTGAGTCAGGGAACGCAGCTGCGTGGCGTAGCCGAACATTTCAGCAAGCGGAACTTCCGCCTTGATTTCCTTGATGCCGCCGGGAAGATCGTCCATACCCTGCACGATACCGCGACGACCGGACAGATCGCCCATCACGTTACCCATGTAGTCTTCAGGAGTCTCGACGACAACAGCCATCATCGGCTCAAGCAGAACCGGGCTGGCCTTGCGCATTGCGTCCTTAAAAGCCATGGAAGCGGCCATCTTGAAGGCATTTTCGTTCGAATCCACATCGTGGTAGGAGCCGTCGAACAGCGTGACCTTGACGTCAACAACGGGGAAGCCGGCGAGCACGCCATTCGGCAGAGTCTCTTGAAGCCCCTTGTCGACAGCGGGAATGTACTCACGCGGCACAACACCACCCTTGATGGCATCGACGAACTCATACCCCTTGCCAGCCTCGTTCGGCTCAAGCTTGATCCAGACGTGACCGAACTGACCGCGACCACCAGACTGCTTGACAAACTTGCCTTCCTGCTCGACAGCCTTTCGGATCGCCTCGCGATACGCAACCTGAGGAGCCCCGACATTGGCCTCAACGTTGAACTCGCGCTTCATGCGATCAACAATGATCTCGAGGTGGAGTTCACCCATCCCGGAAATGATGGTCTGACCGGACTCTTCGTCGGTACGAACACGGAAGGACGGATCTTCTGCAGCAAGACGGCCCAGCGCAATACCCATCTTCTCCTGGTCACCCTTCGTCTTCGGCTCGACCGCCACGTGGATAACGGGATCAGGGAAAACCATGCGCTCCAGAATAATGGGGGCAGCGGGGTCGCACAGGGTTTCGCCCGTGGTTACATCCTTGAGGCCCACAGCGGCGGCGATATCGCCGGCCAGCACTTCCTTGATTTCTTCCCGATCGTTCGCATGCATCTGCAGCAGGCGGCCGATACGCTCCTTCTTGCCCTTAACGGAGTTAAGGACAGTGGAACCCGACTCAAGAATGCCGGAATAAACACGAATGAACGTCAGCTGACCCACAAACGGGTCGGTCATGAGCTTGAAGGCCAGCGCCGAGAACTTCTCACTATCGAGGGCGTGACGAACAACCTCCTTCTCGTCATCATCGATACCGGAGACGGGAGGAATATCGACAGGAGAAGGCAGGTACTGGATGACCGCATCCAGCATCCGCTGAACGCCCTTGTTCTTGAAAGCGGTACCACACAGCATCGGCTGAATCTCGCAGGCGAGGGTGCGGGCACGCAGACCGGAAATCACCTCTTCTTCCGAGAGAGAGCCGTTCTCGAGGTACTTATCCATCAGATCCTCGGATGCTTCAGCCGCAGCTTCGACCATCTTTTCACGCCACTCTTCGGCCGTGGAGACGAGATCTTCCGGAATGTCACGGTAGTCGAACTTCATGCCCTGGGATGCCTCATCCCAGAAGATGGCCTTCATCTTGAGCAGATCGATAACACCGACAAAAGTATCTTCAGCACCAATGGGCAGCACAACAGGCACAGGATTCGCACTCAGGCGGGTGCGCATCTGCTCCACGACCTTGAAGAAGTTCGCACCCGAACGGTCCATCTTATTGACGAACGCAAGACGGGGAACCTTGTACTTGGTAGCCTGACGCCATACGGTTTCAGACTGGGGCTGCACACCACCCACTGCACAATACACCATGCAGGCACCATCAAGAACGCGCATGGAGCGCTCCACCTCGATAGTGAAGTCAACGTGCCCCGGGGTGTCGATGATATTGAAGCGATGCTCGGGGAAGGATTGATCCATACCCTTCCAGAAACAGGTCACTGCAGCGGAGGTAATCGTAATGCCACGCTCCTGCTCCTGAGCCATCCAGTCGGTGGTTGCCGCACCATCATGGACCTCACCGAGCTTATGGCTCACGCCCGTGTAAAAAAGGATCCGCTCGGTGGTAGTCGTCTTCCCGGCGTCGATGTGTGCGGAGATACCGATATTGCGATAGCGCTCGATGGGAGTCTTGCGTGCCACAGCCCTAACCTTGCCTTCCTGAGTTTGCGAAAGAGCGGGCACTCCCGCAATTTCGTGCTTATGCTTTACAAATAAATCGAGCCCCTTTCAGGGCCCGACTTGGATTTCGCCTGAAAATCAGAAGCGATAGTGCGAGAAAGCCTTGTTGGCTTCCGCCATGCGGTGCACTTCTTCACGCTTCTTCATCGCAGCGCCGCGACCTTCAGCCGCCTCCAGCAATTCGCCAGCCAGGCGCTGCGCCATGGACTTCTCGGAACGCTTGCGTGCAGCTTCACGCAGCCAGCGCATGGACAGCGCCATACGGCGGGCCGGGCGAACCTCAACAGGAACCTGGTAGTTCGCACCACCAACGCGACGGCTCTTCACTTCCACGACCGGGCGGACATTGCTGAGCGCAGCGGAGAAGACTTCAAGAGGATCCTTGCCGTTACCCTTGGCAACGATGGTCTCGAATGCGCCATAAACGATACGCTCGGCGACGGCCTTCTTGCCGCTCTGCATAATGGCGTTGATAAACTTGGAAACGTCCTGGCTGCCGAATTTCGGATCAGACAGGACTTCACGCTTGGGTACGTCACGGCGACGGGGCATGATTGACTCTCGCTATTCTTTGGTTGCCGACAATTAAGACTTTTTCGGGCGCTTTGCACCGTACTTCGACCGGGACTGCTTGCGATCCTTGACACCCTGAAGATCAAGAGAACCACGCACGATGTGATAACGCACACCAGGCAAATCCTTGACCCGACCACCACGAATCAGAACGACGGAGTGCTCCTGAAGGTTGTGACCTTCACCGCCAATATAGGAGATCACCTCAAAGCCGTTGGTGAGACGAACCTTGGCCACTTTACGCAGCGCAGAGTTCGGCTTCTTCGGAGTCGTGGTGTAGACGCGGGTGCAAACGCCCCGCTTCTGCGGGCATGCCTCGAGCGCGGGAACCTTGCTCTTGGAAACGGGCGCCTGCCGGCCCTTACGAACGAGTTGATTAATTGTTGGCATAGCTAAGAATTTCCCAAAACACCGAGGCAGCCCGAACGGACCGCCTCGGATGGTTATTCCGGCTGCGACTGACTACGATTGGCCAGTCCGCAAAAAGAGGCCGGAGTATATCTTTGTCGTCAAGCTTTCGTCAACCGGCCTGCTGAGCATTTTCGGTTTCGGAAGTTTCGGCCTGCGGTGCCCAGGCGTGTCCTTCACCCAAGTCTTCACCGACAGTCTGCGCCTTGCGGTTCCGGTGGTATGCCAGACCGGTGCCCGCGGGGATCAGTCGACCGACAATGACGTTCTCCTTCAGGCCCCGAAGCTCGTCACGCTTGCCGAGAATTGCAGCCTCGGTCAGCACGCGAGTGGTTTCCTGGAAGGACGCCGCAGAGATGAAGGAATCGGTGGACAGGGAAGCCTTGGTGATACCCAACAACAGGAAATTGTAGTTGGCGGGTAGCTTGCCCTCGGCCACGACCTTGTCGTTCTCGTCCAGCACTTCTGCACGCTCGACCTGTTCTTCGCGGATGAAGCCGGTATCGCCCGGATCAGTGATAACCACGCGCCGCAACATCTGGCGAACGATCACCTCGATGTGCTTGTCGTTGATCTTCACGCCCTGCAGTCGATACACGTCCTGCACTTCGTCAATGATGTAACGAGCGAGCGCCTCGACACCCTGCAGACGCAGAATGTCGTGGGGATCAGCCGGACCATCGACGATCAGCTCGCCCTTGTTCACAACCTGGCCATCGTGAACCATGACGTGCTTGTCCTTGGGAATCAGGAACTCATGCACCGCACCGTCCGGCTCGGTGATCACAAGACGCTGCTTGCCCTTGGTATCTTTACCGAAGGAGACGGTACCCGTCACTTCGGCGAGTACGCCTGCATCCTTCGGAGCACGCGCCTCAAACAACTCTGCCACACGCGGCAGACCCCCGGTGATGTCACGGGTCTTGGCCGACTCTTGGGGAATACGTGCAAGCACGTCACCCACAGACACCTGCTGGCCGTCCTTCACGGTGATCAGCGAACCGACCTGGAAGGTGATGGACACGGCGTGCTCGGTGCCGGCGATACGAACCTCCTCACCTGATTCAGTGAGCAGCTTGACCTGAGGACGCACGCCCTTGGAGGTGCTCGCGCCACGGCGCTTCGCATCGATAACGACGAGGGTCGATAGCCCAGTAACTTCGTCGATCTGCTTGGCGACGGTGACGCCCTCTTCGACGTTCTCGAAACGGACGATACCGGCGTACTCGGTGATGATGGGACGGGTGTGCGGATCCCAGGTAGCGAGTTGGGTGCCCGCCTTGATGGTGACACCTTCATCAACCGAAAGGGTCGCGCCATACGGGATCTTGTGACGCTCACGCTCACGCCCCATGTCGTCGGTAACGACGATCTCCGCGGAGCGAGAGATAACGATCTTCTCGCCCTTGGCATTCGCAACGTAACGCATGTTCTGCGTAAAGCGGATCACACCGGCAGACTTGGCTTCGACAGCACTCGCTGCAGCAGCCCGGGATGCGGCACCACCAACGTGGAAGGTCCGCATGGTCAGCTGGGTACCCGGCTCACCGATCGACTGGGCGGCGATGACACCAACAGCCTCACCGGCATTAACCAAGGAACCGCGACCCAGGTCACGACCGTAGCACTTGGCACA
>NZ_JAQVCN010000074.1 GCF_028689785.1 Zoogloea sp. | reverse complement strand
CATTGCGGGTCAGCCCATGGACACACACCAACACCCGGGGGTTGGCCGGATCGCCCCATTCCGTGTAGGCCATGCGGTGCAGGCCGTGAGGGCCGATGCACTGGACGCTGCGCTGCCGAGGCTGGCTGAAGGCAGGGGCCTGTGGCAGCGCCGGTTCGGCAGGCGGCACTGGCGTACCGGAGATAGTCTGGCGAAGGCTGTCTGGAAAACTCATGGCAGGGCACCTAAAGGCAAGGGACCAAGGATAGCATCCGCCGCACGCCCCAAAACCTTCAGCGCCCGTGCCAATAGCGGGGCTGCCGGGCCCGCTCCGCCTCCGGCAGCGGCTCGGCCCCACCCAGGTAAAAGCTGACCGCGCCAGACTCATCCGTGCGCAGCAAGCCAGCACCGCTTGCCTCCCAGCGGGCCCACACTTCCGGATTGGGGTGCCGGAAGCGGTTGCGATAGCCCACCGGAAACACCGCCCAGCGCGGCGAGGTGGCGGCAATGAACGACGGCGTGGACGAGGTCCGGCTGCCATGATGGGGCACCACCAGCACGTCGCTGGCCAGGGCCGCGGCATCCCGCTGCTGCAGACCGGCCTCGGAGACAGCCTCGATATCAGAGGTCAGCAACACACGCCGGCCGGCAGCCTCCACCCGCAGGACACAGGCCTGGTCGTTGATCTTTGCGGGGCTGACGTCAGGCACAGGATGCAGCATGTCGAAGCGGACGCCATCCCACTCCCAGGACTGCCCCGCCGCACAAGGCACATCCCGAGCACCAGCAATCAGGCGCACGGGATGATTCGCGGGCAGGGAGCTGCGCACCCAATCCACCGGGATGCCTTCCAGCACGGCCTCTGCACCACCTGCATGGTCATTGTCCTGATGGGTCACTACCAACGCCTGCAGGCGTCGCACCCCGGCGGCCCGGAGATACGGCAGCAAGATGCGCTCGCCGCTGTTGGCATCCGCCGAGAAGGCCGGCCCGGTGTCGTAGAGCAGATCGTGGCTGGCCGTCTGTACATGCACGGCGAGGCCCTGCCCCACATCGAGCACGGTCACCCGAGCCTCGCTGGCCGCAGGGCGCGGCGGCGTCCACAACACCAGTGGAATCAGCATCGCCAACCCCAGCCAGCGGGCCGGCGTGCCCCGGGGCAGCAGGGCCCACAGGCAGCCCAGCGTGGCCGTCACGGCCAGGGCTGGGGGCGGCGCAGCCTGATACCACGCCGCCCACGGCAACGTCCCCAGCCAATTCACCGCCAGCATGGTCAGGGCGAAGCTACCGTGGGCCAGATCGGCAAGAATCTGCAGAGGCAGTAGCGCAAACAACAAGGCCAGGGGCGTGACAATGAAGCTCACCAGTGGAATCGCGATGGCGTTGGCCAGCGGCGAGACCAGGGAAAACTGCTGGAACAACACCAGCAATGCCGGGATCAGGCCAAGAGTCACCGCCCACTGGGTGCGCAGCACGCCCACCAGGCGCCCTTCCGGCCCAACCCGCCCGGCGCTGACCAGAAACAGTAGCGCCACCGCTCCGAAGGACAGCCAGAAGCCGGCGGCCGTGGCCGCCCAAGGGTCGAGGACCAGCACCACTCCCAGCGCCAAGGCCAACACCTGGCTGGGGGCCGTATCCCGGCGCAGCACCAGGGCCAGGGCCACACACCCCAACATGTAGAGGGTGCGCTGGGCCGGCACCCCCCACCCCGCCAACAGGCAGTAGACCAGCGCCACGCAAAACCCCACCACAACCCCGGCCTGCTGGGCCGGCCAGCGCAGGGCCAGGGCCGGCGTGCGGCGCCAGCCCCATCCGGCAAGAGCGGCAAACAAGGCCGCCACCATGGTGACGTGCATGCCGCTGATGGCCACCAGATGGGAGATCCCGGTGCGGGCAAAGACCCGCCACTGTTCAGGCGGGATGGCGCGCTGGTCACCCACCGCCAGGGCCACCAGAACGCCGGCATAGGGCCGATCGGGCAGGGCCTGGCGGAAGCGCTCGCGCACCACCTCCCGGACACGCTCGATGGCGTACATCAGGCCCGGCGCCCGGGCCTCGATCCGCCGGTTGGATTCCGACGGCCGTACATAGCCGGTTGCCCGGATGCCCTGTTGCAACAACCAACCCTCGTAATCGAACCCATGGGGATTGACGTTGCCGTGGGGGCGCTTCAAACGCACCCTGAGGGCCCAACGCTCACCGGCATGGATCTCGGGCAAGGCGTGCATCTCCTCGTCCCGAAAGCCCCGGTACCAGGCCAGGGAGATCACCGCCGGCACTGGCGCGGCACTGCTCTCCACATGAAAGTCGAAGCGCACGCCCCGCTCAAAGTCCTGAGGCAGCGACGCCACGACACCGGCAAGCACCACGTCGCGCCCTTCCCACTCTGCCGGCAGACTGTCTGCCAGCCTCATGTCGGCACGCCAGGCGGCATAGCCCCAGCCGGCCAGCGAGGCACCGAGCAGCGTCAGGGCCAGCAGAGCCCGATACGCCACCGGCCCCGGCCACTGCCCCGCCTTCCAGGCCAGGCTCAAGGCGACCGCCGCCCCCGCCGCGGCGGCCGACTGCGTCGCAACCGACGGCAGGCTGGCACCCGTCTGGCAGACAAGCACGCCGAGAAGAAATCCCAAACACATAATTCGCATGGCGCGAAATCTAGCCCGTACGGCTCGAATCACCAAGGCCCTTGGTGTCGGTTAGAATCCCCGCTCCCTTGGCGCCCCCCGGCCGCCCTACCCTCAATCCTCATGCGACGACTGCTGAAACGTTACCTGCCAGACCCCACGTCGCTTGCCGCCAACCGCTGGCTCGCGCCCTTCGGCACCACCCTGTTCCATCCCCGGCTATGGCACCTCAACCGCCACTCCGCGGCCGGAGCGGTAGCCATCGGCCTGTTCTGCGGCCTGATCCCCGGCCCATTCCAGATGCTCGGCGCAGCGCTGGCCTGCATTGCGCTCCGGGTAAACCTGCCCCTGGCCCTCTTCACCACCCTCTACACCAACCCCTTAACCGTCGTCCCGCTCTACATCCTGGCTTTCTCCATCGGCGAAGGGCTGTTGGGCGCGGGTACGACGGGGTTCACACCCCCGCCCGAATGGGCTGGTGGCGATCTGCTGAACTGGATTTCGGCCATCGGGGCCTGGATGGCTGATCTTGGCCGCCCCCTGGCCCTGGGCTTGGTCGTGCTTGCCTCGGGTCTTGCTGTTGCAGGTTACCTGCTCACCCGGCTGGCCTGGCGGACCTACCTGATTCATCACTGGCACCAACGCAGGCGCCACTGAAAAGTGGCTGTTAAAAGCAAAAACCGGAGGCCGAAACCTCCGGTTTTTGCGACATCAGGCCAGACACGCTCAGATGCGGAAGTGGGACACCTCCGAGCGCAGCTGCTGGGCCAGGTTCTCCAGGCGCCGTGCCGTACCCGCCGTTTCCCGCACGGCTTCAGAATTCTGCTCGGCCATCTGGGCAATGCGCTCGACGTTGCGGGCGATGTCCGTACTGGCTGCGCCCTGCTCCCGCAGTGCCGCCGAGATATCGGTAACGGCCCGAACCACCTGGCTGGCGCCTTCGCGGATCTGATCCATCGAGCTGCCGGCCTGGCCCGCCAGCACCACGCCCTCCTGAACCCGGGTCACCCCGTCCTGCATGGTCTCCACGGCCCGGTTGGTACCCTTCTGAATGGCCATCACCATGCTGGTGATCTCGTCGGTGGCCTTGGCAGTGCGCTCGGCCAGCTTGCGCACCTCGTCGGCAACCACGGCAAAGCCACGGCCCGTCTCGCCGGCCCGGGCCGCTTCGATGGCGGCATTCAGGGCCAGAAGATTGGTTTGATCTGCGATCTCCTTGATGGAGTTGACGATGGTCGAGATCCGCACCGACTGGTCGCCCAGATCCTGGATCACCGACGCGGACTCACGCACTGACGTGGCGATACGCTCCATCTCCTCCACAGTGCGCGCCACCACCGCACCACCATCGCTGGACAAGCGCCCGGACTCGGACGAAATACCCTCGGCCGATGATGCGCTGGAGGCGATCTCCTCGATACCAACGGTCATCTCCTCCACTGCGGCCGCCATACTGGAAGCTGCCGAGCTCTGCTGGTCGGAGCCGCTCGAGACCATCGCAGCCGAACTGGACAGGGAAACGGCCGCCCCAGCCACATCATTGGCGCCGGATTGGACCTTGGCGATCACCTCGGAAAAAGACTGGGCCATCTGGTTGAACTGGTCCGACACCTGCATCAGTTCATCCCGGGCCGAAAAATCGATGCGGCTGCGCAGGTTTCCGGCCGCCAACTCCTGGGCCCCGGCCCGCAACTCCTGCACCGACTGCATCACGGCGATGCAAAAACCCACCGACAGGTAAAGCAGGGACAGCAGGGACAAGCAGGAAAGCACCGCGGCAATGAAGAACTCCTGCTTCAGTTCGCTGAGCCGCTTGTCAAGCAGACTGCTTGCCTCGGGAATCAAGGTGCCGTACGTCTTGGCAAATACCAGATCAATCGTCTTGGTCACCATGTCGAAATAGGCCGGTGCCGGCATCTGCAGATCGCCTTTCAGAACATGATTCTGAAGCTGGTCGACCACCTGAGAGGTCGATGCATTGAAATCCTTGCCCAAGGCCTCCAGGCTCGGCCGTACCTTGGCGTTGGCGGCAGCGGCCCGCTCGAAGTTCTCGTTCAGATCCAGCACCGCCATGTTCAGCTCGCCGAGCTGGGAGCTGATATCAAAGCGCCGCTGGTCATCCACCGTCTTTGCGGCGAGGGCACCGGTCCCCATGGCGCGCAGGCGCCCAAGGCGTTCGGACACGTCGGGCACGCGGCGCAGGGTGTTGTCGATGAGGTAGTAAGTATCGGCGGAGGGATCGAGGGTCAGATTTCCATCGTCGCCAAAATCATGCAGGGCCAGCACGATCTTGCGGATCAACCCAGTGTGCGCCACCAGATTGTCCCGCGCCGCCATCTGCAGGCCTTTGCTGTGCAGGGTCTCCCAGCCACTGCGCACTTCGGCCCAACGGCGGCTCGCGCTGGGAACGACATCGGCCAGCAACACCTCGTCAGCAGCCTTCATGGCCTGCACCAGTTCATCGGTCTTCTGCTGCAGGCGCGGTCGCAGCTCTTCATTGCCGTTGAGCACCCCGGACGAAAGCCCCCGGTGCTGCTGGGTCAACTCCAGCACCTTGAGCAGCCTCGGCACCCGCTGGATCGAATCCAGTTCGCTCGCGGTAAACACGATGCTGGAGCGCAGCGACAGGGTCAGCTGGGCCAACAGGAAGCCGACCACAAGCAGGGCGATCACGCCGAGAAGGGTGAACTTCGCCGGGTAGCGCATGCGATTGAGCATGGCAACGGCAGGTGAAAAGAGGATTTTCATAGGGGCTCCGACAAGGTCGTGGTCGTGACTCTCGCTACTGACCACGTATCGGCCCCTGCGCCTGCAAACTTAAGGAAAACCCGAAATCCAGCACATGTTCACGGTCAGGCGCCCCTCAGTCGCCCGCCGACAGGACCCCGTCACGCAAATGCAAGACCCGGCTGGTGCGGGCTGCCAGCAAGGGGTCATGGGTGACGATCACGAAACTCGTGCCCTGCTCTTCGGCCAGCTCCAGCATCAGGGCGAAGACCTTCTCGGCGGTCTGCCGGTCGAGGTTGCCGGTCGGCTCGTCGGCCAGCACGCAGGCCGGCCGGGTGACCAGCGCCCGGGCGATCGCGGCACGCTGGCGCTCCCCCCCCGACAGCTCACCCGGTGTATGGCTCAGGCGGTGGCCCAGGCCGACGGCCTTGAGGGTCTCGGCCGCCCGGGCCAGGGCTTCGTCCTTCTTCGTGCGCCGCACGAAGAGCGGCATGGCCACGTTCTCGAGGGCAGAGAACTCGGCCAGCAGATGATGGAACTGATACACAAAGCCCAGCGACTCGTTACGCAGCCGGCCACGCTCCGCATCTGAGATCGTCGAGAAATCCTTGCCGAGCAGCTTGACGCCACCTGCCGAAGGCGCGTCGAGCCCGCCGAGAAGGTGCAGCAGAGTGCTCTTTCCGGACCCGGACGAGCCCACCACGGCCACCCGCTCACCCCGGCCCACAGCCAGGGACACATTGCTCAGCACCTCGACCGCATCGTCTCCCTCGCGGAAGGATTTGGACAGGCCGTGACACGCGATCACCGGCGCTTGCATTGCCACATCACTCATAGCGCAGGGCCTCCGCCGGATTGAGGCGTGACGCCCTCCAGCTCGGATACAGGGTGGCCACCAGGGTCAGCACGAAAGACACCGTGGTGATCGTGATCACGTCCGCCCACTGCAGCTCGGAGGGCAGATCAGAGATGTAGTAAACATCCTTGGCCAGGAACTGGATGCCCAGGGCCCGCTCGATGGCCGGCACCACCACATCGATATTGAGAGCCAGGCTGACACCGCCCAGCACCCCCAGCGCCAGCCCGACGAAGCCGATCAGCGCCCCCTGGATCACGAAGATCCCCATGATCGAGCCGGGGCTGGCCCCCAGAGTGCGCAGGATGGCAATGTCGGCCTGTTTGTCCTGCACTGCCATCACCAGAGTGGACACGATGTTGAAGGCCGCCACGGCCACGATCAGCAGCAAGATGATGAACATCACGTTCTTCTCGATCTGCACGGCCCGGAAGAAATTGGCATGGCTACGGGTCCAGTCCGACACCACCGCATCCGCATCCACATAGGCTGTCAGCTCCCGGGCGACCCGGGGGGCCTCGAAGAGGTCGTCGAGCTTGAGCCGCACGCCGGACACCCGGTCTTCCATGCGATAGAGGGTCTGGGCGTCGTTCAGATGCACCAGGGCCAGGCTGGAGTCGTACTCATACATCCCCACCTCAAAGATGCCCACCACCCGGAACTGCTTGAGGCGCGGCAGGATGGCCGCCGGTGTCACCAGCCCCTGAGGCGCGATGAGCGTGACCTTATCGTTCATGGAGACCCGTAGCGCCCGCGCCAGATCGGCTCCGAGGACGATGCCGAACTCCCCGGCACGCAGGTCATCCAGCCGCCCGAAGCGCATGTGCTGGGCGAAGTCAGCCACCTTGTCCTCTGCTTCGGGCAAGATCCCGCGGATCAGCGTGCCACGCACCGTCTGGTCAAAGGACAGCATGCCCTGAGCCTGCACGAAGGGCGCCGCAAAGCGCACCTGCGGGTGCTTGGCGGCATCGTCGGCCACACGCTGCCAGTTGCTCAGTTCCCCGTCGAAGCCGCTCACCTGGACGTGGGACGCCACCCCCAGGATGCGGGTGCGCAGCTCTTTCTGGAATCCGTTCATCACCGACAGCACGACGATGAGCGCCGCCACTCCCAGGGCGATACCCAGCATGGACACCAGTGAAATGAAGGAGATGAAACGATTGCGGCCCTGCGCTTGCCGCTTGGAGCGGGTGTAGCGCAGACCGACGAGAAATTCATAGGACATCAGCACGAAACCGGAAACGCGGAAACGCCGGCACACGGCGCGAAGGCGCATTGTGCCGGAGTTGGCAAGGACTGGGTATCCTGCCCTGCGCCGGGCAGTACAATCCGTTGCCGCATGCGCCGGGAGAGCCCTGTGGCAACGACCCCCGTCCGCCCCGCCAGGAACCTGACCATGCTTCGAGCCACCCTTGCAGCCCTGCTTATCGCCTTGCCCGCGCTGGCGACCGCCCAGACGGCGCTCATGACCCGGCCCGACAAGCTCCGCGACAGCCCTTCAGCCTTTGCCTTCGGCATCGCCGAAGTGCACCGGCGCAGCAGCGTTCAGGTACTCGAAGTGCGCGGCGAATGGGTCCGGGTGGAGATCCCCGGTCACCGGACCGGCTGGATTCATCGGGACAGCACCGACCTGAGCAACACGCCGTTCGAGAACAGCACCGCCCCGGCCCCATCGCCCCCAATGCAGAGCGGCAGCGCCGCCCTCGTACCGCGCAGCGCGGCCCGGGCCAGCAACCACGCCCTGATCCTCGGCCTGACACCCGCCGGGGCCCAGGCCGACGCAGGTAACGCCGGTCGCATCGCCGCACTGATGGGCGTCCCCGATGCCAACACCCGCTACCTCGCCTCCCTCAGCCTGGACGGACTCCGTCAGGCTCTGGCCGAGTTCGACGCGCGGATCGGTGACCAGGACCGGGTGTTCATCCACATCGCGGCCTCCGGCGCCCGCCCGCGAAGCAGCGCCGACTGCGGTGACGCCATCCTCAGCAACGACCAACAGTTGTTCACCGCCACCGAACTGCACCGCTACCTGCAGGGCCTGTCGGCCCGAGCCGACAAGGTTTTCGTCGTCATCGATGCCGGCCGCGGCGACGAGCGCAAGCCCACCACCTCGGAACACAACCGCTTCAGCCGCCAGCCCCTTGCCGGCGGGGCCTGCAGCAGCGAGAGCTTTGGCCAGGGCGGCACGCCGCTCCCTGCCAATGTCCAACTCCTGCTGGCTGCCCCGCGCAACCGAGCGGCCTTTGAAGATGGCAACGGCGGCCTGGCCACCCAGGCCCTGCTGGCCTGCTTCGAAGGCAGGTCGCCGACACCGGGCAGCGGCCTGGCAGACGGCGACGCCCTGCGCCGCTGCGCCCAACCGCTGCTGGACCGCAAGCCGGGCGAGCAGCAACTGGCCCTCGCCGGCAACCCGGCACTGATCCCCGCCCCCTTCTCGTGGCCCTCCGACCCCAGCGGCGCCGATGCCCCCCGACGTACCCTGGAGGCCGTCCATGCCCAGCGCGACCAGCGCCGCCGCTTCGATGCCCGCCCCGCCGGCCGCGCCACAGCCGCAGGCACACCGATGCAGATCAGCAGTGACCGCTCCGGGCATCTGTACGTACTGATGGCCGGCGAAGCTGGCCTTAGCCTGCTCTATCCCAATCAGTACAGTGCGGACACGCGCCTGGAGCCCGGCGCCCGGATCGACCTGCCACCCCCGGAGGGGCGAAAGTCGCTGACGGGCACCCGCCTGCTATTTCTGCTGACCGACAGCCCGAGAACCCCATACCGGGGCGGCTTTGTGCCCACCGGAGCCATTTCGGCCACTCATCCGGACGCCCGCGGCCTGCGCAGCGCCACCGAAGAACTCCTAAGCGGCGACGTGGCACCCTCCTGCCGTTTCAGCGAAACCCGCAACATGGGTGCGACCCAGGCACGCCAGTGCTCCAGCGCCTTCGCCGCCAGATGGATCACGGCTCCATAAGAGAGCGCCACCTGCCGAGGGCCGGGCACTGCCAGGCCCCGCAGACGTGCGGCAGTCCACTAGAATGCGGCTCCCGCCTCCCCTCTCCCAAGCGAACAGGCACTGGCGAACTACGCCCTAAACAACATCAACCATGGCACACACGCGCCCCCACCCGGATGGTCATACATCCATAGGGGGCCAAACCGGCTTTCCCTGATGCAATTAGAGTTGATCATTCCCGGCCTGAGCTGGCTCGCCGCAGCCCCCGGCCGACACCCTGCCAACGCCCAACCTCTGCCGGCGCTGGCCACCCTGCTCGGATTCGCACGCAGCCGCTGGGCCGAACCGGCCAGCACCGAGACCCTGCTTGCCGACGCCCTGGGCGTCACCAGCAAGGTCTCCCATGCTTTGCTGCGACGCAGTGGCGAGCCCGGCCCCAGCCCGGCGGTTGGAGGCCACTGGCTGTGCTGCGACCCGGTGCACCTGCACTTCGCCCGGGATACCCTGCTCCTGGCCGACGCCAGCGGACTGGTCATTACCCGCCAGGAAGCCGACACCCTCATGACCGGGCTCAACGACACCTTTGCCGACATCGGGCACTTCGAGGCCCCGGCCCCGGACCGCTGGTACGTGCACCTGGCAGAGCAGCCCCTCCCGCGCTTCCACCCCCTGGCAGACGTCAATGGCCGCCCGGTGCAGCTCTTCCTGCCCGAAGGCGAAGACATCAGCCGCTGGGCACGCCTGTCCAACGAGATCGAGGTGTGGCTCTTCAGCCACCCGGTAAATACAGCCCGGGAAGAAGCCGGCCAGCGCAAGATCAACGGCATCTGGCTGTGGGGAGCCGGCCCTCGCCAAGCTCCGTGCACACCGCGGATCAGCCGGCTGCAAGCCAGCCAGCCCTACGCCCTCGGCCTGGCGCACCTGGCCGGGCTGACGCCCGACACCAGCAGCACCTACGCCACGCCCACCGGGCCGGCCCTGGCCCTGCTCGACACCCTGCAGCGCCCGGCCCTGCACCATGACAAGGACGCCTGGCTGCACCAACTCGTGCAACTCGAAACCCACTGGTTCACACCTCTGCTCGCCGATCTGAAGGCCCGCCGCCTCAACAGCGTGCGTATCCGGGTGCCCGACGACAGACACCTGCTCGAAGTGGACATCGCCGCCTCCGGCCTGTGGAAGTTCTGGCGCAAACCCCAGACCCTCGATGCCCTGTTGGCGACCGCCCCTCAACCCCAATCAAGCACCCCATGACCCGCATCCTGCCCCGCCCGGTCCCCGGCCGCGCCGTCAGCCGCCTGCTCGAAGCCGGCACCCACCCGCTGCTGGCCCGCATCTACGCAGCCCGCGGCATCGACAATCGTGAACAGCTCGACTACAGCCTGAAGGCCCTGCTGCCTCCCGCCCAGCTCAAAGGCGTGCATGACGCCGCACAGATCCTCGCCGACGCCATCGAAGCGGGTGCGCGCATGGTCATCGTCGCCGACTACGATTGCGACGGAGCCACCGCCTGTGCCGTGGGTGTGCGCGCCCTGCGCGCCTTCGGGGCCGAAGTCGGCTATCTGGTACCCAATCGCTTCGAATACGGCTACGGCCTCACCCCGGCCATCGTCGAACTGGCCGCCGGCATGGAGCCCGACCTGCTGATTACCGTGGATAACGGCATCGCCAGCGTCGAAGGCGTGGCCGCCGCGCGGGAGCACGGCATCGCCACCGTCATCACCGACCACCACCTGCCCGGCGACGAGTTGCCCGAGGCGGATGTGATCGTCAATCCCAACCAGCCCGGCTGCGCCTTCCCGAGCAAGGCCCTGGCCGGCGTGGGGGTGATGTTCTACACCATGCTGGCCTTGCGTGCCGAGCTGCGCGACCGCGGCGCCTTTGAAGGCAAGACCGAGCCCAACCTGGCAGATCTGCTGGACCTGGTCGCCCTGGGCACCGTGGCCGACGTGGTCAAACTCGACCACAACAATCGCATCCTCGTCGCCCAGGGGCTGCAGCGCATGCGTGCCGACCGCATGCAGCCCGGCGTCCGCGCCCTGTTTGCCGCCGCCGGCCGCGACGCCAGCCGGGCCACCACCTTCGACATGGGCTTCGCCCTTGGCCCCCGCCTCAACGCCGCCGGCCGGCTGGCGGACATGTCCCTGGGCATCGAATGCCTGATCACCGACGACATGGGCCGTGCCCTCAACATCGCCCAGGAGCTCGACAAGCTCAACCGGGAACGCCGGGCCATCGAAGCCGAGATGCAGGAAGGTGCCATGGCCGAACTGGACGGCATTGATCCGGGGGCCCGCTCGACCCTGGTGCTGTTCGAAGCCGAGTGGCATCAGGGGGTCATCGGTATCCTGGCCGGGCGCATCAAGGAGAAGTTCCACCGCCCCACCATCGCCTTTGCCCGAGGCAACGCAGGAGAACTCAAGGGATCGGGCCGCTCCATCCCCGGCCTGCATCTGCGGGATGCCCTCGACCTGGTAACCAAGCAGGCACCGGAGCTGATCCTCAAGTTCGGGGGCCACGCCATGGCGGCCGGGCTGACCATCCGGGAAGACGACCTCACGCGCTTCGAGACCCTGTTCGAGAGCGTGGTGCAAGGCCTGATCGACCCCGCCGACCTGACCCGCAGCCTCGAAACCGACGGCCCACTGGAGGACAGCCTCTACAGCCTCGAAACCGCCCGCCTGCTGGAGCGCGAAATCTGGGGCCAGGGCTTTTCGGCACCGGTATTCGACGACACCTTCAGGGTAGAAAACCAGCGCATCCTCAAGGACAAGCACCTCAAGCTGCAGCTGCGCAAGGGCAACACCCGTATCGACGCGATCCAGTTCAATCATGCGGAACCAGCGGCCCAGACCATCCACGCGGCCTTCCGGCTGGCCGTCAATGAATACAACGGCGTCGCCGGCATCCAGCTGATGCTGGAGCATTTCGACCCCGCTTGACCCCTGCCCCCGGCCCGTCGACACAGGCTGCAGACGCAACAAGGCCCCGAAATCGGGGCCTTGTAGAATCCTGTCCGGACAGCAAGCCGGTCAATCGAAGTCATTCACGCCGCTGTTGTAGGGTCTTCTCCGGCAGTCGACGACGCATCCGGAAGCTCAGCCTCTGCCTCGCCTTCATCGGATGTGCCCTTGCCTTCCAGCTTGCGCAGGCGCTTCTCTTCCTGTTTGCGCTTCTTTTCCAGTTCCCGCTGACGCTTCTCGAACGAATAATTGGTCTTGGCCAAGATCACCTTCCCGTCATACGGAATACAAAAGGGATTCAACAAGGGGAACACTCAAGAGCCAGCCACCGGCAACCCGCTGGGTCACCGGCACTGACTTGAAACCGGGATGAGTCAGCCCGCCGGACGCGGGCCGAAAACAGACTCAGTAACGGTTGCCGCCACCGCCACCAAAGCCACCACCACCACCACCACCACCGGGGCCACGACGGCCACCACCACCACCACCGAACCCACCGCCGCCGCCCGGACCACGACGGCCGCCGCCACCGCCGAAGCCGCCACTGCGGGGCTCCTGGGGACGTGCTTCGTTGACGGTCAGGTTGCGGCCGTCAACACTCTTGCCGTTGAGGGCAGAGATGGCGGTTTGCGCTTCTTGATCGGAACCCATTTCGACAAAGCCGAAACCCTTGGAGCGGCCGGTTTCGCGGTCCATGATCACCTGGGCAGAAGCCACGGTGCCGAACTCGCCAAAAATCTCTTCCAGACGACTCTTATCCACGCTGTAGGCCAGATTGCCCACGTAAAGCTTAGTACCCAATTGACGCGCTCCATGAAAGAAAGGCGGCCGTGAGGAGGTCCGCGCATAGACACAATAGCAAGGCAATTCGCGCGCGTCGAATGTTTTTGTGATGCACCAGAATGGGGTAATACCGCGGCCCGAAAGCCCTCCGGGGAGCCGGGGAGCCGCACCGTTCTTGTGCGCGGCAGGCCCCCTCGTCACCCCCCCGGCGACGCCGCAACAAGGATCAGCACGGGCACAACAAAAAAGTACATGCGCATGGCCAGACGCAGCCGCGAGCCGGGCTCGCCCAGGCCCATGTAGTGGCGTATCACCAGCATCCCCTTGAGTCCGACGATGAGTGCCACGACGAGCGCAGTCAGGCCCGCCGGCAACGCGCCCTCTCCGAGCCAGGCACTCCCCAGGGTCAGCACCACCAGGCCCAGCCACACGATGGTCGCCCGGCCTTCATCGATATTCGTCATGACAGGCACCTCAGTGCAAGACGTACAGCAGGGGAAAGATGACGATCCAGGCCAGGTCGGTGGCATGCCAGTAAAGCACCGCCGCCTCAAGCCCCTCATGGTCCGCCGCGCTGTAGGCGCCGAACTGCGCCCGCAGGATGGCCCAGATCAAACCCAGACAGCCCCACACCACATGGACGAGGTGATTGAAGGTCAGGTAGTAGTACATGGCCACAAAGCTGTTCCCGGTGCCCACCACACCGTGCTCGACGTTCCAGCGGAACTCGAAGGCCTTGATCAGCAAGAAAACCAGCCCGCCGAGCAAGGTTGCGATGAGCCAGTTGCGCGCCGCGATCGCATCATCACGGCGGATGGCCAGCACGGCCCGCACCGCCAGATAGCCGCTCGTCAGCATGACCACCGTGTTGGCAATGCCGGAGCCAAGGTTGAGCATGGCCGGGCCGGCATGAAAATCATCGGGGTGTACGTGGCGGAACCACGCCCAGGCCAGGAACATCAGCGCAAACTCGCTCAGCTCGCACAGGATGCCGACCCAGATTCCCCGGTTGCCCGGCACGGCGGACACGCCCGCCGGGGCCACGTTTGCAGCGAGATCCATCGCTTCCTCTCCTGGCTGTTTAGAGACGCCATTTACGCACCCGGGGCAAGGATCCGGGCGGCACAGCGTGCCCGCATTCCGGGCGACACAGAGTCTTTTTCAGGCTTGAGCTGGATCAATGTCCATGCGTCAGGTCACGGCCCTCAGCTCCCGGCGAGCAGCGCTTCGCACGCGGCAATGTTGTCCAGGTGCGACACGCGCATCTCCACGAGTACCTCCCGGGCAGCCTCGTCCTTCAGCTTGGGCAAGACCTGATCGATCTTCCTGACCACCCAGGCCTGCCCCTTGTTAAGGAACACCAGGCGCGCGGTGAGCCCGTCGACGGCAAGGGTCTTCTGCACGAAGGCCCCGGTGTCGTGGGAGGCCACGCCACCCAGCCGGCGTATGGTCTTGTAGAGGCGCACTGCGTTGGCACCCTCATCCTTCTGCAGGCGCTCCAGCAGCATCCGCTGGGGGGAACGGGCATCCAGCTCGTCCCGCAGAATGGCCAACACCTTGGCGCCAGCGCGTTCGGCCTCCAGCAGGGCATTCAGGCCATCGATCACGGCCGGATCGGGCAGCGCCACACCTTCACCGAAATAGCCGGGAAACTCCGCCGCATAACAGGGCGGCGAAGAACAGACCGGCGCAGGAGGCAGGTCTGCATCAGAGGGTTTGGATGACATGGGGCCTCCGGATCAGTCGATATGGCGGATGACGAACACGTCCGGGTCATCCCCGTGCTCAAGCAGGATGCGGCGCACCCGGTCCTGCCACAGGCTGCGGAAGAGCTGGGTTTCCTCCTCGTCCGCGGCGCCCGCCAGGCAGCGCTGCATCAGCGGCATCATCTGTGGGTCCGCCGGCACGGCACGCAGGTTGACTGCCGCATCCACGCTGGCCCCTTCATCACGCCGGGTAAAGCGCAGCTCGCAGGCCTGCTCGACACCGAAGGCCAACAGCCCGCGCCGCTCGAAACGGCCAGCCAGGCCCTTGAAGCCCGTATCGGTACAGGCGCCGGTGAGCAGGGACACTACGCTGGCGACCACGCCCGCCACCCCCGCCGAGGCCTCATCACGCAGCGTCACCTGCACCCCTCCCCGCTCCGCCAGGGCAGCGCCGTATAGGGCACCGAGGGCCAGCCGGGTCAGCCCGTAGGCCCCCGCCACCGTCGGGCAGGAATGCCCGGCGAGGCGGACGGCATCGAGATAGCAGTATTCAATGACACCACCATCGACAGCACCAAGAAACTCGGAAAGGGGGTCACGCACCCGCACACGGGGCACGGCGTCAAAAAACGGGGGGTAGTGCACGGAAGGCTCCTCCAGGGAATGCAGGCTCGTCGCTGCACCCTACCACCCGCCGGGGGGCACTTCCTTGACCCGCGATATGCCGATCAGCCCGTTGGAGCCCCGGCCTGACGCGCCCTCAGTGCTCCCTCCCATCCACCCGGGGGGCTAGCAAGCGCGGAACCAGACGGAAACCCAGAATGGCGAAGGCGGCCGTCCACGCCAGGGCGGCCAGATGAATCCAGTGGGGGTAGGCCGCGGGGAACACCTGGGGCAGCACGATGCGCACCAGAAAGGCCAGCAGCATGATCCGGATCACCAGCCGGTCACCCCCGTCGAACACCACCTTGCGCCCGGTATGGCCGAGGGAGATGCGTACCAGCATGGCAGGGATGATCAACCCCATCGCGCCAAAGGTGAAGACGTGCATCGACAGACTGCCGGTCCAAGCACGCAGGCCCAGCAGCGCCAAGACCTCCAATAACAACTGGGCCACGATCGCCAGGTAGCCCAGATACATGACCGCCAGTTCCAGACGGCGAAAACCCAGATCCGGCCGCCACCAGGCGAAGCGGTAAATCAGCAGGGCCGCGAGGGTCGCCAGCACGGCGAGCGCCAGCGCGGGGGGCATCCAGGCCTGGAAGACGAGACTGGCAGCACTCAGTTTGATCGCCAGATCCAGCCGCGGGCGGCGCAGGATGTCCACCTGAAACCCCCCCTTCATGAACTGTGTCAGGGTGCGCTCCAGCATGACCAGAAAAGCCATCCGGAACAGACCCAGGCTCATGCTCGCGCCAGCGGAAAAATATGCGTCGGAGAGCAGCAACAGCTTGGCTGCCAGGAAAACCGGCAGCACCAGGAGAAAGAAATAGTTGTCGGCAAAGCTGTCCTGGTGTCGGTAACGCAGCAGCGTGACCAGCAGCATCACGACAATGCTGCCGAGAAAAACCAGGTTCGATACCCAGAACAGCGCCGGCGACCACCCCCCGCCCCAGGCCATTCCGATACGCTCGACACCCCAGGCCAGGGCCAGCCCGACCAAGGCCGTACCGTGATAGCCCCGGACCTGCACCCAGTTCTTGGTGGCTGTCAGCAAGAAGCCGCCCAGCACGGCCCAGCCAAAGCCGAAGAACATCTCATGGGCATGCCACTGCACGGGGCTGAAGCGTCCTGCCGGGGCTGGCAGCACTCCGGAAAAGATCAAGGCCCAGAGCATGGGCAGGATCGCCCCGGCTGCACAGGCCAGGATGAAGAAGGGCCGAAACCCGACGAGCCACAGGGGCTTGGCAGAGAAAGTCATGGCGATGCGGGAAGGGCGAGCAGTATCGACCGCCCCATGCTAGCCCCGCCGCCCCTGCAGGCGCCTTGATCGGCGACAGCTTGCCCGTGGCCACGGGCAAGCTCCAAATACTGAAAGACCGCAGCCAGACTCACCCCGCCGCGGACATGCTCACCCGGTCACGCCCTTCACGCTTGGCCTCGTACATGATGCGGTCGGCGCTCAGCAGCAGGGCCTCCTGATCCCGGCCATCCTCGGGATACAGGGCCACACCGATACTTGACGACACCTCCAGGCACAGCCCGGCCAGCAGAAAGGGCTCCCCCAAAGCCGCGCGGATCTTCTCGGCCACCCGCAGGGCGTCCTCACTGCTCTCCACCACGGGCAGCAGCACCACGAACTCGTCACCACCAAAGCGGCCCACCGTGTCGGACTCCCGCACGCAGGCACGCATGCGCCCGGCGGCTTCCTGGAGCAGCAGGTCGCCCACCGCATGCCCATGGGTGTCATTGATCGGCTTGAAGCGGTCCAGATCAATGTACAGCAGCGCAACCCGGTGGCGATTGCGCCGGGCGGTGGCCAGGGCCTGACTCAGGCGATCGGTAACCAACGCCCGGTTGGGCAGGTCCGTCAGCAGATCATGTTCGGCCATGTGGGTAATGCGCTCCTGGCTGGCACGCCGCTCGGTGATGTCCCGGGTCACCCCGTGTACCTCCAGGATGCCGCTTCGGGGATTGACGCCGTAGGTGGTGACCACCTCGGTCCATACACTGCCCCCGTCCTTGCAGGGCTGCTCGAAGACTTCTGTATAGAAATGCGGCGACCCATCGGGATCAGCCCGGAAGGCGCGGCTGCGCTGGCGTACAAGGCTGCGCAGGGTGTTCCGCTCACCCGGCTTGACCGAGCTCTCGATGGGGCTGCCCAGCAGCTCCGCCACGGTGTAGCCGCGCAGACGCTCGATGGACGGGCTGACATAGGTGATCCGCAGCGTGTCGGCATCGGCAGTCCACACCACATCCTTCATGGTCTCGGTGAGAATCCGGTACTTCTCCTCGCTGGCCCGCAACTCTCCCGCGGCTACCCGGGCCTCCGCCACACTGCGGTGCAGCTGGCGATTGATTCGGTGGATATAGGTAGCCACCGCAATCACCAGCGCGAGCCCGCCGAGGGCTGCGGCCAGGTAAAGGCGCAGGCCTTCGGAATCACGGCCACCCCCCTCCGAATACAGAAAGCCGCGAAAATCAAAATCCCGCGGGAGCATGCCCATGTCTCCGTAAGTATCGACGATGTGCTGCCAGCGCCCCGGGTTCATGTAGCCGATCTCCACCAGATCGGGGCGCACCAATGGCACCATCCGACGGGCTTCGAAGAGGTAGAAATCCAGGGGCTGCGCATCCGAATAGCGCGAATGAATCAGTGCCGCCACCTCCTCCGGGTGATCCATCGCATAGCGCCAACCCCGCAAGCTGGCCTCTCGGAAGGCCCGCACCAGTTCAGGGTTGTACTTGAGCCGGTTCTCCGAGGTGAAGAGATTGTCACCATAAAAATCGATGCCCGCCGACCGGGGCGTGAACACGTGGTAGCTCATCCCCGCCTTGTCGAGGGCGTAGGGCTCGTTGGACGAATAGGCTGAGATCGCATCCACCTTGCCGGAAACCAGGTCATCGGGCGCGAAGCTGTGCTGTATGCGGATGAGGCTGTCCAGAGGAATGCGCTCGCGGCGCAGATAGGCCAGCAACTCGTCCGCCCCCGGCTCGATCATCACCCGTCGCCCCGCCAGGTCGTGGATCGACTGGAGGTAGGCGTCCCGTCGGGCGATCAACACCAGCGGCGAATGCTGAAAGATGGTCGCCAGCACAACCACCGGCTCACCGGCCTGGCGGGCCATCAACAAGCCGCTGGTCCCAACACCGAAATCCGCCCGTCCCGAGGTGACCTCGGCCACCACATTCAGCCCGGGCCGCGCCTCCAGCAGCTTCACCTCGAAGCCGGCCTCCCGGTAGAAGCCCTTTTCCTGCGCCGCGTAGTAGCCGGCAAACTGGAAGCCATGGCTCCACCTGAGCTGCAGGGTCAGAGGCGTCTGGGCCAGCACGGGCATGGCACCCAGCAGCAACGCCATTGCCGCCAGGGCATGGCGACAATGGCGCAGCACGGCAATCCGGATCCGGGAAGACAGGGACATGCGGGATGAACGCTTCGATCAATGCCGGAAGTATACAGGCCCGCTCTGCCGGCCCCCTCTTGATGGAGACACACGCTCCCGGAAAATCACGATTTTCTTGAGGCAAGGATTGCCGGCAAAGGGTATTGTCCGCTGCGCTCCGGCCACCTCCCGGACCAGAACAAGACCTCGGAGACAGGAATCATGCCGCCCCACTTCACCCCCCGCCCCCTCGCCATCGCCCTTGCCGCCGCCCTCGGCAGCGCCAGCCTGGCCCAGGCCGCCGACGACGCCAAGCTCACCCTCAACCCGGTGGTGGTCACCGGCAGCCGCGCCGAAGCCGCAAGCTTCGATCTGCCGGCGGCCATCGACGTGCTCGACCGGGAACAAATCACCGCCGGCCAGCCCCGGGTGAATGCCTCCGAAGCTCTCATCGCCGTGCCCGGCGTGGTGGCCAACAACCGCCAGAACTACGCCCAGGACCTACAGATTTCCACCCGCGGTTTTGGTGCCCGCTCGGCCTTCGGCGTACGCGGGGTCAAGCTGATCGCCGACGGCATCCCGGCCAGCATGCCCGACGGCCAGGGCCAGGCCGCCACCTTCAACCTGGACGTGGCCGAGCGCATGGAAGTGCTGCGCGGCCCCTACTCCGCCGTCTATGGCAATCACTCGGGCGGCGTGATCCAGCTGTTCACCCGCGAACCCGAAGACCGCCCCAGCGTGGAAGGTGGCTTTGCTGCCGGCAGCTACGGTACCACCAAGGCCGACGTGGGCGCCCAGGGCAAGGCTGGGGGGCTGGGCTACGTGTTCAATGCCTCGCGCTTCGACACCAACGGCTACCGAGACCATTCCGCCGCCACCCGCGACCAGGCCTTCCTCAAGCTCACCGGCAAGCCCGACGACGTCAGCAAACTGACCTTCACCATCAACGGCATGTGGCAGCACAACACCCAGGACCCCCTGGGCCTGCCCTGGGCGGCGTACAAGAGCAACCCCAAGGCCGTGGACAGCGCCGCCCTCGCCTACGACACCCGCAAGAGCATCGACCACCTTCAGGCCGGCGTCGCCTACGAGCGCCGCATCGGCCGCGACACGCTGCAGCTGTCGGCCTACAGTGGCCAACGCAGCGTGATCCAGTACCAATCCATCCCCTTCAACGTGCAGGCCAACCCCCGCCACTCCGGCGGCATCATTGACTTCGACCGCAGCTTCTACGGCATCGGCGCCCGCTACATCGCCGTGGGCGATCTGGCCGGCGGCCGGCTCACAACCACCGTCGGTGTCGACCTGGACACCAGCACCGACGTGCGCAAGGGCTACGAGAACTTCGTCGGCACCACCCTCGGCGTCAAGGGGCGCCTGCGCCGCAACGAGACCGACAGCGTCGAAAGCCTTGACCCCTACGTGCAGACCGAATGGGCACGGGGCAACTGGGCGTTCACCGCCGGCGTGCGCCACAGCCAGGTGAAATTCAAGGTGGATGACCAGTACATCGTCGGCGTCAATGGTGACGACAGCGGCCGCAAGGACTACAGCAAGACGACGCCGGTGCTGGGCGTGGTCTACAAGCTCAACCCGGCCGTCAACCTGTACGCCAGCGCCGGCCGCGGCTTCGAGACGCCGACCCTCAACGAGATGTTCTACTCGGGCAGCGGCGGCAGCTTCAACTTCGGCCTCAACCCCTCGAAGAGCGAGCACTACGAGATCGGCGCCAAGGCCTTCGTGGGCAATAACAGCCGCGTGAACCTGGCCGTCTTCCAGATCAACACCGAGGACGAGCTGGTGGTGGATGCTGCCACTGGTGGCCGCACCAGTTACAAGAACGCCGGCAAGACCCTGCGCCAGGGCGTCGAAGCCTCCTTCGACACGGCCTGGCGGCGTGACCTGAGCAGCCGCTTCGCCGTGTCGCACCTGCGTGCCATCTACGATGAAGACTTCCGCAGCGGCAACGCCAACACCCTGGTGTCCGCCGGCAAGCTGATGCCCGGCATCCCCCGCACCACGGTGTTTGGCGACCTGGCCTGGAAAATCGCCCCGTCCATCACCGGCACCGTCGAAGGCGTGTATCGCAGCAAGATGTACGTGGAAGACACCAACGGCCAGCTGCCCGCGCCCTCCTATTTCATCGCCAACCTGCGCCTCACCGCCCAGCAGCAGGCCGGCGCCTGGCGCTTCACCGAGTTTGCCCGCCTGGACAACGTCTTCGATCGCAACTACGTGGGTTCGGTGGTGGTGGGCGACGCCAACGGCCGTTACTACGAACCCGCCCCGGGCCGCAACTGGATGGCCGGGGTAAACGCCCGCTACACCTGGTAAAGCGCGCTTTCAGTGGGCCGGACTCATTCGAGCTCCACACACAAAAATGGCCCCGGACACCCGGGGCCATTTTCATGGGTGCGCCCAGCGTGGGCGCACTCCTGCGGGTGTAAGTCCTGCCGTAAGTTGATCACAGCGAACGAAGTGAAGCGCAACTGCGTGAGGGCGACCGAGCGTGGGAAGGAAGCGTGGATCGTAATCTGCGAGCCGATGGACAAGAACCGGATAGAAGGCGCTGCCGAGCA
>NZ_JAQVCN010000073.1 GCF_028689785.1 Zoogloea sp. | reverse complement strand
CTTCCGATCTTCCGTCTGACCGAACTCGTCACCCCTCTCAAACCTCTTGAGGCCATGGCCCAGGGGCGCATGTTCGTTGCGTCCGATGTGGGGGGGCACAAGGAGCTCGTGCGTCACGGGGAGACCGGTTTCCTGTTCCGGGCCGGTGACGAGCAGGCTCTGGCCGCTGCCATTGGCGAAGTGCTCGACAAGCGCGAGCTGTGGCCGCAGATCCGAACCCAGGCGCGCTATTTCGTAGAGGTTGAACGGACCTGGAAGGGTAGCGTCGAGCGCTATCAGGATGTCTACGGTCGTGCCCTGGCTGCTTACGGCAGTACGCTGTCCCGCTGAAGGTGCTGGTCATCACCGGGCGGCCATGATTCTGCCGCCAGCTCCCGCCGCGCCATTCGTGTGGCCTCCGGAGAAGTCATATTCCGCATGAACATACTATTCATCTGCCATCGTTTTCCCTACCCGCCGGTCGGCGGGGCCAAGGTCCGTGCCTTTCACATGATCCGCCACCTGTCGGAGCAGGGGCATAAGGTGACCGTGTGTTCCCTGGCGCGCTCCCAGGAAGAAGTGGAGGAGGGCAGGGGGATTGCGCCTTTCTGCGCCGGTTTCGAAATGGCCACCGTGAAGGCGCCGGTCCAGGTACTCCGGATGGTGGCCAGTTTGCCCACGACGGGTTCGGCATCGGAGGCCTACTTCTATTCTCCTGAACTGCAGCGGCGTATCAACGGCTTGCTGAAGGATCGCCAGTGGGATCTGATCATCGTGCATTGCTCGTCGGTGGCCCGCTACGTGGAAGATGTGACTCACATCCCCAAGCTGCTCGATTACTGCGACATGGACTCCCAGAAATGGCTGGAGTACGTGCGCTACAAGCGTTTTCCGGTGTCGGCGGGCTATTGGCTGGAAGGGCAGAAGATCCTGTCTGCAGAGAAGCGCATCGCCCGCAAGTTCGATCTGGGGGCGGTGGCCACGGTTGCCGAGCAGCAGACCCTCGACAGTTTCGGCACCGGGGTGCTTTCCGACTGGTTTCCGAACGGCGTGGATACGGAGTTCTTCTCACCTTCGGCGGAGCCCTACGAGGAAAGTACCATCAGCTTCATCGGCCGTATGGATTACTACCCGAACGAAGAGTGCATGACCACCTTCTGTCAGGACACCTTGCCCCTTCTCAGGGCCGCCAGGCCGGATATCCGTCTGATCATCGTCGGGGCCGAACCCTCGCCCGGTGTGCGCAAGCTGGCGGAGCTGCCGGGGGTGACGGTGACTGGTTCCGTGCCGGATGTGCGCCCCTACGTGTGGCGCTCGGCGCTGACCATCGCCCCGCTCAATATCGCCCGGGGTACCCAGAACAAGATCCTTGAGGCCATGGCGATGGGGGTGCCTGTCGTCACCAGCTCCATCGCGGCCGGTGGCGTGGATGCCCAGAGCGAGGCGCATTTTCTGGTGGCCGACACCCCTGCCGACTATGCTCGCGCCATCATGCGCATTCTCTCCAACCCAGCCGAACGACAGCGTCTGAGCCTTGCCGGGCGCGACAGGATGCTCACCCATCATACCTGGCTGCGGGCCATGGGGCGTCTTGATGGTGTCATTGAGCGATGCATCACACGCTTTGGCAAGCGGCGGGGCTAAACTCGCGGGCGGTCGATGCAGCGGGTGCCCCGAGGTGCGCCGTGACCGGCCTTTGTTGCACTCAATGAAAGACCGTAATGGATGGTGATCAGTATTCGGGCTTGCGCCTGACGGTAGTCGGCCCGCTCCCTCCGCCTTCCGGGGGGATGGCTAACCAGTGCAAGCAACTGCTTGGATTGCTAGAAGGAGAAGGCGCGCAGGTTGAACTGGTGCGCACCAATGCCCCTTACCGTCCGGCCTTTGTCGGCAGGGTGCCCGTGCTGCGGGCCTTTGCCCGTCTTGTGCCGTATCTCTTTGCGCTCTGGCGGGCCAGTGGTCGCAGTGACGTGATCCATGTGCTGGCCAATTCGGGCTGGTCCTGGCATCTCTTTTCGGCGCCAGCGATCTGGATTGCGCGTCTCCGTGGCACGCCGGTGATCGTCAATTACCGGGGGGGTGAGGCCGAGCCCTTTTTTGCGGCCGCGCCGCGCTTTGTTCATCGCACCCTGGGCAGTGCCAGCGGGCTGGTGGTGCCGTCGGCCTTTCTCGAAGGCGTGTTCCGGCGTTTCGGGTTTGATTCCCGGATCGTGCCCAACATCATCAACCTGCAGCGTTTTGCCGTGCCACGTACGGCTGGAAAGGCGAATGTGCCCCATGTGGTGGTGACCCGCAACCTGGAGCCCATCTACGATATCCCCACCGTCCTTTCCGCCTTCGCGCTGGTGCTGAAGCGGGTTCCGGCGGCGACCCTGACAGTCGCTGGCAGTGGTCCGGAACGCCAGAACCTGGAGAACATGGCCAAGGCGTTGGGGATTGCCGGTGCCGTGACCTTCGCGGGTCGCATCGACAATGAAAAGATACCGGCCCTCTACGCCTCGGCCGACCTGATGCTCAATCCGAGTACCGTCGACAACATGCCGATCTCCATTCTCGAAGCCTTTGCCAGTGGGGTGCCGGTGGTGTCCACCGATGTGGGCGGGGTGCCATTCATTGCCGAGCACGGGCGCACCGCATTGCTCATTCCGGCGCGGGCGCCCGAGCGCATGGCCGAGGCGATGATCGAACTGCTGCTCGACCAAGGCAAGGCGCAGCGGCTGTCCGCCGCCGCCAGTGAGGAAGTCAAACAGTACGCATGGCCCGTGATCCGCGAGAAATGGCTCTCGGCTTACCGTGCGGCCATGCTTGCCAAGGATTAGTCAAAATGGGCCTGTATAC
The DNA here is from genome assembly GCF_028689785.1 of Zoogloea sp. Lineage (GTDB taxonomy): Bacteria > Pseudomonadota > Gammaproteobacteria > Burkholderiales > Rhodocyclaceae > Zoogloea. The sequence goes on along the minus strand of NZ_JAQVCN010000073.1, from coordinate 18,446 downwards.
GCGACTGTGCTCGGGGGTGATTTTTCCGCTCCACGAGAAACTGAAATCCCATAACTCGGTTGAGCGTCTCCACGATCTGGAGAAGAGCCAGTACCTGCCGCGGGAGGAGATTCTGGCCCTGCAAGCCGAGCGCCTGCGCAGCTTCCTGATCGACATCGGAACCCACGTACCGTATTTCCGGGACTTGTTCCGTCAGTTGAGCTTTGATCCGCGCCAGTGCCGTGGCGTGGAGGACCTGCAGCGCCTGCCCTTCATGACCAAGCCGGTGATCCGCGAGCAGGTCGATGCGCTGCGCGCCGACAACGCGGTGGCGCTGATGCGTTACAACACCGGTGGTTCGAGTGGCGAGCCCCTGATCTTCTACATCGGCAAGGAGCGCAAGAGCCACGACATTGCCGCCAAGTGGCGGGCCACCCGCTGGTGGGATGTGGACATCGGCGATCCGGAAGTGGTGCTGTGGGGGTCACCCATCGAACTGGGCGCCCAGGATCGGGTCAAGGCGGTGCGGGATCGCCTGCTGCGTACCTGGCTGTTGCCGGCCTTCGAGATGTCCGACGACAAGGTGCGCGAGATGCTGGCGACGATCCGTTCCCTTCGGCCGCGTATGTTGTTTGGCTATCCGTCGGCCTTTGCACACATTGCAGAAAAGGCGCGGGCGTGGGGCATTCCCATGAACGATCTGGGGATCAAAGTGGCTTTCGTGACTTCCGAGATGCTCTACGAGCACCAGAAGAAATCCATCTCCGAGATCTTCGGCTGCCCGGTGGCCAACGGCTATGGCTCCCGTGACGCGGGTTTCATCGCCCACCAGTGTCCCCACGGCAGTCTCCATCTCTCGGCAGAAGACATCATTGTCGAGACGGTCGATCCCGAAGGGCGGCCGGTTGCCCCCGGGGAAGCCGGTGAGATCGTGGTGACCCACACGGCGACGCGGGGCTTCCCCTTCGTGCGCTACCGTACTGGCGATGTCGGGGTGCTGGGCACTCAGGAGTGCAGCTGCGGGGTGAAGCTGCCTGTACTGAGTGAAGTCCAGGGGCGTACCACCGATTTCGTGGTGGCGGCCGACGGCACCGTCATCCACGCCCTTGCCCTGATCTATACCGTCCGCGACCTGCCGGGGGTGCAGCGCTTCAAGATCATCCAGCACAGCCTCGACCGCACGGAGGTCATGGTGGTCGTGGATTCCCGCTTCGGTGATGGCGAGCGCCTGCGCATCCGTCGTGATTTTGCCGCCAGATTGGGTGAGACAGTACAGGTTGAAATTAACGAAGTGCCTGAAATCCCACGTGAAAAGTCAGGCAAGAATCGGTATGTTGTAAGCCACGTCAAGCGTTGATCTCCTGTTGATGTCAGTTTTGGGGCGGCAGGACGCTATTTGCCCGGCTTCCTCTGGTCCCCGGGCCTGACGCCGCCGCCCGCCGATTGATCGGTCTGCTCAGGGCGGCTTACTTTTCGTGTCAATCAGCCAGCGGTTCCGCCGCGTGCTCAGAGGATTGGATGGTTTCAATGAAAAAGGGATGGTCACTCGCTTTGGAGGGAATGGGCTCCCTGCTGGGAGGCAACAGCAAGCGGCTGACGGTGCTGATCTTCCATCGTGTGCTCCCCGACGTGGACCCCTTGTCCCCCGACGAGATGCATGCCGCCCGCTTTGACGCGCTGGTCGGCACGCTAGTGCAGTTCTTCAACGTGCTGCCCATGGATGAGGCCCTGTCCCGCCTGAAGGCCGGCACCCTGCCGACGCGTTCGGTGGCCATCACCTTCGACGACGGCTACGCGGACAACTACACCATTGCCTGCCCCATCCTGGTCAAGCACGGCGTCAAGGCAACGTTCTTTGTCGCGAGCGGATTCCTTGATGGGGGAATCATGTGGAACGATGTGGCGCGGGAGGCGCTTCGGGGTTTTCAGGGTGACCGCCTCGATCTGGGCTGGCTTCAGCTGGGCGTCTGTTCCGTAGCGACGGAAGGAGAGCGGCACCGGCTGACCGAACGTATCCTGCCCAAGCTCAAATACCTCACTCCGGACGGGCGTCAGCAAGCTCTTGAGCGATTCGTGGCTGAAACCCGGGCGGTGCTCCCCGAGAATCTGATGATGACGACGGCTCAACTGCAGCAACTGCAGGCTGCAGGGATGGAAATCGGCGGACACACTATGGATCACCCGATTCTTGCCGTGCTGTCCGAGGGCGAGGCCCGGCAGCAGATCGCTGACAACCGGGATCACCTGACCCGCCTGCTCGGCCGGGCGCCGCGCTATTTCGCCTATCCCAACGGACGTCCTGACCAGGACTATCAGGCCGTTCATGCACGCATCGCCAGAGAGCTTGGCTATGAGGCGGCATTCACGACCTCCTATGGCTCCGCCGGACCGGAGTCGGGCATGTTCGAGTTGCCGCGCTTCACGCCTTGGGACAGGGACGCCCTGCGCTTTTCCCTGCGCCTCGGGCACAATTTTTTCAGGGGCCACTCCCGGCGCCTGCTTGCAGATGAGGCCTTGGTGTGAGTTCTGCTTTGCTCTTAGTGTTCTTGAGGCTTTTCCTGTCAGGGGCGATCACCGTCGGGAGCGTGCATGCGTGATCTGCTGATGGTCCTGTTTGTGCTGTGGGTGCTGCCCAAAGCAGTCCGCCATACCTATGTGGCCGTCAATCTGTGGACCTGGATCAGCATCATGAATCCCCACAGGCTGACCTACGGGTTCGCGCTGGACTTTCCTTTTGCAGCCATTGCGGCAGTGGCCGCGCTCGTTTCTCTACTGGTTACGAAAGATCAGCTCAAGCTGCCGACTGAGAAGCCTGTGATCTTCTTGATCCTCTTCCTGATCTGGATGTGCATTACCACCGCGGCGGCCTACTATCCTGCAGAGTCGTTCATTCAACTCAAGAAGGTGCTGAAGATCCAGTTGATGACCCTGATTGCGCTGGCGGCCATCAAGGAGAAGAAACATATCGACTGGTTCGTCTGGGTCAGTGTCCTCTCGATCGGTTTTTATGGTCTAAAGGGTGGGTTCTTCACCATATCGACCGGCGGCAATGCGCGTGTCTGGGGGCCGCCGGGCGGTTTTATCGAGGGGAACAACGAGATCGCGGTGGCACTCATCATGACGATTCCTCTGATGAATTATCTGCGGATCATGGCTGAGAACGTTTGGGTGAAGCGTGGGCTGGTCATCATGATGCTGCTGTCTGCAGCGGCGGCACTGGGGACCCAGTCCCGGGGAGCATTGCTGGCGCTGGCAGCAATGGGCGCCGTGATGTGGATGCGTTCCGAGCGGAAGCTCGCCATGGGAATCGTTGTCGGCTTTGTTGCAGTTTGCTTGGTTGCTTTCATGCCTTCCGCGTGGGAAGAGCGGATGAGCACCATCGCCGAGTACGAGCAGGACGGTTCTGCCATGGGCCGCATCAACGCGTGGTGGCTGGCCTTCAATATTGCTAACAGCCGTATCACAGGGGGCGGCTATGAGGCCTACAGTGCCGAACTGTTTGCGGCCTTTGCGCCCAATCCGCTGGATATTCACGTCGCGCACAGTATTTATTTCTCGGTGCTCGGTGAGCATGGATATATCGGGCTTATCCTGTTCCTTTTGCTCTGGTTGAGTACGCTGGGTGTTGCCCGGCGCCTGCGTTCGGAAACGCGTAATGTCGATGAGCTCAAGTGGCTGTTCAATCTGGCGGGCATGTGTCAGGTTTCGCTTGTAGGTTATGCGGTCGGGGGCGCATTCCTCAGTCTTGCTTACTTCGATCTGCCTTTTAACATCATGGTCATGCTGGTGGCGGGTTACGGGTGTCTGGTGACTCACCGGCAGCGGGCGGGGAAGGAGGCTGATCTTGCCACTGACAAGACACGTCTTCCTGCCTCTCTGCCGCGCGCGGATATCTCGTCGTCTGGATAAGGGCCTTCAGCGGATGCAGGGCCGGCGTTGTTGCGAAGAAGTCTTGACGGGCTGAAGCTGCTCGTTGCCGGAACCAGGAACAATTCAATATGAAGATGCGTACATTGTGCTTTTCCATCTTGGCCGGTTGTGCACTGGCCGGGCCAGTCTCGGCTCAGCTTGGCCTGCCGCCTGAATGCGGAACGCTCAAGAATGCTTATGGTCCCTACGATTACCGTACGGCGCGGGGGACAGAGCAGCTGCAGGTTGTAGAGGCCTTCCACTTCGACTCCAACGTGGAAAACCTGAGAAAGGGCTTGTCGGGGACCCTTGGAGGTGATTTGGGTTATACGCTCAGAGCGTTTCCCAACCATCACAGGGCGCTCATGTCCATGCTCAGGTTGGGATACCAGCTGAAAGTCCCCAAGGTGCCGGGGGCTCCATTTTCGGTGGTCTGTTCGCTGATGCGCGCAGAGGCCTTTCAGCCCGAGGATGTCATGGTCAAGGTAATTTATGGCCACCATCTCCTCAAACAGGGGCAACGCGCTGCTGCACTGGAAAAGCTCAATGTGGCCGATGCCAGCGACGCCAAGGATGCCAATGTGGCGTACAACCTTGCCCTTGCGTATTTTGATGCGGGTGACTTTGGCAAATCCCTGGAGAATGCTCACGAGGCCTACCGCTTGGGTTTCCCCTTGCCTGGCTTGCGCGACAAGTTGAAGCGGGCAGGCAAGTGGAAGGACGCGCCCGCCGTTGTCGAGTCCGCCAAACAGGGTGGCGAGGCTCCTGTCCCGGCGGAAGAGGCTGCAGGCTCGACAGCGCCTGAAGCCGCTAGCAAGGCCAACTGAGGGGTGGAAGGGGGCCGCCTGTACAATCTGATGGTTTTGGATTAGCATTGTAGACAGGTACTTATGCACCAAACGGCGACGAAAGTCGCCGTTTCGCCTTTCTGGCGCTTGGACTGCGCGGGCGTCAAGGTCAGGGCGAATCAACGAAACAAGGTTCTCCATGTCTCATCTGATGAACACCTATGGGCGGCTTCCTGTGGCCTTCAGCCACGGCGAAGGCTCTTGGCTGTTTGATCTTGCGGGCAAGCGCTATCTCGACGCGCTTTCTGGTATTGCCGTAACTACGCTCGGGCACAACCATCCCCGGCTTGTGAAGGCTGTCGCCGAGCAGGCTGCCCGCGTCATCCATACCTCTAATCTCTACGGCATTCCCTTGCAGGAGTCCTTGTCGGATCGGCTTGCTGGTCTGTCGGACATGGATGAAGTCTTCTTCTGCAATTCCGGTGCAGAAGCCAATGAGGCGGCGATCAAGTTAGCCCGCCTGTACGGGCATGGTCGTGGCATTGCTGAACCTGCCATCGTGGTCATGGAGCAGTCTTTCCATGGACGTACCCTGGCGACCTTGTCGGCTACGGGGAACAAGAAGGTTCAAGTGGGTTTCGAGCCCCTCGTCGGCGGCTTTCTGCGTGTCCCTTTTGATGATTTGGGCGCCCTTGAGGCTGCGGTGGCTGGGCGTAGCGACATCGTCGCCATCCTGGTCGAGCCCGTGCAGGGAGAGGGCGGCATCCGGGTAGCCCATCAGGCTTATCTACAGGCTTTGCGCGCCCTGTGCGACCAGCGGCAGTGGTTGCTGATGTTCGACGAAGTGCAATGTGGCATCGGGCGTACCGGAAAATGGTTCGGGCATCAGAACGCGGGTGTTAAGCCTGATGTGATGACCCTGGCCAAGGGGTTGGGCTCCGGTGTGCCCATCGGTGCATGTCTGGCTGCCGGGCGTGCCACGGGCACCTTCAAGCCGGGCAACCACGGCTCCACCTTCGGTGGCAATCCGCTGGCCTGTGCCGCGGCGCTGACCACCCTGGCGGTTGTCGAGGACGACGGTTTGCTGTCCAACGCACTTGTCGTTGGTGATCTCATTCGCAGTACCCTTGTCAGGGCGCTGGAGGGTATCAGCGGCATTGTCGATATCCGTGGAGCCGGCCTGATGATTGGTGTCGAGCTTGACCGCCCTTGCGGGGTCCTCGTCGCCCAGGCTCTGGAAGCCGGACTCCTGATCAATGTGACCGCGGACAGAGTTGTCCGCCTTCTGCCTCCGCTGAATTTCAGTACTGCAGATGCTGCGACGCTGGTAGAGAGGCTGGTGGCGCTGATCAGGGAATTTCTTGCAGCACAATAACCAAGAACGAGTGCCATGAACGCACCGAGACACTACTTACAGTTCAAAGACTTCTCTCGCGCAGAGTACGACTATCTTTTCTCCCGCACACGCTGGATAAAAGACAGGTTCAAGCGCTACGAACCCCATCACCCTCTGTTTGATCGATCGTTGGTGATGATCTTCGAGAAGGCCAGCACACGCACGCGCCTGTCTTTTGAGGCAGGCATGCAGCAGCTTGGGGGTTCGGCCATTTATCTCAACACCCGTGATTCCCAGTTGGGGCGTGGCGAGCCGGTAGAAGATGCGGCCCAGGTGATCTCGCGCATGAGCGACATCGTCATGATCCGCACTTTCGAGCAATCGATCATCGAACGCTTTGCCGAGTATTCCCGAGTGCCGGTGGTCAATGGCCTGACCAACGAGTACCACCCTTGCCAGATCCTTGCCGACATCTTCACCTTCATCGAGCACCGCGGGCCCATCCAGGGCAAGACGGTGGCGTGGGTCGGGGATTCAAACAACGTTTGCAATACCTGGTTGCAGGCTGCCGAGGTGCTTGATTTCCAGGTGCGCGTCTCGACGCCGCCAGGCTACGAGGTCGAGCCGGAGCGGGCCGGCTTGTATGGCACCGGCAATTTCGTGCAGCTCGACGATCCGATGGAGGCCTGCCGTGGTGCCGATCTGGTTACCACGGACGTATGGACCAGCATGGGCTTCGAGGCCGAAAACGAAGAGCGGATGCGTGACTTCGCTGATTGGCAGGTGGATGCGGACATGATGAAGGTGGCCAATCCGGGCGCCGTTTTCATGCACTGCCTGCCTGCTCATCGGGGCGAAGAGGTTTCGGCCGAAGTCATCGACGGCCCCCAGTCGGTTGTCTGGGACGAGGCGGAGAATCGCCTGCATGTACAGAAGGCGCTGATGGAGTTTCTTCTCATCGGCAAGATTGACGGTGACTGCGCCTGACGCAGTCTATTGATTTCAGAAACAATTTACTCATTTTCGGAAAGCGGGATATGAGCGACGTAAAGAAGGCGGTGCTTGCCTATTCGGGCGGGCTGGACACCTCGGTGATCCTCAAGTGGTTGCAGGACACCTATCAGTGTGAAGTGGTTACCTTCACGGCTGATCTGGGGCAGGGAGAGGAGCTTGAGCCGGCCCGTGCCAAGGCGCTGCAGTTTGGCATCAAGCCCGAGAACATCTTCATTGACGACCTGCGTGAAGAGTTTGTCCGTGACTTCGTTTTCCCGATGTTTCGCTGCAACACGGTGTACGAAGGTGAGTACCTGCTCGGTACTTCCATCGCCCGCCCCTTGATCGCCAAGCGCCAGATTGAGATTGCCCGCCAGACCGGGGCCGATGCCGTGTCCCACGGTGCAACCGGCAAGGGTAATGATCAGGTCCGCTTCGAGCTCGGCTACTATGCGCTGATGCCGGGAGTGAAGGTCATTGCTCCGTGGCGCGAGTGGGATCTGCTGTCCCGCGAGAAGCTGCTGGCCTATGCCGAAAAGAACGGTATTCCCATCGAGATGAAGCACAAGCAGGGTGGCTCCCCGTATTCCATGGATGCCAACCTGCTGCATATCTCCTTCGAAGGCCGTCATCTGGAAGATCCGGCTGCCGAGGCTGAAGAGTCGATGTGGCGCTGGACTGTGTCCCCGGAGGCGGCTCCCGACGCAGCCGAGTACGTCGATCTGGAGTTCGAGAAGGGTGACCTGGTTTCGATCAACGGTACCCGTATGAAGCCGCACGAGCTGCTGGCCAAGCTGAACGAGCTGGGTGGCAAGCACGGTATCGGGCGTCTCGACCTGGTGGAGAACCGTTATGTGGGTATGAAGTCCCGCGGCTGTTACGAAACTCCGGGTGGCTCCATCCTGTTGCGTGCCCACCGTGCCATCGAGTCCATTACTCTGGATCGTGAGGTTGCCCACCTCAAGGACGACCTTATGCCTCGTTACGCCAGCATGATCTACACTGGCTACTGGTGGTCTCCCGAGCGTCTGGCCCTGCAGGCGCTGATCGATCAGACTCAGCAGACCGTGAATGGCTGGGTGCGTGTCAAGCTGTACAAGGGTAACGTCATCGTCGTGGCTCGGGACTCGAAGACCGATTCCCTGTTTGACCCGACCATCGCCACCTTCGAGGACGATCAGGGGGCCTACAACCAGAAGGATGCCCACGGTTTCATCCGCCTCAACGCCTTGCGCATGCGGATTGCGGCAAACGCCCGCAGCAAGCGGGGCTGATCGACTGGCATGGACCCCACTGCGCCCCTGTTTTTCGGACTGACCGTCGCAGAGTTCGAGGAGATTTCTCTCCAGGTTTGCGTCGGCGGTTTGATCGCCTATATGGTCTTCATCATCGGACATCTCGCCTGGGAATCGAAGGCAGGCAAGTATGGTGCGATCTGGATGTTCGTGGGGCTCGGTGTGGGCTTCGTCGGCTTCATGGCGAAGGGCATCATCCAGCGTTTGCTGGGTATCGAATAAATTTAGGAAGCTATCTGAACATGACTCAGGAAATTCAATTTGACGGCGTGTCCGTCGTCAAGAAGGCCAATGTTTATTTTGACGGCAAGTGCGTCAGCCATGCCGTGATTCTCGCCGATGGCGTACGCAAGTCCGTGGGTGTCATTCTTCCGTCCACCCTCACCTTCAACACTGGTGTGCCCGAGATCATGGAAGGTGTGGCCGGCAGCTGCCGCGTTCGTCTGAAGGGTGAATCCGAGTGGAAGACCTACTCCGCTGGCGAGTCCTTCAACGTGCCGGGCGATTCGAGTTTCGATATCGAAGTGACTGGCGAGGCCTATCACTACGTCTGCCACTTCGCCTGATCGGGAGCCTGCCATGCCGTCATTCGACATTACCTCCGAAGTCGATATGGTTGCATTGCGCAACGCTGTTGAAGGGGCCAATCGCAAGATCACCGGGCGTTACGACTTCAAGGGGAGCGATGCCCGGGTCGAGCAGGCGGAGAAGTTGCTGACGCTGCATGCCGACAGTGATTTCCAGTTGGAGCAGATGCTGGCGATTCTGTTGCCCGAAATGACCGCCAAGAAGATTGATGTACGTTGCCTCAAGCACGGAGACGTGCAAAAGGTGAGCGGCAACAAGGTGAAGCAGGAGCTCACCGTCAGGGTGGGGATCGAACAGGAGCAGTCCAAGAAGATCGTCAAGCTCATCAAGGACAGCAAGCTCAAGGTTCAGGCCTCCATTCAGGGGGAGGCTGTCCGGGTTTCCGGTGCCAAGCGTGATCTTCTCCAGGAATGTATCGCTCTTGTGCGTAAGGACATTACCGATTTTCCGCTGCAGTACGGCAACTTCAGGGACTGAAAAGATGAATATCTCATCGGCGGTGTCGACTTCCCAGGTGCAGACCCAGGATGGTGTTTCCGTTGCGATGCTGCGTAAGACGCTGGATCAGCAGCAGGCGGTGGCTACGCAGATGATTGCATCGTTGCCGCAGCCGGTTGCAGCGCCTGATCCGGCGGCAACAGTGGGCCGCTCGGTCGATACTTACGCCTGAGCAGAATCCACCTGAAGGAGTACAAGAAGGGCCAGCCTTGATGCTGGCCCTTCTTGTATCAAGCCTCCGAAAGGCCCTGGAGCCACTTCGTGTATAGCAATTCGGCGTGCTTGCTCAGGGCTGCGAGACGCCGGTCGATGTCGATCTCCATCGCAGCAGGGGTCTGGACGGTATCGGTGGAGCGGGCCTCCCGGATTTCTTCTGCGCCACTTTCGCACCAGGCTTCTATCATTTCGCGCTTCATTTCCACGTGGCACTGCATGCCGAGATGTTTGCCCAGCACGAAAGCCTGATTGGCGCACCCCACGCTCTCCAGGATCCGTGTGGCGCCGTCGGGAATCGAGAACGTTTCTCCATGCCAGTGGAAGCTCTCGAAGCTCTGAATCTCACCCAGCCATTCACGAGCCACGGGCGAGTCGATGACCTGGACCTTGCCCCAGCCGATCTCCTTGACAGCATTTTTGCTCACTGTTCCACCCAGGGCGCGGCTCATCAGCTGCCCGCCCAAACAGTGGCCGATGACCGGCTTGTCTGCCGCCATTGTTTGGCGGATCAAATCGAGCAGGGGAGGGATCCAGCCCAGCGGATCGTTAACGCTCATCGGCCCACCCATCAGGCACAGCCCGGAGAAATCCTCAGCGGAGTTTGGGACAGGGTCTCCTGCATCAATCCGGATCAGGGTCCAGGGGCGGGAGTGCTGTTCCAGGAATGTGGCAAAATGCCCCGGACCTTCTGTCGGGCTATGGCGAATGACTGCTATCGGTTTCATGTGGGGTTTCCGTTCTTTTCGCTTCTTTCAGTTTATCGGTCTGATCCTGGCTTGTGGAGCCAATCCGGTGCAGGCAACCGAGGTTGCGCTCGCCGGAATCTTCCCTGGCAAGGCCCTGCTCGTCATCAACAATGGTGCCCCTCGTAGTGCCGGGGTCGGGAGCACGACGGCGGAGGGGGTGCGGGTTATTGCGGTTGATGGGCAAGGTGCGACCCTAGAGTTTGATGGTCGGCGTCACCGGCTGGTGGTTGGTGAGCATGCGGTCAGCGTGGCGACGCCCGCGGGGGCAGGGGCTCCTCTACTCGTTATTCAGGGGGATAGCCGTGGCCACTTCAACGTGGCCGGCGCGGTCAACGGTGTTGAAGTACGGTTTCTGGTCGATACAGGCGCAACTTCTGTCGCTCTGGGCCGCTCGGATGCCCTGCGGGCAGGAATCGAGTTTGTCAAAGGTGAGTCGTTAACCATGCAGACGGCCAATGGACTTGTCCGCGGCTGGGTGGTTTCCCTGGATAGGGTGCGAGCGGGTTCCGTCACGCTGCGCAATGTGCCCGGGGTCGTGATCGATGGTGAAATGCCTTACGTGCTGCTTGGTATGAGCTTTCTCAATCGCATGGACATGCGTCGGGAGGGCGGAGCCCTTCATCTGCGGCAACGTTATTGACAGCTGATTACATGGACAGAAGACCGCATTTTCCGGGCGTACGTACAGCGGACTGGTGGCGCCAACAGTTTTCCACGGCGGGAGGGTATGAATCGCCGGCGGAGGATGGAATCCCCCCTGGGCCCTTGCGCCCTGCGGCGGTCCTCGTTCCCATCGTCCTGCGCCAGCCGGAGCCCACCTTGCTGCTGACACGGCGCACTGATCATCTGCATCACCATCCGGGGCAGGTGAGCTTCCCCGGCGGGCGCGTCGAGGAGGGGGATGGTTCTCCGATAGAGACTGCACTAAGGGAAACCGAGGAGGAGATTCGACTGCTTCGTAAGCACATCGAGCTGCTTGGTTGCCTGCCCCGGTATCGCACTGGAACCGGCTTTGATGTGACGCCGGTAGTCGGGCTGGTCACGCCGCCCTTCGAGCTGGTGCCAGACGAGTTCGAGGTCGCGGAGGTCTTCGAGGTGCCCTTGGCCTTCCTGCTGGACGTGAGCAACCACCAGCTGCATCGTGCCGAGGTGCGTGGCCGCCTGCGGGAGTACTACGCCATGCCGTATGGCGACTACTTCATCTGGGGGGCCACCGCCGGGATGATCGTTAGTCTGCAGCGATTCCTGGATCGATGAGCGAACGCCGTTTGTAATGGATTGGTTTGATGGTATCTTGCGTCATCCCCAATAGGAATGAACAATGAGGGTCGTTCAAGACCCCCCGTCGCATGACCCTGTTTTCGCTGATCGTCGCACTCCTTCTGGAGCAACTCCGCCCGCTGCCTGTCGCGCGTTTTGTTCAGGCACCCCTGAAGGTTTTCGCCCGCTTCCTGGAAGATCGTTTCAATGACGGGGAGTCCCGCCATGGTGCTGTAGCCTGGTGGGTGGCAATCCTGGCTACATGTTTCGGCTCGGCTCTGGTCTACTTCGTGCTGTGGCATGTCAGCCCCATTCTTGGCGTGCTCTTTAACGTTCTTGTTCTTTACCTGACGATGGGGTTTCGCCAGGTCAGCCATTTTTTCACGGATATCCAGCTTGCGCTGCGCATGGGTGAGATTCCGCGGGCGCGACAGCTGCTCGGTGAGTGGCGTGGGCGTCGCCACGATGAATCGAGTTCGAGTGAAGTTGCGCGTCTCGCCATCGAGGAGGCCCTTGTGGCCTCCCACCGGAACGTGTTCGGCGTGGCCTTCTGGTTCATCATCCTGCCTGGGCCAAGTGGTGCCATCCTCTATCGGCTGGCACGCTTCCTTGACGAGGAGTGGGGCCGTCAGAGGCGGCTCGATCCGGATTTTGGTGCGTTTGGGGATTTTCCGTCCCGAGCCTTTGCGGTGCTTGACTGGCTTCCTGTGCGTCTGACTGCTGCTGCATTTTCAGTAGTCGGTGACTTCGAGGATGGCGTTTACTGCTGGCGGGCCCAAGCCAACCAATGGAAGGACAAGGCTTCCGGTATACTGCTGGCCAGTGGCGGCGGGGCCTTGGGTGTTCGGCTTGGCATGCCGATCCATGAGTCGGGAGAAGTCGTAGAGCGACCGGAAATGGGTGTCGGTGACGATGCTGATGCCGATTTCATGCAGAGCACTATCGGCTTGATCTGGCGAACCCTGGTGCTGGTGATGTTGCTTCTGGCGCTCTTGGGTATCGCGGGTTGGGTTGGTAATTAATCGTAATAATTCTGAGGAGAGATACAGATGGCTAGTCGCGAAGTAGTCGTATTGAGTGCAGTTCGTTCCGCTATCGGTGCTTTCGGTGGTGCCCTGGCTGATTTCGACGCCAGTGAGCTGGCCGGCATCGTCATGAAGGAGTCGGTCGCCCGCTCCGGAGTGGATCCTCAGCTGATCAACTACATCACCGTCGGCAACTGTATGCCCACCGATTCCCGCTACGCTTATGTGTCCCGCGTTGCGTCGATTCAGGCCGGCCTTCCCATGGAGTCCGTTGCCATGCAGGTGAGCCGTCTGTGCTCGTCCGGCCTGCAGGGTATCGTTACCACGGCCCAGAACATTCTGCTCGGCGATGCAGACTATGGCATCGGTGGCGGCGTCGAAGTCATGTCCAAGGCTAGCTATCTTCTGCCCGCTCTGCGTTCGGGTGCCCGCATGGGTGACACCAAGGCAATCGACAGCATGGTTGCCGTGCTGACCGATCCGTTTGGCGTTGGTCACATGGGCATCACTGCCGAGAACCTGGCCGCCAAGCACGGTATCACCCGTGAAGAGCAGGATGCCTTCGCTGTCGAATCCCAGCGTCGTGCAGCAGCAGCCATCGATGCTGGCCACTTCCAGTCCCAGATCGTTCCCATCGTCAAGCAGACCCGTAAGGGTGACGTGGTGTTTGATACCGACGAGCATCTGAAGCGCGGTACCTCTCTCGAGTCCCTGGCCAAAATGAAGCCGGCCTTCAAGAAGGATGGCACCGTCACTGCTGGCAACGCCTCGGGTATCAACGACGGCGCAGCTTTCTTCGTGCTGGCCGATGGCTCCACTGCAGTGAACGCCGGCTACAAGCCGATGGCGCGCCTCGTGTCCTACGCGATCGCCGGTGTGCCGAACGACATCATGGGTGAAGGTCCGATCCCCGCGTCCCGTCTGGCCCTCAAGAAGGCTGGTCTGACGCTGGATCAGATGGATGTGATCGAGTCCAATGAAGCGTTTGCTGCGCAGGCCCTGACTGTGATGCGCGTGCTTGGCCTGGATCCCGCCAAGACCAACCCGAACGGCGGCGCTATTGCCCTTGGTCACCCGGTCGGCTGTTCCGGTGCCTTTATTGCAACCAAGGCAATCTACGAGCTTCAGCGTACTGGCGGCCGCTATGCGCTGGTGACCATGTGTATCGGCGGTGGTCAGGGTATTGCCACTGTTTTCGAGCGCATCTGATCCTGATTTGTGCCTAATTCAGGGCCTCGCCAGAAATTGCGGGGCCCTGTTTATTTCGACTCTTGGAATTCGGAATAAATGTCTTGCCAAAAGGGTTTGTTTTCCCATAAAATCCATGGCTTTACTGCATTTCTTTCAGGATTACTAAAAGATGGCCAACTCGGCACAAGCCCGTAAGCGCGCCCGGCAAGCTGTTAAGGCTCGCGCCCTCAACATGAGTCTGCGTTCCCGTCTGCGCACTGCTATCAAGGCTGTCCGCAAGGCGGTTGACGGTGGTGACAAGCAAGTCGCTCAGCAAGTTTTCGTGTCGTCCCAGCGTACGATCGACAGCATTGCTGACAAGAAGATCATTCACAAGAACAAGGCTGCTCGCCACAAGAGCCGTCTCTCTGCCGCCATCAAGGGCATGGGAGCAGTGGCCGCCTGATACGCGAGCCCCGGGGCGGTTGTCGTTTCGCCACCCCGTAGCGACAAGAGCCTGAAGGCTGTCGCGATAATGCCGTTCAGCAAATGCTGAGCGGCATTTTTATTTTCAGTTCTGTTGTGCAACTGCTTGTAAACAAGCAAAAACGGAGGCCGAGGCCTCCGATGATTGCATTGCCTTCAGTTTTGTCTGGTGAAGGCTCGGGCTGCCGGTTCGGTCAGCGTGCCGTCAAGCAGCTTCCTGGATCAGTGGGAAGGAAACCGGGCCGCAGGTCGGGTGGATGGAGGAGGGGCAGGCTTGCCCGATTGCTTCATCCAGGCACTGCTTGGCGCATTTTGCACAGCGCCCGCACTCTTCGGTAACACCCAATTGGGTTCGTAGGTCACGGAGGCGCCGTGCGCCTGCATTGACCGCTGACTCGATGTGCTTCTCAGTTACCGCCCGACAGACGCAAACATACATTTGTAATGTTTCCTTCAGACAGCCATCAGTACACGAATGCTGGAGTGCTTCAGCCGCTGCGGACTTGTGCAGATTCGTGATCGGATCATTGTTTCACTTCGTCAGAATCAACTTGCCTGCACGTGTGGCTCTAAGCGCATAAATCATGCCTTCGTGCTCGATGTAAACGCAGGGTCGATTATTGAACAGATCCCGGCTACGGATCGGTGCCTCAAGTTCGCCCAAGACTTGTGAAGACGGGGTGTCCGATCTTGGGAGGGGCAGCGAAGGGGCAGGTCTGTTCACGTGAATACTAAATAGAATGAGAATAATTCGTATTAGACAGACAAGGGGCCGCCAAGTCAACAAGGATGCGGAGAGCGTTCTACGAACTTGCACACAGAGTGGCAATCTTTAGTTTGCTGCACTCAGCCTTTGCGCTGCCGCTCCGGCGCAATCCGCTGGCGGAGTAGAATCGCGACCTTTCTGCCTGACCATCTGCTTACCTATGCCCCTGATTACTCTCGACGACGCCTGCCTCGCATTTGGCCATGTTGCCTTGCTCGACAAGGCGGCTTTTCAGCTCGATGCTGGTGAACGTGTGGCCCTGATCGGGCGCAACGGCAGTGGCAAATCCAGTCTCCTGAAGGCTCTGGCCGGTCAGGCCGCGCTGGATGACGGGCGGCTGTGGCGCCAGCCTGGCGCGCGGATCGCCTATGTTCCGCAGGAGGCGGATTTTCCCCTCGAACGAAGTGTTTTCGAGACCGTGGCCGATGGCCTTGGGGATGTGGCGAGGCTTCTGGTGGATTACCACGCAGCCATGCTGGCCGTGGCTGAGGATGGCAGTGGTGCCGCCCTTGCGCATCTTGAGGAAATCCAGCATCAGGTTGAGGATGCCCAGGCCTGGCGGATGGAGCAGAAGGTGGAGCAGGTGCTGGCGCAGCTTCGCTTGTCTGGGGAGGCTCGGGTAGGGAGCCTTTCGGGGGGGGGTATCAAGCGGGTTGCCTTGGCGCGAGCCCTGGTGGGTGAGCCGGAAATGCTGCTGCTGGATGAGCCGACCAATCATCTGGATATTGATGGCATCCTCTGGCTGGAGGAGCTGATTCGGGATTTTCCCGGTGCGGTGGTGGTGATTACCCACGATCGGGTCTTCCTCGACAACGTGGCCACGCGGATCGTAGAGCTGGATCGTGGTTTGCTGAGCAGTTTTCCCGGGCGCTTCAGTGAGTACCTCGCCCGCAAGGCGGAGCAACTTGACGCGGAGGAGAAGGCCAATGCACGCTTCGACAAGCTTCTGGCCCAGGAGGAGGTGTGGATCCGCAAGGGGGTTGAGGCCCGCAGGACCCGCAATGAAGGACGCGTACGGCGCCTGGAGGCCTTGCGCCGGGAGCGCAGCGCGCGTCGCGAGCGTTTCGGCAACGTCAAGCTGGCTCTCGACAGAGGGGAGGGCAGCGGCCAGATGGTGGCCGAGCTGGAACACGTGGGCAAGACCTTCGGGGAGCGTCAGATCGTGCGGGATTTCTCAACCCGCATCCTGCGTGGTGATCGGATCGGTCTGATCGGGCCCAACGGTGCCGGCAAGACCACGCTGCTGAAGCTCATCCTGGGGGAGCTTGAGGCGGATGAAGGGCGGATCCGCCGGGGAACCCGGCAGACTGTTGCCTACTTCGATCAATTGCGTGCGCAGCTTGATCCGGATGCGCCGCTGACTGAAGTCATTAGCCCGGGGTCGGATTACGTGGAGATTGCGGGCCACCGCACGCACATCATCGGCTACCTTGGGGACTTCCTGTTTTCTCCCCAGCGTGCCCGGTCACCGGTCAAGTCACTGTCTGGAGGGGAGCGGAACCGGCTCCTGCTGGCCCGCCTGTTCGCCCGGCCGGCCAATGTGCTAGTGCTGGATGAGCCGACCAACGATCTTGATATCGAGACCCTTGACCTGCTGGAAGACCTGCTCGCCCAGTACGATGGCACTGTTTTCTTGGTGAGCCATGACCGGGCGTTCCTTGACAACGTGGTTACCCAGGTGATCGCTGCCGAAGGAGGCGGACACTGGAAAGAGTACGTGGGGGGCTACGATGACTGGTTGCGGGTGCGCAGGTCCGCAGTGACTCCAAGTGTACCTGCCGCCCCGAAGGCTCAGGCGCCGGTCAGGAGGGACGCCCCTGTCGCGCCCGCGCCGGCCAAGCTCAGTTGGAAGGAGCAGCGCGAACTTGAGGCTCTGCCTGATCGCATCGCCGGCTTGGAAGCAGAGCAGGCTCTGCTTCAGGCACGGCTGAATGATCCCGCGACGTATCGGGATTGTGCCCAGGAAGTCCCCGGCCTGAATGCACGCCTTCAGGCGCTGGAGTCCGAGGTCGAGGCCGCCATGCTGCGCTGGGAGGAGTTGGAGTCCCGGGGTGGTAAGTAGGTCGGGTCAGGTGGTCGGGGGCAGAGCGCCTTCTGGCCGCCCTCCGGCTTGAAGCAGTGGCTCCATTGCCTCATGGGGCACCGAAAGGCGATGGAGTAAGCTCTCCCGGCCAATGTGGAGCAAGGCCTCGATGGCGGCGAGATCATCGGGGATTGCGGCGTTGTCCCAGCCTTGGGCTGTGTGGCGGGCGAGGCTCGTCGCCAGCTGCACTGTGCGTACACGGGGGTTCTGGATCTGGCGTTCGTCCATCATCGAAATCAGCAGTTCGGGCAGGTGCCATTGGCGTACCAGTGCCAGCTGAAGCTCCCGTGCCGAAAAGTTGAATACGGCCCGTTGTGCGGCTCCGGAACGCAGATTGCGGTCCAGGCGCTGGGTTTCGTACACCTGGAGCGTTAGATCGGGGGCAAAGCTCCAGCAGAGGATGTCGGTGACTTCCGACAAGAGCGCCGCTACGGTGATTTCGTCCACGTCCAAATCGTGCCTCAGGATCGCCCAGTCTCGGGCATAGCGTGCCGCGCGGCGCGCCCGGCCGATTACCTTCAGTACGCCGACCAAGGCCTTGGGATGGGTCGCGATATGGTTCTCAACCGTGGGTAAATCGGCAAACTCCCGCAGGAAGGGTGAAATGCCCATCATCATGATGGCGCGCTCAATGGTCGTGATGTCGTGATTCTGGCGGGCCCGGCGGTTGGCTTCGATATGGATCAGGACCCGCAGGGTCATCATCGGATCGCTGAGCACGAGGGCCGCCACGGTGCGTCCGTTGATGCTCTCCTCCTGCTCCCGCATGGCCTGGAGTTCCTTGACCGTATGTTTCAGGACGGGGATGGGCTCATTGCCGAAGAAGGCCAGGTAGGCATCAAGGGTGTCGAAGGCTTGGTTGATCAGGGCCATGGTCTCATTCCGGCGGGCGATGACTCCATTTACGGCACGGATGCTGCCGGATTGAGGCGCGGGGGCAGTGCCCGGATTCAGGGCCGGCGCCGGCGCTATAATCGACGGACTAACAACAGGAGCGCCTCCCGGGCGCCCATCCAAGAGGAGAAAAGCATGTCCAGCGCCGCATCCCCCTTCAAGGCCTTTGTGATCCGTCAGGATGAGAACCGAAAGGTGCGTTCCGCCATGGAGACGCTTTCCGTGGATGCCCTTGATGCAGGTGAGGTTCTTATCAAGGTGGCATACTCAAGCGTGAATTACAAGGATGCGCTGGCTGCGACGGTGGCTGGAAAGATCATTCGCCGCTTTCCGTGCGTGGGGGGGATCGATCTGTCCGGGACGGTCGTCGAGAGTGCCGATCCGCGCTTCAAGATCGGTGATGCAGTGATCGCC
>NZ_JAQVCN010000119.1 GCF_028689785.1 Zoogloea sp. | reverse complement strand
ACGCCGCTGCCGCTTGTTGTTGCTTGTCGTCGCGCTGCTCACTTCGCGTTCCTCCTGATTGAACAGAAGGAGGATTCTTCCGCGTGAGCCAGGGCGGGGGAAGAACGCCGCTCAGTGAGCGGTTACGTCGTTCATGGCCCATGGCCGGATTGGCGTCTACTTTGAAGCGGCTGCCGTGATCATTTCGCTGACGCTGCTCGGCCAGATGCTGGAGCTGCGCGCCCGTTCGCAGACCTCAGCGGCCATCAAGTCGCTACTTGGGTCTGGCGCCGAAGACCGCACGGCGGATCCTGGCCGATGGCAGTGAAGAAGACGTTCCACTCAACAGCGTCCACGTCGGTGATCTCCTGAGGGTTCGGCCTGGCGAGAAAGTGTCGGTGGACGGCGTGGTCGTCGAAGGAAGTAGCTCGGTCGATGAGTCGATGCTGACCGGTGAGCCGCTGCCGGTCAGCAAGCGGGCATCGGACCAGATCATTGGCGCAACGATGAACACCTCGGGCAGCCTCGTCATCCGTTCGGAGAAGGTGGGTGCTCAAACCATGCTTGCGCAGATCGTGCAAGGCCCAGCGTTCCAAGGCGCCCATGCAGCGTCTGGCCGATGTGGTGGCTGGGTATTTTGTTGTCGCGATGGTTTCCGTCGCCCTCGCCAGCTTCTTTGCCTGGGGGCTGTTTGGAGGCAATCAGGTTTGGGTCTTTGGTCTCATCAGCGCAGTCTCAGTGTTGATCATTGCCTGCCCCTGCGCCCTTGGGCTGGCAACCCCGATGTCGATCATGGTGGCAACCGGCAAGGCCGCCACGCAGGGCATCCTCTTTCGGGATGCGGCCGCAATCGAGAGTCTGCGCCGGATCGACACCCTGATCGTGGACAAGACTGGCACCCTGACCGAAGGGAGATCCGCGTTCGAGTGCGCCATTGCCCTGCAAGGCGGCAGCGAGGACGAAATTCTACGGCTCGCCGCCAGTCTCGACCAGGGCAGTGAGCATCCATTGGCCGACGCGATCGTGCGTGCCGCGCGTGAACGGGGGATGAGCCTCGACAAGGTCGAGCAGTTCGAATCGGCGAGCGGTATTGGCGTCCACGGCATCGTTGGAGGACGACGCCTGGCACTCGGTAACGTGACATTGATGGCACTGCAGGGTATCCAGCGTATGGGCTGGTTCTCTCCCCCATGATCGCCGCTCTGGCGATGAGTTTGTCGTCGGCCAGTGTGGTGGGTAACGCTCTGCGCCTCAGGAAGACAGACACAAGGAAACAGACTTCCTGACATTTAAAGGACAGGGATGTAATGGTTGCGTCACCCCCTTGTCAGTCGCCGGATCGCACACTGAGCGTGTGAACTCGAAAGGAGGCAACATCATGAAACGCAATCTGGGTGTGACACTCGCTGGCGTAGCGCTGATTCTGACCTTGGGTGCTTGTTCATCAACGCCCCCCGTTGCAGCGATCCCGGAGGCCATCTCCAGTGCTTCGACTGCAGCTGACCACCAGCGTATCGCCGACTACTTTGCAGGGAAGGCCGTGAGTTACGAGGCGGAAGCCAAGCAACACGAAAAAATGGCGGCCTCGTACTCTGGCCGTCCGAGAGGTGATGCGGGTTTGTGGGCAGCCCACTGCAGCAATCTGAAAGCCAAGCTCAAGGAAGCGGCCCAAGAGGCCCGGGCACTGGAAAAGGGGCATCGCGACCTGGCGGAGAGCCTTGGTAAATAAGTCATTGGCGAGCCGACGCGAATCTCGGCCGGTTCGGCTCAAACAGGGGGACATCATGCAAGAAGCGAACGAAGACCTGAGAGCGCGTCTTCAAGCCAATCTCGACGTAGCGGCCGGACTATGCCGCCTGGGCTTTACCTACGGCGAGCAGGTGACGACATTGACCACCGAGACGATGCACAAGTGGGTGCATCAGGCTGACCAAGACCCCAAAGTGCTGTTGCAGGGAGACGTTGCGGGTTTCACCGCGGCAAGCGGCCGGATTGCGGTGGACCACTGGTCGGCACTGCTTTCGTGCACGCTGGAATTTCAGAAGGCGTTCCTGGCGGCGCTCCCGAAGCGCTAGCTGTGCGTAGCGGCCAAGAGAAACCTGACAGGAATGTAATCACCGGGTCATGTCCCTGACGGTTCCAGAAGCACAAACTGGCCTTGTCGGACCCGCCCACCGGCATCTCGAACTGTCTGAATACCTTTTTTGGAGAAGCTGTAATGAAACTCAATTCTTTTCTCTCGACCGCGCTGATTGCCACCGTTGCGGCGCTGTCTTTTGGCGCTCAGGCAGCGGATGCCGACAAGGCACCTGCCGAGCAAACCGAGAAGACCACGCCGAAGAAGGTGAAGCCCCATTCCCACATGACGGAAAAGACCGGTATCCCGGCGGCGGCCCCTGAGGCTACGGGGGAAAAGGCGGCACCGGCCAAGGATGCAAAGCGTCACAACCACCAGCGGGACATGAAGTAAACGCAGTCATTCAGAGGCCCCGTGAAGGGGCCTCGGTGTTTTGAACATGAAAACCCCAACCCACGATGAACACGGGAGCCGTTGTTCTTGCCGCCTCCTGGCTGAGACCGTCGGCTGCAAACCCGAGGCCATCGCCTTTTCCTTTTGCCAGGCGGTGTTGATGAAGCGCTGGGTCGTGGAGTGCAACCACGGCTGCATGGACAAGGCACCTGCTTCAAAGCTCAGTAGCAAATGGCACGAGACCGGACCGATCGATCCGGTCAAGGCCATCCTGATCATGAACGAACAGGAGTAGGTTGCCATGGCACCCGTTACCGGAATTGGAAGCCCTGGGCCGGTTCAGCCGACCTCGGATGCTGGGCACAGTGGTCACACCGTTTCGGCAAGTGGCACTTCTTCCTTTTCCGGCGCTCTTTCACAGGTCATGGGCAGAACGACCAGCACGGCCCCGTCGGGGACGCCCAGTCCCGCATCCAGTACGAAGGGGGCACTGAGTTCGGCACAACGCGATACACGGCCCTCTTTTGGGGATGTCTTCCAACCCCGTCACATTCCATTGGTGGGCTCAGGGCACCCGAGCCATGATTTTCAGCAACTCGCCTTGGGGTTGAGGGCCTATCGTCAGCAAATCATCGCGTCCAATATCGCCAACGCCGATACCCCCGGCTACAAGGCTGTCGACATCGATTTCCAGGATGCGCTGCGTAACGCCCAGGCGGCGGCGAATGTACCTCCTGTCTCCCTGAGCACAACCTCCGCAGAGCACTTGCCAGGACAAAGTGCCGTTACCACGCCTCCCATTCCGCTGAAATACCATGTCCCCAGCCAAGGCAGTATCGATGGGAACACCGTCGAAATGGATGTCGAGCGGGCCAAGTTCGCGGAGAACACGCTGATGCTTAAGTTCTCAATGGACCGGGTGAGTGGGCACTTCAAACACGAAATCGAAATGCTCCAGAGCCTGAAGTGAAAAGCTGACATGAGCCGCCTGTTGCCAGAAACTTCCGGCCAGCTGCACGGGATGCTGGCCATCAGGCTTGGGTTGGCTGCGACCGTTGTTGCGCTGGTTGCCGGTGGCGTTGCGTACTTCGTTGAAACCTACCGGGCAGAACAGGCCGCACTGGAGCAGGCCACCCGCAGCGCCCGCCATTTCGCCACGCCTGCGATGCAGGTGATCGTTAGCGCCGGCCGGCCTGACGGTCATGATGAACTGGAGCGCTTGCTGGACAAGAGTCGTTTTGTCGGGCTGCAAGTCTTTGTTCGTGATGGCAGTCCGGTTTACGAGAATTGGGGGAGTAGCACCGTTTCGCTGATAGACGTGCTGCGTGCCCAAACCTTGAAACGTCCCGAAGGGCACCAGATCCACCGCACCTGGATCGAAGTGGGTTCCGAGCATCTGATCCACGTCGTTGTCCCGATCTCCGGTAGCGATGGGCGTCTTGTCGGATATGTGAGGACCGTCAGCCGGCTTGATGCGGAAACTCTCCAGGCTCAGCGGGATCAGGTTCGCACGGGGGCGCTTACCGCTATTGGCGCCGTGGTGGCGACAGCGCTGGTTCTATATCCCCTGATGCTGGCTTTGCTGCGGCGCTCAACTGACTTGTCCCGTTCCTTGCTGGACTCCAACCTGTCGCTGATCCGCTCCCTGGGAAACGCCGTGGCCAAGAAGGATTCCGGTACCGATGCCCACAACTATCGGGTTACGCTCTACGCGATCGGTTTGGCTGAAGCGCTGGGGGTCTCGGCGGAAGATATCTCGCACCTGGTTGCCGGTGCCTTTCTGCACGACGTGGGCAAGATCGGGATTCCCGACAGCATCCTCCTGAAGGGGGGCTCGCTGACGCCCGCCGAACTCCAGGTCATGCAGACGCATCCGGTCCTAGGTACTGAGATCGTCACTGGAAACCCCTGGTTGCAGGAGGCTGCCGTGATCATCCGGCACCACCACGAACGTCTGGACGGAAAAGGTTACCCCGATGGTTTGCTC
>NZ_JAQVCN010000072.1:18818-21754 GCF_028689785.1 Zoogloea sp. | reverse complement strand
CGTCGGAGTCGGGGTCGATCCCCACCATCCACACCGGTTCCAGCACCGGGCTTCGCTGAAGCTTGGCCAGCAGGTCGGTCCCGATGTTGCCCGGGCCGATCAGGGCGCATTTGATTTTCTGGGTCATCGCTGTTGTTCCTTTTCGGGTCGCGAAGGTTTAGATCAGGCTGCGCACCACACCGCCCTCGACTTTCAGGGCCGCGCCGTGGGTGGCAGATGCAAGGGGGCTGCACACGTAGGCGACCAGACTGGCCACCTCGGCAGGTTCGATGAAGCGCTTGATCAGGGACGTGGGGCGGGCATTGGCGAAGAAATCCTGCTCGGCCTGCTCCAGCGACACGCCCTGCTCTTCCGCCAGGCGCGAGAAGAAGGTGCCGACGCCCTCGGTGCGGGTCGGGCCGGGCAGCACCGAATTGACGGTGACACCGGAGCCGACACAGGTCTCGGCCATGCCCCGCGCCACCGACAGCTGGGCCGACTTGCTCATGCCGTAATGCACCATCTCGGCCGGCGGGCAAATACCCGACTCACTGGAGATGAAGACGATGCGCCCCCAGTCACGGGCCTTCATGGCCGGCAGGTAGTGGCGTGACAGGCGCACCCCGCTCATCACGTTGGTCTCGAAGAAGTTGAACCACTCGATGTCCTGAATCTCTTCGAAGGGCCGGGGATCGAAGATGCCCAGGTTATTGACCAGGATGTCCACGTCGGCGCAGGTGGCGGTAAGGGCCTCGCAGCCCGCCGCGGAGGACAGGTCGGCGGCCACACCATCGACCCGGGCGCCGGGCACCGCTTCAATCAGGCGCACCACGGCCGCGGAGACGCCGGAGCGGCTGCGGCCATTGAGGGTGACGTGGGCGCCTTCGGCCGCCAGGGCGCAGGCGATGGCAAAACCGATGCCGGCGGTGGAGCCGGTGACGAGGGCGCGCTTGCCGGTGAGTTGAAGATCCATGGCGACCTCAGCTGAAGCGCACGGAACAGCCGCCGATACCGCCGATGCTCACCCGCAGGCTGTCGCCGGCGGTAACGGGGATCAGCGCAGCGAGGGAGCCGGACAGCACGATGTCGCCGGCCTTGATGCCGATGCCGAGACGGCCCAGGGTGTTGGCCAGCCAGGCCATGGCATTGCAGGGGTGGCCCAGGGCGGCCGCGCCCGAGCCGGTACCGACGATCTCGCCGTTCTTCTCGAGCACCATGCCGCAGGTGGCCAGATCCACCTTGCGCGGGTCGACGATGCGGTCGCCCAGCACCAGCACGCCACAGGAGGCGTTGTCGGCGACGGTGTCCTGGATCTTGATCTTCCAGTCCTTGACGCGGCTGTCGACAATCTCGAAGCAGGCCATCACCCCTTCGGTGGCAGCCAGGATGTCGGTGGCGGTGAGGCCCGGGCCCATCAGGTCCTTCTTCATCAGGAAGGCGATCTCGCCTTCGGCCTTGGGCTGGATCAGGGTGCTGACGGGGATGGCCTCGCCTTCGTTGTACACCATGCCGTCCAGCAGCCAGCCGAAGTCGGGCTGATGGACATTGAGCATGTTCATCACCACCTTGGAGGTCACGCCGATCTTCTTGCCGACCACGCGTTCACCGGCAGCCAGCCGGCGGGCGATCATCTGCTGCTGGATCTGGTAGGCATCCTCGATGATGATCTCGGGGTGGCGCTCGCTCAGGGGTAGCACGGTTTCGCGCTTGACGAGGGCTTCGTAAAGTTCATCGCCAAGCTGGGTGATCAGGGCCTTGTCCATGGAGGTCTCTCAGGAAAGCGGTTGGGGTTCGTCGTCGTCGGCTTCGGCCAGGAACTCGCCTGCCAGGCACCCGTTGGCCCAGGCCGTCACGCCTGGTCCGGAAACGTGGAGCAGCCGCGGCAGCACGCCAGTGCCCAGGTCATGGACCTTGGTGTGGCGGCCAGCCACCAGCACACTGCGGCCGATTTCCGGGCGAGTGGCGCTGGCGCTCATCACAGCTTCACGCAGATATTCTTGAGTTCGGTGTAGAACTCCAGGGAATGCACGCCACCCTCGCGGCCAATGCCCGACTGCTTGGCGCCGCCGAAAGGGGTACGCAGATCGCGCAGGAACCACGAGTTCACCCACACCAGGCCCACTTCCAGATGGCCGGCAACGCGATGGGCGCGGGTCACATCCTTGGTCCACACCGATGCGGCCAGGCCGTATTGGGTGCTGTTGGCCCTGCGCACGACCTCTTCCTCGCTGTCGAAGGGCATCACCAGGGTGCAGGGGCCGAAGATCTCTTCCCGGGCGATGGCGGCGGTGTCACCGAGGCCGGTCCAGATGGTGGGCTGCACCCAGGCGCCGTCCCTGAGCTCGGCAGGCATGTCGGGCACATCGCCACCCGTCACCACCGTGGCGCCCTCCTCCACCGCCTTGCGGTAGTAGCCCAGCACCTTCTCCTGGTGTTCCTTGGAGATCAGCGGACCCAGGCCGGTGTCGGCCTTGTCGGGGGTGCCGATGACCAGGTTCTCGGCGCCCTGCTTGAGGCGTGCCACAAAAGCATCGAACAGGGGCCGCTCCACATACACCCGCTCGGTGCCCAGGCAAACCTGGCCGCAGTTGGCGAAGCAGGAACGCAGAGTGCCTTCGATGGCCGCATCCAGATCCGCATCGGCGAAGACGATGGCCGGGTTCTTGCCACCCATCTCCAGGGACACCGGCCGGGCGCCATCGGCAGCAGCCTTCATGATGGCTGCGCCGGTGCGGGTCTCGCCGGTGAAGGTAATGGCATTGACGCCCGGGTGGCGGGTCAGGAACTCACCAGCAGAGTCGGGCCCGAAACCGTGCACCACGTTGTACACCCCCTTGGGAATGCCGACGGCGTTCATCACCTCGCCCAGCAGGGTGGCGGTCTGGGGGGTTTCCTCCGACGGCTTGACCACCACGGCGTTGCCGCAGGCCAAGGCCGGACCCACCTTCCAGGTCATC
>NZ_JAQVCN010000072.1:0-18808 GCF_028689785.1 Zoogloea sp. | reverse complement strand
TCAGCAGCAGTGGCAGGTTCCACGGGCACACCACACCCACCACGCCCACCGGGCGGCGCACGGCGTAGTTGATGGCGCCGCGCCCGTCCGGGGTGGCCATTTCGAAGAACTCGGTCGGCACGTTCTTCACCACGTCGGCAAAGATCTTGAAGTTGGCCGCTCCACGAGGGATGTCCAGATGACTGGCCAGGCTACGCGGCTTGCCGGTGTCGGCCACTTCAGCGGCCAGGAAGTCCTCGAAGCGCCGGTTGATCTCGTTGGCCACGCCATAGAGCAGTTCCACCCGGTCAGCCACCGTGATGCGCCCCCACTCCCCCGCCAGGGCGGCGTGCCCTGCGGCCACGGCGGCCTCCACTTCGGGCCGGCCGGCTTCGCTGACCTGGGCTATGACCTGGTTGTCGAGGGGCGAACGCTTGTCGAACAGGCGCCCGCTGGCAGCCTCGACGAAGTCGCCGTTAATGAAGTTCTTGATCCGTTTCATCTCTTGTTCTTCCTTCCGGTGTGAAGAGCGGCCTGTGTCATTCGGCGCCGATGGCATCGAGTGCCGCCCGCGCACATTCCTCGTCCTGGGCTTCCGAAGCGCCGGACACGCCGATACCGCCGATCAGCGCACCTCCGGCCCGGATCGGCAGACCACCGCCGAACACGACCAGGCGGGGACGCGCCGAAAAACCCAGCTTCATGCCCTCGTCATGGCCGATAAGCTGCATCCAGTCCTTCGTGGAAAACCCAAAGCCGGCGGCGGTGTAAGCCTTGTCGATGGCGATGTCGATGGACTGGAGAAAGGCGCCGGGCATGCGCAGGAAGCCGGCGAGGTTGCCACCGCTGTCAGCCACCGCCACGTTGATGCGCACACCGATACGTTCGGCATGGGCAATGGCAGCCTCAAGGGCGACGCTGACGGCGGCAGCGGCGATGACTTGCTGGGTCACGGCTACGGGCGTTAGCGGGGAAATCGCTTTGTCACTCATATCTCACATCCACTTATAGACACTGTGGATGCAACGATATTTACTTCTTATCTCGACGTCAATATTTTTTCTCGAGATTTTTGCCTATGATCGGAATAAGCCCGTTGGGCTAGAATTGGCTCCATTCATCCGAGCCCCCGGGCCACGAGCAAGAACAGCGGAAACCACACCATGAACGACCTGGCCAATACCCCCGAACTCGTCACTGTCGGCGACGAACCCAAGACCCTGGCCGAGGCAGCCTATCGCCAACTGCGCCGGGACATTATCGAAGGGGTGCACCGTCCGGGCGACAAGCTGCGGGTGGAGCACCTGAAGGATCAATACGAGGTCGGCGCCGGTACCCTGCGGGAGGCCCTGCAGTTGCTCGTTACCGACGCCCTGGTGGTGGCCCAGGGGCAGCGGGGCTTCCGGGTGGCGCCCATTTCCCTGGATGACTTCGCCGACATCACCCGCACCCGAGTGTTGCTGGAGACATCGGCCCTCCAGCAGTCCATCGAGCTTGGCGACGACGCCTGGGAGGCCAGCGTGGTGGCCGCCTTCCATCTGCTGTCCCGGGCCGAAGACAAGCTCAGCGACGGCGCCAAGGCCAGCCGCGAGGAGTGGGAGCTGCGCAACCGGGCCTTCCACGAGGTGCTCATCGGCGCCTGCCCGTCGCGCTGGATCCGTCACTTCCAGAACATCCTGTACCACCAGTCCGAGCGCTACCGCCGACTGTCCCTGTTCCGGCAGCCCATCCCCCGGGACGTCCACGCCGAGCACCAGGCCATCGTCGATGCCGCCCTCGCCCGCAATGCAGCCGAGGCGACGCGCATCCTCTCCGAGCACATCATGCGTACCCTCGAAGCCGTACGCCAACTGCCCGCCGACTTCATCAACTGAAGCCCCCGCAGCACCTTCCCGGCAACCTCGTCCGATATCAGACTAAAGTTATAGAATCGCGCCTCCGTTAGACGGAGGTGGGAGCATTGACGCAGGCGCGAGCTAGCCAGCCTGCGCACGGTGATGCTCCGGAGGAGACAGAACAATAATGATTGCCAACACACGCGCCGACAACGGCGGGGTGTCGGGCATCCGCATCGGATCGAGCTGCAGCGACGACCCGGCGGACGCCTCTCGCGAACTGGCGGCCGGGTTGCTCCCCGGCGACGGCGGGCTGTCGATCGTGTTTGCATCGAGCCGCTTTGCACCGGACGCCCTCGCCGGCAGCCTGCGGACAGCCTTTGGCGACACACCCCTGATCGGTTGCACCACGGCCGGCGAGATCGGCCCCGGCGGCTACCGTGAGGGCAGCCTCAGTGGCGCCCATTTCGCCCCCGGCGCTATCGACTTCGAGATCGGTCTGCTGGAAGACCTTGTGCACAGCGACGCCCGCAGCATGGCCGTCTTTGCCCATGAACTGCGCAGCCGTCTGCAGGCCCGCCTGGGGGGCCTGGACAACGAACGCTGCTTCGCCTTCATGCTGGTGGACGGCCTCTCTTCGCGGGAGGAATCCGTTGCCCGGGCCTTTCACGACGGGCTCGGCGGCATTCCCCTCACCGGCGGTTCGGCTGGGGATGACTTGAGCTTCACCGATACCCGGGTGATCTTTGGTGGTCGCCTGGTACGTAATGCCGCGGTGCTGCTGGTAGCCACCTCCAAGCACCCCTTCTCGCTCTTCAAAACCCAGCACTTCAGCCCCACCGAGACCCGCCTCGTGGTCACTGCCGCCATCCCCGAAAAGCGCATCGTCACCGAGATCAACGGCTGCCCGGCGGCGCCCGAGTACGCCCGCGCCCTTGGTATGGACCCAGCCGCCCTGAGCCCACATGTGTTTGCCGCCCATCCGGTGGTGGTACGCATCGGCAACGCGGATTTCGTGCGCTCCATCCAGCGGGTCAATCCCGACGGCAGCCTGAGCTTCTTCTGCGCCATCGACCGGGGCATCGTCTTCCGCATGGCGCGGGGCGAGGACATCCTGGCCAACCTGGACGCGGCCTTGACCGATGCTGCCAGGCAGGTGGGCGAGGTAGAGCTGATCCTCGGCTGCGACTGCATCCTGCGCTTGCTCGAATGCCGCGCCTGCAACATGGCGGACACCGTGGGTGCCCGAATGGCGGCCAGCCGGGTGATCGGCTTCAACACCTTCGGCGAGCAATACCGGGGCATGCACATCAACCAGACCTTCACCGGCATCGCCTTCGGCAAGCTGTCGGCCGCATCATGATCCTGAATGGCGACATCCGCTGTGCCAGTGACGATGCCCAGGGCCTGCTGGAAGAGTTGCGGCGTCGGGACAAGATCATCGACGCCCTCGCCTACCAGGTGGAGCGCAGCCTCAATGACCAGGGCCGCGACTACGGCCTGCTGCAGACCACCGTGGTGCTGGAAGACCAGATCCGCCAGCGCACCGAGGAGCTGACCGCTGCGCTGGAAGCCCTCGGAGAAGTCTCTGCGCGGGCGACTGCCGCACGCCTGCAGCTGGAAACCGCCGTGGAGAACATTTCCGACGGTTTCGCGCTGTTCGACCCCGAGGATCGCGTCCTCCTGTGCAACGAGGCCTTCCGCCAACTCGACCGCCTTGCCGGCGACACCGGCAACCGCCCCCTCGGCGACGTGCTGGCCGAAACCGCCAGCCGTGAGTCCGCCGCCGGCAGAACCCTGCTACCCACCCTGCAGGTCGGGCGAGGACAGGACGGGCGCTGTGAAATGCAGCTCCCCTCGGGCCAGGCCCTGCAGATCCGTGAGCACCGCATGGCCGACGGCTGCCTGGTAGGCATCTACTCGGACGTCACCGATCTCAAGGCCGAAGAGGCACGTGTGCGCCAGCGCGAGCTGGCCCACAAGTCGCGCCTGCTGCAATCCACCCTCGACACCATCGACCACGGCATCGCCGTCTTCGACGCCGAGCAGCGGCTGATGACCTGGAACCTGCGTTTTTTCGAGCTACTGGACCTGCCCCTCGATCTGGCCCAGGCCGGCAGACCACTGGATGCCCTGCGCACCGTCAGTCGCACCATGACCCGGCTGTGCCCGCCAGGCTTGGGCACCCTGGCCCGCATCAGCCGCTTCGAGCAGACCCAGCCCACCGGTCCAGTGCTGGAACTGGCGCGTTTTCCGATGCCGGACAACGGCTTCGTGATCAGCGCCAGCGACATCACCTCCCTGAAAGCCGGGGAGGAACGCATCCGCCATCTGCTGGGCCAGCAACGGGCGATCTTCGACAACGCCCACGTGGGCATCATCCTGGCGGACGACCGCAAGATGCTCGACGTGAACACCCGCATGGCCGAGATCTTCGGCTACGACTCACCCGCCGAGATGATCGGCCAGCTCACCGAGATCCTCTACCCCAGCCGGCAGGACTACCTTAGTGTGGGGGGCCGGATCTATGGCGAGCTGGCACGTAGCGGCTATAGCGAGGGGGACACCTGCATG
The DNA here is from genome assembly GCF_028689785.1 of Zoogloea sp. Classification (GTDB taxonomy): domain Bacteria; phylum Pseudomonadota; class Gammaproteobacteria; order Burkholderiales; family Rhodocyclaceae; genus Zoogloea. The sequence continues at coordinate 14,420 of NZ_JAQVCN010000072.1, read as the reverse complement.
GTGCGCAAGGATGGCAGCCCGGTATGGATACGCCTGTCAGGCCGCCCCCTGGAAGTCAGCGCCCCCCTCGCCGGCTCGATCTGGGTGTTCACCGACATCACCCCCCAGCGGGAGCAGCAGGCCCAGCTCGAACTCGCCCAGCTGGTCTTCAACCACAGCAACGAAGCCCTGATGGTCACCGATGCCGAGAACCGCATCGAGAGCATCAACACCGCCTTCACCGCCATCACCGGCTACAGCGCCGCCGAGGCCGTCGGCCAGCTCCCCGGCATGCTCAAGTCGGGCCAGCACGACCCCGAGTTTTACCAGGCCATGTGGGAGACCCTGGAGCGGGAAGATCGCTGGGAGGGTGAGATCATCGACCGCCACAAGAGCGGCCGCCTCTACCCCAAGTGGCTGACAATCCGCGTGGTGCGCCACCCGGACCGGCAGGTGGCCCATTACGTGGCCGCCTTCAGCGACATCAGCGTACGCAAAGCCGCTGAGGAGAAGATCCAGTACCTGGCCCACCACGACGCCCTCACCGGCCTGCCCAACCGGGTGCTGTTGCGTGACCGTTTCGAGCAGATGTACCAGCGGGTCAGCCGTAGCCGGCGGGCGCTGGCCATGTACTTCCTCGACCTGGACCACTTCAAACGCATCAACGACACCCTCGGCCACGGCATCGGCGACGAGCTGCTGATCGCCGTGACCCGCCGCCTCACCCACTGCCTGCGTCGCAGCGACACCATCAGCCGCCTCGGCGGGGACGAGTTCATCATCCTGGTGGAGGGCGAAGAGTCGGTGCGCTTCTTTGCCTCGGTGGCCGAGAAGATCTGCCGCGCCCTGGAGGCCCCCTTCGAGCTCGATGGCCAGGCCCTCACGTCCACCGGCACCCTGGGGATCGCCGTGGCACCCGGGGACGGCACCGACTTCGACACCCTGATGAAGAAGGCCGACATGGCCATGTACCATGCCAAGAGCCTGGGCCGCGGCACCTTCAGCTTTTTCGACGTGGCCATGAACAAGGACTCGACCGACCGCCTGGCGCTGACCACGCGCCTGCGCAATGCCCTGTCAGCGGGTGAGCTGCGCCTTGTGTATCAACCCCAGTTCGCCCTCAACGATGGACGCATGACCGGCGTTGAAGCGCTGATGCGCTGGCGCTCCGGCCATGCCGGCGAGATCAGCCCCGGGCAGTTCATTCCGCTGGCAGAAGAGACCGGCCTGATCGTGCCCATGGGCGAATGGGCACTGCATGAATCCTGCCGGATGGCCCGCCGCTTCAACGACCTTGGCCGGCCGCTGCGCATCGCCGTCAATGTGTCTGCGGTGCAGATTCACAAGGAAGACTTCGGAACCACCCTGGCCGCCGTGCTGCGCGACACCGGCGCGCAGCCCTCGTGCATCGAGCTGGAGCTCACTGAGTCCACCCTCATGAAGGATGCGGCGCGCTTCATCGACCTGATCGCCAGCGTGCGTGCGCTGGGCATCTCGGTGGCCATCGACGATTTCGGCACGGGGTATTCGAGCCTGGCCTACCTGAAGCGTTTCCAGGTCAGCAAGCTCAAGGTGGATCGCTCCTTCGTGCAGGACATCACCGACGATGAGGAAGATCGGGCGATCGCCGATGCGATCGTGAGGATGGGCCAGTCCCTCAAACTCCGGGTCATCGCCGAGGGGGTGGAAACCCGGGCCCAGCTGGACTATCTGACCGGTATCGGCTGTCACGAAGCCCAGGGCTTCCTGCTCAGCCGGCCGATCGAGATGGACGCCCTTCAGCACATGATGGCAGGCGGGGCGCGGCCGCACTGAGCCACCCGCCCCAGCCGCTTCAGGACACCACGCTCAGGAAACGCTCATTGAGCTTGCGGTCGTGGTAGAAGACGCCCGTGCCCACTTCTTCCCAGGTCCAGGTGATGGGCGCGTAATCCGGGTAGGGCTGGTAGCCGCCACAGAAGGTCTCGAAGCGGTTGCCCGAGGGATCGAAGGCGTAGATGGTGGTGCCGCGGGTCACGCCGTGACGGGTCGGACCGATGTCGATGGACACCTTGTTCATGGACATGATGTCGGCAGCACGCAGCACCTTCTCCCAGGTATCGAGCAGGAAGGACACGTGGTGCAGCTTGCCCGGCTCCGGGTGGCGCACCAGGGCGATGTCGTGGGCCTTGTGGGAACACGACAACCAGATCGCCAGATCGGTCTTGCCGTCTTCCATCAGCACCCGCTCCACCAGGTAGAAACCCAGCACATCCACGAACAGCTTGTGCACCTTCTCGATGTCCGGGCCGTACACCAGGGCATGGTCGAGGCGCACCGGGGCGATGCCGCGTTCCGCGTCAGGAGTCCACGGATCGGGATTGACGTAGGCCATGCCGTTGCCCACATCGGTCTTTTCGGCGTAGAGCTCGATGGCGTGGCCGGAGGGGATGGTGAAACGCACACGCTCACCGGTCTCCAGCATTTCGCCCGCCGGGATGCGCTCGGTGCTCACTCCGTAGGCCTTCAGGTCGGCATCGAGCTTTTCGAGGGTGGCCTTGTCGGCAACCTTGAAGGCAAAGAAATCCATGCCGGCCGAGTCGGCCTCACGCAGGATCAGGCTGTTGTGATCGCGCTCGTCCCAGGCCTTGAAGTACACCCGACCCTGGGCATCGCGGCCGGTCTCGATCAGACCGAGCACGTTTTTGTAGTGATTGACACCCTCCTCCAGATCCAGCACGCGCAGCTGCATGTGGCCGGGACGCATTACACCGGTAACTGCCATGTTCTTGTCTCCTCTTTTGTCTTTGAATGTTCGCCTCGCCCAGGGTGCAGCCCGGGGCGATGAGTGCTGTTGTGTATCTTAAACAGCCATCTCGATAAGTCAATTTTTTCTCGAGATTTTATCAATCTATTGATAAACCCGCTGGATAGCCCGACAACTGACCTAGACCCGCTTGAACAGCGGGCTGCGCACCTGCTGGGCGTCTGCTGCCGAGAAGAACTTCTCGGTGAAGATGTCGTTCTCGAACAGCCGGCCCTGCATCAGGGTCGAGATGCACGCATCGATCATCAGTGGCGGGCCGCACAGGTAGGCCTTGTGGCCGCGGAAATCGTTGTCGAAGTGGGCCTTGGCCGCGTCATGCACATAGCCACGAAAGCCCTGCCAGTCCGAATCCACCGGCTCGTCCGACAGGGCCGGCACGTAGTGGAAGTTGGGATGACGCTCCGCCAGGGCCAGGAACTCATCGTGGTAGTAAAGCTCTGCCCGGCTGCGCTGCCCGTACACCAGGGTGATGGGCAGCGTGCAGCCTTCACCCAGCAGATCGAGGATCATGCTGCGCGGGCTGGACAGGCCCGAGCCCCCGGCCATGAAGACGAGCGGAACACCCGCCGACTTGCGTACAAAGAAGCGACCATAAGGCCCCGACAGCCTCAGCCGATCACCCGCCGTCAGGCGCTCGTGGAGATGGCCGGTGCCCACCCCGCCAGGGACGATGCGCACATTGAGCTCCACCTCCGTCCCCTGCCCTGGCGAATTGGCCAGGGAGAAGGCGCGGCTGATGCCCAGCCCCGGGATCTCCAGGTTGATGTACTGCCCCGCCTGAAAGTGGATGGCCTCATCCAGCGTGATGAAGATGCCCTTGATGGTCGGGGTGAGCGGCTCGATGCGCGTGACCGTGCCGGAAAAATCCCGCACCGGGATGGACTCGGCGTCCGGCTCTTCGTCAATCTCAGCCTCAATGGTCACATCCGACTCCAGAAACGCGCAGCAGGCCAGGGTTTTGCCCTCGGTGCGTTCGAAGTCCATCAGGGCAAAGCTGGAGGCCTCGCCGTGATCGACCTCGCCCTCCACCACCTGCACCTTGCAGGTGGCACACAGGCCATGACAGCAGGCGTGGGGCAGCCAGATGCCGGCGCGCAGGGAGGCGTCGAGGATGGTCTGGCCCTCCTCCACCTCGATGGTCTGGCCCAGGGGCTCGATGGTCAGTTCGTAGGACATGTCAGCTCGCCGAACCCTTGATCCCGTCCAGCCCCGGAGTCCGGAAGCGCAGCACGTCCTTGTGCTTGAGGCCCAGCTCGGCAAGGCTCTTGTTGAAGTCGGCCTGCCAGGGCTGGCCTGACTTCAGCCACACCACCTTGCTCCAGTCGATCTTCGCAAAGTCCGGGTGATAGCCGAAGACGCCTGGCAGCACCTTGTCGATGATGTCGCCAAAGCGCATGGCCGGCGGCAGGGGCAGACAGAACGGCGCACAGAACAGCAGGTGCTGATCCCAGCCGATGTAAAGCAACTGGTTGCCGTGAAAGTTCTCGAGCCGGTCGGCAGGCTCGAACGCGTATTCCTTGATGGCAGCAACGCCCATGGTTGTCTCTCCTGGTTCTTTTTTCGATGGCGGGCGGCCCGGGCCACCCGCCGATACATCAGGTGTTCTTGGTGGCCATGCCGCGCCAGGCTTCAAAGTTCCGCTGATCTTCCGAGCCCTCGAAGTCCAGGTTGTCGCGGCCGAAGTTGAGGTGGTAGTAGTCGAGCACCGCGGCCAGGGGGTCGAAGCCCTCGGCGGTGGGGTCGACACCCTCGTTGAAGCAGTTGCCCTGGTAGATCTGATGCACCGGCAGCCACGCCTGGATGTACTTTTCGGGCTCATGCTCGAAGATCTCCTTACAGCCGTCCGAGCAGAAGTGGTACTTGTTGTCCTTGTAATCCACCTCCCGGTAACAGATCTGGGTGGGGTCGCCGGGCTCGGTGAAGATCATGGGGATCTGGCAGGTCTGGCACAGCATGGGCAGCGTCTTGTTGTAGAAGCGGTTGCCCTTCTTGGCCTCCTCGCGCCAGAACTCCAGGCGCGGCCGGTAGTACTTGTCGAAGCTGTTGGGGTACTTCTGGGACAGCCAGTCCAGCTCGTCGTCGGTGGGAATCCAGGTGTGGAAGTTGCACGCGGCAGCGTAGTTGTAGAAGGTGCCCCAGGCCTGGTGGGAGATATGGTCCTTGTCCTGCTCGATCTGGTCGAGCCACTTGGGCGGGCGGATGCCGTAGCGAGCCAGATCCTTGAACAGGGCACCGCCGTTCTCCTCGAAATAGACCTCCCAGGCCTCTTTCCAGCTCATGATGCGCTTGGGCAGCATGTAGTCCATCATCATGCCCACCAGGGTCAGCACCCGGTAGCCACGCCAGGTCCACTTGTCGATCCACTGCTGCACGATGGGCAGGTTGTCCGGGTCCTGTTCGAGGATGAACTTGATGACTTCCAGGCCCAGGGTCATGTGGCGCGCCTCGTCGGACTGGGCCGAGAAGCCGAAAGTCATCGTGCCCATGTCGCCGTTGTAGGCCGCACCCGAAACAAAGGGCACGAACAGCAGGTTGGTCAACACGTACTCGAAGCTGAAGCCGATGGCCACCATGAACTCGAAGGGGCCGGCGGTGTAGGCGTCGTCGAAGAAGGAGCGCGGCACCGACAGGTACCAGACGCGCTCCAGCATGTGGCGATACTCGTGGAAGCCGTTGTAGTACTTGTTGTAGTTGGAGAGCGAGTGGATCTGCGTCTGGGCGTGGCGGATCTCGTCCAGAGACTGCATCAGGCAGGCCACCCGCGGGCCGACGCCCGGGAACTGCCGGCCGGCATGGGCAAAGCCCCGGTGGGCCATGTACTCCAGGGGGCTGATGCCGTTGAGAAAGAGCTTCACCGCGTTGATGTAGCGGGCGTCCGTCACCGACAGGTGGCCGTTGTTCTGGGCGTAGGCGTCGATGATGGCGTAGAGCTTGCGCTCCTTCTCGGCCTGGTACTTCCAGTAGGCGTCCATGGTCAGACGGAAGGGGTCTTCCCACTTTTCCCAGTCATGGATCTTGATGCCTTCGTACTTGGCGTAGGGGAAGACCTCGTCCATCGACTGGTAGGTGGTCTCCCAGCCCAGGCCGCGGGTCATGTGCTGGTATTTTTCCTTGAGGCCCAGCTTCTTCTTGCTGACTTTCATGTCCATTTTTCGTGTCTCCGTGCGCGATCAGGTGTTCCAGCTCAGGGTCAGTTCGTCGTCGGTCTCGTCCACGTGGCCGGTGAGGGAAATCAGGTTGATGTGCAGCTCCTGCAGGTCGAAATCACGGCCGATCAGCTCTTCGATGGTCGAGCGGCGCACCACCAGGGAGCCTTCCGCATCGATCTTCACCATGGCCGGCTGCTCGTTGGCGATGGCGTGGGGGTTGTCGGCGAGGATGGCCTGGATGATCGAGCGGGTGTCGTCATTGGTCTGCAGGGCGATGAATACCTTGGACATCGGGTTTCCTTCTCAGAGGGCGACGCCGGCCTTGGCCAGGCGGGCGTTGAACTGGCCTACCAGCTCGCTGGTGAGGGCGTCGGCCTGGGCGCCGAGGGCGATCTGGGCCACGGGCATCAGGGCCGCGGCGGCGCGGTCGCGCCAGTGGGCAATCCACTTCTCCAGCAGGGCCTTGTTCTCGGGGGATTCGGCGGCAGCGGTCTTGACTGTGGCGTCCACCCACTTGCGGGTCTCGGCATACCAGTCGGTCATGAACTGGGTGAGCATGGCGATGGGGGTGCCGCCCCGGGAGGCCAGCACGTCATCGATGATGGTTTCGTACACCAGCGGGTAGAGCAGACCGTCGAGGGCCACCATCTGGGCCACGAAGAGCTCCAGCGGGTCCTTCAGCACGAAGCTGTCTTCCACATAGCGGCGCAGGCCCTGCCATGCCTCCCCCTCCATCCAGCTCTTCTTGGCCTCGTCGAGCACGTCCACGTCATCACCCAGCAGCAGGCCCACCCGGGTGATGTACTGGGCGATGCCGAGCTGGTCCATGGAGTGGAACAGACCGGGCTGGGTCAGCGCCGTGCCGTAGCCATAGGCGGCGATGAAGGCGCCGTTCATGTTTCCGCCCCACGCCACATGGCGCAGGGGCAGCAACAGCTTGAGCACCGTCGCCTTGAGCTCCTCAGACAGGTTGTCGGCCAGGCCGCGACCTTCCACGAAATCGAAGTTGGACTCGGCGGTCTCCTGCTGCTTGGCCCGAGCCAGGGTGTAGGCGCCGTAGTAGAACTGGCGCGGGTCTTTGAAGGCATACCAGTCGGCCATGCGGATGGCGCTGCGCGAGGCGTCAAAGATCTCGTAGTCCGGGTCCCAGGTGGGGCGGTAGTGGAAGTTGTGGGTCGCCTGGACATCCAGCGTGCCTTCCTGGTAGCGCGTCGCCGCCTTGTCCGGGCCGATGCGCCGGGCAATGTGGTCGAAGGTCTGCCGCTGGGGCTTGATGGATACCGTGCGCAGGTCGATGTGCATATGTGTCTCCTCCTGATGTCGTAGTGGTGTGCGGCAGGTGCGGGGGCGTCGGGCGCCCGCTCACCTGAAACGTTGATGGGTGGCCTCGCGGAGGCTCCAGTTGAAGTCGTCCTCGCCTTCTTCGGGGCGCTCGCCTTCCAGCAGGATCACCCGGTTGGTCCGGCAGAACGCCTCGTAGGCAGCCTCGGGCAGCAGCATCTCGACGAACAGCGCCGGATCGGAAATCGAGAACTCGAACTCCACCAGGCCATCGGGACGCCGCTCCACCAGCCGCACGTACTTGCGGCTCACATCCACGGGCGGCGGGCTTGTCGGGTCGTTCATCTTTTTCTCGCTGGGCAGTGGAAGTCCCCATCTCCTACTCAAGGCCCGTGCCCGTAATCACAAGCTGCTGATTACTAAAGGAGAAAACAAATTTTTCTCGAGATTTCGAAAAGTGATTGATTTTATGGGTTCATCAATTGATCAAATGCTGCGCCGCAGCTTGATGATCTGGTGAAATCCGGGCGCCAGCCGGAGGGCCGGCAGTGTCAGAGACTGCAAACTGAGGAAGGAGAGATGAACTCGGCGATGCGATCAGCGGAGTAAACTGGGGGATTGCCGTCCGCCTGAAGACAAGCGCATGAACGAAACCTCCGCACGTCATGTCACCCTGATCCGCGCCCTGGAAACCACCACCACGCCCGACGCGCCATGGCGGCCCGAAGACGCCGCCTGGGCCAGCCGGGCCGCCACCGAAGTGGTGGGTGAAGGCGCCAATGCCGACCGCTTTCTGGCGCGCCGGGGCCAGCTTGCCATCGAGCGTCTCGGAGACCGGGACAAGGCCTTCAAGCGCCTGGCCAGCGGGCGCAACTGGCGCCCCTGGGTGGGCAGCGTGCTGGTGGCCCTGTCTTTCGCTCTGGGCGTACTGATGGATGCCGTGGGCCCAACCCGTTATGTGAACCTGCTGGCCTTCCCCCTGCTCGGGCTGATCATCTGGAACCTGCTGGTGTATGTGGGCATCCTGGTGCATGGGCTCAGCGACCCCTTCCGCAGCACGACGCCAAAGAAGGGCGTCCTGTGGCGTGCCGTTGCACGCCTGGGCGGAGCCCTGCATGAGGGCATCATCGACACCGCATCAAGCACGCCCAGCACCCGCTTCCGGGCCGAGTGGGCGCGGGTGTCGGCCCCGCTCACGGCGCGCCGGGTGGGCCGGGTACTGCATCTGAGTGCCATGGCATTCGCCCTGGGTGCCATCGCCGCCCTGTACACCCGCGGGCTGGTGCTGCACTTCCAGGCCGGCTGGGAAAGCACCTTCCTCGACGCCACTCAGGTACACCAGGCCCTCAGCCTGCTCCTCGGCCCCGCCTCCTCCATCACCGGCATCCCGATCCCCGATGCCGCCCACCTGGACACCCTGCGCCTCCCCGAGAACTCCGGCGAGAACGCCGCACCCTGGATCCATCTTTTCGCCACCACCCTGGTCCTGACAGTCGCGCTGCCCCGGGCCGTGCTGGCCCTGCTCAGCGGCTTCGCCGCCCGACACCTGGAGCGGCATTTTCCCCTGCCTCTCACCGACAGCTACTACCAGGGCCTGCAGCGCAGCTATACCGGCCAGGGTGCCCATCTGCATCTGGTGCCCTACAGCTACGAACTCTCCCCAGCCGCCGCCCTGCAGCTCAAGGAGGCCATTGTCGGGGCCTTCGGGCCCCGTGCCACCCTGCAGCTGAGCCCGCCTGTCGCCTTCGGCGAGGAAGATGTCCTGCCCGCCAGCGCCGTGCCCGGCACGGGTGCGACTCTCGCCGTGGCTTTGTTCAGCCTGGCCGCCACCCCCGAAGAGGAGAACCACGGCAGCTTCCTCCGCGCCCTCGCCGACAGGCTCCCCCCCGGCACGCCCCTCGCCGCTCTGGTAGACGAAGCCGGCTTCATGGCCCGCTTTGCCGGCCAGCCAGAACGCCAGGAGGAACGTCGTCGCGCATGGGCCCGCCTGTTTGAAAGGCACGCCATCGAAGCGGCCTTCGCCAGTCTCGACGCGGCCCCTGCCCGCGTGGCCGACAGCCTTACCCGACTCATCGACCTCTCTGCCCGCAAGGAAGCCTCCCGGTGACCGTTCAACCCGCCACGATCCAGCTCAGCCTCGTCTCCCACACCAATACCGGCAAGACCACCCTGGCCCGCAGCCTCATCGGCCGCGACGTCGGAGAGATCCGCGACGAGGCCCACGTCACGGCCCTGGCCGAATGCCACCGCCTGATCGACACAGCAGACGGCCATGTACTCAATCTGTGGGATACGCCGGGCTTCGGCGATAGCGCCCGCCTCATCAAGCGCCTGCGCCTGCAGGGCAACCCCGTGGGCTGGCTGCTCTCCGAGGTATGGGACCGCTGGCGCGACCGCCCCTTCTGGTCCAGCCAGCAGGCCATCCGCAATGTGCGCGATCAGGCCGACGTGGTGCTCTACCTGGTCAACGCCTCCGAGAGGCCTGGTGAGGCCGGCTATGTGGGGCCGGAGATGGAGATCCTGGCGTGGATCGGCAAACCGGTGCTGGTCCTCCTCAACCAGCTCGGCGAACCCCGCCCCGGCGACCACGATGCCGCCGACGAAGCCCTGTGGCGCCGCCATCTCACACCCTATCCCTTCGTGCGCCAGATCCTGCCCCTGGATGCCTTCGCCCGCTGCTGGGTGCAGGAGTTCACGCTCTTCGACGCCGTCGCCCCCTGCCTGCCGGAAGCCAGCCAAGCGGTCTTCGCACAGCTCTCCGCAGCCTGGCGCCAGCGCCGCATGGACACCTTCCACGCCGCCATGGCCAGCTTGGCCGACTTCCTCACCCGCGCCGCCACCGACAGTGAAGCCCTGCCCGAGGCCGGCCTCGGCGGCACCCTGCGACGCATCGGCGCCGCCATCGGCATCGGCACTGCCGCCTCGCCCCAGCAACAGGCCATGGAAAGACTCGCCGGCCGCCTCGACGCCGAGATCCGCCGCAGCACCGACCAGCTCATCGAGCTCCACGGCCTCGGCGGACGGGCCGCCCAGGAGGTGCAGGAACGCCTGGCCGGCGATTTTGCCGCCCGGGAGAAGATCGGCGAGTCCAGCGCAGCCCTTGTCGGTGGCGTCATGTCCGGCGCCCTCTCCGGCCTCGCCGCCGACCTGGCTGCCGGCGGCCTGACCCTCGGCGCCGGCGCAGTCATCGGCGCCATTGCCGGCGCGGTCGGCAGCGCTGGCGCCGCCCACGCCGCCAACCGCCTGCGCGGCATTGATGACAACAGCCTGCACTGGAGCGCCGACAGCCTGGAACGCCTGTTCACCGCCAGCCTGCTGCGCTACCTTGCTGTCGCCCACTACGGCCGCGGCCGTGGTGAATGGCGCCAGACACCCTTGCCGGAACACTGGCGGGAGCGGGTGGAGGAAGCGGTCGCGGAGGTAAGGGACGAACTGTTAAAGGTGTGGCCGGACGGGAAGGACGAGACGGCGGTGGCGGGGAGCCGGGAGAGGCTTGAAGCGCTGCTCACCCGCACCGGTACGGCGGTACTACAGCGGCTCTATCCGCAGGCAGGCGAAGCTTTGAAGCCACATTGACAAGGCTATTTTCAGTAGCTACTGTAAATGGAAATCGAATTCGATCCGATCAAGAGCATCGCCAATCAGGCGAAGCATGGCGTATCCCTTGCACCCGGCTCCGAACTCGACTGGGATGCCGCGCTGGTGTGGATTGACGAACGATACGGGTATGACGAAGTTCGCATGATCGCCCTCGCCCCAAGACCAACACCCTGTACTACGTGGCGTTTGTGGATCGTGGTGAAACGCGCAGGATCATCAGCCTCCGCCATGCCACTCGCAGCGAGGTGAAGCACTATGTCGAAAATCTCTGAACGTCCGGCCATCCACATGCCCAGTCTTGAAGAAGACAAGGCGATCAAGGCCGCGGCCGAGAACGACCCGGATGCCCTGCCGCTCACGGCCGAACAACTGAAGGCAATGGTTCCGCTCAAGTCCCTGCGCGGACGCCCCAGATCAGCGAACAGAAAGGTTCTGCTGTCCGTGCGCTACAGCCCGGAGGTCGTGGACTACTTCAAGTCCACGGGTGATGGCTGGCAGTCGCTGATGGACAGCGTTCTCCGTCAGTACGTCGTGGAAGCGCGCAGGTCTGTACAGGAGGACGTTTGCGCATACGGGTCGCATGGCTCGGAACCCACGAAGCCCTGATCTCTTACGCACCAGCCCTGACCTCCCGCCGCTTACCCATGCACCGATCCAATGCAGCCGCGGTGGGGCATGCACCGTGGCCGTGCTTCGCTCCGGCTGCCCTTGTGCAGGCTCAATACGGTTCCAAATAGGCCAACCTGTTGTTCCTACAGGAATAAACACGACAGCAGTGCTGCTGGCACAGCACGTGCTAAACAGACCTTCGAGAGGGGCGGATCGATTGTGTCGCGTTCGCTTCTTCGAAGGGTGGCTAGGGTTCCGGTCCTCGGCTCGACGTGATCAACGTCGCGGGGATGTCTGGTCCGAGAGCTGCCGGCCCGTGAAGTGCTGGTTTCGACCATCGGCATGACGGGCTCCACGGAGGGATAAAAGCCCGGGAGGTTCGCTTTGAATGAAGCGCCCTCTCGCCCATTTATCCGACTCGCAAGGGAGCCCCGTCATGCACCACCCTGAACGCCGTCCTGCCCGCCGTCCCCACCTCCTCGGCAAACTCACCCGCTTCGCCCGATCCTGCAGCCCCCTCGGCGCTGCCCTCCCCCTTTGCCGCAAGAGCGTAGCTGCCCTAGGGCTCGGCCTGGCGCTGATCGGCGCCAGCGCGCCGTCCCTGGCCGAAGTGAAGGTCGGCGTCTCCGACTGGCCGGGCTGGGTGGCCTGGTATGTGGCCGAGCAGAAGGGCTTCTTCAAGAAGCACAAGGCCGACGTGAAGCTGGTGTGGTTTGCCAACTACACGGACTCGATCTCGGCCCTGTCTTCCGGCCAACTCGACGCCAACGCCCAGACCTGGTCCGACACCATGGGCCCGCTGGCCAAGGGCCTGCCCCTCAAGGCCGTGCTGGTGAATGACAACTCCGCCGGCAACGACGCGCTGATGGTCAGCGGCGCGATCAAGGGCTTTGCCGACCTGAAGGGCAAGCGCATCGCCCTGGAGGAGTTCAGCATCTCCCACTTCGTGCTGGCCACCGCGCTGGCAAAAAGCGGCCTGAGCCAGAAGGACGTGAAGGTGGTGAACCTCTCCGCCGGTGACGCCGCCGCGGCCTTCATGTCCGGCCGGGTGGATGCGGCCGTGGTGTGGAACCCGTGGGTGGCGCAGATCGAGAAGAGCGGCAAGGGCAAGGCCTTGTTCACCTCCAAGGACATGCCGGGCCTGATCCCCGATCTGCTGGTGGCCCAGGACAAGGCCATCAAGACCAAGCGCAAGGATCTGGTCGGGATGATCCAGGCCTGGTTCGACACCGAGAAGTTCATCCGCGACAACCCGGACGAAGCCGCGAAGATCATGGCCAAGGTGGTGGGCATGAAGCCGGAGGAATACAAGGTCTTCCTGCCCGGTACCCGCTTCTTCGATGCCGCCGCCAACCAGGCCGCCCTCAACCCCGCAGATCCGAAATCCCTGCAGGCCGTGGCCCCCACCATCGCCAGCTTCCTGCTCGACAAGAAGCTGATCGACAGCAAGCCCGACGCCGCCAAGGGCATCGACGCCTCCCTGCTGGCCGAAGCCCTGGGCAAGTGAGGCCGTCATGAGCGCAAGCAAGAGCACGGGTGGCGCCAGCCCCCTGTGGCAGATCCGCGCCGCCATCGACCCCCGCCACTACTGGGTGCTGGCCCTGCTGGGGCTGGTGGTGCCCCTGCTGGGCTGGGGCATCGCCAGCAGCCTGGAAGGGGTGGACAAGGTCTTCCTGCCGGGGCCGGCCGATGTGCTGTCGCGCATGTGGACCTGGGCCGTGGAGGATGAACTGGCCGGCGACGTGGCCATCAGCACCTGGCGGGTGGTGGCCGGCTGGGCCCTGTCGGCGGTGATCGCCCTGCCCCTGGGCCTGTTCATCGGCAGCTACCGCTCGGTGCAGGCCCTGCTGGAGCCCCTCACCGACTTCATCCGCTACATGCCGGCGGTGGCCTTCATTCCGCTGGTCATGCTGTGGGTCGGCATCGAGGAGGGTTCCAAGGTGGCCATCATCTTCATCGGCACCTTCTTCCAGATGGTGCTGATGGTGGCCGAGGACGTGCGCCGGGTGCCCCTGGCCCAGATCGAGGCGGCCCAGACCATGGGCGCCAGCCGCGGCGAGATCGTCGAGAAGGTCATCGTGCCCTCGGCCAAACCGGCGCTGCTGGATACCCTGCGCGTCACCATGGGCTGGGCCTGGACCTACCTGGTGGTGGCCGAGCTGGTGGCCGCCAATTCGGGCCTGGGTTACGCCGTGCTCAAGGCCCAGCGCTTCCTGCAGACCGACAAGATCTTCGCCGGCATCCTGATGATCGGCCTGATCGGGCTGGTCATCGACCAGGGCTTTCGCCTGCTTCACCGCAAGGCCTTCCCTTACCTGGCCGGGAGACACTGATGAGCGCCCGCATCGAGATCCACAACGCCAACAAGGTGTTCGGCCACGGCCCCCGGGCCATCACGGCGCTGGAGGGTGCCGACCTGGACATCCGCCCCAACGAGTTCGTCACCTTCGTGGGTGCCTCGGGCTGCGGCAAATCCACCCTGCTGCGCATGATCGGCGGGCTGGAGAGCCTCAGCAGCGGCAGCATCGCCGTGAATGGCCAGCCCATCACCGGCCCCGGGGTGGACCGGGCCATGGTGTTCCAGCACTACAGCCTCTACCCCTGGCTCAGCGTGCTCGACAACATCCGCTTCTGCCGCCAGCTCAAAGCCCACACCCGCGACCGTACGTCGGCCGACGTGGAGAAGGCCTCGGGCCGGGCCGATGCGCTGATCCGCCTGATGGGCCTCAGCCACGTGGCCCATGCCTACCCCAGCCAGCTTTCGGGGGGCATGCAGCAGCGGGTAGCGATTGCCCGGGCGCTGATGAGCCGCCCGCCCGTCCTGCTGATGGACGAGCCCTTCGGTGCCCTGGATGCCCAGACCCGCGAGGTGATGCACGACCTGATCCGCCACGTCCATCGCATCGAGGGCAGCACCATCATCTTCGTCACCCACGACGTGGAAGAGGCCATCTACCTGGGCCAGCGCATCGTGCTGATGGCCCCCCGCCCCGGCC
>NZ_JAQVCN010000071.1 GCF_028689785.1 Zoogloea sp. | reverse complement strand
TTGGCGACTATGTTCTGGATTTCCGGCGGAAGGTTGAGGTGTTGGCGGATGGTTTTCGGATTCTCGACGATAAATCAGAGGCTTAAAGCAGAAACGGGGAATTTTTCATGATTCCCGGCCAACCCTCTCGATGTGCTGGTGGCCCAGGAGCGCCTCCAGCAGACCGACGATCTGGTCGCGCTGGCCCAGCGCGCCACCCTGGCCGCAGCCCGGCGGGTGGCCGCCGGCAAGGTCTCGCCGGTAGAGGAGACCAAGGCGCGGGTCGCTGAGGCCGCCGCGCGGATAGAGCTCAACCAGGCCCGCGCCGATCTGGTCACAACGCGCAAGCGGCTGGCGGCTACCTGGGGCAGCACGCAGCCGCGCTTCACGCAGGCGGAAGGGCGCACCGAGGCGCTTCCGACTCTGCTCTCCGACGACGCCCTGGCCAGCCGCCTTGAGACAGCGCCGGCACTGCGGCGCTGGCGCCATGAGGTCGAGCGCCTGAAGGCCCAGGCCGAATTGGAGAAGGCGAAGCGCATCCCCGACATGACGGTGAGCGTCGGCGCCAAGCGGGCGGAGGATCTGGGACGCAATCAGGCCATCGTCGGACTGTCGATCCCGTTTCCGGTCTTTGATCGCAACCAGGGCAACCTGCTCGAGGCGCTCCGACGGGCCGACAAGGCGCGGGACGAACTGCGTGCTGCGGAACTGCGCTTGGGCGCCGATGCAACCCAGAACCAGGAGCGGCTGAAGGCGCTGCTCGCGGACGTTCAGACGCTCCAGCAGGAGATTCTGCCCGGCGCTCGCAGCGCCTACGACGCGGCCACCAAGGGCTTCGAGCTCGGGAAGTTCAGTTTCCTCGAAGTGCTGGATGCCCAGCGCACCTTCTTCCAGGCCCGTGCCCAGTACCTCAAAAGTCTCTCCGATGCCCATCGCACTGCTTCCGAACTGGAGCGTGTGCTGGGTGCCATCACTTCGCCATCTTCCATGATGGCCGATCGCCCGTAGGAGCCAGCCATGAAGAATCCGTTCAACTCAACCCCGTCCCGACTCAATCCGAAACAGGCCGTCGCGATTGCCGCCATCGTCATCAGCGGGATTGCCGCGGGTGCCTGGATCCTCGGCACCGGCCCGGCTACCCCCGTCAGCGAGACCGCCGAGCCAGCTGCCCACGCCGAAGCCGAGGGCCACGACGACAAGGAACATCACGGTAGCCGTGCGGGCGACGGGCATGCAGATACCGGCGGGCACGGTGATGCCGAACATCACGTCGGGAAGACCGAGACCGAGGGCGAAGCCCACGACGAGACCATCGTGTTGACCGATGCGCAGATCCAGTCGGCTGGCATCGGCATCGACAAGGCCACGCCGGCGCGCATACGCACCAGCAGCCAGCTGCCGGGCGAGATCCGCTTCAATGAAGACCGCACTGCCCACGTGGTGCCGAGGCTGACCGGCGTGGTCGAAAGCGTGCCCGCCAACTTGGGCCAGCCCGTAAAACGCGGGCAGGTGCTCGCGGTGATCGCGAGCACCGGGCTTTCGGAGCTGCGCAGCGAGTTGCTGGCGGCCCAGCGGCGCCTGGCCCTCGCCAGATCCACCTACACCCGCGAGAAGCAGCTGTGGCAGGAAAAGATCTCTGCCGAGCAGGATTACCTCGCCGCCCAGCAGACGCTGCGAGAGGCGGAGATCGCCGTGGCCAACGCCCAGCAGAAGCTGGTTGCGCTGGGTGCCAGCGCAACGGGCACGGGTAGCCTCAACCGCTACGAGATCCGTGCGCCTTTCGACGGGATCGTGGTGGAGAAGCACATTGCCCTGGGTGAAGCGGTGAAGGAAGACGCCAGCATCTTCACCCTGTCGGACCTCTCGTCGGTGTGGGCCGAGATCGTCGTGCCGGCGAAGGATCTCAACGTGGTGCGGGTTGGCGAGAAGGTCGTCGTCCGGGCGACGGCGTTCGATTCCACTGCCGAGGGCCAAATCTCTTACGTGGGCGCGCTGCTCGGGCAGGACACGCGCACCGCCAAGGCCAGGGTGACACTGCCAAATCCGAAGATGGCGTGGCGACCGGGGCTGTTCGTGAATGTAGACGTGGTGTCGGGCGAAACAGAAGTGCCGGTGAGCGTGCTCGCCGACGCGGTCCAGACCGTGGAGGACAAGCCGGTGGTGTTCGTGCGGGTTAAGGACGGCTTTACCGCGCAGCCGGTGAAGCTCGGCCGCGCCGACGGCAAGCGGGTCGAGGTGATCGACGGGCTCGCGGCCGGAACGGCCTACGCGGCGTCGGGTAGTTTTGTGCTGAAGGCGGAGCTCGGCAAGGGCAGCGCCGAGCACAGCCACTGATGGGAGGGAGTGATCATGTTTGAACGCATCATCCGCCTTGCCATCGAGCAGCGCTGGCTGGTTTTGCTGGCCGTGCTGGGGATGGCGGCGCTGGGTATCTACAACTACCAGCGCCTGCCCATCGACGCAGTACCTGACATCACCAACGTCCAGGTCCAGATCAACACCGCCGCCGCCGGCTACTCGCCGCTGGAGGTCGAGCAGCGGGTCACCTACCCGGTGGAAACCGTGATGGCCGGCCTCCCGCAGCTGGAGCAGACCCGCTCCCTGTCGCGCTACGGCCTGTCGCAGGTCACCGTGATCTTCAAGGACGGCACCGACATCTACTTCGCGCGGCAGCTCGTCAACCAGCGCATTCAGGAGGCGCGGGAGAAGCTGCCCGCCGGCATCACGCCAACGATGGGACCGATCTCTACGGGCCTCGGTGAGATCTACTCGTGGACCGTGGAGGCCGAGGAAGGCGCCCGCAAGCCGGACGGCACGGCCTACACGCCGACCGACTTGCGCGAGATCCAGGACTGGATCATCAAGCCGCAGCTGCGCAACGTGGCGGGCGTGACCGAGATCAACTCGATAGGCGGCTTCGCCAAGGAGTATCAGGTGGCACCCAGCCCCGAGAAGCTTGCCTCCTATGGCCTGACCTTGAACGACGTGGTCACGGCTATCGACCGCAACAACGGCAACGCGGGGGCCGGCTACATCGAGAAGCGGGGCGAGCAGTACCTTATCCGCGCGCCGGGTCAGCTGCGTACCCAGGACGACATCCGCAACGTGATCCTCGGCAACGTGCAGGGCGTCCCGATCCGCATTCGTGACGTGGCGGAGGTGGGTATCGGCCGCGAGTTGCGCACCGGCGCGGCGACCGACAACGGCCGCGAGGTGGTGCTCGGCACGGTGTTCATGCTGATCGGCGAGAACAGCCGGACGGTGTCGCGGGCCGTGGATCAGAAGATGGCGGAGATCAATCGCAACCTGCCCCAGGGCGTGCATGCGGTGACGGTGTACGACCGCACGGTGCTGGTGGACAAGGCCATCGAGACGGTGAAGAAGAACCTGCTCGAAGGGGCGATCCTGGTGATCGTCATCCTGTTTCTGTTCCTCGGCAACATCCGGGCGGCGGTGATCACCGCCATGGTGATTCCGCTGTCGATGCTGTTCACTTTCTCGGGGATGGTCGGCTACCGGGTCAGCGCCAACCTGATGAGTCTGGGGGCACTCGACTTCGGCATCATCATCGACGGTGCGGTGGTGATCGTAGAGAACTGCGTCCGCCGGCTGGCCCACACCCAGGAACGCCTTGACCGCCCGCTCACCCGCAGCGAGCGCTTCCACGAGGTCTTCGCCGCCTCGAAGGAGGCGCGCCGCGCGCTGCTCTTCGGTCAGCTCATCATCATGGTGGTCTATCTCCCAATTTTCGCCCTCGCCGGCGTGGAGGGGAAGATGTTCCACCCGATGGCCTTCACGGTGGTCACGGCGCTGATCGGCGCAATGATCCTGTCGGTGACCTTCATCCCGGCCGCCGTGGCGCTGTTCATCGGCGAGAAGGTGGATGAGAAGGAGAACGTGCTGATGCGCGTGGCCAAGCGCATCTACGCCCCGGTGCTGGATCGCGTAATGGCCAACAGGTCGGTGGTGCTCACCTTTACCGCCGTCGTGATCGTGCTCTCCGGCCTGCTCGCAACGCGCATGGGCAGCGAGTTTGTGCCCAGCCTGAACGAAGGCGATTTCGCGATCCAGGCGCTGCGCATCCCGGGCACTAGCCTGACCCAGTCCGTCGAGATGCAGCAACAGCTGGAGAAGCGGCTCAAGGCCGAGTTTCCGGAGATTGAGCGGGTGTTCGCGCGCACTGGTACGGCGGAGATCGCCTCCGATCCGATGCCGCCCAACATCTCGGATGGCTACATCATGCTCAAGCCCGAGTCCGAGTGGCCCGAGCCGCGCCGGAGCCGCGACGCGCTGCTGACCGAGATCCAGCGGGTTGCGGCGGCAATGCCGGGGAACACCTACGAGTTCTCCCAGCCCATCCAGCTGCGCTTCAACGAGCTCATCTCGGGGGTGCGCAGCGACGTGGCCATCAAGGTCTTCGGTGACGACATGACGGTGATGAACGAGACTGCCGGCCAGATCGCCGCGATGCTGGAGAAGATCGCCGGCGCCTCGGAAGTGAAGGTCGAACAGACCACCGGCCTGCCGATGCTCACCGTCAATATCGACCGGGACAAGACGGCCCGCTACGGCCTCAACGTGGGAGATGTGCAGGATGCGATATCCACCGCCATCGGCGGCCAGGAGGCGGGCACGCTGTTCGAGGGCGACCGCCGCTTCGACATCGTGGTGCGCCTGCCTGATGCGCTGCGGTCCGACCCCGAAGCGCTTCGGCGCCTGCCGATTGCGTTGCCGCGCGGCAACGCGGGCGAGGCGAGGACGAGCTACATCCCGCTAAGCGAAGTGGCAAGCCTCGACTTTGCGCCCGGCCCGAACCAGATCAGCCGCGAGAACGGCAAGCGACGTGTGGTGGTGAGCGCCAACGTGCGCGGCCGCGACATAGGCTCCTTCGTCTCCGAGGCCCAGTCCCGGTTGGCTGAGGTGAAGATCCCGGTGGGCTACTGGACGTCGTGGGGCGGCACCTTCGAGCAGCTCGAATCGGCGTCCCAGCGCCTCAAGATCGTGGTGCCGGTGGCGCTATTGCTGGTGTTCACGCTGCTGTTCGCGATGTTCGGCAACGTGAAGGATGGCCTGCTGGTGTTCTCCGGCATTCCGTTCGCGCTTACGGGGGGCATCGTGGCGTTGTGGCTGCGCGACATCCCGCTCTCTATCTCGGCAGGGATCGGCTTCATCGCGCTGTCGGGGGTGGCGGTGCTCAACGGGCTGGTGATGATCGCCTTCATTCGCAACCTGCGTGAAGAGGGGCGCTCCCTCGATGAGGCGATCCACGAGGGGGCGATCACTCGCCTGCGCCCCGTGCTGATGACGGCGCTGGTGGCGTCCCTCGGCTTCATCCCGATGGCGCTGGCGACAGGAACCGGCGCAGAGGTCCAGCGCCCGCTGGCCACGGTGGTCATCGGGGGCATCCTGTCCTCGACGGCTTTGACCTTGCTGGTGCTGCCGCTGCTTTATCGGCTGGTGAATGAAAAGGAGGCGACTGCATAAGATCTGTGGTGGCCTGGCGAGCTTGGCGCGCCGGGCCACGCGGTTGCTTGCTAGTACGGGAAAGTACGGTTGGTCGCCACCTACGGCTCTACGCCCCAAATTATCGATCGTCTCGTTTTTGGAATGATGAGTGGTTGCGGGCGACAAGCTCTCCGTACCGACGCAAGCCAACCTCCCACCTTGGGTTACTTCTTGGGGCTTGGCAAGATACGTACCCCATCTCCTGACGTTTTCTCAAGTCCACGGATCGTTTCAAAATCACAGCCCGACGGTGAGTCACTCCCTGTTTTGGGGTGCAACAGTCGTTTCGAAATGGGACAGCCAAGCCTCCAAGCGCTACTTGACAGGATGGTCGCCCTCCATCGAGTTCTCGAGGGTGTCCCAGAACTCTCGGAGAAGACCGTAGGCGTCAGCAAGTTCCGCTCGTGCCCCCCACCCAGTCTCGCTCGTTATTGGCCAATGGCATAAATATAGTCTTCCTTTTTTCGGCTAAGTCGGGCGCCCGAGCGGGCAGGGCCTCCGCACTTGCCTAACATAACAGCTGAATTCCCAACATTTTCATACGGATACCTCCGCCGTTGAAAAGCCTTTGTAAACACTGGCTTCTTCAGGGATGTGCGGCCTCAGACCTGCCAGGCATCCTGCGGCTTGGCCTGGAGGCGACGCCAGTCGACTCCCTGGACGAGCCACTGCCATTCGGCCGCACTCAGCGTGCACACGGCATCCGTGCTGCGGGGCCAGGTGAAGCGCCCCTGATGCAGACGCCGGACACACAGCCAGACCCCGGTTCCATCCCAAACCAGCAACTTGATCCGGTTGCCGCTGCGGTTGCGAAAGGCATAGGCCGTTCCATCGCAGGGCGATCGCCCCAGGGCCTGCTGAATCTGCAGTGATAGACCGTCAATGCCCATCCACATATCGACTGGCACGACCGCCAGCCAGACCTGCTCGGGCCGGATCATCGCAGCACCTCACGCAACCACCGCGCACAACTGGCCGACTCCGCGGCCGGCCAACTGATCTGAAACACCGCCTGAGCGCGGTGAATCTCGATCTTGATCTCCCCCGAGGGCACCTCCTCCGGCAAGGCTACCGTCACCGGAACCAGGGTGGGTGGCGCGGGACCGGCTGGCGCGTCCTTGCCGCCGGCAGTAGGGGCAGGCATGCCCCCACCGCGAACCTCCTTGACCCATCGGCGCAGCAGATTGGCATTGAGCCCGTTGGCCAGCGCCACCGCCGCCATCGAAACCCCAGGCTGCAGACAGGCGGCCACCACCTGAGTCTTGAAATCATCCGGATAGGTTCGGCGATGGCGGCCCCGAGGCGCTTTAACGAGATTCGCGTACATGCGTCCACCTGATTTGCGTGGGCACCATGCTCATCATCAACGCAAACCCGCACAAGGTGGGCCGGTTGGACGCTTACGCTTGAAGGCTGAAGGAACAGCCAAAAGCGTCAGTGACGAAGATGCTGCGTTGAATGTACTGCGTCCACCGGGCCAGAGCCCCTTGTGCGCCACAGACGACTCAGTTGGCCACCGAGGCAAGCGCTCTTATTGGGAGAGCTTGAGGCACTGGAGTGGCTTGATGTGCCCTCGAATCCCTTCGGCCACAACACGCGTGGCAGCCGAAGAACAGGACCAGGTTCAGGATGACTCCAACCAGCGGTCCCGGCGTCGTTTCGCCAAGCGCAAGGCCGTCAATCATCTGGGGCACAGCCCTCCAGTCGGCAATGTAGAGACGCCATGGTTTCAGCCCCTAGTACGCCAAGCGCGCCCCTGCCAGGACCACAAAAACTGTCAACATTGAATAACACTCCATTATTTGATGTGTTATTTATCTCTAAATCATAAAACTCCGGCTGCCATTTCTTATGTATTATCATGATACGTATCACAGTACGAAATTAGAGGCAGACCATGGCCAGGGCAGGTATCTACAAATCCGAAGTCGTGCGGGCACGAGACAAGCTGGTCGCTCTCGGCAAGCACCCATCGATCGACGCCATCCGGGTGGAACTGGGCAATACGGGTTCGCGAACCACCATCAGTCGCTACTTGAAGGAGATTGAGGAGGAGGAAGGCCCGGTCAGGGGCAGCAAGGTTGCGGTCAGCGAATCACTGCTGGATCTGGTTGGCAGGCTGGCCGAACGGCTCCATGAGGAGGCGAGTACCCGGGTGTCCGAAGCCGAAACACGGCACAGCAAGGGCCTTCGGGAAGCCCAGGAAAGACTACAGGCCGTGTCTGAGGAGGCTGCATCCCTCCGTCAGGAACTGGAAGACATCCAGCTTTCCCTTGTACGGGAGCGAGAGGCTCACAAGGACACAAAGAAGGCATTTCGTGACGAGACCTTGCTCCGGACGCAGCTTGCTCAGCAGGTCACAGATCTTCAAGAGCGCCATGCTGCTGACGAGGAGCACCGGCGGTCGTTGGAGGAGAAGCACCAGCATTCTCGGGAAGCCTTGGAGCACTTCAGGCAGTCCGTGAAGGAACAGCGGGATCAGGAGCTGCGCCAGCATGAGCAGCAGGTGGCCTACCTGCAGGGAGAGCTTCGAGCCCAACAGGAGGTGGTCAACAAGAAGCAGCACGAGCTCTTGCACGCACACCAGGAGTGCTCCCGCTTGGCCAGTGAGCTAACGGTATCGAGCACGCACTTGCGCCAAGCAAGAGCGGAGAGCCAGTCCCTCACGAAGGAACGGGATGAGCTTATCCATACTCAGCAACGGTTACGTCAGATCGAACAGCTTCTTGTTGAGCGCGACGCAGGCATCAGCGAGCTGACCCAACGAAACCAGCACCTCGAGGTCAGTCGCTTAGCGCAAGAAGAACGTATTCAGCAGATAACCCTGGAACTGGCTACGTCCAAAGCGACTGCAGCTGCGAAAGAGGCCATGATTGAGCGCATTCAAGAACACGTTGCGGGGCTGTTCATCGAGCGGAGCAAGGAAGTGCGGGGGCCGCAAGCGCAGGGTTTCACAGACCTCGGCGGCATCGAGTAGCAGGATGATGCGGCCGGTTGGTGCCGCGAAGCCCTCGTGACCAAGGTTAAAGCAGCGTAGATGCAGCTGCGGCTGTGGCTTACGAACGGAGCTCCTTCCAGAGCTCATACTCCGAGATATCCCATGCACCGTAGGCTGTGCAGTAGTGCTGACCGCCATCGACTTCATACACGTGCGCCAGGGGATCGGACGGCTTCTTCCAGATCCGGATCAGTGGCTCCATTTTCCAGCCCCCAGAGCCGTTCAGAAACGGAGGGGTGACAAGTTGGACACTGAGCGCGGAAACGCCCTCATCCTCTTGGTCGAGAAACTCCAACAACTCTCCAGCCGGATTGGCGATGAGCGCGGTTTCCGCAAGGTTCCCTTTGGGGGTGGAAAGGGTATAGCTGACGTAGAACCATTCCCTAGGCGCGGTGAGGCCCACAGCACGCCACGCATCCTTTCCGTTGCCAAGCAGGCGAGACATAAAGGGATGGTGAGCGGATGCATCTGTGATGAACATGCGATTCGAGGCTTTCAGTGATGACGTGCGGCCGATCCAGTTGACTAGTGGATTCAGTTGATCGGCTAGGAGAGATTTCCCCAGGATTTCGAGTTGAACGGAGAATTCAAGGGAAAGGCGATATTGTGACTTAAACGCGGCTGACTTAAAAGCATCACTCCGAGAGACTCATTCAATGTCTCTCAACAAATCATCGCCCCATTCAGGTATCCCAACAGCCCGGGAACTCCTTGCGATGAATCTCGTTCGGCTACGCAGGGAGAAGGGGTGGTCTCAAGAGGACTTGGCCTTGGAGGCCGGTCTTCACCGAACCTTCGTGGCGCATGTTGAACGCCAAGTGCGGAACATCTCGATCGACAATATCGAACGTCTTGCACACGCCCTGCAAGTCAGCATCCACAGCCTGCTGCTGCCGTAGTTCAGGCTACCAGCACATTCACGACTCACCTAGCACGTATCCTCGCTCGGCGAGAGAGCGGCCCAACCCCCTGCAAAGTAGAAAGATGCTATTGTCATAGCATTTTATATATTTTATATTCTTTTGAAACATAGTCTTAAGATAGATTTGTGTATGTTTTCCCTTTATCCCGGTCGAACCCCGGATCTGTGCGCACGAATTGCGGCCTGGGGAGCCCCTTGATGAGTACCGGATAGCCGCGTCATATGGAGTGGAACGCCACGTGGTTCGGGATGCCCTCTGCGTCCTGGACAGGAGCGGATTGGTAGGCTTTGGATCCGAGGGCAGGTTCCATATCGCGTGCCCGTCCAGCCAGCATGTTGCGCAATTGCTCGACATTCTGGAACAGCTCGAACGCTTGGCCTTACATCAGGCCGCAAACGCCCGTAGCCTGCCTGACGAGGGCAGGCCTTTCTGGACGGAGCTTTGCCAAGCATCAGGAAACAGCTATCTGACGGCCCACATGGACGGCGTGTTGGCACATCTCAAGCTGGCATTCGGAGCGGTATTCGAGTCGCCAGAAATTCAGCCACCGGAAATGCTGCGGGAAAGACTACGACAGTCGATTCTGTCGGGGAACGTCAATCAGGCAGAACAGGAGCTGCTGAAATACTGGCAACGCAGACGCCAGACAGCCACTCGCTTGGCTAGCTGTCAGCATGCACAGCCACATGAAATCTGCGACGACTGCGCTCCTGATCTGGGTCAGGCTGGACGAGCCACAGGCGCAGCCAAGGAAGACATGGAGGACGACGAGGTGTTTCCGGTTTTTGCAGTTTGATCTGCACAGGGCGCCGGATGATTCAAAAAAGCCACCACCCTCTACTTCTGAAAATTACTGTTTTCAGAAGTAGAGGGGTGGTAAGAGCCTCTGCTCGCATCAGATTTTCTTCTTGAGCATGCCCAGTTCTGCCAGGGCCTCAGCCAACGCTGCCTCGGCCCGTTGGGCTCGCACAGTTTCAGCTAGTCGAACCTCCTCCACTGCACGGGCTCTCGCCTCCGCGGCGGCAACCGCAGACTCCTTGCCATGGGCCGCCTCACTGGCCGTCTTGAGCTGAACCTGCAGGCGCTCGATACGCCCCTCGGCCGCTGCCAGCGATGTTTCGATCTGGCGAGCACGGGACACGGCCTCTCGAAGGCCGGCTTTGGCCTCTTCAGTCTGTTCGCGCTGACGGGCTTCCCGATCTTCACGATTGGCGAGTTGCTGACGCATGGTGGTGATTTCCGCGAGTTTTTCCTGTCTTGCCTGATCAACTTGCTTCATCAACAACTCCCGCTCCAGGGCGCTGCGGTCCTGCTCTTCCTTCAGGGATGCGTTGTAGCGATCCCGGTCATTCTGAAGCAGCCGGCTCAGGCGTTCGGATTCCGCGGTGAACTTCTGCTCCCGGGCTTCGGCAGCCTCTTCAAGCTGCTTGACCCGGTTTTCCAGGCCTTCCCTCTGACGCAGGAATTCGAGGGCCTGATTGCGCAGATCGGCAATGCTGGTTTCCCTAGTCTGGACACCGAGATTCAGCGCTTCTATCTGGGCCGTCGTCCGGGCGGCCTCGGATTCAAGCTGGGCATTGTGGTCCAGTGCGGCCTGCAGGCGCCCTAGCACCGCCTCCTGCTCCTGCTCAAGGAGTTGGCGCTGACTTGCGAAGACCTGATCAGCATGCTGCAAGGCCAAGGACCACACCTTGGCCATCAGTCCATCGGTAGACGACACCAGCTCATCGGGCATACCCGGCACACTGCGCTGACGGAAGAATGCAGTGCCGGTGTCCCGACGCCACTGATCGATGTAGCGCTGGACGATCTCGCTGGAGCCCTTGTTGCCCAGCTCTGCATAGACCAGATTAAAGGACGGGTTTTCGCCCATGGAAAGCAGCTGAAAACAGATCTGCTCGACTGCCTCGAAGGTGACGCTGCTGCTGCGTGCCATCAATCAACCCCTCGTTTCCCGGATTTGCACAAATGTGTATCGAGGAAACCATAGCATACGTGTACGGTCGTAATCCGTATTGTTTGACACGGTTTAAGGATCAGGCTTCCCGTTTTGGGCGAGCGGCTCAACGCATATTCAGCCGGTTTTCTTGTCCGTCCAGCTCAGACGCTGTTTCTGGGCCTCTTCGTGCCAGCGCTCTTCTTCTTCGTGGATGTAACGCTGGGTAGTCCGGGCGTCTGTATGTCGGGCATCCTTCTGCACGAAGCGCTCGTCAATCCCGCTATCCAGCTTGGCCGTTATGCCGGTGTGGCGCCCCCAGTGGGCTGACGCTGCACGCAGCTTCTCCTTCTTGTGCTCGGCGTCGTCCGGCAGCAGGTCGGCGGCGGCATTGAAGATCTTCTTCAAGATCTGGTTGAGCCGGCGGGCGGTGATCGGACTGCCATTCTTCACCGACACCAGTAGCGGTGTCGTGTCGTCGCGGCGCGGCACGGCCGTCAGGCCCAGGTACTTGCGGTAGCGGATCAGGGCCTGAAGCATGTCGTCAGCCACCGGCACCTTGGCCCTCTTGCCGCCCTTCCCCACCACATGCCACCACCACAGGCCACGCTCCTCCCGGAAGCTGTTCATGCGATGGCTTTCCAGTTCGCCGGCACGGGGCGCCAGCATGTAGAGGGTTGCCGCGATGAAGCGCGCCCGTTCGTATTCGTCGCGCCCTCGTTCGGCATCCTTCGGCATGGCTTCGATGGCGTCCGTCACCGCCTGCCACATCTGCGTATCCAGGAAGCGCTCGATCTTGTCGACTTCTTCCGTGCTGG
The DNA here is from genome assembly GCF_028689785.1 of Zoogloea sp. Lineage (GTDB taxonomy): Bacteria > Pseudomonadota > Gammaproteobacteria > Burkholderiales > Rhodocyclaceae > Zoogloea. The sequence goes on along the minus strand of NZ_JAQVCN010000071.1, from coordinate 10,434 downwards.
CCACGGCGCGCAGGGGGCCGCTCACCTCAGCGGACATCTTGCGCCGCCGCTGACGGATCAGCCCGAGGGGATTACCAAGCAGGTAGCCGGCATCCACCAGGTAGCTCATCAATGAATTGATGGCAGCCATGGCGGTAAGCACCGCGCTTTCGCTAAGCGGGCCGACAAAGGGGCGCCAGCGCTCTGTGATGCGTTCCGCCTTGGGGCCACACCACAATGCGGATGGCTGCGGGTCGGCAAGAAAATTCAGATATCCCTCGAAGTCCTGGCGATTGAGGCTGGACAAGGGTTTGCCACAGTCGATCAGGGACCAAAGCAGCAAACGCTCGCACTCTCGCTGGTAGATGCGATAGGTACCGGGCGAGCGGTCGTACTCACTGAGGAAACAACGGATTGCGTCGGCGTCCGTGTCGGCACTGATCTGCAGACGTCCTGGGTCAGCCCGGTTTTCACCATCCCGTCCATCCAAATCAGGGGGGATCGTCAGTTGATCAAGAGGCCGGACGGGTACGGAAACTGCCGTACTGGAGGAGGAACTGGTGTCAGAATTCGTAACTTTCATGGGCGAGAGTTTACCCGTCGACCAACGATATCCCTTCGGCAGACCTTGCCATGCGCCGATTGCTGTATATAATTACAGTCATCAAAGGGTGAGCCAAAAACAGCACTCGGCGAATCCTGGTCGCAATGTCTTTCAGCCCCGGTCGGGCTCGAATCGTTCTGAAAAGGAGTCAATCATGGAAAGCCTCATCTGCCGCACGCTGATGCTGAGTGGTCTCATTGTGGGCGTGCTCCTGGCTGGCGGCCAAGGCGGCCAGGCATTGGTGCCTGCCATTCTGGCCCTCATCGGGGTTGCCCTGTTCCGGCGCATTGCGCCTTCCCTACCCTGGCGCTTTGGTCACGGGCGTCATTACTGATCCGTTTGATTCGCCTGGTTGCGGCAAGGCCTACTTCCCTGCCCCTGCGGTTCGGGCCTTGCGTTCAGCCTGGATCAGCCCGGCAATGTCCGTGTTGCGGTTCTTGATGGCCCAGCTCTCGGCCGTTTCATTCTGGTCGTTTTTCCAGTCCAGATCCACACCAGCCTTGAGCAGACGCAGCACGACATCCTCATGACCATTGCGGGCGGCAAACATCAGCGGAGTCGTGCGGTTGGGGGCCTTCGCATCGGGATTTGCCCCCTTCGCCAACAACAACTCAACCACTGGCAGGCGGCCTTCGAAAGCCGCGTATAGCAGCGGGTTCCAGCCGTCATGATCAAATTCAGCTCCCGCGGCCAGGAGTAGCTGAACCACCTCTGTGTGCCCCTTCAGGCTCCCCAGCATCAAGGCGCTGTCACCGGCGGCATTACGGGCATTGAGTTTGATGCCCCGCTGTTTGACTAGCGCTTCGACAACTCTGGGCTGGTCATCGCGGGCAGCCAGAATGAGCAGACTGTTGCCGTTCTGGTCGGTGGAATTGCTGTCCATCCCCTGGGATAGCAGCTGGGTAACCCCTCTGGCATCACCCATCTTCGCTGCATTGAGCAGATCATCCAGGGACGCGGCCGCTACCGGCAGGGTCAGTTGCAGGCCCAGCAGCAAGACGAGAAGTGTTCGGGAGCGGGGGCGAAAGATCTGCGCAACGGGCTTCATGAGGGGCGTGCGTCCTTGAACAGTCGAAAGAAATTGCGGGTGGTGGCCTCGGCCACGGCGGCCAGGCCTTCTCCGCGTGCATCAGCAACCGCCTGGGCCACGTGTCGAACATAGGCGGGTTGATTGGTTTTTCCGCGGAAAGGCATGGGCGCGAGGTAAGGAGAGTCGGTCTCGACAAGCAGGCGATCAGTGGGCACAAAGCGCGCCACATCACGCAGGGCCTCTGCGTTCTTGAAGCTCACTATCCCAGAAAACGAGATGTAGAAGCCCAGATCCAGCGCCTGCTCTGCCACCTCGCGGGTTTCGGTAAAGCAGTGCATCACCCCGCCAGGCTCACCCGCATCCTCTTCGCGCATCAAGCGAATGGTGTCGGCGGCAGATTCCCGGGTGTGGATGATCAGCGGCTTGGCGCAACGCCGGGCGGCGCGGATGTGTGTCCGGAACCGTTCACGCTGCCACTCGGGGGAATCCTTGTGCCAATAATAATCCAGCCCGGTTTCACCAATCGCCACCACCTTGGGGTGAGTGGCAAGTTCAAGAAGCCTCGCCTCGTCGGGCTCGTCGCAATCAGCGTTATCTGGATGAACCCCCACCGATGCATACAGGTTGGCGTGACGTTCGGCCAGACCGATGACGGCAGGCAGGGTTTCCAGCTTAACGCTGACGCACAGGGCATGTGTAACGCCGTTTTCGACCATGCGCTCAAGAACGGCGGTTTCGTTTTCGATCAGGTCCGGAAAATCGAGATGGCAGTGGGAGTCGACAAGCATGGAGTGGTGCCGGTGAATCAGATGGTGTGGGTTGGACGGGACGAGCCCAGATGGCCGGCGAGAATCTGCTCGATCTGGTTGCGCAATACCTGCCCTGCTTCGTCTCCCCCGAACTGGACCCCGATGCCCTGGGTCTTGTTGCCCTGGGCGCCAGCGGGGGTTATCCACGCAACGGTTCCCGCGACGGGGTGCTTGGTGGGGTCGTCCATGATCTGGAGAATCATGAAGATCTCGTCGCCCAGCTTGTAAACCCGGGCGGTGGGGACAAATAGCCCGCCGTTCTTGATGAACGGCATATAGGCAGCATAAAGCGCTGACTTGGAGCTGATGTTCAGGGACAGGACGCTGGGGCGCGCCATCGTCGATCGTCTTACAGGATCATTCATTTACGCACCGCCGGTGCGGCCGCCTGGAGGCTCCGGGCATACCGCAAAAGCATGTCTTCCAAGAAAAGCCGGGGGTTGAGAGGGTGCTGCGAGACCCGGCGCGACTGAGTGATTTCATTGTAGCAGCCAAGGGCGGTATCCACGGACAAGCGTCCGGCCAAGCCCCTTAGCACATCCTCCCTGTCGGGAAAGAAACGCACCGGCCCGCCCAACCGCAGGCTGACCAGGTCAGCAACCCAGCGCTGCATCCAACTCACCAGGGTTGGCATGTCAAACCCGCTGGCGAGCGCATCCTTGCCCTTCAGCCAGCTCTCCCATTCGCCGGCAAGGCGCAGGGCAGGCTTGCCGGGCAGTGCCGAGATCTCGTCTGCGAAGCGCTGCCGGGCTGCTGCACCGCCACCTTCAGCCAGCGCGGCGGCAGCCAGAGGCATTCCACCGCAGAAGGCCAGTAACGCGGGGGCGTCCGGGAGCTTGCGCTCCGCAAGCCAGCGCGCCGCCTGCTCGGCCGGTGGGCGTGGAAAGGCCCAGGTCTGGCAACGACTTCGGATGGTTGGCAACAGGCGCTTCGAAGAAGAAGAAACCAATAAAAACAGGGTGCTTGTCGTCGGCTCTTCAAGAAGTTTAAGAAGTGCGTTGGCCGTAAAAACGTTCATTGCATCGGCCGGATCGACGATCACCACCCGCTGACTGCCCCGGTGCCCGCCGGTGGTCAGGGCTTGCTGAAGAGCGCGGATCTGCTCAATCACGATCTGCCGGCTGGCGGCCTTGCCCCCTTCGGGTTTCTCGGCGGGCGCATCGGCCCGGTCTTCCTGGTCGGCTTCAGGGATCACCCGGAGCAGATCGGGATGATTGCCGGCCAGGCGCCACTGACAATCCTCGCATTGCCCGCAGGCGTGTCCGTCCGGGGACGGATGCAGGCACAGGATCCGCGCCGCCAGAGCCTCGGCAAAAATGCGCTTCCCCCCGCCTGCCGGACCCGCAAAAAGCAGGGCGTGGGGCATACGACCAGCGCTGTCGAGCACCCGCGCCCACAAGCCGGATTGCCATTCAAAAATCATTGAAAACAGTTCTCTAAAATGATCTGTTCAAGCTCTTTGCGAATTTCTTCTGGACGTTGACCGGCATCGATCACCTTGACTCTTGCCGGGTCCGCAGCCGCCCGACGCAGGTAGGCATTGCGCACCCGCTCAAAGAAATCAGCCTGCTCCCGTTCAAACCGATCGGGGGCGTTCCCCGTACCCGCCAGACGGCTCGCCGCCACCTGGGGATCTAGATCGAAGATCACGGTCAGATCAGGCTGTAGATGGGGATGGACCCACCTTTCCAGCGCTGCAAACCGTTTCTCATCAAGCCCCCGCCCCCCCACCTGGTAGGCATAAGTGGCATCGGTGAAGCGGTCGGACACCACCCACGCACCGGACGACAAGGCGGGCTCGATACGCGCGGCAAGATGCTCCCGGCGGGCGGCGAACATCAGCAGGGCCTCGGTTTCCAGGTGCATCGGCTCATGAAGCAGGAGTTCGCGAAGCTTCTCGCCGAGGGGTGTCCCACCCGGCTCCCGGGTTTGCACCACAGGAATGCCACGGGACTGGATCAGGGCAACGGCGGCGGCGATCTGGCTGCTCTTGCCGGCACCATCGATGCCTTCAAAGGTGATGAAGCGGGATTTCACGGCGGCTGTTTCCGGATGTAGCGGGCGACGGCCCGGTTGTGTTCGGCCAGAGTCCGGGAGAAGGCGCTGGAGCCGTCCCCCCGGGCGACGAAATAGAGATACTCAGTGCTGGGCGGATTGAGGGCAGCCCTCAGGGCAGCGACACCAGGCATGGAGATAGGTGTAGGCGGCAAACCCGGCCGGGTGTAGGTGTTGTAGGGCGTGTCGGTTTGCAGGTCGCGCTTGCGCAGATTGCCATCGAAGGCCGGACCGATGCCGTAGATCACGGTCGGATCAGTCTGCAGCAGCATTCCGCTGCGCAGTCGATTGATGAAGACCGAGGCCACCATCGGCCGATCAGCAGCCTGACCGGTCTCCTTCTCCACGATCGACGCCATGATCAGGGCTTCGTAGGGTGTCGGATAGGGCAGCCCGTCGGCACGTTTGTCCCACTCCCGCTGCAGAATCTTCTGCTGCTGGCGATGGGCACGCCGCAAAACCTCCAGATCGCTGCTGCGGCGGGAGAACAGGTAAGTGTCGGGAAAGAACTGGCCTTCCGGGTGGGAAGCGTCGGCGCCAATGCGCGTCAACAACTCGGTGTCCGACAGGCCTGCGCTGTCATGGCGCAGATCGGGATGACGATCCAGCGCCGCACGAAACTGGCGGAAATTCCAGCCCTCAATGAGGGCCAATTCGGCCTGGCTGACGTCACCGCGAGTAAGCATGTTGAGCAGCGCCAGCGGCGTGACGCCCATCTCAACCTCGTAACTGCCTGCCTTTATCTCATGGGCCTGGCGCGTCACCCTGGCAAGCAGCACCAGCGCGCCGGGCCAGGTATCTATGCCTGCATCAGTGAGCTGCCGCGCCACCTGACGCATGCCGGAGCCGGGTTCGATGGTGAAATCCAGAGGACTTTGTCGCAAACCCACCGGACTGTGGGCAAACCACGCAAGGCCAGCGACTGCAGCAAGGACGCCCATCAGCGCAACAACAAAAACACGGAAAAACAGGCGCTTCATCGGGGAACTTGGCGCTTTCGGGAGAAACGAAAGAGGTGAAGAAAGGAGGAAGATCCGGCAAAAACCAGGGGCTTGATTCTTGCTTCGATTGATTGACCAGCCCCCACGCGGCAACGTCCTATAATAGCGCAAACCGCTTCAAGACTCGTTTTTGCGACAGGACACGACTGATGAATGCAACTTGGCAATCCCATCTCGGCGCCAACGGCGCGAAGTTTTCGGACAACTCCGTCAAGTTCAATGACGACGCACGGCAGGACGTGACGCTCTCTGCCCAAGGGACCGTGCTGGTTCCCCTCGTGCACCTCGGCGCGATCCGCGCCACCGGAGAAGACGCCAGCGTCTTCCTGCACAACCTGTTCTCCAACGACGTGAAGAAGCTCGGCCCCAACGAGGCTCAGCTCACCAGCTTCAACAGCCCCAAGGGGCGCATGCTGGCCAGCATCGTGCTGTGGCGCGAGGCGGGTGATTACCTGCTGACCCTGTCCGCCGACATCCACGCGGCCATGCTCAAGAAACTGTCCATGTACGTACTGCGCTCCAAGGTCCGCCTGATGGACGACAGCGGCGACAGCGTCCTGATCGGCCTCGCCGGGCCCCAGGCCGGTGCTGCCCTTGAGGCAGCCGGGCTGCATATCCCGGGCGCCCCCCGCGCAACGGCCTCTGGCGTGGCAACCGTGGTGCGCCTGGACGGCGCCCGTTTCCTGGTATCGGCACCCATCTCCGAAGCCGTCGCCCTGTGGGACAAGTTCGTGGCCGCCGGTGCGGCACCGGCTGGCACCGCAGCCTGGCACTGGCTGGACATCAGCCAGGGCCTGCCCACCGTCACCCTTCCGGTGCAGGAAGAGTTCGTGGCCCAGATGCTCAACTTCGACCTGATCGGCGGTGTCAGCTTCAACAAGGGCTGCTACCCGGGCCAGGAGATCGTGGCTCGCACCCACTACCTGGGCAAGCTCAAGAAGCGCATGTTCCGCGTACATATCGATGCCACCGAATGGCCGGCTGTCGGTACCGACGTGTTCTCCCCCGAGTTTGGCGAGCAGTCTGCCGGCAAGGTCGTCATCTCAGCCCCCGCCCCGGCAGGCGGTTTCGATGCCCTCGTGGTACTGCAGACCTCCAGCGCCGAATCCACCGAGGTGCATCTCGGCAGCACTGGCGGCCCTGCCGTGAGTTTTCTCCCCCTGCCCTACGCCCTCTCCTGAGCACGCCCCCCATTGCCCTCCTCCCACTACTTCATCTACTACCCGGTCCGGATCGGAATGGAAGCCGACCTGGCCCGGGGCTTGTACAACCTCCAGGCCGAAATCCAGGCCTCGACAGGCGTCGCCGGACGCTTCCTGCGCAAGGCCGATGACCCCTGGACCTGGATGGAAATCTACGAGAACGTGCTGGATGCGCCCGCCTTCGACGCCGTACTGGAAAGAGCCATCGAGCGCCACGGCCTGATGCGCTTTATTGAGGATGGCGGGCGTCGCCACACCGAGCGCTTCGTCCCATGTGCCTGATTCTGCTGGCCTGGCGTGCCCATCCGGATTATCCACTGGTGGTGGCTGCCAACCGGGATGAGTTCTTCGCCCGTTCAACGGCCGAGGCCGGCTGGTGGCCGGATCGGCCAGACGTCTTTGCCGGTCGTGACCTTCAAGCGGGTGGCACCTGGCTCGGCCTGAGCCGCAGTGGCCGTTTTGCCGGACTGACCAACTTCCGTGATCCCGCCCGTCAGCGGCCCGATGCCCCCTCCCGCGGGGCACTGGTGGCCGATTTTCTGGCAAACAAGGAATCCACCGATGCAGCCCTTGCACGCCTCGTGCAGGAAGGCCCGCGTTACAACGGCTTCAATCTGCTGCTCAGCGACGGGGACAGCCTTGGTATCTATGAAAGCGAGAGCGGCAGCGCCCGGCATCTGGAGCCCGGCATCTACGCCTTGTCCAACCACCTCCTCGACACCCCCTGGCCCAAGGTACTCGCCGGCAAGTCACGCCTCGCCCGCGCCCTCCGGGCCCTGCCCGACGACACGCCGCTGGCCGAGCTGCTGCGCGACGACCGCCCCGCCGCCGATGCCGAATTGCCTCGCACCGGGGTGAGCCTGGCCTGGGAGCGCATGCTCTCCAGCGCCTTCATCCGCGCCCCGGGCTATGGCACCCGCTGCTCCACCGTGATCCGCCGCGACCGCTACGGCTGGACCCACGTGGTCGAATCCACCTGGAGCCCGGTGGGCGTCGAGAGTGGCCGCGTCGTGGACACTTTCCAGGTCGCCCGGGCCTGATCCGGGCGCCTATAATCCGCCCCTTGTTTCTCCGCAGCACGCTCGCGCATGACCGCCTCCAGCCCCTTTCAAGCCCTTCTCCCCGCCCTTGACGCCTTTGCCCGGGCCAAGCCCGGCCAGCGCCTCGACCTGCCGCCCGTCGCCGGGTCGGGTGACGCCCTGGCCATTGCCCGGCTGGCCGGGGGAAAGCGCATGCTGGTGGTGGTCACCGCCAACCCCATCGACGCCCAACGCCTCTCGGACGAGATCGCCTGGCTGGCACCTGGCCTGCGCACTCACCTGCTGCCCGACTGGGAAACCCTGCCCTACGACAGCTTCTCGCCCCACCAGGATCTGATCTCCGAGCGCCTGTCCTCGCTCTATGCCATCAGCCGCGGTGAGGCCGACATCGCCCTGGTGCCCGCCTCCACGGCGCTCTACCGGCTTGCACCGCCAGCCTTCCTGGCGGCCTACACCTTCTTCCTCAAGCAGGGCGAAAAGCTCGACGTGGACCGCCTGCGCATGCAGATGACGGTGGCCGGCTACGCCCACGTCACCCAGGTCATGTCGCCGGGCGAATACAGCGTGCGCGGCGGGCTGGTAGACCTCTACCCCATGGGCGCCGCCCTGCCCTACCGCATCGACCTCTTCGACGACGAAGTGGAGAGCATCAAGACCTTCGACCCGGACACCCAGCGCACCGTTTTTCCAGTGAAGGAAGTACGCCTGTTGCCGGCCAGAGAGTTTCCCATGGACGAAGCCGGGCGCACCCGCTTTCGCGGCCGTTTCCGGGAAACCTTCGAGGGTGACCCATCCCGCTGCATGGTTTACAAGGACGTCTCCAACGGCATCGCACCGGCCGGCATCGAGTACTACCTGCCTCTGTTCTTCGACGAGACCGCCACTCTCTTCGACTATCTGCCCGACAGCGCCCCCATCCTGCTGCACCGGGATGTCCCCGGCGCCATTGCGGCCTTCTGGAAGGACGCCCGTAGCCGCCACCAGCTTCTTGGGGGTGACAAGACCCGACCCATCCTGTCGCCGGAGCAGCTTTTCCTGTCGGACGAAGCCTTCTTTGTGGCCCTGAAGGAACGCATCCGCCTGAGCCTGCCCGTATCGCCCCTGGGCGGCCCGGTCGAGCCCCTTCCCGACATCGCCGTCGAACGCAAGGCCAGCGACCCGCTGCATCGCTTCAAGGCGTTTTGCGCCGGCTTTTCGGGCCGGGTGCTGGTGTTGGCCGAATCCGCCGGGCGCCAGCAGACCATCGCCGAGTATTTTTCCGAGTACGCCCTCAAGCCCGCCGCCAACGCCGATTTCGACGCCTTCCTGGCCAGCGATGCACGCCTGGCCCTGGGCACCGGCCCCCTGGCCGCCGGCTTCGTGCTTCCGGAAGCGGGCTTCGCCGTGGTCACGGAGTCCGAGCTCTACGCCGCCACCGCCCGCACCCGTACCCGCCGCGACAGCCGCAAGGCCGCCACCATGGAGGGCTGGCTGCGCGACCTGTCAGAGCTCAAGCCCAATGACCCGGTGGTGCACTCCAGCCACGGCATCGGCCGCTACATGGGCCTGGTGCACATGGACCTGGGCGAGGGCGACACCGAGTTCCTGCACCTGGAGTACGCCAACGGCGACAAGCTCTACGTGCCCGTGTCCCAGCTCCACGTCATCACCCGCTATGCCGGCGCCGACCCGGAGGCCGTGCATCTGCACACCCTCGGCTCCGGTCAGTGGGAAAAGGCCAAGAAGAAGGCCGCCCAGCAGGTCCGCGACACCGCCGCCGAACTGCTGGCCCTGTACGCCCAGCGCGCCGCCCGAAAAGGCCACCAGTTCGACTTCAAGCAGCACGACCTGGAAGCCTTCGCCGATGGCTTCGGCTTCGAGGAGACCCCCGACCAGATGGCCGCCATCGATGCCGTGGTGGCCGACATGAAATCCGGCAAGCCCATGGACCGCCTGGTATGCGGCGACGTGGGCTTCGGGAAGACCGAAGTGGCCCTGCGCGCGGCCTTCATCGCCGTGGCCGATGGCAAGCAGGTGGTAGTACTGTGCCCCACCACCCTGCTGGCCGAACAGCACTACCAAACCTTTGCCGACCGCTTTGCCGACTGGCCGATCAAAGTGGCCGAGCTGTCCCGCTTCAAGAGCGCCAAGGAGCAGGCCGAAGCCATCCAGCAGCTCGGCGAGGGCAAGGTGGACATCCTCATCGGCACCCATCGTCTGCTGCAGAAGGACGTCACCTTCAAGCGCCTGGGCCTGGTCATCATCGACGAGGAGCACCGTTTTGGCGTGCGCCAGAAGGAAGCCCTCAAGGCTCTGCGCAGCGAGGTGGACATCCTCACCCTCACCGCCACCCCCATCCCGCGCACCCTGGGCCTGGCCCTGGAAGGCCTGCGCGAGTTCTCGGTGATCGCCACGGCGCCGCAAAAACGCCTGGCCATCAAGACCTTCGTGCAGCGCTTCAGCAAGGGCATCATCCGCGAGGCGGTGATCCGGGAGTTCAAGCGCGGCGGGCAGGTGTACTTCCTGCACAACGAGGTCGAGACCATCGAGAACGTGCGCGAATCCCTGGAGGAGCTGCTGCCCGAGGCGCGCATCGTCATCGGCCACGGCCAACTGCCCGAGCGCGAGCTGGAGCGGGTGATGCGTGACTTCACCACGCAGAAGGCCAACCTGCTGTTGTGCACGACCATCATCGAGACCGGCATCAACATCCCCACGGCCAACACCATCATCAT
>NZ_JAQVCN010000118.1 GCF_028689785.1 Zoogloea sp. | reverse complement strand
AGAGACATGACCCGATGATTACATTCCTGTCAGCTTTCTCTTGAGCGCTGCGCCGCTAGCGCTTCGGAAGTGCGGCCAGGAATGCCTTCTGAAATTCCAGCGTGCACGAAAGCAGTGCCGACCAGTGATCCACCGCAATCCGGCCACTTGCCGCGGTGAAACCCGCAACATCTCCCTGCAACAGCGCTTTCGGGTCGTGGTCAGCCTGATGCACCCACTTGTGCATCGTCTCGGTGGTCAATGTCGTCACCTGCTCGCCGTACGTGAAGCCCAAGCGGCAGAGTCCGGCCGCAAGGTCGAGATTGGCCTGAAGACGCGCTCTCAGGTCTTCGTTCGCTTCTTGCATGATGTTCCCCTGTACAAGCCGAACCGCACGAGACTCGCGCCGGTTCGGCAATGACTTACTTGCCAAGGCTTTCCGCCAGGTCGCGATGCCCCTTTTCCAGTGCCCGGGCCTCTTGGGCCGCTTCCTTGAGTTTGGTCTTCAGATTGCTGCAGTGGGCCGCCCACAAGCCCGCATCACCTCTTGGGCGGCCAGAGTAAGAGGCCGCCATTTTTTCGTGCTGCTTGGACTCGGTCTCGTAACTGGCGGCCTTCTTTGCAAAGTAGTCGGCGATACGTTGGTGATCAGCCGCAGTTGAAGCACTGGAAATGGCTTCCGGGATCTCCGCAACGGGGGGCGTTGATGAACAAGCACCCAAGGTCAGAATCAGCGCTACGCCAGCGAGTGTCACGCCTAGATTGCGTTTCATGATGTTGCCTCCTTGTGAGTTCGCATACTCAGTGTGCGATCTGGCGACTGACAAAGGGGTGACGCAACCATTACATCCATGTCCTTGAAATGTCAGAAAGGTGTGTTTGACCCTCTTGATTCCCTGCAACGGCAAATCTGGTAGGCGGCGAGCCCTCCGTCGCTTGGCATAGTCCTTATCCACACGAATGGCTGAAAGGTCATGCCGGGGCAGGCTCAGCTTGAAAATTCAAGAAGTCTGTTTGTCTGCTCCTGCCTTCCTGAGGCGCAGAGCGTTACCCACCACACTGGCAGACGAAAAACTCATCGCCAACGCGGCGATCATTGGCGAAAGAACCAGCCCATACGCCGGATAGAGTACGCCGGCTGCAATCGGGACACCGAGAGCGTTGTAGAGAAACGCGAAGGCAAGGTTCTGCCGCATGTTGCGGACCGTGGCGACCGACAGCGCACGGGCGCGGGCAATACCTCTCAGGTCGCCTTTGACGAGGGTCAGTTGGGCACTGTTCATGGCCACATCGGTCCCGGTTCCCATGGCGATGCCGACATCCGCCTTGGCGAGGGCCGGTGCGTCGTTGATGCCGTCGCCAGCCATCGCCACGACATGTCCTTCTCGCTGAAATTTTTCCACGAGCGCAAGCTTGTCGGCCGGCTTGACCTCTCCGTAGACCTCATCGATACCGAGCCGCTGCCCTACAGCGTGTGCGGTAGTTAAACCATCTCCGGTCGCCATCACCACGCGCAGCCCGGCCGTCCGCAGGTTGGCCAAGGCTTCCGGAGTGCTTGCTTTGATGGGATCGGAAACCGCCAACAGGCCAAGAAGCCGCCCATCACGCGCAAGATGGATCACGCTGGCGCCACTCTGGCGGAGCTCTTCGGCGCGCAGTGCAAGTTCGGGAAACGATTCCAGCGCGATCCCCTCCTGTGCCATCAGCGTCACGTTACCAAGTGCCAGGCGCCGGCCTCCAACGGTGCCATGGACGCCAATGCCGCTGGCCGATTCGAACTGCTCGACCTTGTCGAGGCTCATTCCCCGTTCACGTGCAGCACGCACGATGGCATCGGCCAGTGGATGTTCACTGCCCTGGTCGAGGCTGGCCGCGACTTGCAGGATCTCGTCCTCGCTGTTGCCTTGCAAGGCAACAGCACGCTCGAACGCGGGGCGTCCTTCGGTCAGGGTGCCGGTCTTGTCCACAATCAGCGTGTCGATCCGGCGCAGATTCTCGATTGCGGCCGCATCCCGAAAAAGGATGCCCTGCGTGGCGGCCTTGCCAGTCGCCACCATGATCGACATCGGGGTTGCCAGCCCCAGGGCGCAGGGGCAGGCAATGATCAACACCGAGACTGCGCTGATGAGACCAAAGACCCAACCCTGGTCGCCTCCAAACAGCCCCCAGGCAAAGAAGCTGGCCAGGGCGACGGTGACCACCGCGGCGACAAAATACCCGGCTACCACGTCGGCCAGACGCTGCATCGGGGCCCTGGAACGCTGGGCCTGGGCGACCATCTGCACGATCTGTGCAAGCATGGTTTGCGCGCCCACCTTCTCCGAACGGATGACGAGGCTGCCGGAGGTGTTCATCGTCGCGCCGATCACCTTGTCCGGTGCCCGCTTGCTGACCGGCAGCGGCTCACCGGTCAGCATCGACTCATCAACCGAACTGCTTCCTTCGACCACCGCGCCGTCTACCGGCACTTTCTCGCCAGGCCGAACCCTCAGGAGGTCGCCGACATGGACATGATTGAGCGGGACATCTTCTTCACTGCCATCGGCCAGGATTCGCCGTGCGGTCTTCGGCGCCAGACCCAGTAGCGACTTGATGGCCGCCGAAGTCTGCGAACGGGCGCGCAGCTCCAACATCTGGCCAAGCAAGGTCAACGAAATGATGACGGCCGCCGCCTCAAAGTAGACGCCGATCCGGCCATGGGCCATGAACGACAGTGGAAACACGCCAGGCGCCAGCGTCGCGGCAACGCTGTAAAGAAAAGCCGCGCCCGTACCGAGGCTGATCAGCGTCCACATGTTGGGACTGCGATGGACCAGCGACTGCGCGCCCCGAACAAAGAAGGGCCAGCCTGCCCACAGGACGACAGGCACGCTCAGAACCAGTTCCACTCCACTGCGAGAGGTCGGCGACAGACCGTTGAGCAGGTGGCCTGCCATGGCCAGGAACACCACCACAACGGTAAGCGGCAAACTGAACCAGAAACGTCGCCGGAAATCCCGGTATTCGCTGTTGTCGTCTTCGGTCGCCAGATCAGGCAGGACCGGTTCGAGCGCCATCCCGCATTTCGGGCAGTTGCCCGGGCCGATCTGCCGGATCTCTGGATGCATCGGGCAGGTGTACTCGGTACCGGGATCGGAGACGGCGGACTTTGCAGGCTGCAGGTACACACGCGGACCTGCATCGAATTTGGTCTTGCATTTGCTGCTGCAGAAGCGGTAAGTCGTGCCTTCCCATTCACTTTGGAATGTCGACTCGGGCTTCACCGTCATTCCGCAGACCGGGTCTGTCGCGCTTCCTGGAGCGACTTGCCCAGAAGAAGACGGAACGTGATGGTGGGCAAGGTCGTGCATGTGTCCGGACGCTGGGGATGTCATGGCAACTCCTTCTTGTCTCGGCCTTGATTCTTACCCGGCCTTCAAGGTTTAGTCGGGTGCTTACTCCACTTTGGCCACCAGCCGGGCGTTCTGAGCAGGTAGTCGCGATATGTCTCGCCGAATTCGTCCAGTGCCTGTTTTTCTTCCCGTCTTGCCAGGCGGATGTAGGTCGCAAGCAGGATCGGAAACAGGGTGAGCGTGACCAAGGTCGGCCACTGCAGCAGGAAGCCGACCATGATGAGAATGAAGGCGGCGTATTGAGGGTGGCGGATTCGGGCGTAGGGGCCCGTCGTCGCCAGCGCCCGCGCCTTCTGCGCGGCATAGAGCACCGGCCAGGCATCAGCCAGAAGCCAGAAACCGCCGAGGATGAAGAGGCTGGACAGGATGTGGAAAGGGCCGAAGTGGGGATTGGCCTTCCAGCCGAAAATCATTTCGAGCAGATGTCCTGCGTCGTGGGAAAGCCAGTTGATGCCCGGAAAGTGCTCCGTCAGCCAGCCCGAGAGCAGGTAGATGGTCAGCGGAAAGCCGTACATCTCCGTGAACAGGGCGACGACAAAGGCCGAGAACATGCCTAGCGTTCGCCAGTCCTGCTTGCTCTTGGGCTTGAAGTAACTGGCTGCAAACAAGATGAAGAAAATCGAGTTGATGGCAACGAGCGTCCACAACCCGTAATCACCGTTACTGGCGTCCATGGCCATCTCCTCCTTCACCCGCATCGCGCTCATGCGACTTGTGAGCGCCGTGATGGCCATGCATGAATCGGTGCATCAGGGGGCAGGCCAGCAGAAACAAGTAGGGCAAGACACCAAACAGATGCGCACGGTGTTCCGTCAGGAGGTAGAACAGGGCAATCGCGGCAAACACCCACCATACCCACTTGCCGCGCCGGAAATGGTGAGAGTGACCATCAGTGCCAGCTTGGGATGGCTTACGAAGATCGATCATCACGGCCTCCTACGTTGCAAGACAAGAATCAGCGCGACGCCGATGATCAGTTCACGCTAACTTTCCCGGCCCCGATCCAGCCGCCATTGCTTCACCAGTGCGTAGATCGCGGGGATCACCGCCAAGGTAAGCACCGTCGAGGAGATCATTCCGCCGACCATCGGTGCCGCGATGCGGCTCATCACCTCGGAGCCGGTGCCCGTCCCCCACATGATCGGCAAGAGGCCGGCCATGATGGCGACGACGGTCATCATCTTCGGGCGCACGCGCTCGACAGCACCTTCCATAACCGCTTCATAGAGGTCGCCCACGTTGGGGGCACGGCCGGCAGTGCGGCATGTGCTCTTCACGGCTTCCCAGGCATGGTCGAGATAGATCAGCATCACCACGCCGGTTTCCGCCGCCACGCCGGCCAGTGCGATGAAGCCCACCGCCACGGCCACCGACAGGTTGTAGCCGAGCAGCCACATCAGCCACACCCCGCCGACCAGCGCGAAAGGCACGGACAACATGACGATCAGCGTTTCGGTGATGCGCCGGAAGTTCAGATAGAGCAGCAGGAAGA
>NZ_JAQVCN010000117.1 GCF_028689785.1 Zoogloea sp. | reverse complement strand
CGAGTTTCTTTATGTAACTCATGCTTATTTCTCAATTCCTCGGCTCAGCCGCCACTGTTTCACCAGTGCGTAGATCGCCGGGATCACCGCCAGAGTCAGCACCGTCGAGGAAATCATCCCGCCAACCATCGGCGCAGCAATGCGGCTCATCACCTCGGAGCCGGTGCCCGTCCCCCACATGATCGGTAAAAGGCCGGCCATGATCGCGACGACGGTCATCATCTTCGGGCGCACACGCTCGACAGCGCCTTCCATTACCGCCTCATAGAGATCGCCAACGTTAGGGGCACGCCCTGCAGTGCGGCACGTCGCCTTCACGGCTTCCCAGGCGTGATCGAGATAGATCAGCATCACCACGCCGGTCTCCGCTGCCACGCCCGCCAAGGCAATGAAACCCACTGCCACCGCGACGGACAGGTTGTAGCCGAGCAGCCACATCAGCCACACGCCGCCGACCAATGCAAAGGGCACTGACAGCATCACGATCAGTGTTTCGGTGATGCGCCGGAAATTGAGATAGAGGAGCAGGAAAATGGTCAGCAAGGTGATCGGGATGACGATCTTCATCTTCTCAATGGCGCGCTCCATGAACTCGAACTGACCGCTCCAGGTGACGTAGTAACCCGGCGGGAACTTGATCTGCTCGGCGACCGCCTTCTTCGCATCGGCCACGTAACCACCGATGTCCCGATCGCGGATGTCCACGAAAATATAGGCCGACAACAAGGCGTTCTCCGTGCGGATGCCCGGGGTGCCTTTCTCTACCTTGACCTTCGCCAACTGCCCCAGCGGCACCATCGTCCCCCCCATGGTTGGCACCAGCACTTCACGGGCGATCTGCTGTGGGTCGGAACGCAGCTCACGCGGGTAGCGTACCGTCACGCCGAAGCGCTCACGGCCCTCAACGGTGGTGGTCACCATCTCACCGCCGAGCGCGCTGCCGATCACATCCTGCAGGTCGCCAACGGCCAGACCATAGCGGGCCAGTTGTTCCCGGTCGGGCTCGATGTTGAGGTAGAAGCCGCCGGTGATGCGCTCGGCGAAGGCACTGGTGGTGCCGGGCACGGTTTTGACGACGGCCTCGATCTCCTTGGCCAGCTTCTCCATTTCACCGAGATCCTTGCCGAAGACCTTGATGCCGATGGGCGTACGGATGCCGGTGGACAGCATGTCGGTGCGAGCCTTGATGGGCATCGTCCAGGCATTGGCCACCCCCGGGAACTGCAGCGCCTTGTCCATTTCCGAGATGAGCTTGTCGGTCGTCATGCCCGGCCGCCATTCGGTTTGCGGCTTGAGGTTGATGACCGTCTCGAACATCTCGGTCGGCGCCGGGTCGGTGGCCGTATTGGCACGGCCGGCTTTGCCAAAGACCGATTCGACTTCAGGGAAGCTCTTGATGATCTTGTCCTGGGTCTGCATCAGCTCGGCGGCCTTGGTGATCGACATACCCGGCAGGGAGGCCGGCATGTAGAGCAAAGTGCCTTCGTTCAAGGTCGGCATGAACTCTGAGCCCAGGCGGGAGGCGGGATAGACCGAGACGGCCAGGACGATCACCGCGAGGACGATGGTCAGTTTCTTCCCGCGCATCACCGTGGCGATGATCGGCCGATACACCCAGATCAGCACCCGGTTCACCGGGTTCTTCGCCTCCGGCATGATCTTGCCGCGGATGAACAGCAGCATCAGCACCGGCACCAGGGTGACCGACAGTATCGCCGCGCCGGCCATCGAGAAGGTCTTCGTGTAGGCCAGCGGCGAGAACAGACGGCCCTCCTGTCCCTCAAGCGTGAACACCGGCAGGAAGGAGACGGTGATGATCAAGAGCGAGAAGAACAGCGCCGGGCCGACCTCCTTGCAGGCGGCCAGCATGGCCTCGAAACGTTCGGCCGTGGAGTGGCCGTCCGGTAGTCGCTCCAGGTGCTTGTGGGCGTTCTCGATCATCACGATGGCCGCATCGATCATCGCCCCGATGGCGATGGCGATCCCCCCCAGACTCATCAGGTTGGAGTTCATGCCCAAGAGGCGCATGGCGATGAAGGCCATCAGCACGCCCACTGGCAGCATCAGAATCGCCACCAGGGCGCTGCGCACATGGAGGAGGAAAACCACGCAGACCAGCGCCACGATGATCGATTCTTCGATCAGCGTACCCTTGAGGGTTTCGATGGCCCGGTGGATCAGCTCGGAGCGGTCGTAGACCGTCTGTACGGTCACGCCTTCCGGCAGGCCCGGGCCGATCTCGGCGATCTTGTCCTTCAGGTTGTGGATGACTTCCAGCGCATTTTGGCCATAGCGGGCCATCGCGATGCCGGCCACCACTTCGCCTTCGCCGTTGAGTTCGGTGAGCCCCCGACGCTCGTCAGGTGCCAGTTCGACCCGCGCGATGTCGCGGATCAGCACCGGCGTGCCCTTGTCGGCTTTGACCACCAAGCGTTCAATGTCGTCCTTGCCACGCAGGTAGCCCTTGCCGCGGACCATGTACTCGGTCTCAGCCATTTCCACCACGCGGCCTCCGACGTCCCTGTTCGAGTCGCGGATCACTTGGGCGACTTTCATCAGCGGAATGCCGTAGGCGCGCAGCTTCACCGGATCGACAGTGACCTGATAGGTCTGCACGAAGCCACCGATGGACGCCACTTCGGCGACACCGTGGGCCTTGGCCAGCTGATAGCGCAGATACCAGTCCTGGATCGTGCGCAGTTCGGCGAGGGTCTTGTCCTTGGCCAGCAGCGCGTACTGGTACACCCAGCCGACGCCGGTGGCGTCGGGCCCGATCTGCGGTGTCACCCCCTTCGGCATCCGTCCGGCGGCGAAGTTGAGGTATTCCAGTACCCGCGAACGCGCCCAGTAGATGTCCGTGCCGTCTTCAAAAATGATGTAGACGAAGGACGCCCCGAAGAACGAGAAACCGCGCACCACCTTGGACTTGGGCACCGACAGCATCGCTGTGGTGAGCGGATAAGTGACTTGATCCTCGACCACCTGTGGCGCCTGGCCAGGGTATTCGGTGTAAACGATGACCTGCACGTCGGAGAGGTCGGGTAGCGCGTCGATGGGCGTACGCAGCACCGCAAACACCCCGGCGGCGAGAATGAACAGCGTGGCGAGCAGAACCAGGAAGCGGTTCCGGCCCGACCAGTCGATGATTTTGGCCAGCATGATGGATCCTGTGTCAGTGGCCTGCGTGAGGGTTAGCCGCCGGTGTCGACGTGGCTGCTTTGCCGGCCGGGGTCGCCGAGGTGATCACCCATTCGCCGGGCTGGCGCTCGACGAACTCCACATCCACCTTGACACCCGGCTTCAAGGCCTGCAGCAGCGAGGGATTGGCCACCTTGAACTCCATGGTCATTGCCGGCCACTTCAGGCTGGCGACCGGGCCGTGATTCAGGCTGACCGTCCCGTCCTTGGCATCGACACTGTCCACCGTCCCTTCGGCCCGGTGCCCGGCGGCTTGGGGCGCCGCCGCAGGCTTTTCGTCGTCTTTTCCGGACTTCGGTGCGCCACCATGGCCCGAATGCCCGAAACCGCCGACCGCGGCTTTCAGGTTGCTTTCCGCATCGATCAGGAAGTTGGCGGCGACGACGACTTTTTCGCCCGCTTTGACGCCATCCATCACTTCGATGTGGCTTTCGCTATGCCCACCCAGCTTCACGTCCCGCGGCTCGAAGCGCCCTTCGCCGTGGGCGATGAGGACGATCTGGCGGGTACCGCTGTCGATCACCGCCGAGGTGGGCACGGTGACGACCTGTCCCTTGCCTCCCACAGGCACCTCCACTTGGGCGAACATGGCGGGCTTCAGGAGCTGGCCCGGATTGGCCAGTTCAACCCGAACCGGTACCGTCCGGGTTTCGGGATTGAGGGTGGGATAGACATAGGTCACGCGGCCCTCGAAGACCTTGTCCGGGTAGGCATTGATGCGCACCTTCGCCATGGCACCCGTACGCACCTGAGCGATGTCCTGTTCGAACACGTCGGCGACAACCCACACCGACGACAGGTCGGCCACCTGGTACAAGGTGTCGCCCGGCATGAAGCGCATGCCCTGCAGTGCTTTCTTTTCGGTGACGACGCCGGAAACCGGGGAACGGAAGGTCAGCGTGCGTTTGGACGTACCGGACTTGGCCAAAGCACGGATCTGCTCCTCGGAGATGTCCCAGTTCCTGAGACGCAGCAAACTCGATTCGGCAAGTTGCTTCATGCCGCTCTGTGCCTCGCCGCCGGCGTCCTTCAAGGCGTCGACACCCTGTGCGGCAATGGCGTACTCGCGCTGGGCGGAGACCAGTTCCGGGCTGTAGACCTCGAACAGCGGCTGGCCCTTGGCGACCGGCTGGCCGGTGACGTTCACGTGCAGGCGTTCCACGTAACCTTCGAACTTCGGGGAAATGGCAAAGCTGCGCCGCTCGTCGATCTCAATCCGACCGGCCGCGCGCACCTGCTTGTCGAGGACACGCAGTTCCGCCGCCTCGGTGCGCACGCCGAGCTTCTGCACTTTCTCGGTGCTGATCCTGATGGAGTTCGCTGCTGCGGGCTCGTCGTCAGCTTCCCCTTCGTAGACCGGGATGTAGTCCATCCCCATCGGGTCCTTCTTGGGTGTCGGCGAGGTGTCCGGCAGGCCCATCGGGTTGCGGTAGTACCGTAGCTTGCGTTCCTTCTTTGCACCTTCTGCCGGAGAGGCAGCAACCTGAGTGGCGGCAGCGTCATGATTGGCTGCCGGTCGCTGACCCAGCCAGTAGCCGCCACCGGCAGCCAGGGCGATCGACAGGCTGATCGCAATACCTGCGCCTGTTTTCATAGATCTTCTCCGAGGATTCGTTCGATTTCTGCAAGGCGCATCTGCGCGTCGGCCTGGGCCTTGATACGGTTCTGGCGGGCCTGACGGATCTGCCGCTGGGCGTCGAGCAAGGTGGCGAAATCCACTTTGCCGGTTTCGTAGCCGGCCAATGCCGCCTTGAAAGTCAGTTCGGATTGCGGCAACAAGCTGGTTGCGGCAAGGG
>NZ_JAQVCN010000010.1 GCF_028689785.1 Zoogloea sp. | reverse complement strand
ATGTGCGGCTAGTGGCTCCGGAAGGCGCTGCAGCTGTGCTGCCCGTGGTGCCGGAGCAAGTGGGCCTGTTCATTCCGGCTGAGGCTCTGCGTCAGCGCCCCGATGTGCGGGCTGCCGAGCGCCGGGTGGCCGCCGAGACGGCCCGGGTGGGGCAGGCTGAGGCGGCCCGCTACCCGGGCTTCAGCCTGTCGGGCTCCATCGGTCTTCAAGCCCTGGGCCTGTCCACCTTCTCCGGTGGCGGGCAGTTGGCTCGCTCCCTGGCGGCTTCCGTGTCCGGCCCCTTATTCGATGGCGGCCGTCTGCGTGCCCAGGTGGATGTCCGCGAGGCTGTGAGGGAGCAGTCGGTGGCCGCCTATGAGAAGGCCGTGTTGCTGGCCCTGGAGGACGTACACAACGCCTTGGTCGCTCTGGCCAGTGGCCGTGCGCGCCAGGCAGCTCTGTCGAGTGCTGCTGAGGCTGCGCGCAATGCAGCCCTGCTGGCGAGCCATCGCTATCGATCCGGGTTGATCGACTTCCAGACCGTGCTGAGCACCGAGCGCAGCCTGCTTTCCATCGAGGATAGCCTGGCTACGGCTGATGCCGAACGCCTCACCGCCCTGATCCGTCTTTACAAGGCCCTCGGCGGTGGCTGGTCGCCTGAAACCGCTGCCGCGGCTGCTTCAACTTCATTGGTGACGCCCCATGAGCATTCTTGAGCCCCCATCGACGGAGGCGCTCCGCAAACTCGTTGGCGACGGCACCAAGCCACGCTGGGGGCATCGGCCCCGGCTGGTGGTGCTTGGCGCGGCCACTGTGTTGTTGTGCCTGGTGCTTTTCAGCCTGCTGGGTGGTGATGGTACGGGCGACACTCCGCGCTACCGCACGGCCGCTGCGTATACGGGTGATCTGGTGATCAGCGTGTCGGCCAATGGCAATCTGCAGCCCACCAACTCCGTTGATGTAGGCAGCGAGCTGTCAGGCATTGTCGAGTCGGTGCTGGTGGACGTGAATGACCGGGTACGCAAGGGCCAGGTGATTGCCCGGCTTGACCCCTCCAGACTGAAGGATCAGGTGCGTCAAGCCCGCGCCGATCTGGTCTCGGCCCGGGCCCGTCTGCACCAGGCGGATGCGACCGTGGCGGAGACGGCTGCCACCCTGGGGCGCCTGAAGGAGGTGGCCCGCCTGTCGGGTGGCAAGGTCCCGTCCCGGGCTGAGCTGGATGCCGGCGAGGCGTCATCCTTGCGGGCCGTTGCCGATCAGGGGGCCGCACGCGCAGCCGTAGTATCGGCCACGGCGGCCCTCAGCACCCAGGAGATCAGCCTGTCCAAGACCATCATCCATTCCCCCATCGATGGCATTGTCCTCACCCGCAAGGTGGAGCCGGGCCAGACGGTGGCGGCAGCCATGACGGCGCCAGTGCTGTTCACCCTGGCTGAAGACCTGCGGCGTATGGAGCTGCAGGTGGATGTGGACGAGGCTGATGTGGGTAAGGTGAAGGAGGGGCAGGCGGCGCGCTTCCATGTGGATGCCTGGCCAGGGGAGACGTTTCCGGCGCGGGTCGTCCGGGTGGGGTGGGGTTCCCAGACCAAGGATCAGGTGGTCTCCTATTTGACCATCCTTGAAGTGAAGAACGATGCGTTGATGCTGCGCCCGGGCATGACGGCCACCGCTGAAATCACCACGGCGCGGCGCGAGGGCGTGCTGCTGGTGCCCAATGCGGCCCTGCGCTTCTCGCCACCGGCAAACCAGGTGGCCGCCCGGCGCAGTCTGCTTGCCAGCTTGATGCCGCGCCCGCCAGCCCCGCCACCCAAAGCCGCTTCCGAGGTGGCGGCCAGAGACGGCACACGGACTGTCTGGCAGTTGCGCGATGGTCAGGCTCAGCCCTTGCGGGTGAAAGTGCTGGGCAGCAATGGTCAGGTCTCTGAAGTGCGTGCGGTGGAAGGTGAGGCAGCCCTGCAGCCGGGTACGGAATTGATTGTCGAGGCGCTGGTGGCCGGGAAATGAGCGCTCCGCTGATTGCCCTGAGCAATGTGACCCGTTGCTTCGGCCACGGCGCCGCGGCTTTTCAGGCCCTGCGAGGGGTGGATCTGAGCATCGGGGCGGGGGAGTTCGTGGCCATCATGGGGCCGAGCGGCTCGGGTAAATCGTCGCTGATGAACATCCTGGGCTGCCTGGATACGCCCAGTGGGGGCAGCTACCGCTTCCAGGGCTTGGAGGTGGCGCAGCTCGACCGGGATCAGCGGGCCCTGCTGCGCCGGCATGCGCTCGGCTTCATCTTCCAGGGCTTCAATCTGCTGGCACGCACCTCTGCCCAGGAGAATGTGGAATTGCCTCTGCTGTATCGTGGCGAGCCCGCCTCACGGCGGCGCCTCTTGGCCCGGGAGGCGCTGGCGGCCGTCGGGCTGGAGGGCTGGGGGCACCACACTCCGGCTGAACTCTCCGGTGGGCAACAGCAGCGGGTGGCCATTGCCCGGGCGTTGGTCACGGAGCCCTCCCTGTTGCTGGCCGACGAGCCGACCGGCAACCTGGACACCGAGCGCAGTCGCGAGATCATGGCGCTGCTGGTGGCCCTCAACCGCGACAAGGGTTTGACTGTGGTGATGGTGACCCACGAGGCTGACATGGCCGAGTACGCCCATCGTATCGTGCGTCTGGTGGATGGGCGCATTGCCAGCGATATCCGCACGACGCCGTCCGTCTGCAGCGAGGGAGCCCATTGATGCTGTGGAACGCAGTCCTGCTCGCCCTGCGCGAGATCCGCCGCAAGCTGATGCGCTCCTTCCTGACCATCCTGGGCATCGTCATTGGCGTTTCTGCAGTGATCACCATGGTGACGCTGGGCAATGGGGCGACCCGCTCCATATCCGATCAGATCTCCAGCCTGGGCAGCAATCTGTTGATTGTCCGGCCCGGCCAGCAGCTGGGCCCTGGCCGGGATTCGGCGGGGGCGGCCAGCTTCCGCGTGGCTGACGCCGATGCCCTGCGCAGCCAGGTGAGCGGGCTTGCCGCCGTGGTACCGGTCAGCGGCAAGAGCGTCACCCTGGTGGCCATGGCGCGCAACTGGTCGAGTAGCGTCACTGGCAGCAGCGCCGACTGGTTTGCCACAGGCAAATGGCAGCTCGCCAGCGGCCGCATCTTCAACGAAGCCGAAGAAAGGGCCGGCGCTGCCGTGTGTGTGATCGGTGAGACGGTGCGCAAGGAGCTCTTCGGCGGCTTTGATGTCGTCGGCCAGCAGCTCAGGGTGAAGCAGTTTTCCTGCGAGGTGATCGGCCTGCTGGCCTCAAAAGGGCAGTCCACCATGGGCAACGATCAGGATGACCTGGTGGTGATGCCCCTGCGCACCCTGCAGCGGCGGCTCACCGGCTCGGTGGATGTAGGCAGCCTGATGATCTCGGTGCGGGACGGGGCCTCCATCGATGCGGCCAAGAACGAGGTGACCTGGCTGATGCGTGAGCGGCGTCACGTCAGCCCGGGTGACAACGATGACTTCTCGGTGATGGATACCCGCCAGATTGCCGAGACCCTGTCAGGCACCACCCGCGTCCTCACCGGCCTGCTTGGGGCGGTGGCGGCGGTGAGCCTGCTGGTGGGGGGCATCGGCATCATGAACATCATGCTGGTGTCGGTGACCGAGCGCACCCGGGAGATCGGCATCCGCCTGGCCATCGGTGCCCGTGAGGGCGAGGTGCTGCTGCAGTTCCTGATCGAGGCGGTGGCCCTGTCGTCCCTGGGGGGAGTGGTCGGCATCGGGCTGGCAAGCCTGGCGTCCATCGCCGGGGCGGCGCTGATGAAGGTGCCTTATCTCTTCGATCCGGTGATCAACCTGCTGTCCTTCGGCTTTTCGGCGGCCATCGGTGTGATCTTCGGCTACGTGCCGGCCCGGCGGGCTGCCCGCCTGGACCCCATCGAGGCCCTCCGGCACGAATGAGTGGCCGGCCTACTGCTGGCCGAGGCGGTCCTGCAGACCCTGCACCACATCGGCCGCTCCGCGTACCTTGAAGAAGGCGCCTTCTTCATCGGCACGTTCTTCCAATACCTGGCAGTTGGAATAAATCTCGCCGCGCAGCTGCTGGGCCGACCAGGGCAGGGAGAGCTCGGCTTCGACCAGATCCCGTTGGAAGAAACCGAGGATGACGTCCCGGAGGGCGGAGACTTCTTCCGGGCGGCGTGCGCTCATGACGACGCAGTCCGGGTATCGGGCCCGCAGCGAGGCCTCGCATTCGGCCTGGGCGGTGGCATCGCCCACGTGGTCGATCTTGTTGAAGACGCGGATGCGCGGCAGGGTATCGGCGCCGATCTCGGCCAGCACCACGTCGGTCACTTCGAGCTGGCGCTCGAAGCCCGGGTCACTGGCATCGATCACGTGGAGCAGCAGTGACGCGTCCAGGGCCTCGTCGAGGGTGGACTTGAAGGAGGCGACGAGGCCGTGGGGCAGATTCTTGATGAAGCCCACCGTGTCGCTGACCAGCACCCGGGGCACGCCTTCAGGGTGCAGCACCCGCACGGTGGTATCCAGCGTGGCGAAGAGCTTGTTGGCGACCAGCACCTCGCTGCCGGTGAGGGCCCGCATCAGGGTGGACTTGCCGGCGTTGGTGTAGCCGACCAGCGCCACCGTGGCGAGGCCTTGGCGCTCCTGGCGACGAGCGCGCTGGGTCTTGCGCTCGACCTCCATGGCGTCGATTTCCTGCTGCAGCTCGGCAATGCGGTCGCGGATCTTGCGGCGGTCGAGTTCGGTATGGGATTCACCGGCACCCCGGCCGCCGACACCGCTGCGCTGGCGCCCCTGGGGGCCGGCCAGCTTGGCCATCTCGCGCAGGCGTGGCGCCATGTAGCCCAGGCGGGCGATCTCTACCTGGGCCCGGGCCGCACGGGAGCGGGCGTTGCGGTGGAAGATCTCGAGGATGACCATGGTGCGGTCCATCACCTCGCAGCCTACCTCGACCTCCAGGTTGCGTGCCTGGGAGGGGGAAATTTCGTGATCCACCAGGATGGCGTCGATCAGGCCGCCTCCCGGCAGGGCTTCGTGTTCGCCGTTGACGTAGGTCTGGATCTCCTGGCGTTTGCCCACGCCCAGGTAGGCGTTGGTATCGAAGCTGGTGCGCTTCTGGATGAAGGTGTGAACCACCTGCAGCCCGAGGGTCTTGGCAAGTTCCCGAAGCTCCGTCAGTGAGGCTTCGAACTCCAGGTCTGTGACGTTGGGCAATTGCACGGCCGCCACAACGGCGTACCTGGGTTGATCTTTGACTTCCATTTGCATGCGGAGGATGACCGTATCGGGTGGGCAGGGGCTGAGTGTAGGCATTCAGTGGCCGGCGCGCTTGCGCACCGCGTCCACGTAGGCGCGGCCGTCCAGGGGGGCCTTGTCGCGCTGGGCCTTCCAGATGGTTTCGCCAAGGCATTCAAGCACGTCGTGAAGGGCTGCGTGGCGGTCGCCATGACGGCCCTGGCAGGCCTCGAAGGCTTCCCGGATGCCTGGCGGCTGGTTGATGGAAAGTTGCTCCTCTATGGCCAGGTGCAGGGACAGGTGCAGGAAGGGGTTGATCTGGCCATCCTCCGGGCTGAAGTCCTTCAGCACCGCTTCGGGGTCTTCGAGCAGGGCGTGGTATTCGGGATGATGGGCAACCAGATCGGCAGCGATGATCTCGAGCTGGGTCAGAACCTCGCGGTTCCGGTGCTTGGCCCAGGCGCTGACGAAGAACTGGCGGGCCTGGTCTCGGGATGGATCGAACATGGCGGGGGTTTCCTTGGGGTAATTCTTTCGGGGTATCGGGATGGGGCGTGCCGGCGTGTCGTCGGCACGGCTTGCAGCGGCGACGTTCGAGCCGCGGCTCAGTCGGTCTTGTCCCGGGACAGGCACAGGTCGCGGATGATGCATTCACCGCAGTGCGGCTTGCGCGCAACGCACACGTAGCGGCCGTGCAGGATCAGCCAGTGATGGGCGTCACGCAGGTATTCCTTGGGGATACGTCGGAGCAGGCGCTTCTCGACCTCCAGCACATCCTTGCCGGGGGCCAGGCCGGTGCGATTGGCGAGGCGGAAGATGTGGGTGTCCACGGCCATCGTAGGTTCGCCGAAGATGGTGTTGAGCACCACGTTGGCGGTCTTGCGGCCAACCCCGGGCAGGGCCTCAAGGGCTTCCCGGTCGTTGGGGACTGTGCCGCCGTGCCGTTCGAGCAGCTGATGCGACAGGGCCAGGGTGTTTTTTGCCTTGTTGCGGAACAGACCGATGGTCTTGATGTGTTCGGCTATGCCGGCCTCGCCCAGGCTCACCATGGCTTCCGGGGTGGGGGCAACGGCAAAGAGCTTTCGGGTGGCGATGTTGACGCCCTTGTCGGTAGCCTGGGCAGATAGCACTACGGCGACCAGCAACTGGTAAGGCGAGGCGTATTCCAGTTCGGTGGTCGGGGTGGGGTTGGCGTCCCGCAGGCGCCGGAAGGCTTCGGCAACCGCGGCCAGCTTCATGTCGGCCATCAGGCGGCTTCTGCCGGTGACGGCGATTCGGCGGAGGTGTCCGGCGCGCCGGGGGCCGGCGGGTTGGCGCGGGCGCGGGCCTGCTTGCGGGCTTCGATCCAGTTACGGCCGGCGATCAGGAAGCCCAGGGCGATGAAGGCGCCCGGCGGCAGGATGGCAACCAGGAAGCCTGGGTAGTGGTCACCGAAGAGCGTCAGCCCCTCGACCCCCGGAAAGATCATCTCAATGCCGGAAAACAGGGTGCCGCTGCCGACGATCTCACGCATGGCGCCGAGTATGGCGAGCACCAGGGTCAGGCCGACCCCCATGGCGATGCCGTCCACCGTGGAGCCGGCGGGTTCGTTCTTGGCGGCAAATGCTTCGACCCGGGCGAGCACGATGCAGTTGGTGACGATGAGCGGAATGAAGATGCCGAGCACCAGATAGAGCTCGTGGAGATAGGCATTGAAAGCCAGGTCCACCACGGTGACGAGGGCCGCGATGATCAGAATGAAGACCGGGATGCGGATCTCGTAGGGGATGAAGTTGCGCAGGGCCGAGATGGCCAGGTTGGCCAGGGCCATGACCAGGATGGTGGCGAGGCCGAGGCTGACGGCATTGACCACGTTGGTGCTGATGGCGAGGATGGGGCACAGGCCGAGGATCTGGACGACGCCGGTGTTCTGCTTCCAGATGCCGTTCCAGGCGATGTCCTTGTGGGCTTGAAAGTCCATGGCGGGTCTCCCGTCAGAGGGGGCCGCCGCTCGTGGCGGCGAACAGGCGGTTCTGGTTGTCGGCCGCAAAGCGGGCTGCGCGGGCCACGGCACCGGTGACGGCGCGGGCGCTGATGGTGGCGCCGGTATGGTAGGTGATCTGCCCGCCGTCCTTCTTCACCTTGCAGGCCGGTATGTCTGCAGCCTTCAGGTCGGCGAACTGGGTGATCCAGGGGGATTTCTTGTTCTTGTCCTTCTTCGGGTCGATGTAGTCGCCCAGGCCCGGGGTTTCCCGGTGGCTGACGGCGCGCACGCCGGACACGCTGCCGTCGGCATTGATGGCGACGATCAGGTCAATGCGGCCACTGTAGCCGTCGGGGGCGGTGGCCTCCAGCAGCAGGGCGGCAGGTTGGCCGGCCTTGCGCGCACGATAGACACGGCCGCCTTCATCGAGCCCAAGTTCGCGGGTGGGGCCGAGCTGCACGTAGTCGTCCAGCAGGGCGTTATCGTAGGTGGTGCCGGGCAGCACTTCGGAGATGAGTTTCATCTTCTCCTCGGTCGCCGAAGCCCGGATCTGCTCGCGGGTGGCATCGTAGGTGAAGGCCATCACCGCCGTGAACACCACGGTGAAGGCCACCATAACCCCGCCGGTACGGGCGGAAAGGCCGAGGGCAGTGGTTTCGCTCATGGCCGTCAGTCCTTCTTGTGGCCGAAAACGGGTGCCTGGGTCTTCATGTCGATGATGGGCACGAGGATGTTCATCAGCAGGGTCGCAAACGCGATGCCGTCCGGATAGGCGCCAAAGGCGCGGATCACGTAGGTGAGCACGGCTGCACCGGCCGCAAAGAGCAGCTTGCCGCGGGCGGTGGTGGCGCCCGAGACCGGGTCGGTCAGGATGAAGAAGGCGCCGAGCATGGCGCCGCCGGAGGCCAGGTGGAAGAGCGGAGAGGCGAAGCTCTCGGGGCGCAGGCCCCACAGCAGGCCGGCGGTGACGAAGAGGGCGCCACAGAAGGCTGCCGGGATGTGCCAGGTGATGATGCGCCGCTGGATCAGCCACAGGCCGCCCAGCAGGTAGCCCAGAGCGACCCATTCGCCACCCTTGCCGCCCAGGGCACCGAAGGCCGGGCCGTCCATGAGCTGGGAGGCGCGCAGGCCGTGGAGTTCAGAGTCGGCGCTGACGGCGCTGCGCAGGGCTGTGCGCAGGGCATCGAGGGGGGTTGCGCCGGTGATGGCGTCCACCTGGCGGACGCCGCCGAAGATCAGGTCGAGCTGGGCCTTGAAATCGAGTTGGCCCGCGGCAGGCCACTGGGACATCAGCGCCGGGTAGGCCACGATCATCAGGCAGAAGGCGGCCATGGCCGGGTTGAACGGGTTTTGACCGAGGCCGCCGTAAAGCTGCTTGACGATGACTACTGCCAGCAGGGTGCCGGTGACGGTGAGCCACCAGGGGGCGATCGGCGGGAAGGTGAGGGCGATCAGCCAGGCGGTGACGATGGCTGACAGGTCAGTGAGAAAGAGCGCCTTCGGTTTGCCGCGAATGGCCAGCATGGCGGCCTCGCCAGCCACGGCGGCGAGGCTGGCGATGGCCAGCTGGACAAGGATGCCCGCGCCGAAGAACCACACGTAGGCGGCGATGCCGGGTACCAGGGCCAGAAGGACCTGGAGCATGACGCTCTGGACGCTGGCCGGCTTGCGAATGTAGGGCGAGTTGATCATGGGCGGGTTCCAGGCGGCGCGCTCAGGCCTGGCCGGCCGGGGGTGGGGTTTCGGTGGGCGGCTCCAGGGCGGCGCGACGGGCATCGATGGCGGCCATCTCGGCTTGCACGCCGGGGTTGGTGACATCTGTGTTCTTTGGGGCGACCTGCGCCTTCTGTTGGCGGGCCTTTTCCATGGCAGCCTCGATCAGGGCGCGCTTGGCGTCGTCTCCGCCTGGCTTGGCGGCGGGCGCGGCCCCGGGGGCCGCGGTCTCACCGGCGACCTTCTCGCGGGTGGCGGCTGCCTTGGCGGCGAGCTTTTCGGCCTTTTCTTGTTTCTCCCGCTCTTGCCGGAGGTTCTTGAACTCGAAGCGTTCGCGGGCAGTGTCGGCGGCTTCCTTTTCCCGCTCCCGGGCCCAGATCTCGCTCTTGGAGAAGCGGAAGTAGTCCACCAGCGGAATGTGGGAGGGGCACACGAAGCTGCAGCAGCCGCATTCGATGCAGTCGAAGAGGTGGTATTCCTGGGTCTTGCCGAAGTTCCGGGCGCGGGAGAACCAGTACATCTCGAAGGGCGCGAGGTCGGCCGGGCATGCCTTGGCGCACTCGCCGCAGCGGATGCAGGGCATTTCCGGTGGCGGGGGCGGAAACAACGCCGGGCTGCCGACCAGGATGCAGTTGGTGGCCTTGACGACTGGCACGTCGAAAGCTGGCATGCGCACGCCCATCATTGGGCCGCCCATGATGTAGCGGTCGGTGTCGTGGCGGGCGCCGGCGAGGCGTACCACGTGGTCCATCGGTGTGCCGATCAGCACTTCGTAGTTGCGCGGGGCCTTCACGTTGCCGGCCACGGTGACAACCCGGGAGAGCAGCGGCCGGCCGTGCTCAAGGGCGTCGTGGATGCTGTAGGCCGTACCGACGTTGAAGCACTGCACGCCGAAATCAGTGGAGCGGCGCCCGTGGGGAACTTCAATGCCGGTGAGCACCCGGATGAGCTGCTTGGCGCCGCCCGCCGGATAGCGGGTGGGGATGGCAATGGCCTCGATACCTTTCTCGCCGCTGGCAGAGAGGGCGGCCTGGATGGCGGCAAGGGCTTCGGGCTTGTTGTCCTCGATGCCGATCAGCACCTCCCGGGCCTGGAGCATGTGGCGCATGGCGCTGATGCCCTTGAGCATGTCGGCGGCCCTCTCGCGCATCAGCATGTCGTCGCAGGTGATGAAGGGCTCGCATTCGGCTCCGTTGATCACCAGGGTGTCGAGGCTGCCTTCCTTGCCCGGCTTGAGCTTGAGGTGGCTGGGGAAGACGGCACCGCCCAGGCCCACCACACCCGCGTCACGCAGGTAGTCACGTAGTTCGTCGGGAGTGGCGGCACGAACGTTGATCCGGTCGAGCTCGCCCCAGCGATCTTCGCCGTCGGGTTCGATGACGACCGACAGGGTAGTAAGGCCGGAGGTGTGGGGCATTACCGCCGGCAGCACGTCACGGACGATGCCGGAAGTGGATGCATGCACGGCCGATGAAAGGTTGCCGTCGGCACCACCGATGCGCTGGCCCTTGAAGACCCGATCGCCGGGCTGCACCAGCGGGCGGGGGTGACCGCCAACCGATTGATGCAGGGGAATCACAAGCCTGTCCGGAAGGGGCACAGGGGCTATGGGGGTGGTGGTGGACTGTTCTTTGTTGGTCTGGGGCTTGACGCCACCATGGAACTTGAAGAGTTTGCGCAGCATGTCAGATCTGCCCGGATGCCCGGAGGGTTGGATTCGCACCCTGAGGGCCAGGGGGGCGGTGTGCGTGGAGTCGGTTCATGCTAGGCGGCGTGCCTGATCTGGAAGACCGGATAGCGCCATTTCCACGTGTCTACCGTCTCGGCGATGGGCTCCATGGCAATGCAGTCCACAGGGCAGGGGGCCAGGCATAACTCGCAGCCTGTGCAGTCAGCAGCGATGATGGTGTGCATCTGCTTGGCGGCGCCGACGATGGCGTCCACCGGGCAGGCCTGGATGCACAGAGTGCAGCCGATGCAGGTGGCTTCGTCGATCACTGCCACGGACTTGGGCTTTTCAACCCCGTGTTCTTCGGAGAGCGGCTTGAACTCGCGCCCGAGCAGATCGGCCAGCTTGCGGATGCCTTCTTCACCACCCGGTGGGCACTGGTTGATTTCGGCTTCACCGCCGGCGATGGCATTGGCGTAAGGACGGCAGCCAGGGAAGCCGCACTGGCCGCACTGGGTCTGCGGAAGGATGGCGTCGATCTTGTCGACCAGCGGGTCGCCTTCGACCTTGAACTTGATGGAGGCAAAGCCCAAGCCCGCTCCGAGGAGCAGGGCGATGCCAGTCATGACGAGGAGTGCGGTGAGCATTTTGGTGAGGGCGCTCAGTGATACTTATCGAGGCCGGCAAAGCCCATGAAGGCCAGGCTCATCAGGCCGGCAGTGACCATGGCGATGGCGGTACCCTTGAACGGCGCAGGGACGTCGGCACCGTCGAGGCGCTCGCGGATACCGGCGAAAAGGATGAGAACGAGGGAGAAACCGACAGAGCTGCCAAAGCCGAAAAGCAGGGATTCCAGCAGATCGTGGTGCAGGGCTACATTGAGCAGTGGCACGCCCAGCACGGCGCAGTTGGTGGTGATCAGGGGCAAGTAGATGCCGAGCACCTGGTGCAGCACCGGGCTGGTTTTCTGGATGACCAACTCGGTGACTTGCACGATGGCAGCGATGATCACGATGAAGGCCAGCGTGCGCAGGTAGTCGACGCCCGCGGGAATGAGGACGTAGTGATCGACCAGGTAGCTGGTGCCGCAGCCCAAGGTCAGTACGAAGGTGGTTGCTGCCCCCATGCCGATGGCCGTGTCGAGCTTTTTGGAGACACCCATGAACGGACACAGTCCGAGAATGCGAACCAGCACGACGTTGTTCACCAGAACCGCGCCGAGGATCACGAAGAGATAGCTGGTCATGTCAGCCGCAGAGGGGAAGGGCAGGGGCTGGATTATCCCGCGCTGGCTGGCCGGGGCTCAAGCCTGCTGTGAGTAGGGGCAAATTGGTGGAGAACATCAGGTGTAGTCGCGGGTTTCTGCCACTGCCTCACGGACCAGTGCAGGGCCGCGGTAGATCAGACCGCTGTAGATCTGGACCAGCTTTGCTCCGGCATCGAGCTTGGCGCGGGCTTGGCGGCCGTCAAAGACACCGCCGGCGGCGATGATGGGTAGCTCGTTTTGAAGCGCCTTGGCAAGGGCGGCCACGATGGCGGTGGACGCCTCGAACAGGGGTGCGCCGGATAGGCCACCCTGCTGATCGCCAAACGGGATGCCCTGAACCTTATCGCGGGCCAGGGTGGTGTTGGTGGCGATCACGGCGTCGATGCGGTGTCGGCGCAGGGCGTCGGCGATGTTGGTGATCTGGGCGTCGTCCAGGTCGGGAGCAATCTTGAGGGTGATCGGTACGTAGCGGCCGTGCCTGTCGGCGAGCTCGGCCTGGCGTGCTTTGAGCTGGCCAAGAAGCGAGTCGAGCTCTGACTCACCCTGAAGCTGGCGCAGGTTCTTGGTGTTGGGTGACGAAATGTTGACCGTGATGTAGCTGGCCAGGGGGTAGGCCTTGTCGAGGCAAATCAGGTAGTCATCGGCGGCCCGTTCGATGGGGGTGTCGGCGTTCTTGCCGATGTTGATGCCGAGGATGCCCTTGAACTTCATGGCCTCGACGTTGCCGATCAGGGCGTCGATGCCATGGTTGTTGAAGCCCATGCGGTTGATGATGCCCTTGACTTCGGGTAGCCGGAACATGCGTGGCTTGGGGTTGCCGGGCTGAGGGCGGGGGGTGATGGTGCCGATTTCGATGAAGCCAAAGCCCATTCGGGCTAGTCCGTCAATGACCTCGCCGTTCTTGTCGAGGCCGGCAGCCATGCCGATGCGGTTGGGGAAGCTGAGGCCCATGACTTCGACCGATCTGGACGGAAGCGGCTTGCCGGCTGGCAGCAGGCGCCCGGCGACATTCAGGCCAGCCAGGGCGGTTTCATGGGCAGTCTCCGGATCAAGGGAGAAGAAGACGGGGCGGGCGATTTCGTAGAGCATCCGCCATTCTACCGCAGTGCGGAAAAGCTATGTTTCGACGCTCAATCGACGGCGAAGCGGACCTGCAGGCCGAGATAGCCGCTGTAGCCGGGGAGGTTGGGAAGGGCGACCAAGTTGGCACCGACCCGGCCGGCCTGGATGGATGCGGCGGGCAGGACTAGAACC
The DNA here is from genome assembly GCF_028689785.1 of Zoogloea sp. GTDB lineage: Bacteria > Pseudomonadota > Gammaproteobacteria > Burkholderiales > Rhodocyclaceae > Zoogloea. The sequence continues at coordinate 79,923 of NZ_JAQVCN010000010.1, read as the reverse complement.
GGTGAGGGATAGCCGCTGGCGATAAGGCCGAAGGCCCCGAGCCGCACGGGGCCGATGCTCAGGGGCATCCAGCGGGCGCCGGCGTAGAAGGTGTTGCGGTCGTAGCTGTTGCGGAAATAGCCTGCCGTTGCTACCCATGGCGTGCCGGCGAATTCCTTCTCGATGCCTGCACCCGGGTTGTTTTCACGCCAGTCGCGGCGGTCGGGCTGAAAGTGATGGGAAATGCCGGAGAGTACCAGCCAGTGGCGCCCGGGCGCGTCGATGAACTCATCGACAGGGGAAATCGCCCGGGCCGGGGCGCTGATGGCGGCAAGAAGGGCAAGGCAGGGCAGGGTGAGGAGGGGGCTGTGTCGGATGCTGGGGCGAGCAGAGTGGGTCATTCGAGTTGGGCGATATCGGTGTCGGTAAGGGTTTGCCACTGCCCGCCGATGCGCCCCTGGAGCGGCCTGAAGCGGGCTTTGTAGGCCATCTTGCGGCTGTCCCGGATCCAGTAGCCGAGATAGAGGTAGGGGAGCTTGAGCTCCCTGCAGACTTCGATCTGCCACAGCACACCAAAGGTGCCTAGCCCGGGCCCTGAAGATTCGGGCTCGTAAAAGGTGTAGACGCTGGATAGCCCGTCGGTGAGGCAGTCGATGACGCTGACCATGCGCAGGATGCCATTCTCGCGAAACTCGATGAGGCGGCTGTCTACATGGCTCTGTAGCAGGAAGTGGGCGTACTGCTCCCGGTTGTCTTGGTCCATGCCGCCGCCGGCATGGCGGCTTGCCTGGTAGCGCTGGTAGAGCAGGTAGTGCTCCTCGATGAATTCGAGGGGCATTTCCCGGGGCTGGAGGTGGCCGCAGGCCGTCCAGGCGCGGCGCTGGCTGCGATTGGGGCGGAAGGCGGCGACCGGTATACGCACCGGAATGCAGGCGCGGCAGGCATCGCAGTAAGGGCGATAGGAGAAGATGCCGCTGCGCCGGAATCCGCTATGCACCAACTCGCTGTATAGCGGTGTATCTATGAGGTGGCTGGGGGTGGCAACCTGCGACCGCGCCTGGCGGTCGGGCAGATAAGAGCACGCGTAAGGCGCTGTGGCGTAGAACTGCAGCAGGGAGTAGGGATAGTCCTTGAGCATCGGGCACTACGTCCAGGGGTGAGTCGCGCCATCCTCGGGCCAGCGTGCTGGCGGTGAGTCCATGTTGGCAAAGGCATCCAGCAGCTTTGCAAAATCGTCCCGGGCGATTTCCCGGCCGCCCAGAGAGGCCAGATGCCGCGTGGTCATTTGACAATCTAGCACGCGGAAATTGCGTTGCTCAAGAAAGCGCGTGAGGTGGGCGAAGGCTATCTTCGATGCATCCGTGCGCCGGCTGAACATGGATTCGCCAAAAAAGGCCTGACCCAGGGCCATCCCGTACAGCCCGCCGGCCAATTCGTCATCGATGTAGGTCTCGACGCTGTGGGCGTAGCCGAGTTGGTGCATGCGGATGTACGCCGACTGGATATCCGGTGTGATCCAGGTGCGTCCTCCGGGCTCGCGGGGGGCTGCGCAGGCGCGGATGACGCCAGCGAAGTCATGATCGAGGCGGACCTGGTAACTCCCCTTGCGGAGGGTCTTGTGCAGGGAGCGGGTGATCCGTACCTCGCCGGGAAAAACCACCATGCGGGGGTTCGGGCTCCACCACAGGATGGGCTCACCGTCGTTGAACCACGGGAATATGCCGCGATGATAGGCGGCGAGCAGCCATTCGGGGCTGAGGGAGCCACCCGCGGCGAGGAGTCCGTTGGGTTCGCGGAGGGCGCGGGAAAGGGGCGGAAAGGCTGGGCGGTCACTCAGCCAGGGAATCATGCCGTCTCTTGGAGCGTGGGATCTTGGTGTTCGGTCGCCGCATATGCCGGGGAGAGCTGACCCGACGAAGCGGGTCAGTTGGTCTGAGACTGCCGGGACTGGGTGCCAGGCAGAACGCGACGGGCACCGTCATAGCGGGCAGCCCAGTAGCCGATGCGCATGTCTTCGACACGGACTACTCCGCCGGAGGACGGGGCATGAACAAACTGGTTGTTGCCGAGGTAGATGCCGACGTGGGAGAAGGTGCGGCGCATGGTGTTGAAGAACACCAGATCACCCGGCTTGAGCTCGTTGAGAGTGACCTGCTCGCCCATCTGGGACATCTCGGCCGCAGTTCGCGGCATGCCGAAACCCAAGGCGTCGGCGAAGACCTTGCCGACAAAACCGCTGCAGTCAAAGCCGGTAAGCGGGCTGGTGCCACCCATGCGATAGGGAACACCAAGGAAGTTGAGGCTGCGATCAACCAGCGAGCGCACGGAGTCGGTGTAACGTTCGAAAACCGATGGGGGCGGCGCTTCGTCGTTGCCGCGGTATTGGGGCTCGGAGGCGAGGACCGCACCAGTGGAGGCGATCGCTACAAAAAAGCCGATTATCGTCTTCTTGATAGGCATCGCGCGAATATACCTTTGCCCGAAGTGGGTGTAAAGAATTTCGACAAATCTATTCATGCTGTCATGCAGCATGTGCATTGCGCCACGGTGAATCTGTTTCGGCGTCGCTAGGATGAAACTGCACTGGACGCGAGCAGCAAGGTTGGAGAGACCGCGCGGGAGATGGGCTGAACCGGTCGGCAAGTCTCCATAAAAGGGCCCTTCGGTTTTTCCACGCCAAGCGCTCGTGCCGGTCGCACCAGATTCTTTCAGGTGAACAATCGGAGAATGCCGTCCAGCCCGGCGTGGCTGATGGCATGGGTTGCCTGTTTGCGCACCACTGGCTTGGCGTGGTATGCGATACCAATGCCGGCTTCGGACAGCATCGGCAGGTCGTTGGCCCCGTCGCCGGCGGCGATTACGCTCTCAGGCGCAAAGCCGTGGTGCCTGCGCACCAGCTGGAGAGTATGGCGCTTGGCCTCGCCGTCGATGACATCCCCTTTGACCTTGCCGGTGAGTTTGCCGCCCCGGATTTCCAGCTGGTTGGCGACGGCATAGTCAAAGCCGAGCTGCTTCTGCAGGCGTTCGGTGAAGTAGGTGAAGCCGCCGGAGACCAGCACGGTTATGATGCCGGCCTGCTTGAGGCCAGCCATCAGTGTTTCAGCGCCAGGGTTGAGGCGCAGGCGTTCCTGAAAGACCCGGGCCAGGGCTTCCTCGGGCAGGCCTTCAAGCAGGGCCACTCGTCGGCTGAGGGATTCACGAAAGTCCAGTTCGCCACGCATCGCGGCTTCGGTGATTGCCGCCACTTCGCGCTTGAGACCCTGCATGTCGGCGATCTCGTCGATGCATTCGATGCTGATCAGCGTCGAATCCATATCGGTGACGAAAAGGCGGAAATCCTTCAGGTGGCGGTTGTTGGGAACGAAGGCGAAATCCAGCTCGTGGGCCTCGCAGTAGGCTTCGAGATCCGGGTGGGGTTGGGCGCCGATGAGCCGGAAGGCGTTGTTGCCGAGCCGGCCGAGGCCTTCCGAGCTGGTCAAAGTGGCGAGATCCTTCAGGGCGCGGGTTTCGACCTTCTGCCCCTGAACTACCAGATTCATCAGGCCGCGCTCCGCTTCGGCAGGATGTCCCGCAGGATGTCGCGGGTGTTACGGATCATCTCCTCGGTGGTGCTCCAGTCAACGCAGGCGTCTGTCACGGAGCAGCCGTAACGCAGCTGGGAGAGGTCGGCGGGGATGGGCTGGTTGCCGGCCTCGATGTTGCTTTCGATCATCAGGCCGACGATGGAGCGATTGCCTTCGCGGATCTGGTGGGCGACGTCACGCATGACCAGGGGCTGGTACTCCGGGTTCTTCCATGAATTGGCGTGGGAGCAGTCGATGACAATGTTGGCCGGCAGCCTGGCCTTGTTGAGCGCCTTTTCGGCCAGGGAGACGGAGACGGTATCGTAGTTGGGGCGGCCGCCGCCACCTCGCAGCACCACGTGACCGTGGGCGTTGCCGCGGGTGCGGATCACGGAGGACTGGCCCTGACCGTTGATACCCAGGAAGCTATGGGGATGAGAGGCTGACAGGATGCCATTGACGGCGGCGTCGAGGGAACCGTCGGTGCCGTTCTTGAACCCGACCGGAGTGGACAGGCCGGAGGCCATCTCGCGGTGGGTCTGGGATTCGGAGGTGCGGGCGCCGATGGCGGTCCAGGCGATCAGGTCACCGTAGTACTGGGGTGCAATGGGGTCGAGGGCTTCCGTGCCGGTGGGCAGGCCGACTTCGTTGACTTCCAGCAGGAAGCGACGAGCCTTCTCCATGCCTTCGTCGATGCGGAAGGAGTCGTCCATGTACGGATCGTTGATGTAGCCCTTCCACCCAGTGGAGGTGCGGGGCTTCTCGAAATACACGCGCATCACCAGAACAAGAGTATCGGAGACTTCGTCGGCCAGCTTCTTGAGGCGGCGGGCGTAGTCGATACCGGCAACCGGATCGTGGATGGAGCAGGGGCCCACCACGACGAAAACCCGTGGGTCCTTGTGGTCGAGAATGGCCTGCAGGGTCTGGCGGCCCTCGGTCACGACCTTGGCGGCGGTGTCGCTGAGGGGCAGACGGGCGGTGATCTCGTCCGGCGAGGGCATGCGGTCGAAGGCCGCAATGTTCAGGTTTTCAGTCTTGGAGTTGGGCATGGCGGACTCGCTGTCTGGATAGCGTAATCCGCCATTTTACCCCGAAGTGATGCTCCTGATTGCGTGTCGAGCCAGCCCCAGTACGGAGGGCAATTGGCAATCCACGAAATCGGGCTGGCGCAGGCTGCGGCTGATCCACACCGTCTTCATGCCCAAACGCTTGGCGGTGCGCAGGTTTTCGGCGCTGTCTTCAACGAGGATGCAGCGCTGGGGGTTGAGCCGGTGGTCCTTGATCAGGTGCTGGAAGCCAGCAAGCTTGGGCTTGGGGTGGAAGCGCATCTGTTCGACTGAATACACATCGGCAAACAGTTTGCGTATGCCCATTACGTCCAGCACGGACTCGGCGTAACGCAGCGGACCGTTGGAGAAGACGATCTTCTTGCCCGGGAGGCGGCGCAGGAGGTGACGCACGGCACTGTCGAATACCACCATCCGCGTCAGATCGGGAAACTGGTGGGTATGGTGGAGGAAGTGCTCCGGCGGTGTGCCGTGGTGGCGCATCAGGCCGGTTAGGGTGGCGCCGTAACGCTTCCAGTACTCCACGCGCAGCCGGTTGGCGTCCCGCTCATCGAGATCCAGATGACGCATGAGGTAGGCGGTCATGCTGCGGTTGATGTGCGGAAAGATGTGCGGGCTGGCGTTGTGCAGCGTGTTGTCCAGGTCGAAGAGCCAGATCGGGGGCATGTGCTAAGACTAAGCCGGCTTGCGTTCGAAGCGGACGATGGCGCGGCCGTCATCCATGACCTTGGGGGCGGCCTTCCAGGCGTGGCCATAGACCACCTCGACGGTGGCCGGAAGGCGCCCGTCCCGGCGCAGCTGTTCGTAGTTGGCCCGGAGCGCGGCCCAGTGGCCTTTGCCGACGAGGCCACGAGGGCGGCTAAGGGCGGCATTTGTGGAGCCGCTGGTGCGCAGGTCGTGGAACAGGTCGTCCAGGCGGGTGTAGGTGACGGTGAGCATCTCCATGTCCATCACTGGATCGGAGAAGCCGGCGCCAACCAGGGCGTCGCCCAGATCGTGCATGTCGATGAAGCGGTGCAGGTGTTCTGCGTTCGACGGTGGCAGGGCGGCGCGGAGCTCCTTGAGGGTGTCCGGACCGAGGGTGGAGAACATGAGCATGCCGCCTACTTCCAGCACCCGGTGAATCTCCTTGAGGGCCGGCAGCGGATCGTGCAGCCACTGGAGCATCAGATTGGACCAAGCCAGCGACACTGACGCGCGGGCTAGGGGCAGGGCGGCGGCGTCTGCGCAGACGAATTCGGGATCAGCAGGTTTGCCGAAGCGCATCAGGCGCTGGAGCAGCCCTTTTTCGCCGCGGGCCTGGGTGAGCATGGTCGAGGCACTGTCGACAGCGATCCGCGGGATGCCCGGGTAGCGTTCGGCAAAGGCAGCCAGGTCGGTGCCAGGGCCGCAGCCTAGGTCGAGAATGCGCTTGGGCTCGATGCGGATGTAGTCGAGGCGCTCGCCCATGCGCCGGGAGATCTCCCGGGCCAGCGTGTCGACCGAAGCGTAACCGGCAGCGGCCCGCTCGGCCCGACGCCGCACGAGGCGTGGGTCGAGCTGGAAGTCCGGCAGAGTCATCGGGGTCCGGCTGGCCTCAGACGGATTTGAGTCCGAGACGGGCGAACAGCGCGTCGTCGGAGTCGGCATCCGGGTTGTCGGTGGTCAGCAGGCGCTCGCCGTAGAAGATGGAGTTGGCACCGGCCATGAAGCACAGGGCCTGGATGCCTTCACCGAGTTCCTGGCGGCCGGCCGACAGACGCACGTAGCTCTCGGGCATGGTGATCCGGGCGGCGGCGATCATGCGAACGAAGTCGAAGGGGTCGATGGGCTCGGCTTTGTCGAGGGGCGTGCCTTCCACCTGCACCAGGTTGTTGATGGGCACGGAATCCGGCGGCGGGTTCATGTTGGCCAGCTCGGCTAGCAGGGCGGCGCGGCTCTTCTTGGTCTCGCCGAGCCCGACGATGCCGCCGCAGCACACGTTGATGCCGGCGTCGCGCACCTTTTCCAGGGTGTCGAGGCGATCTTTCAGGGTGTGGGTGGTGATGATCTGGCCGTAGAATTCGGGCGAGGTATCGATGTTGTGGTTGTAGTAGTCAAGGCCGGCGTCTTTGAGTTGCTCGGCCTGCCCGTCCTTCAGCATGCCAAGGGTAACGCAGGTTTCGAGGCCGAGGGCTTTTACTTCGCGCACCATGTCGAGCACCGGGGCGAGATCCTTTTCCTTCGGGCCGCGCCAGGCAGCGCCCATGCAGAAGCGCGATGCGCCCTTTGCTTTGGCCGCGCGGGCGTTGTCGAGCACCTCGCTCAGGGGCAGCAGAGCTTCCTTCTCGAGGCCCGTGTCGTAGCGGGATGACTGGGAGCAGTAGCCGCAGTCTTCAGAGCACCCACCTGTCTTGATGGACAGCAAGGTGGAGCGCTGAACGGCGTTGGGGTCGAAATGCGCCCGGTGCACTTGTTGCGCACGGAACACCAGATCGTTGAAGGGCAGGGCAAACAAGGCCTCGATTTCGGCCACGCTCCAGCGTTTGCGTGCAGGGGCGTTGGTGGCTGTGGGCGTGTTCTCTGCGTGGGCGACGGTGACGGTCATGGTGATGCACCCTTTTTATAGGCTGTAATTTTGAATTACGAAGCTCTCAAGTTTCCCTGAAGGGGTCTGGACTTGTCAAATCAAGCGCTTGGATTGCGCCCTTGGGTGGGCTCGGTACTGGAGGCCTTTTTCCCCCAGCAGTGCTTTGCGTGCGGCGCGGGGTGCGGCAGTGCCGTGCTGTGCGCGGACTGCCTGCAGACCCTGCCTGGGCGCGGGCTGGCACGTTGTCCGAGCTGCGGGATCTCTCATCCGGCGGGGGGCGTGTGCGGGGCCTGCCTCAGCCATCCCCCTTTTTTTGATCGCACGTTCGCGGTGCTTGATTATGGGTTTCCCCTCGATCGTCTTGTCCAGGCCCTGAAATATGGGCATCGCTTGTCGGTGAGTCGGCTGTTTGTCGAGTTGCTGGCGGCCCAGCCGATGCCCGAGGCGGATCTGGTTATTCCGATGCCATTGCATGCTGCGCGGCTGCGCACCAGGGGCTTCAATCAGGCGGCTGAGCTGGCGCGGCCTTTGGCGCGGCGCTGGGGCTTGCCCGTAGTCCTGGATGGCGTGGTGCGTGATGTGGATACCGCGCCGCAGGCTGGGTTGCCGTGGAAAGCCCGGGCCGCCAATGTGCGTGGGGCCTTTCGGGTGACGGCAGGAGTTGAGGGGCTGCGGGTGGTGGTGGTCGATGACGTGATGACCACGGGTGCGACCCTTGCCGAACTGGCACGTAGTCTGAAGGGGGCAGGGGCTGTGAGTGTGGAGAACCGTGTGTTGGCACGTACGCCAAGGCCGGGTTGATCCCGATGGGCGGGGCGGGCACAATCCGCGCCCATGTTCCATGTCGTCCTCCATCAGCCGGAAATTCCCCCGAATACCGGCAACATCATGCGCATGTGTGCCAATTCGGGCGCGCGGCTGCACCTTGTCAAACCCCTCGGCTTTACGCTGGAAGAAAAGCAGTTGGTCCGCGCCGGCCTCGATTACCGGGACATGGCGGTGGTTACCGTGCATGAGGACTGGGCCAGCTGCCGGGCCGGCTTTGTGGGGCAGCGGATCTTTGCGCTGACCTCCCACGGAGGGCGCTGCTATGCCGAGGTGGCCTTCGTGCCGGGCGATGTATTCGTCTTTGGTTCAGAGTCCCGCGGTTTACCGCCGGAGCTGCACGCCGAGTTCGCCGGGGAACAGCGCCTGCGCATTCCGATGCGGCCTGACAATCGCAGCCTCAATCTGTCGAACGCCGCGGCGGTGGTGGTTTATGAGGCGTGGCGCCAGAGTGGTTTTGCAGGCGGGGCCTGAGAACGCCTGAGCAGATCTGCGGCCGTGTGGCCCGCTCGATCATTCCTGCTTGGGGTCGCGGGCGAGGAGTTGTTCCACGGCATCTCGTGCTGATAGCTTGCCAGCCAGAACACCATCGACCGCCTGCGTGATGGGCATGTCCACACCCAGATGGGCGGACAGGGCAGCCACTTCCCGGGTGGTGCTGACGCCTTCGGCTACGTGGCCGAGTGTCTGGAGGATGTCGGGGAGCGTTTTGCCTTCGGCCAGCAGCAGGCCGACGCGCCGGTTGCGGGAGAGGTCGCCGGTACAGGTCAGCACCAGGTCGCCCAGCCCGGCCAGGCCCATGAAGGTGTCGCGTCGACCGCCCAGGGCCATGCCCAAGCGTGTGATCTCGGCCAGCCCCCGGGTGATCAGGGCGGCCCGGGCGTTGAGCCCGAAGCCCATGCCGTCGGCGACACCGGCCGCGATGGCCATGACGTTCTTGACCGCGCCGCCTACTTCGGCGCCGATGAGGTCGTCGTTGGCGTAGAGGCGCAGCCGGTTGTTGTGCAGGGCCTGGACCCAGTGACGCGCAAATGCGATGTCGCGGGCGGCGATGGTGACGGCTGCAGGCAGGCCCTGGGCGACTTCTGCAGCAAAGCTCGGCCCTGTGAGCACGCCACACGGGGCCTCGGCGCCGAGCTCTTCTTCAATGATCTGGTGGGGCAGCTTGGCGGTGCCGGCCTCCAGGCCCTTGCAGGCCCATAGCAGGGGCGTTGCCGGTGCGGCAGCGCGGAGGGCGCGGGCGGTGCTGCGCAGGCCTGCCAGGGGGGTGACGACGAGGTGCAGGTCGGCCTGGGCGGCCTGCTGCAGGTCGTCGCTGAAGCTCAGGGTGGCGGGCAGTGGAATGCCAGGCAGGTAGCGGCGATTTTCGCCATCCTGGCGCAGGGCGGCAATCTCGGAAGACTCTCGGCTCCACAGGATGACGTCGTGACCACGGCTGAAGGCAATGGCCAGGGCCGTGCCCCAGGCTCCGGCACCAAAGACCGCGATACGCATGTGCTTAGAGTCCCCAGACCTGATTGACGCGGATGAAACCGCTGGTGCCGTCCCGGTGCTTGACCTTGACCCAGCCGTCGGCGGGCTTGTCCGATAGTTCGAGAACCACGTCCTTGATTGCCTCGAAGGCAAGGGGCGCGCTGGCTTCGGGCTTCTGACGGACGTCGGCGCGTGCCGCGGTGATGATGACCGTGCGCTTGTCGGACAGCTGGCGGCGTTCCAGCCACAGCAGGCTGCCGGCTGGCTCGCGGACCTTGACCCAGCGATCGATGTTCACCACCGTTTCCACGGGGGTGTAGCGCTGGATCACGAAAAGGGGTTTGCCTTGCTTCGACGGGGCGTCGTAGAGAATGGCCGGCTCGGTGAGGGAACGGTAGTCCGAGGCAGCTGCACCTGCCGCTGCGAAAGCCAGCGGCAGGCCGAGCAGCGCCGCGAGGATGGGGCGGCGGCGCTGCGTCATTATTGGATCGGCGTATCGGCCGCGGGCTGTTGGGAGGCCTGTTGGCGGTTCTGCTGGAACAGCGCTTCGAAGTTGACGGGGGCCAGGATCACCGGCTGGAAGCCAGCACGGGCCACGGCGTCGGAAACGGCTTCGCGGGCGTAGGGGAAGAGGATGTTCGCGCAACCGATCATCATGATCGGTTCCAGATCTTCCTGGGGCACGTTACGGATCTGGAAGATGCCGGCCTGGGCAACTTCAACCAGGAACACAGTCTTGTCTTCACCGAGCTTGGCCGTCACGGTGACGGTCAGTTTCACTTCGAAGACGCCTTCATCAACGGCGTTGCCTTCGGTGCGCAACTGAACACCGATTTGGGGGGCTTCGCGCTCTAGGTAGATCTGGGGTGCGTTCGGCACTTCCAGAGACAGATCCTTGACGTAAAGCTTTTCGATGGAGAAAACGGGCTGTTCTGCGGTTTCGGACATGATGGTTTTTCCGTGGATAAAAGGATTGGGCAGCTTCTCAGGCGGCTTCGCCATTCAGCAGCAGATCGAGCTTGCCTTCGTGGTCAAGGGCGAACAGGTCGTCACACCCCCCCACGTGAAAGTCGCCGATATAGATTTGCGGCACGGTGCGGCGACCGGTGCGCTCCATCATTTCGTCACGGCGGGCCGCGTCGATGTCGATGCGCACCTTGTCGATTTCCGCTACACCCTTGCGCCGCAGCAGGCCTTCGGCCCGGACGCAGTAGGGGCATACAGCGGTCGTATACATGAGCACTTTGGGTTGCATGGTCATTTTTTCCTGCGGCTTATGGGCATGCCGGCCTGCTCCCAGGCCGCGATGCCGCCTTCGAGGTTGTGCACGTTGTTGAAGCCGGCCTTGCGCAGGACGCCACAGGCCGAAGCCGATCGGCTGCCGCTCTGGCAGTTGAGGATGACCGGCTTGTCCTTGAACTTGTCGAGTTCGCCGAGGCGCTTCTCAAGCTCGCCCAGGGGGATGTGGCGTGCGTTGAGCAGGTGGCCGGCGCTGTACTCGGCGGACTCGCGGACATCTACCACGATGGCGTCTTCGCGATTGATGAGCGTGGTTGCCTGGGCGGGGGAAATACCGCGGCCGCCTTTCAGGGAGGTGACGATGAGCAGGGAGCCGCTGACGGCGGCAAGGGCTGCCCAGTACCAGTTTTGCTGGATGAATTCCACTAAACGAACTCCGGGTCGAAAAAGGGGTCAGGCGTCGTCGTTGCAGAAGACTTCGCGCATCATGACGATAAGCTGGAGTGTGCGGGTGTCGCCGACACGGTAATAAACCCGGTTGGCGTCCTTGCGGGTGAGCAACACGCCCTTGTCCCGCAGAATGGCGAGGTGCTGGGAAATATTGCTTTGCGAGGTGCCTACGGCTTCCACGATATCCTGCACACAGACTTCCTCGCTTCCGACCACGCACAGGATCTTGAGGCGCAGGGGATGAGAAATCGCCTTGAGGGCTCGAGCAGCAGTCTCGATGTGTTCCTGTTTGGCGATGAGATCAACGAAGTCTGTTTTCACGAAAGCGACGGGCGGTTAAGGGCTGAGCGACCCAATAAAATACCACTTTTTCACGAGGCTAGTGTAGAGCCCCCGGCGCGTGCCGAGTCGGGAACCTTTCCGGTTTATACTCCTCTCCCTACTCAGAATAGCTCCATTGCGGGCATGTAATGGCGTTCGGGGCCCTGGGGCCCTGCGTCCAGACGGAGACTTTATGCGCAGCAGACTGCAACAAGCCGGCCTGGTGTTTACCGGGCTTTGTGCCGGGGTTCTGATCAGCCTCAATTTCTCGGCCAACGCGGACAAGGCCGCTGGTCTGGCACCCTTGCCGGTGGAAGAGTTGCGCAACCTGGCGGATGTCTTCAACGCCATTAAGCAAGGCTACGTGGAACCGGTGGATGACAAGAAGCTCATCACCCACGCCATTAGCGGCATGCTGTCCAACCTCGATCCCCACTCCGCTTATCTGGATGCGGAAGCCTTCAAGGAACTGCAGGTGGGTACCCAGGGCGAGTTCGGGGGCCTGGGCATCGAGGTGGGTTCGGAAGATGGTTTCGTCAAGGTGATCTCGCCCATCGAGGATACGCCGGCTTTCCGCGCAGGTATCAAGGCGGGTGACCTGATCATCAAGCTCGACGATACCTCGGTGAAGGGCATGTCTCTCAACGATGCGGTCAAGCGGATGCGTGGCAAGCCCAAGACCTCCATCGTGTTGACCATCGCCCGCAAGGGCGAGGCCAAGCCGATCGTGGTGACGTTGGTGCGGGAAGTCATCAAGGTCCAGAGCGTCAAGTCGAAGGTGGTCGAGCCCGGCTACGGTTATGTTCGGGTGGTGCAGTTCCAGGAGCAGACGGCGGCATCTCTGGTTCAGCACCTCGAAAAGCTCGTAAAACAGGGTGAGCTAAAGGGGTTGGTACTTGATCTGCGCAATGATCCGGGGGGGTTGCTGCATGGCGCGGTAGGGGTTTCGGCCGCATTCCTGCCGGCAAAGGCCTTGGTGGTATCCACGGATGGGCGTGCCGAAGATGCCAAGCGAAAATACCTGGCGGTTCCGGATGATTATCTGCGCGGCGCGCGGGAGGACTTCATCCGCAATGTGCCGCCGTCCATCAAGAGCGTGCCGATGGTGGTGCTGGTAAATGGCGGCTCGGCATCGGCCTCCGAGATCGTTGCCGGCGCCCTCCAGGATCACAAGCGCGCGGTGGTGATGGGTACCCAGAGTTTCGGCAAGGGTTCGGTGCAGACCATCCTTCCCCTCAACAGCAACGCGGCGATCAAGCTCACCACGGCACGCTACTTCACGCCCAGCGGCCGGTCGATTCAGGCCAAGGGCATCGTGCCCGACATCATCGTTGAAGAAACGCCAAGTGGTGCCTCCCGGGAGCGCATGCGCGAGGCGGATCTCGACCGCCACCTCGGCAATGGCCGTGACCCGGAACCGCCGAAGCTTGAAGTCGTGCCTGTCCAGAAGAAGGAAGCCGGACCGAAATCCAAGGATAAGGACAAGCCCAAGGATGAAGTGGATGAGAGCAAGCCGCCCTTTGAGATTGCCGGCAAGGACGACTACCAGCTGGCCCAGGCTGTGAATTTGCTCAAGGGTCTGCAGATCCTCCAGAATAGCGGAAAGTAACAACGACGGCGGGGGGTGGTGATGCGACGCGAGACTGCTTACAAGCTGGCTGGACGCAAGCACGGGGCGCATCTCAACCACGCCGGAGCCGGAATCGCCAAAACCCGGGAGATCTGTTTCAAGGCCTATCCAGAGGGGCAGATCTACCAGGCGCGCCGATCCCTGGCTGCGCTGAGGGGGGTCCAGGTGGAGCCGGGGCGGCATGAGTTGGCCCTGGTTGTTCGCTACAGTGTCCTCGATTACACCCTGGAGCTTCTGGAAGAGGCTTTGGTCAATGCAGGCTTCCAGCTTGATCGGCCTCTGCTGGTGCGCCTCCATCGGGCCCTGATTTACTATGTGGAGGACACGCAGGTGCATAATCTGCGTTCGCCTGAGCGGCTCATCAAGCAGTCTCACGAGGTCTACATCAACGCCTACGCCGCCCATCCCCACGGTGATCGCGACGATACGCCGCCGGATCTGCGCGAGTTCAAGTAGGGGCCTGTTTTCTTGTGCTTCCCGGGCGCCGATGTGGCGCCATTTCTTTTTTTGCCATCCCATGAACGACGACCAGCTGCTGCGCTATTCAAGACACATTCTTCTGCCCCAGATCGGCATTGAGGGGCAGGGCGCCATTGTTGCTGCCCGGGTGCTGGTGGTGGGTGCCGGTGGTCTCGGATCTCCGGCGGCCATGTACCTGGCGGCGGCTGGTGTTGGCACGCTGGTGCTGGCGGATGGCGACACGGTGGACCTGACCAACCTGCAACGGCAGATCCTGCACAGTCAGGAGGGTGTTGGGCGCTTGAAGGTGGAATCGGGGCGAGACAGCCTGGCGCGGCTCAATCCGGAGGTGAATGTCGTGCCCCTGGCCTGCCGGCTGGAAGGCGAAGCACTGGCAGGTGAGGTCGCCCTGGCTGATGTGGTGCTGGATTGCTCCGACAATTTTGCCACCCGTCACGCCATCAACCGGGCCTGTGTGGAGGCCGGCAAGCCCCTGGTCTCCGGGGCGGCGGTCCGGTTCGATGGGCAGGTCTCGGTCTTCGACCTGCGTCAGGAGAGCAGCCCCTGCTACCACTGCCTTTTTCCGGAGGGGGAGGACGTGGAGGAGGTGCGCTGTGCCGTGATGGGCGTGTTTGCACCGATCACCGGCATCGTCGGTGCCGTTCAGGCGGCTGAGGCGCTCAAGCTCCTTGCCGGCTGTGGCGAGACCTTGACCGGACGGCTGCTCCTCCTCGATGCGCTGGCCATGGACTGGCGAACGATCCGCCTGGGGCGCGATCCGGGCTGTCTGGTATGTGCATCACAGCGCTCCTGATCGGCGGCGGGCGTTGAGTGCCCGCCACAGCAGTACCAGCCCGAGCCTCTGCTGAAGCCAGAAGTCATCCCGTGCGGCGAGTGCTTCGGCGCTGTCTTCGTGGATGCCGGTGGGGGGAAGCTGCTGCTCAAGGTGCAGGGTGCCAAAGATCGCGTCCCAGAACGGAAACAGGATCGCGAAGTTGCAGCCGTGGCGATAGCGTTTTCCGGGTGGCAAGTCCAGGGCATGGTGCCAGCGGTGGTAGCGGGGCCCGACGATGAGGTAATCGCCCAGGCGACCGAAACTCAGTCGCGTGTTGGTGTGGGACAGGTTTTCTACCAGACGCAGGGTGACCAGCAGGCCGATGAAGTGACCGGGCGGTACGCCGATCAGCAGGGACAGCCCGGCAAACCATACACCGGCAATCAGGTCGTCGAGCAGGTGATTGCGGGAGTCCGTCCAGAAAGACATCTGGCGCTGGGAATGATGGATGCCGTGTAATGCCCACCACCAGCGGAAGGTGTGGGACAGGCGGTGACGCCAGTACTCGGCAAAGTCCAGGATCAGCAGGTAGATTACAAAACTGAGCAGCGGGTGCGTGTCTAGGCCGGGCAGCCAGTCTTCGAGTTGCCGCGGGATCATGTCGTGGAAGCGCAGCCAGCCGTCCAGGGCCATGAAAGCCGGGGCCAGCAGGGCAAAGACGGCCAGGGGGATGATGCCCAGGCGGTTGAGCAGGGTGTACAGCACATCCACTCTCACGGCTTTGCGGCCGTTCCAACGTTCGGCGGGCCAGAGAGCCTCCAGTGGCCGCATGATCGAATAGGCGATTGCCAGTTCGAGAATGCCGATGAGGACGAACTCGATGCCTTCGAATCCCATTTCCACGTAACTGGCCAGGCCCAGCGCAAACAGGACGGGTTGGACCAGGCGGTCAAACAACCAGCCCTGGGTGGCGACGAAGAGGTCTGTGAGAAAGGTGATCATGGCGTCGGCACGCGGGCAAAGCAGAAACCGCGGGCCTTCAGGCCGGCGATCAGGGGATCAAGCATGGGCGCGAAAGGGTCCTTGCGGGACCAGATGCCCAGGTGGGCCATCAGGATGTCACCGTCGCGAATGTGTGCCAGCGCTCGCTCCAGCAGCATGGTGTTGGGGTGGGTGTGGGACGGGAGTTCGTCGCCGAGAAAACCGGCGACTGCCCAGTGCACGTGGCGATAGCCGCAAGCCTGGGCCGCCTTGAGGGTGAGTGGGGTGGTCCGGCCTCCGGGGGCACGCCAAAGGGGGTCGAGAGGGTGCCCCGTGAGGGCCTGGAAGCGGGTGTCGGGGGCTTTCAGTTCGGCACAGACCTGGGCTGCATCGAGTTGCGTTCGGGTGCCGTCCATCAGTCGATAGATGACCCGGCCATCGGCTCCATCTTGTTGAAAGCTGCCGTGTCGCCAGGTGTGGCTGCCGAAGGCGTGGCCCTCGGCGACCCGGGCCTTCCAGTATTCTGCCCAACTTGGGTCGAGGGCATGGTCGCCGCGCAGAGTCTTCTCCTGGGCTACGAAGAAGGTTGCCTTTACCTGATGTTTGTTGAGGATTGCTGCGATCTCGTCGGCATGGCGCATGTTGCCGGTATCGAGGGTCAGGTATACCGTGCCTCGGCAAGTCTCGGGGCTGGCGCCGTGGGCGAGACCGGCAATGGCGAGCAGTAAGGCGGGCAGGTATGGGCGGACGCGACTCATTGCCGTGGGGCGTGGTTGATGAACGATACCCCGTGAGGGGAACGTCCCACCCGGATTGAGTGGGAGATTTTTTTCTGTTCCAGGTTGACCACCTGCACTTTGCGGGCAAAGCGGGCTGTAGCCCACAGCTCCTTTCCGTCGGCACGAATCTCCATGTCGTCGGGCCCGCCGGGAACGTCGTAGCTCTCGACGAGGCTCAGGGTCTGCATGTCCACGAGGGATATGCTGCCTTTGATGGTGCGGTTCGACACGAAGACATGGCGCCCATCACCCCGGGGCAGGAAGTTGTGTGCCCCCTTTGCGGTGGTGATGCGCTTGATGGTGCGGCGGGCTCGCCAGTCGATAACTTCAACATAGTCGGCACCCATGATGCCGACCAGCAGGTAGCGGTCGTCGGGGGTCATGTGGATGCCGGCCGGGGTCGGGCCCACCGGGTGCTTCCAGGCAGGCTGCCGGGTCTTCAGGTCGATGGCGAGGACTTCGTTGGAGTCCTGCAGGGTGATGAAAACGACCTGGCTGGCCTTGTCAAAAGCCATATGGGACGGCGTTTTTTCGGCCGGGATGCGGGCGATCAGGCTGAAATCGGAGGCACGATACAGATCCACCCGGTCGAGGCGCAGTGAGTTGGCGACGAACCACGTCTTGTCGGGCGAGAAGCCGAGCTGGTAGGGGTCGGAAATGTTCTTGATGCGCTTCTGTTCCCTGCCCGTGTGTGGGTCAAAGAACACCAGTTCATTGGAGACTGCACAGGCGACGATGACCGCACTATCGTCGGGCATGGCCATCAGGTGGTGAGGTTCCTTGCAGGCTGGTGCACGGCCGGTCTCCTGGTAGCTACGGGTGTCGATGAAGCTGACGCTCTCATCCACCGAGTTGAGAACAATGGCTGTTTCGGCGTGAAGTGCCGGGGTGAGGAGGGCAAGAGCAAGAAGGGCGGTGAGGCGGAGGCGCATCGTCGGGGCGGGCGGGTTGCGGTAGCAGGCCTACCTTAACGCCACGCAGCCTCTGGCGATGACGCATCTTTCATGCGTCTGTCAAAGGTTTGCAGATTTAGCCGGAGATGTGCTTTCCCCTGTGCGGTGTGTCACTCCGGTCGCGCAATGATGCGCAGATCCCGGCCGACCATGCGCACGTCGTGGAAGGCGAGGGGGCGCTTGTTGGCGAGGCTGCCGAGGGCCGGCAGGTTGAACAGCCCACGGGCGGCATCGCCGACCAGTGCCGGGGCCAGATAGAGGACAAGCTCGTCCACACAGCCTTCCCGCAGCAGAGATCCGTTGAGTTTGAAGCCGCTCTCGGCAAGAACCTCGTTCAGACCACGGCGGCCCAGCTCACGCATCAGGGCTGGCAGGTCCACCTTGCCGCCGTCGTTGGGCAGGATGACGACGTCGGCGCCCCGTCGCTGTAGTGCGGAGATGCGGTCGGCGTCGTTGAGCGCAGCGGCGATGAGAACGGGCCCGCCATCGAGCAGGCGGGCGTTGAGGGGCGTTTCGAGGCGGGCGTCGACGACGACGCGCAGGGGTTGGCGTTCGGTGGGAATCGCCCGGACATTGAGTTGTGGGTCGTCATCGCGCACGGTGCCGATGCCCGTCAGGACGGCGCAGGAGCGGGCACGCCAGCGGTGGGCGTCACGGCGGGCATCTTCGCCGGTGATCCACTGGGAGATGCCGTTCTCGAGCGCCGTCTTGCCGTCGAGGGTGGCAGCCACCTTCAGGCGCAGCCACGGGCGGCCACGGGTCATGCGCGAGATGAAACCGATGTTGAGGTCGCGGGCCTCGGACTCCTGGATGCCGGAGTGGGTGACGATACCGGCGTCCCGCAGGCGGGCAAGGCCGCGTCCGGCCACCAGGGGGTTGGGGTCTTCCATGGCCACCACCACCCGGCTTACGCCGGCCTGGACCAGTGCGTCGGCGCAGGGCGGCGTGCGTCCGTGGTGGGAGCAGGGTTCGAGGGTAACGTAAGCTGTGGCTCCCCTGGCCCGTGCGCCGGCCATAGCCAGCGCGTGCACTTCGGCGTGGGGCTCCCCAGCACGCACATGCCAGCCTTCACCGACCCTCTCGCCGTGCTGCACGATGACGCAGCCCACGCGGGGATTGGGTGTCGTTGTGAGCAGCCCGCGCGCCGCCAGTTCAAGGGCGCGGGCCATCCACCGGTAGTCGTCGGCGGTGGCAGTCATGGGGCGGAAACCTTCAGGAGGTCTTGGGGGGGCGGCCACGGGGACGGGTGCTGACTTCACGGATGACTTCCGAGAATTCGTCCACGTCTTCAAAGGCACGGTAAACGGAGGCGAAGCGGATGTATGCAACTTTGTCGAGCTTTTTCAGCTCGCGCATCACCAACTCGCCGATGCGTTCGGAAGGAATCTCCCGCTCGCCGGAGGAAAGCAGCTTGGCTTCGATGCGGTCTACTGCGGCATCGACACTCTCGGCCGTGACCGGCCGCTTGCGCAGGGCCAGGCTCAGGCTTCCGAGCAGCTTGTCGCGACTGAACTCAGCACGGCTGCCGTTTTTTTTGACCACCTGGGGCATCTTGAGGTCGATGCGTTCGTAGGTGGTGAAGCGCTTGTCACAGGAAAGGCAGCGACGGCGGCGCCGCACGATGTCACCGTCCTCGTTTTCACGGGTGTCGGTGACCTGCGTGTTGTCGGCGCCGCAGAAGGGGCAATGCATGGGCTAGCGGGCCTGCCTGCCGGTACGGCTGTCAGGCACCGTACACCGGGAACTTGCGACAAAGCTCGGCAACCTTGGCGCGCACGTTCTCGGTGGTGGCTTCGTCATTGGGATTGTCGAGCACGTCGGCAATGAGATGCGCGATGCGCTCGGCTTCGATCTCGGTGAAACCGCGGGTGGTCATCGCCGGGGAGCCGATACGGATGCCGGAGGTGACGAAGGGCTTCTGCGGATCGTTGGGGATGGAGTTCTTGTTGACGGTGATGTGGGCGCGGCCGAGGGCAGCTTCGGCTTCCTTGCCAGTGATGTTCTTGGACTGGAGGTCGACCAGGAAAACATGGCTTTCGGTGCGGCCGGAGACGATGCGCAGGCCACGCTCTTCGCCCAGCACGCGTGCCATCACGCGTGCGTTGGCAATGACTTGTTCCTGGTAGCGCTTGAACTGGGGTTCGGCGGCTTCCTTGAAGGCCACGGCCTTGGCGGCGATGACGTGCATCAGCGGGCCACCCTGAAGACCCGGGAAGATGGCGGAGTTGAGAGCCTTCTCATGCTCGGCCTTCATCAGGATGATGCCGCCGCGGGGGCCGCGCAGGGTCTTGTGGGTGGTGGAGGTGACCACGTCGGCGTGGGGCACCGGGTTGGGGTAGTAGCCGGCGGCGATGAGGCCGGCGTAGTGGGCCATGTCCACCCAGAAGATGGCGCCGATTTCCTTGGCGATCTTGGCGAAGCGCTCGAAGTCGATGCGCAGGGCGTAGGCCGAGGCGCCGGCGATGATGATGCGCGGCTTGTGCTCGCGGGCCAGCGCTTCCATCTTGTCGTAGTCGATCTCTTCGTTCTGGTCGAGGCCGTAAGCGACGACGTTGAACCACTTGCCGGACATGTTGAGCGGCATGCCGTGGGTGAGGTGGCCACCTTCAGCGAGGCTCATGCCCATGATGGTGTCGCCAGGCTTGGCGAAAGCCATCAGCACGGCCTGGTTGGCCTGGGAGCCGGAATTGGGCTGGACGTTGGCGGCTTCTGCGCCGAACAGGGTCTTGAGGCGGTCGATGGCCAGCTGCTCGGCCAGGTCGACGAACTCGCAACCACCGTAATACCGCTTGCCCGGATAACCCTCCGCGTACTTGTTGGTGAGCTGGGAGCCCTGGGCTTCCATGACGGCTGCACTGACATAGTTCTCGGACGCGATCAGTTCGATGTGATCTTCCTGACGGCGGTTTTCGGCCTCAATGGCTTGCCAGAGTTCGGGGTCGACCTTGGCGAGGGTATTTTGCTTGGAAAACATGACGATCCGGGTGGGTTTGAGTCAAAAGGGGAGTTTAACACGGCCCTTCACGCTTGCCGAAAGCCGGTGTTCCAAAACAGTGCGGCCCCGCCCCCGTGATCTGGGGCGGGGCCGTCCGAGGGAGGGGTTCAGACCCGGAAGTGGCTGACCTTGGCCTCCAGGTCCGCTGCCAGATTTTCGAGCAGGGCTGTCTGCTCGTGGGTGTGGCGGGTGATCTGGTTGTTCTGCTCCGCCATCTGGGCGATCCGCTCGACACCGCGTGCGACCTCCTGGCTGGCGGCGCTCTGTTCTCGGGTGGCATCGGCGATGTCATTGACGGTGCTGGTGGTGCGGCTGCTTTCCTTACGGATTGTGTCGAGCATGGCGCCGGAGTCGGTGGCGAGCTGGACTCCTTGATGGACGTCACCGGTGACGCCTTTGATCATCGCCACGACCCGGTCGGCTTCACCCTGGACCTCCGATACTGTGGCTGAGATCTCTCTGGTGGAGCTGGCGGTGCGCTCGGCCAGCTTGCGAACTTCGTCGGCCACCACCGCAAATCCTCGGCCGCTCTCGCCTGCCCGGGCCGCCTCGATGGCGGCGTTGAGGGCGAGCAGGTTGGTCTGGTCAGCGATCTCGTTGATGATCTTGCCAATATTCGAGATGCGCGCAGAGCGTTCGGACAGCAGGTTCACCGCTTCGCCGGCCTTGTTGATCTCGTCGGCGATGCGGTCCATGCCACCGATCATGTTTCGCACCTTCAGGCCGCCATCGTCGGCGTGGACCTGGGCCTGTTGGGTGATGTCCCTGGCCATGGCGGCGCTGTCCGAGACATGGGTGATGCTGACCGACAGCTCTTCGATGGCAGATGCCAGCCCGGCCGCCGCTTCGCTCTGGGAGGCGGTGCCATTGACCACTTGATCGGAGCCCAGCCGTACGGTGCGTGCTGAATCCTTGACCGTATTGGCGGTGTGGATCACGTCACCGATCAGGCTGCCGATCTTGCGGGTTGTGCTGTCCAGGGAGCGGGTGATCTGGTCCAGTTCGTTGGCGCTGTCGGTGGCGGTTTCGGGGAAGTGCACGCTCAGGTCGCCATCACCGATTCGGCGGGTCGCATCGAGCAGGCCCTTGATGGGCGACAGACGGTTGCGGGTGATGAGATAAAGCACCAGGGCGAGCAGCAGCGCGCCGCCGATGCACAGGGCGACGAGGTTGTTGCGAAGCTGGCGGGCTTCCACGGTGAATTCGTCGATGAAGCTGCCGGTGGCGACGATCCAGCCCCAGGAGGGGGAGCTGTTGAAGACGACCATCTTCTGTGCCGTTTCGCTGCTGTCCGGGCGGGTCCAGGCATAGGTCATGAGGCCCTGCTTACGCCGCACCTGCTCGGCCACGATCTCGCTCAGGCGGGGGTTGCCGATTTCGCTCAGGGTCTTTCCGGCAAAGCTGGGGTGGTGGATGAGCTCGGTTTTGGCCACATCGTCCTGGGGTGCAAGAACATAGGCGTAGCCGGTGGCTCCGGACTTTATCTCGCCCAAGGCGCTGAAGAGGCGTTCCATGTCGCCCTGGATGTCCACCCGGGCTGCCAGGGCGCCGATCACCTTGCCGTCCTCATCGAGCACTGGTTCGAGGGCAGAGATGTAGTACTTGCCCGAGCGCCTGACCACACCTGCGTAGCGCTTGCCGCTCAGAATGGCCCGGGTTTCGGGGGCATTTGCGGGGATGGGGGTGCCCTCGGTGCTTTTTCCGTCCTTGGTCTTGAGCAAGGTCGCGCCGCGCACGAACTCGTCGCCGACCCGGATCAGTAGCGCAGGGTCCGCGTCGATCTGGCGTTTGATGCTCTCCAGCAGGGCGGTGTTGCCGTTGAGAATGCGCTCGCCGCTGCGCACCACAGGCACCTGGTAGCTCCCGGAGGCCATCGTGTCAGGCCCGAAGCGGAGCTTGCCCGTGCTGTCCTTCATGCGAGCCAGGCCCTTGTTGGCCTGGGAGACGGCGTTGCCGTGGTTGAGCTCCAGCATCCGTACGATGCCCTGAATCTGATTGTTGAGTTCTTCCTCGGTCTTCGCCAGGGCGGCTCGCTCGGCGAAGTAGGTGGTGAAGAGGATAAGCCCGGAAAAAATCAGGATGCTGACCGCGGTGGCCGCGAGAGCAATCTGATGGACGAGGGACAGACGGTTGAGCTTGAACATGGAGGACTCCGACCGGGTTTGCCAGCATGGCAGCTGGATGCCCGCTGGAAACGGCCGGAGTCGGTATAACTTTAGGAGGGCTTAGCGCTTGCGGCCCGAGTCAGGCGTTGGGCAACTCGTCCAGTGTGCTGTTCAGGTGCGTTTGCTCGGCCCAGGCGATCAGTCGCCAGTTGGCACCGTCCCAGTCGATCCAGTTCAGAGCGGCGTTAGGAATGGTGAAATCGCGCGGTGTTTCAAGGGGGGAGCCCGTTGCCAGGCGGTGGGCCACATCGAGGACGCCGCCATGGGTAACCACTAGTACCGTGCTGTCCCGGTGTCGTGTCGCAATGTCCTGGAGGGCTTCGTGGATGCGGGCAGCAAATTGCCGCAGGCTCTCACCGCCGCCCGGGAAGACGAATTCGGGGTCGCGGCGTTCGAAGTGATGGTAAGCGTCGGGAAAGCGCGCCCGGGCTTCGTCATACGTGAGAGCCTGGAAGGCACCGTAGTGTCGCTCGCGCAGGCGGGCATCAATGACTGCTTGCAGGTTGCCGTGGGCGGTGATCGCGTCGGCGGTCTGGCGGGCGCGCAGCAAGTCAGAGGCGTAGGCTGCGGCGAACTGCCTGCCGGCCAGGCTGGCTGCGGTGGCCTTGGCCTGGGCCAGACCAGTGTCATTGAGGGGGATGTCGGTATGGCCCTGGAGGCGCCGTTCGGCATTCCAGGCTGTTTCGCCGTGACGGACCAGACAGATGCGGGTGCTCATGATTGGCTGCGGTAAGAAATAATGGAAAAGAGAGGCGACGGAAGTATCGCATGGCCCGCCGGGGTGTCGAAAACGGTCTGCCAGAGGGCTGGAATCCGCTCCAGTACTGGTTTTGGGGCCTGTTTGCGCTACGGTAGGCGTAATCCCTGATTGTTGCGGGATCTATCTCGCCGATAATTCCAGCCCAGTAAACTGGGTTTTCAAAGCCCCGATCAGAAGATCTTCACATTAAAGGAGGTGCGGGACGTGCAGGCCCTGCTCAAATTATCACGCGCTATCGACGCGCTTTCCACAGGGGTCGGCAAGGCGGCAATCTGGCTCGTCTTGGTCGTGACCATCATCAGCGCCGTCAACGCCTTCGTGCGTTATGCCTTCAATTACAGTTCCAATGGTTTGCTTGAGATCCAGTGGTATCTGTTTTCGGCCATTTTCCTGCTATGTGCTGGTTATACCCTGATGCGCAATGAACACGTGCGCATCGATGTGATCTCAGGTCACTTCTCGCCCCGGGTACATGCCTGGATCGACATCATCGGCACGCTCTTCTTCCTGGCCCCGATGGCGGTGGCGGTGCTTTACCTTTCGTGGCCGACCTTCATCAATGCCTACCTCAAGAACGAGTATTCCTCAAATGCGGGTGGGTTGATCATCTGGCCGGTGCGGGCCCTCGTCCCCCTGGGGTTCTCGCTGTTGATCCTGCAAGGCGTATCCGAGCTCATCAAGCGCTTTGCCTTCCTCAAGGGGCTTATCCCCGATCCCAACGCCAAGCCGAAGACGCCTTCTGCCGAAGAAGAACTGGCCGAGGCCATCAAGCAGCAACGCGGGGAGGCCGTCTAAATGGAGTTCATCGCTGCCAACATGGCGCCCCTGATGTTCGGGTCGCTGGTTCTGTTCATGCTGTTCGGCTACCCAGTGGCGTTTGCCCTGGCCGCCAACGGCATCGTCTTCGGCCTGATCGGCATCGAGCTGGGCATGCTCACCCCGGCCCTGTTTCAGGCCCTGCCTGACCGCATCTTCGGTGTCATGTCCAATGACACCCTGCTGGCCATTCCCTTCTTCACCTTCATGGGCCTGATCCTTGAGCGCTCAGGCATGGCGGAGGATCTCCTCGACACCATCGGCCAGCTCTTTGGGCCGGTGCGCGGAGGCCTGGCCTTCGCTGTGATCTTCGTCGGTGCCATCCTCGCGGCGACCACCGGTGTGGTGGCAGCCTCGGTGATCTCCATGGGCTTGATCTCCCTGCCGATCATGATGCGCTATGGCTATGATCAGCGGCTTGCCTCCGGGGTGATCGCGGCTTCGGGCACCCTGGCGCAGATCATTCCGCCATCCTTGGTGCTGATCATCATGGCCGACCAGCTGGGGCGTTCCGTCGGTGACATGTACCAGGGCGCGCTGATCCCCGGTCTGGTACTGACCGCTTTTTACTTTGTCTACGTGGCCTTGATCGCCATCTTCAGGCCGGGGGCCGCGCCGGCCCTGCCGCCCGAGGCCCGGACTTTGCGTGGTGCTAAGCTGCTGCTGCGGGTGCTGACCTCCCTGGTCCCGCCGCTGATGCTGATCTTTCTGGTGCTTGGAACTATCTTTCTGGGCATTGCCACGCCGACCGAAGGTGGTGCCATGGGAGCCTTCGGCGCACTGGTGATGGCCGTGATGCGCAAGCGCCTGAGCATCCCCCTGCTCAAGCAAGCCATGGAAAGCACGGCCAAACTGACCACTTTCGTCATCTTCATCCTGATCGGCGCCCGAGTATTCTCCCTCACCTTCTACGGCGTTGAAGGCCACTTGTGGGTCGAGCATCTGCTGGATGATCTGCCCGGTGGCCAGGTCGGTTTCCTGATCGTCGTCAATATCCTGATCTTCCTGCTGGCCTTCTTCCTCGACTTCTTCGAGTTGGCCTTCATCGTGGTGCCGCTGCTGGCTCCGGTGGCGGAGAAGCTGGGTATCGACCTGATCTGGTTCGGCGTGCTGCTGGGGGTCAACATGCAGACTTCCTTCATGCACCCGCCCTTCGGCTTCGCCCTGTTTTATCTGCGCTCGGTGGCGCCGCCCTCGATCAAGACCACCCAGATCTACTGGGGGGCGGTGCCCTTCGTGGTCATCCAGATCATCATGGTCGCCGTGCTGATCGCCTTCCCGCAGCTTGTCACCATGGGTCTCGATGATCAGATCAAGGTGGATACGGACCAGGTGGAGATCGTCGTTCCGGACGGCGCCAGTCAGGACGATTCGCCGGTCCAGTTCGACAATGAGACTCCTCCGGATGCGGTACCGGCCGAAGGTGAAGGGAAGGATGCAGGCGGCGCGAACGCCGAGGACGATGCCGCCAAGGCGCTTGAAAGGGCCTTGCAGAGCGACAAGAAGTAGCTGCCAGATGTGGTGATGTGCGAGAGCCCGGGGTGCACACCCCGGGTTTTTTCATTCAGGGGCAGGATGTTGCAGCGTGAGCAAATACAATGCGCATATTGCTCACCTTTTTCTGAATGATGGATAAACACACCACCACGCTACCCGTCACCTTCACCGGGCAAGGGCGGGATTATTTCGGTATATGGGCGGTGAATCTGCTGCTCACCGTGCTGACCCTTGGAATCTACTCTGCCTGGGCCAAGGTCCGGCGGATGCACTTCTTCTATCGGCATACCCGGCTGGCCGGAGCGGCCTTCGATTACCACGGTGAGCCGCTATCGATCCTCAAGGGCCGGACGCTGGCCTTCCTGATGTTCATGGGCCACCAGCTCTCGGCCGAGGCCGAGCCCCTGCTCGCCGTGCTGGTCCTCGTGATCCTGCTGGCGGTAATGCCCTGGCTGCTGCACCGTTCCCTGTGTTTCCGGATGCACAACAGCAGTTTCCGGGGCCTGCGCTTTGTTTTTCGGGGCAGCGTGAAGCAGGCCTACGTGGTGTTCCTGGGGCTGCCCTTGCTGATCGTCGTGTCTCTCGGTTTGGCCTTTCCCCTGTGGATTCACGCTCTGAAGGTGTATCAGTACGGCAGCAGCGGCTTCGGGCGCAGCGAGTTTCAGTGTGCCCTGTCTCGGGGAGAGATCTATCGTGTTTATCTTGCCGCCGGTATCGTGACGGTCGTTGGTGCTGGCGTGATCATCCTCTTGCTTGGCCTCGGTGTTGCAGAGGGTTTGTCCCTGGATGAGGAAGCCAGGCGCCAGGCGCTGACGATAGTGGGAAGCGCGGCCCTGTTCGTCGTCTTTGCGATGATGTTGTGCGTGGCGCCCTTTGTGGCTGCGCGGGTGCAGAACGCCGTTTGGGGGGGGCTGAGTCTCGGGCCGCACCGGTTTGTCAGTGCAGTGTCTGGCCGCCGGCTGGCCTTCATCACGCTCACCAACCTGCTGGGGGTCGTTTTCAGCCTTGGCCTGTATCGCCCCTTTGCGGAGCTGCGATTGATGAAATACCGTCTGGAGAGCATTTCGATGCTGCCGGACGGCAATCTTGACGACTTTATGGCACGTACGGAAGCTGATCTTGCCGCGCTCGGTGAAGAAGCTGCGGAGATGTTCGACGTGGATGTGGGCCTGTAAGCCATGACTTCGCCCGACCAGGGGGTGGATGCGCTTTACTTCGATGGACGCTCGTCCCGTGCGCGTGCGGTAAAGCTGTCGCTCGCCGATGGCGAGTTGGTGTTGCGCGGTGAAGACGTCGAGCGGCACGTGGCGCTGGCGGTGCTGCGTCTCTCCGAGCCCCTTGGCCGTGCGCCTCGCTTGATCACTTTTCCGGATGGTGCCCACTGCGAGCTGCCCGACGACGACGTGTTCCGGGGCTTGCTACTAGAGAGTGGTCAGCGGAATGCCGCAGTGGTGCGCTGGCAGTTTTCGCGGACGGCGGTGCTGGTGTCCCTCCTCGTGCTGGTCGCCGGCCTTTGGGCAGTCCACGAATGGCTGTTGCCGCAGCTTGCCCGGCGGCTGGCGGAGGGGGTTCCAGAGGCGCTGACGGAGCGGCTCAGCGATGAAACCCTGGAGATGCTGGACGTCAATGTCTTCAGTCCGAGCAGTCTGCCTGCTGCCCGCCAGCAGGCCCTGACGAAACGTGTGTTGGCCCTGGCACAGCCCGACGCGCCAGCGGTACGTCCGCAGCTTGCTTTCCGCAGAGGCGGGCGTATGGGAGCTAATGCGCTGGCTCTCCCGTCGGGCCTGATTGTGGTGACGGATGAACTGGTGATGCTGGCTCGCAACGACGAAGAGATCCTCGGCGTGCTGGCCCACGAGCTTGGTCATGTCAGCCGGCGTCACGGCCTGCGTTTGGCCATCGAGAGCTCTGCGATCGGCTTATTTGCCGCCTGGTACATCGGCGATGTCAGCGCCCTGATGGCGGGGGTTCCGGCAGCCTTGTCCCAAGCGCGTTATTCCCGTCGCTTCGAGCGGGAGGCCGATACGTTTGCCGCCCGGCTGATGGGGGCCAACGGGATTTCCCCCGCCGCTCTCGCCAACATTCTGGAGCGGATGGAGATGCCGGCCAGCGTGGGGCAGGAGGGAGGCTCGGAGGCAGCCAAGCCACGTCGGACACCATCCGACTACTTCTCCACCCATCCCCTCACGGAAGAGCGTATCCGTTACCTGCGGGGGCTCTGAGTTGGCGCGCGCTCTCAGGAAGCCTGGCAGAGCCGGTTGCGGCCACGGGCCTTGGCCTCATAGAGGGCCTTGTCGCTACGGGTGATCAGATCGCCCGCCGACTCTCCAGGGTGGCGGCTGGCGAGGCCGATGGAGGCGGTGATATAAGCCAGGCGTTCGCCGCTGCGGCTGTCCTTGAGTACCAGGCGCTCAATGGAAAGGCGCAGGGTTTCGGCCAGTTCGGCGGCCTGGGCAAGGGTGCCGCCGCAGAAAATGAGGGCGAACTCCTCGCCGCCGTAGCGGTACACCGACACGCCCACCCGGGCCACGTTGTTGAGCTGGGCGCCGACCAGGCTCAATACACGGTCGCCCACGGGGTGGCCGAAGCGGTCGTTGAACTCTTTGAAATGGTCGATATCGAGCATCGCCAGGTGGATGAGGGGCGCCCGCTCGCCTTGCCCCAAGAACTGTCCGAGCTCGGTGTCGAAGGCCCGGCGGTTATAGACCCCGGTCAGTTCGTCATGCATGGCGTTCTGGCGCAGGGCTTCCATCTCGCTGCGCAGACGCCGGATCTCTGCGTTGGCTGCGCTCAGGCGCTGCTCGAAACGGGAGGTGCTCTCCTGCATCGCGGTGGAGCCCTGCAGGAGCTTTTCGACTGTGCCGAACACGTCGTCGATGGTGGCGCTTACAGAGGTCGGCCCTCGCAGGTCGCGGCTGCATTCGTCGAGCAGAGAGTTGAAGGATTGGGTGCCGGCGATGGTGGCGTTCAGGTCCTTGCCGATGCCCTGGACCATTTTCTCCAGGTCATCCTTCATCCGTCCAAGGGCTGTCTCGTGGGCGCCCGTCGGGGAAATGTGCGCCTTGAAGAGGTCTTCTGCCGTGCTGACGGGAATGGTGCCGTAGGCCGCGACGATGTCGTCTATCCGCTGGTTCAGGCTCGGGTCTTCGTTGGCGACGTAGGTGTACCAGAGAGCGTAATTGAGGGGTGTCACGGGGATTCCGTGCTTCACCATGATAGGGACAGCCTTGCGTAAACGCTCGGCAGCCTGTTCGACAGAACCGCTGATCACAAATCCTCTCCCTGAATCGCCAAGCTGCAGATGTCATCCCCAGTGGGCTGACCTGATCATCGTGTCGGCCAGCGACGTGTGCCGAGTGGGTGTTATCGGCATATGCCGATGAAAATTCGGCGGACTTTGTTAAATTGTTGTGTCGAAGAGAGAAGCGCAAACGGCGCCATGGGGCGCCGCTTGTGCCGGGTGCGGAAGAAGACCTTCCGGGGGACGAAGTCAGACTTCGTACATCACCGTGCCTTCGACCAGCGTGCAGCGCACCCGCCCAGGCAACTCCAGGCCCAGGAAAGGCGTGTTCTTGCCCTGGCTCTTGAGCATGCTGCGGGTGATCTGCTGGTGACAGTTCGGATCGAAGATGCAGATGTCGGCACGGGCTCCAACAGAAAGGTGCCCCCCCTTGGCAATGCCGGCAATTTTTGCCGCTTCCGACGTGACCCGGGCAAGGGCATCAATCAACGGCAGCTGGTGTTCGTTGGCCCACTTGAGGGTCAGGGGCAAGAGTAGTTCCAGACCGGTGGTGCCGGGCTCCGATTCACTGAATGGGGCCTGCTTGGCGTCGTCATCCACCGGGGTGTGATCGGAGCAGATGGCGTTGATGCGCCCATCGGCCAGGGCCTTCGATAGGGCGATACGGTCACGCTGGCTGCGCAGCGGCGGGATGACGTGACAGTGGGGGTTGAAGTAGCCGATGTCCATGTCGCACAGGTGCAGATGGTGGGCGGCTACATCACAGCTCACGTCCACGCCGTCCTTGCGGGCTTGTTCGATCAGATCGAGGCTCTCGGCACAGGACACGCGGGTGATGTGCAGGCGGGCGCCGGTCTGGCGGGCAAGGCGCAGATAGGTGTACAGGGCGATGATCTCGGCGCTGGCCGGGAGGCCCGGCAGACCGAGGCGGGACGCGACCTCTCCGTCGTGGGCCACGCCGCCCCGGGCGAGGTAGGGGTCGATGGGTTGCAGCCAGATGCGGAACCCGAAGGTGGCGGCGTAGAGCATCGCGCGGGACAGCACCCGGGTGTCGAGGATGGGCGTGTTGGCCTGGCTGAAGGCCACGCAGCCGGCTTCCACCAGCTCGGCCATCTCGGAGAGCTGTTCGCCCTTGAGGCCGATGGTCAGCGCGCCGACCGGGTAGACGTGGGCCCGGTTGAGCTTCTTGGCACGGTAGCACAGCATCTCGACCAGGCCGGGTTCGTCCAGCACCGGGTCGGTGTCGGGGGGGATGGCCAGACTGGTGATGCCACCGGCCATGGCGGCGTCCATTTCGGATTCGAGGGTGGCCTTGTACTCAAAGCCGGGCTCACGGAGCCGGGCGGCGAGGTCGATCAGGCCGGGGGCGACGACGAGGCCGCTGGCGTCGATCATTCTGTTGGCGCTGAAGCCGGCGGGCGCGCTGCCAACGCCGACGATCTTGCCGTCGGCGATGAAAAGGTCGTGCTGGGCGTCGATCTTGTTGGCCGGGTCGATGAGTCGGCCGTTCTGGATATGGATGTTCATCGTCAGAAACCTGTGTGTGCTCAGTGGCTGCCGCCCAGCATGCTCATCACGGCCATGCGGACCGCGATACCGAAGGTGACCTGGGGCAGGATCACGGCCTGGCCGCCGTCGGCCACGGCGGAGTCGATCTCGACGCCCCGGTTCATGGGGCCCGGGTGCATCACTATGGCGTCGGGCTTGGCCAGGGCCAGCTTTTCAGCGGTGAGGCCCCACACCTTGAAGAACTCCTGGGGGCTGGGGAGCAGGGCGCCGTTCATGCGTTCGTTCTGAAGGCGCAGCATCATCACCACGTCCACGCCCTTCAGGCCTTCCTCCATGGTGGCGCAGTAACGCACGCCCATTTTTTCCACATCAGTGGGGAGCAGGGTGCGGGGGCCGATCACGCGTACTTCAGGCACACCCAGCGTGGTCAGCGCGGCGATCTGGGAGCGCGCCACGCGGGAGTGGAGTACGTCGCCAACGATGGCCACGGTGAGGTTGTGGAACTCTTTTTTGTAATGCCGGATGGTGTACATGTCCAGCAGCCCCTGGGTGGGGTGAGCATGACGTCCGTCGCCGGCATTGACCACGTGGATGTGGTCACGGCCGGTGTTTTCCAGGTGCTGGGCGATCAGGTGCGGGGCGCCGCTGGATTCGTGGCGCACCACGAACATGTCGGCGTGCATGGCACACAGGTTGTCCACGGTGTCGAGCAGGGTCTCGCCCTTCTTGGTGGAGGAGGTGGCCACGTTGAGGTTGATCACGTCGGCCGACAGGCGCTTGGCGGCGATCTCGAAGGTGGTGCGGGTGCGGGTGCTGTTCTCGAAGAACAGGTTGAACACGCTCTTGCCACGCAAGAGAGGCAGCTTCTTGACCTCGCGCTCGGCAACTTCGGTGAAGGGCGCGGCGGTGTCGAGGATCTGGTTGATGATGGCACGGGGCAGGCCGTCGAGGGTCAGCAGGTGCTGCAGCTCGCCGTGCTTGTTGAGTTGGGGATTACGCATGGATCAGCCTCATGGTGAGGGCGCCGGTGGCGTCACGCTCAAGTTGGAGGTTTTGCCCGGCTGGGAGGGGTGCGGGCAGGGTGAGGGCACAGAAACTGGGGGCGATGGGCAGCTCGCGGCCGCCCCGGTCGATGAGCACTGCCAGGTCGACCCGGGAGGGGCGGCCGTAGTCGAAGAGCTCGTTGAGGGCGGCACGGGTGGTGCGGCCGGTGTACAGCACGTCATCGACGATGACGATGTGGGCATCTTCCACGTCGAAGGGGATCCTGGAGCCCTGGGGCTGGGGGTGCAGGCCCTTGGCGGCGTAGTCGTCCCGGTAGAAGCTGACGTCGATGCTGCCAAGGGGTTGGGACAGGCCCAGCAGCGCATGCAGGCGCTCAGCCAGCCATACCCCGCCAGTGTGGATGCCGACCAGGCAGGTGTCGGCGGTGACCCGGGGGCGCATCGTCTCGGCGAGGGTGGCGATGAGATGTTCGGCTTCAGGGAGTTGCATGGCGGGCACTTTCAAAGTACTGGAGCAGGATGATCTGGGCGGCGGCCGAGTCGAGTCGGGGCTTTTGCTTGCGCCAGCCTTGGTGGCCGGCCTCACTGAGGCGTTCTTCCGCTTCGGCCGATGACAGCCGCTCGTCCACCAGCGTGACCGGCAGCCCGTAGCGGCCGTGGAGCTGGTTGGCGAAGCGGCGGCAACGCACGGTCATGGCGTGTTCGCTACCGTCCAGGTGGGTGGGCAGGCCCACTACCAGGGCGGTCGGCTTCCATTCAGCAAGGAGCGCCTCGATGGCCGCGAAGCGTGCTGCATTGGCTTCTTCGGATATCACCACAAGGGGGTGCGCGTGGCCTGTTTCCGTTTCACCCACGGCCACGCCGATGCGGGCCAGGCCGAAGTCGAAGCCGAGGACGGTTCCCACTCAGGCGTGTCCGGCCACGTCGGAGAGCTTGGCGAAATCAATGCCAAGGAGCTGCATGGCGGCGGCCAGGCGTTCTTCGGACGGCAGGTCGAAAACGATGGACAGGTCGGCCGGCACGGTGAGCCAGGCGTTCTGGGCCAGTTCGTGCTCAAGCTGGCCGGCAGACCAGCCGGCATAGCCGAGAGCCACCAGCACCTCGCCGGGCTCGCCTTCGGTGGCCAGGGACTGGAGCACATCGCGAGAGCTGGTCAAGCCGACGGTGTCACTGACCTTGAGGGTCGAGTGCCAGCTGCCCGCCGGGCGGTGCAGCACGAAGCCCCGGTCGGACTGAACCGGGCCACCGAAATACACGGGCAGATCCGCAAACTCGTGGTGCTCCAGAGGCATGTCGATGCGCTCGAACAGGCTTGCCAGGCGCATGTCGGTGGGGCGATTGACGATCACCCCCATGGCGCCGTTCTCGTTGTGTTCGGCAATGTAGGTGAGGGTGCGCGAAAAGTTCGGATCAGCCATGGCAGGCATGGCGATCAGGAAATGATCGGTAAGGTTGATGGTCGTCGTAATCACGGGTGCTATTTTAAGCCGAGGTGCCCGATTGTAGCGGCAACTTTTGGGGCATGCTTGCGTCCATTGCTTCCCTGCCGATTGACCTGCCGCCCATGTCTGCTGCCCTTGTCTGGTTTCGTCGCGACCTGCGCGACTTTGATCATGCCGCGCTGTATCACGCCCTCAAAAATTACCAGCGGGTATTTTGTGCCTTTGTTTTCGATCGGGAAATTCTCGATGCCCTGCCGAGTCGCTGCGACCGGCGGGTGGAGTTCATTCTTGGCTGCGTGGCCGAGCTGGACTCCGCTCTGCGGGCCCGAGGCGGCGGCCTCATCGTGCGCCATGCCGGGGCGCGGGACGCCATTCCTGCTCTGGCCCAGCACCTTGGTGTAGAGGTAGTGTTGGCCAACCGGGACTACGAGCCTGCTGCCATTGCCCGGGACGGTGATGTGGCCGAGCGTCTGCGCCTGCTGGGAATCAGCTTTGCCGACTTCAAGGATCAGGTGATCTTTGAGAAGGCCGAGGTGTTGACCCAGGGTGGCGCGCCGTTCTCGGTGTTCACTCCTTACAAGCGCGCCTGGCTCAAGACGCTGACCGACTTTCATCTCAAGGCCTACCCGGTAGACAAGTATGCTGCCCGACTGGCGCCCCTCCCGGAGGGAGAGTGCCTGCCGGATCTGGCCAGGCTGGGTTTCGAGGCGACCAACCTGGGCGAGCTGGGCATCGTTCCGGGCATGGCCGGTGGGCGCCGGCTGTTCGAGGATTTCCTCAAACGCATCGGGCGCTACAAGGCCCGGCGGGACTTTCCGGCGGTGAAGGGGGTGTCCTACCTGTCGGTGCACCTGCGTTTCGGTACCGTGTCGATCCGTGAGCTGGCCCGGGCAGCCCGGGATGCTGGCGGCGAAGGGGCGGACACCTGGCTGTCGGAACTGGTGTGGCGGGATTTCTATTTCCAGATCCTGTGGCATCACCCCCGGGTGGTGGGGGCGAGCTTTCGGCCCGAGTACGACCGGGTGGCCTGGGACGCCGATCCTGCGCTGTTTGCCGCCTGGTGCGAGGGGCGCACGGGTTACCCCATCGTGGATGCGGCGATGCGCCAGATCAACCATAGCGGCTACATGCACAACCGTCTGCGCATGATTGTGGCGTCCTTCCTGACCAAGGATCTGGGCATCGACTGGCGGGCCGGTGAGGCTTATTTCGCCGAGCATCTGAATGACTTCGATCTGGCAGCCAACAATGGCGGCTGGCAGTGGGCGGCCTCCACGGGCTGTGATGCGCAACCCTACTTCCGCATCTTCAATCCGGTGACCCAGTCAGAAAAATTCGATCCTGACGGCAGCTTCATCCGGCGCTATCTGCCGGAGCTGGCGCGGGTACCCGACAAGTACATCCACGCCCCGTGGACCCTGCCGCCCATCGACCAGAAGCTCGCCGGCTGCGTGATCGGCACCGACTATCCCGCACCGGTTGTTGATCACGCCAAGGCGCGGGAGCGCACCCTGGCCCGGTTTGGCGTGGTCAAGGGGGCCGCGGCGGAGTCGGCCGAGGAGGCCTGATTCAGGCGCGCTGCCCGGTGGCGATCAGCACGCTGCCGGCCACGGCGTAGCTGTCCCCGTCCCGGTGGGGGGCGAGTTCCGTGGCTACCTCGTCACGCAGCCGGGTCTGGATTGCCTCGGGGAGCCGCGACAGGGCTTCCGCCGCACCCCCGGCCAGGTCCAGGAAGGCCTGCCAGTAGTCGTCGGCGCAGGCAAACCGGCAGGTGAAGGCGTGGGGCGCGAACTCAATCCGGCTGAAGCCTGCTGCCTGAAGCAGGGGCTCCAGAGCCTCGGTCGTGCCCAGGCGGAACACCGACGGGCGCGGTACCTTGGGGGCCGGCAGCAGCCGGGCGATGCAGTCCTGGGCGCGGGCGATCAGTGGCACGTCATCTCTGGGGCTCCACACCGAAAGGGCGATGCGCCCGCCCGGCCGGAGCACCCGGTGCAGCTCGGTCAGGGCTTTGCCCGGATCGGGAAAGATGAACAGGCCCAGGCCGAGCAGGGCGACATCGAAGCTGCCGTCGGCAAAGGCCAGGTGTTCTGCGTCACACGCGGTGGCAAGGAGATCGGGCAAGCCTTCCAGGGTGGCACGCCGCAGCCCCTCTGCGAGCATGGTTTCGGCGATGTCGCTGGCCAGCACCCAACCGTCGGGCAATACCCGGTGGGCTGCGTCACGGGCCAGCAGGCCGGGGCCTGCAGCCAGATCCAGGACATGCTCACCGGGGGCCAGCATGGCAGCGTCGAGGAGCGCGGCTTGCAGGGTGGCCCGCAGGGGCGCGCCATCGGCATAGCGGGAGGCGATACGGTTGAAGCCGCTGCGCTCCAGGGCCTTGAAGCGACGGGCGTCGAAGCCCGAGGGAGTCTGGGTCGTCATTCGGGCAGAAGTCCAGCGAACTGAAGGAGGGGGTCGAGGTAGTCGTCCCAGCGGGTGAAACTGTGGTCACCGCCATCCAGCACACTTTGCCGGCAGCCTGCATAACGGGCTACCGCGTGGCGGTAGTCGAGCACCTCGTCACCGGTCTCGACCATCAGCCAGTAGCGTTCGGGCAGGGTGATGGCCGGGACTTCGATGGCCTGTAGCTCGGCGATGTGGGTGGGGGTGAATTCGAAGGCCTCCCCGGTGTACATATGGGTCTGGGTGCCCAGGT
Organism: Zoogloea sp.; assembly: GCF_028689785.1. Classification (GTDB taxonomy): domain Bacteria; phylum Pseudomonadota; class Gammaproteobacteria; order Burkholderiales; family Rhodocyclaceae; genus Zoogloea. The sequence continues at coordinate 44,754 of NZ_JAQVCN010000010.1, read as the reverse complement.
AGGCCGACAGGGACAGGGGCGCGATCACCGCCGGATTGACCAGTACCGCCCTGAGCCCATGCTTTTCGGCCAGATGGGTGGCGTAATAGCCGCCGAGTGAGCTGCCGACCACGGTGGGCGGGGTGTGGCAGCGGGCGATTTGGGCTTCCGCAAGGGCGATGGCGTCCCGGGCAGAGACGGGGAGCTGGCCGCACCACAGGGCTTCGCCCAGGCCGTGGGCGGCCATGCGTGCCCCCAGACTGCGGGCTTTCCAGGATTCGGGGCCGGAACGAAAGCCGTGGAGGTAGATGATCATTTGGTCTCGAAGCGGTCTTCAGGCCTCAGTTGGCCGGGAAAGGTGGTGCTCAGCCAGTGGCGGGCATCGACGTCGCCGGCCAGGTGGGCGCGCCAGAAGGCGCTGCTGGCGGCCAGCAGATTGTCTTTGAAAGCCGGTGCTTCGCGGCGGACAGGGAAGACCGTGCCTTCGGCCTGGCTGGCCTGCCCGGCAAAGTCCAGGTGGGTGCCATGGGCAAAGACCAGCAAGGTCTTGTCGCCAGGCGGCATGTGGCGGAAGGGCAGTTCGCGATTGGCGGCAGTGATGTCGGACAGGCCCATGCCATCGTCGCGGCTGCCGGTGATGCTCAGGAAGGGCAGGTGGATCTGCCCGAAGCGGTGGGCCAGCCCCGGGCCTTTGTCGGCATGGCGGGCCGATGGGCTCAGGGCCAGGACTGCGGTTACGCGGGGGTCGAGGGGGTGCGCCGGTTGTTCGGGACGGCGTTCGCCCGCCAGCAGTTGGACGGTGACTGCACCGAAGGAGTGCCCGCACAGACCTATTCTCTGTACTGCGTTGAGGGCGTCGGGGAAGCTCCTCTCCCGGCCGATGCGCTTGAGCACGAAGCGCAGGTCGTCAGCGCGGCAACTCAGCTCATCGGGGTTCATGGCCAGGCGGAATGCCTGGCGCAGGGCCAGGGGGGAGTTGTTGCGGAGCAGGCTGATGTCACTGCCGGGGTGCTGTACGGCGATTGCGGCAAAGCGGCGTCCGGCCCAATGGGACAACCATGCGCTGCCGCTCTCGCGACAGCCACCGAGTCCGTGGGAGAAGAGGATCAGGCCGGCTGGGGCAGTGTCGGGCAGGTAGAGCTTGAGGGGCAGGCTGCGGGCCCGCCGGCTGTCATGGAGGTTGGTGAACCGGACGCGGTAGGGCGTCGGGGACGACGGCCCGGAGCCGGTCCGGGCCGTCACGGGCGCAGGACTCAGTGGGCCGTCCATTCCACCAGGCCGAAGTGCCAGGTGACCAGCACCACGATACCGAAGGCGATGCGGTACCAGGCGAAGGGCACGAAGTCGTGGTTGGAGATGTAGCGCAGCAGCCAGCGCACGCACAGGAAAGCGGAGGCAAAGGCCGAGAGGAAGCCCACCACCCACATGCCCAGATCGTCCATGCTCAGCAAGGCGCGTTCTTTGTAGAGCTGATAAACGGTCGCCATGCCGAGGGTGGGGATGGCCAGGAAGAAGGAGAACTCGGTGGCGGCGTGGCGCGAGAAGCCGAAAAGCATGCCGCCGATGATGGTCGAGCCGGAACGCGAGGTGCCGGGGATCAGCGCCACCGCCTGGGCGATGCCCATCTTGAGGGCGTCCAGCGGGCTCATCTCGTCCACGCTGTGGATGCGGATGCTGTGCTGCCGGCGTTCGGCCCACAAGATCACGAAGGCGCCGAGGATGAAGGCCGTGGCCACCGGGATGGGGGCAAACAGCGAAGCCTTGATGGCCTTGCCGAAGATCAGCCCCAGGATGGCCAGGGGCAGGAAGGCGATGAACAGGTTGAGCACCAGGCGGTTGGCCTCCGGTTGTCGGCCCAGGCCGGAGAAGGTCCGGATCACTCGCTCACGGTATTCCCACACCACGGCGAGAATGGCCCCTGATTGAATCACGATCTCGAACAGCTTGCCCCGGTCATCGTTGAAGTTGAGCAGGTCGCCGGCCAGGATCAGGTGTCCGGTGCTGGAAATCGGCAGAAATTCGGTCAGGCCTTCGACCACGCCGAGAATCAGCGCTTTCAGAAGCAGGATAATGTCCATGAACTATTGAATGTGCAGTGCGGAAAGAGTTCGCATTATAGCGGTTGCGTATCGTGTACTTTTGCACGGGTATGACACACTCCGCACCGAAACGGGCTCAAGCCCGGCGGCTGAGGGCCGTTACAGACCCGTTAAGGAAAACAGGTGGCCTTGAGCCGTGCCGCTTCTCTCCCCACAGTGTCCCGTTCCATGCTTAAGAAAATTCCAGTGACCCGGCTTCGGCCCGGCATGTTTATCCAGGAGCTTTGTGGCGACTGGATGTCTCATCCATTCTGGCGCGCCCAGTTTGTGCTGAAGGGTGACGGCGACTTGCGCCGCATTGTCGAGGCGGGTATCCAGCACGTTTATATCGACACAAAGCGTGGCCTCGATGATGTGGAGGCTGTGGCGGCAGACCAGGTTCAAGCCGCGGTCGAGCAGGAGATCGTCAAGGCCATGTCTGCGCCCCAGGAGCAGATCGTCCGCGTCTCTGTGCGGGAAGAACTGGCCAGGGCGAAGCGCGTCCATGAGCAGGCCCACAAGGTGGTGCGCACCATGATGAGTGACGTACGCCTGGGCAAGGCCGTGTCTCTTGATGACGCCGAGCCCGTGGTGGAGGCAATCACCGGGTCGGTGCTGCGCAATGGCGGGGCGCTGATGGGCCTGATCGGCATCAAGAACAAGGACGACTACACGTTTCTGCACTCCGTCAGCGTGTGCACCCTGATGATCGCCTTCGGGCGCTCCCTCGGCATCGATGGGGACGAGCTGCGCCAGGGGGGTATCGGCGGTCTGCTCCACGATATCGGCAAAATGAAGGTGCCGGATGAGGTGCTCAACAAGCCCGGGCGTCTCACCGACGCGGAGTTTGAATTGATCAAGCAGCACCCCGGCGATGGGCATGCGGTGCTGCTGGAAACCCCTGGTATCGGTGCCATTCCCCTTGATATCACCCGCCATCACCACGAACGGCTGGACGGCACTGGCTACCCGGACAGGCTGGCGGGCGATGCTATCTCCACTATGGCGCGCATGGCGGCTATCGTGGATGTCTATGACGCGATCACTGCCGACCGCTGCTATCACAAAGGCATGCCGGCCGCGGAGGCCCTGCGCAAGATGTGGGAGTGGAGCACCAATCACTTTGACCAGAAGCTGCTCCAGGCCTTCATGCGCTGTGTAGGTATCTACCCCGTGGGCAGCCTGGTGCGGCTGGAGTCCGGCCGCCTGGGGGTGGTGATAGAGCAGAACGAAGGCAGTCTGCTGACTCCGAAGCTGCGGGTGTTCTTCAGCACCAAATCCAATGGCTACATCAAGCCCGAACTCCTTGATCTGGGCCGCAAGCTCGGAAACGGCGGGGGAGATCGCATTGTCTCTGCCGAAGCCCCGGACAAGTGGGGCGTCGACCCCCAGCGCTTCCTGCTTGCAGACTGAACATCCGTTCCCTTCGCCTGCCGGGTGGCCGTTCAGGCCCGGTGGCGCAGGCGGGCGTCGAGAGTATCGATGACGGCGCTCCAGTCAGCGTCCTCGTCGAGTTCGGTTTTCAGAAAGTGGGCCTGGGCGGGTGTCCAGAATGGCGCATCGGCCAGCCGGAGCTCAGGGGGCAGGGGCGAGTGGGTGTCGATGAAGGCGTCGATGGCGGCTGTTTCGCTGGGCAGGCCGAGCTGGGCGAACAAGTTGGCGATGCTGTGGGTCTGGGATTCCATGGTGTGCTCCTCGCGGTTGGGGTTCCTATTGGTCTTTCTGCCAGTGATTTGGTTGCACGGTGTCCCGTCTGAAATCTGAATGGCAAGCTTGAGCGGATATCCTGTATATTAGAGTTTTCTAATTAAAGGACGCGCTCATGCTACGTATTGCTCTTGTGACTGCTGCGCTGGTGGCCGGCTCAGCCCACGCCCAGGACGTGGAAACCCTGAAATTGGATACCCGCAAGAATGCCCTGCCGGTGTTGCCGAAGGTGGTTGCGATGATGCAGGAGACGGTCGCCAGCCAGGGCGTGGTCAAAGCCATCCCGGTGTGCAAGGAAAAGGCGCCGCAGCTGCTCAAGGAGCAGTCGGAAAAAACTGGCTGGAAGATGTCCCGGGTCAGCTTGAAGACCCGTAATCCCGAGCGGGGCACGCCCGACACCTGGGAAGCACGTCAGCTTGCCGATTTCAATATTCGCGCCGCCGCCGGAGAGAAGATCGAGAGCCTGGAAACGGGTGAGATCGTCACCGAGAACGGCAAGCCGATGTTCCGCTACATGCGTGCCATCCCCGTTGGTGACGTGTGCCTCAAGTGTCATGGTGCGGCAGAGCAGATCGAGGCCGGGCTGAAGAGCGAACTGGCCCGTAATTATCCCCTCGACCGGGCCTTCGGCTATGAAAAAGGTCAGATCCGCGGTGCCCTGACGGTCTGGCGCCCGCTCTGATTTCACCCTGTTGTGGGGGCGGTTTTTCCCAGCGTTATGGAATAATCCGCCCGGCGGCTGCGCCCGGCTCTGCTAGAGCACCGGCCAGGCCGTTTCTCGATTTCAATCACACCGGAGTGAATTCATGCAGATCAAACAAGCGCTTTTTGCCGCCCTGATTTTGGGCCTTGGTACCGGGGCCAGCGCCCAGGTCAAGCCGGAAGATCAGATCAAGTTCCGCAAGGCGGGTTATTCCTTCATGTCGTGGAACATGGGCAAGATCAAGGCCCAGACCATCGACAACCCCTCCAGTTTCAACAAGGACCAGGTGCTGGCTGCAGCTAACCTGATCGCCGCCACTGCCAACTCTGGCATGGGCGCCCTCTTTGGCGCAGCTACCGATAAGGATGTCGGCAGCCAGAAGACCCGGGTCAAGCCCGAGTTCTTCCAGCAGCAGGACGAGGTCCGCAAGTTGGCCGTCTCGTTCGTGAAGGAAGCCAACGAGCTGCAGAAGGTGGCAGCCACCGGGGACGTGGCAGCGATCAAGGTGCAGTTCGGCAAGACGGGAGAATCTTGCAAGGCCTGTCACGACAAGTTCCGCAAGGACGAATAAGCAATACGGCGCAGCCTCTCTCCTGCTGCCCGAGTCCCGCTGCTCGCACCGCAGCCTGCTCGCGGGCCCGCAGTGGTCTGCCCTACCAGGCCGGTGCTGCAGCCGGCTCGGGGGGCGGTGGGGGCTGCCAGGCACCGCTGGCCGCAAAGCCCGTGCCTACCCCGATGCCGATGGCAAGGATCAGCGCCGCGATGCCACCCCCTTGGGCCTGCGCCAGGCCGTCAGGATTTGCGACAGCCTTGCGACCGGTGATCATGGGGCGCACCAGGTTGTCCCGGTGCACCCGCAGATAGAACACAATGGCGCCCAGGTGGGTGAGCACCAGCAACAGGATCAGCCAGAAGCCCTTGCGGTGCAGGCCACTCAGCCAGTCGCTGGTGTCCTTGGAAACCAGGGCGTACAGGGGCCCCTGAAAGGCGATGTCGTCGTTGCCGAAGAGCCCGCCCGCAGTCTGTAGCCCCAGGGCTGTCAGCATGCCGAGCACAGACAGGGCGCCCAGCGGGTTGTGCCCCAGCCCGCGCCATTCGCCGCGCAGGTAGGCGAGGATCGCTCCGGGGCCGCGTACGAAGCTCGCAAAGCGGGCGTGGGTGGACCCCACCAGGCCCCAGGCCAGACGAAAACCGAGCAGGCCGGCGATCAGGATGCCCAGCCGGCCGTGCCAGATCATCAGATTGCCACCGATCTGTCCACTGATCATTGCTCCGGTCACGGCCAGCGCAAGCATCCAGTGAAATAGTCGCAGGGGCAGATCCCAGATCCGGATTTCATGCATCACGTGCTCCTTGAACGATAGTGCGCCGGATTCTGACATGTGCGCCAGGCAAAAGCATTCAGGACGTCACACACTTCCGTATCATGCTGACGACACATTATTTGATGATGAGGTGATTCTTGAAAACCCTGCCAATCCGGCTCTCCGCCTTTGCGCTGTTGACCATCCTGAGTACTGCTGCCGCGGCTTGCGGACCTCACCACGACGACTGGACCGGCAGCGACAAGGCTGCCCACTTCGGGGTGTCCCTGGCGCTCGGTGTCGGGGCCTCGCGCCTGTCCGACGATACCTGGACGGCGGTCGGCCTGGCCCTGGTGCCTGGCGTGGCCAAGGAGTTCTATGACAGTACGCGGGACTGCAACCGGTTCTCGTGGAAGGACATGGCCTGGAATGCCGCCGGTGCCTACGTGGGTGTGCGCACCGGCAATTGGCTCCTCGGCCCGTCCGGGGTGAGTTATCGCGTGGCCTTCTGAGCCTCGCTCCGGGCCGGGGCAGGGCTGCCCCAGGCGGCCCGCACCCGGCCCAGGGTGGCTTGCAGGATCCGGGCGTCGTTGCTGGCCCGGTGCCGGGGCAGGCACAGATCGGCCTGCACCTGCAGCCGGGTGGCATGCCAGTGTTCGGCCTGGGCTTCGTTGAGCAGGGTGCGGATGTCTTCCAGGCGGAAGGCCTGGGGGCACTCGGCGGCATCGAAGAGCCGGCTCAGCCAGGTGAAGTCGTGGTACCAGGAGTCGCAGTAAACCGTCATCCCCCGCAGCCGTGCGTTGAGCTCGCGGGCCGCCTCGGCGGCCGTCCGGCCATTTCTCAGCAGGGTCTCCCGGCTCACCAGATGCACCTCTTCGGCGCTGGTGTCCCAGTGGGTCCAGCGGGCTTCGGGGCGGATCAGGGTGCAGTAACTGCTGCCGTCGGATAACACCAGGCCGACCTCTATCGGATAGCTGGCGGCGCCGAAGCCCGAGGCCTCTACGTCGATGATGGGGGGCAGGGAGGCGGGCACGGGGCGTTCGACGCTTATGACGAACGACATTCTAGCGTGTCCGTGCTGCGCCGCCGCATCCGCGTTCCGCTTCAGGGTTCCCCATGCCCGGGGTGCTCGTCCTCGTCCACCGCCCACAGCTGGTGAGCGTCGAGCAGGAGCCGGTAGCGGGCCTCGCTGGCTTCCAGTCTGGCGAGCTGGGCGGCCAGGCGTGCCTCATGGGCAAGCCGGCGGGCGGCCAGGGTATCTGCCAGCGTGCCTTCACCCAGTTGCCAGGCGCGCTCCATCAGGTCCGCGCTGCCTGCCAGGGCTTCGGCAGCGGACTGTTGACTGTGCCAGCCGGCGCGGGCCGATACGGCGCGTTGATACTGGGCCGCGGCTTCGGCTTCCACCCGGCGGCGCACGGCGGCTTCCCGGTGGGCGCTGGCTCGGGCGTCGGCGAGGGCTGCGTCGCTGTCGGCACGGCGGCCTTCGCCCGGCAGGGGAATGCTCAGGCTCACCCCCAGCAGGCGCTCCTCGCCGCTTCTTTCGCGGGCCATGCGCACGCCAATGCTCGGGTCGGGGCGGCGCTCTGCCTCGCTGCGGCTGGCACCGATGCGGACCCGGGCACTCTCCGCCCGGGCCAGGCCGAGTTCATGATTGTGCTGGAGTATGGCCTCCACCCACGCGTCGGTGCCGCCATCCAGCGCGGCCGGAGCAATCTCCGGCACAGCGCCGGGCAGGCTCAGGGCCGGGTAGTGGCGGCGCAGGCGCTCTGCGGCAACCCGCGCCCGGCCTTCGGCCTGGGCCAGCTGGGCGCTGGCCTGGGCGAGGGCAGCGTCGGCCTGCAGGCGCTCCAGGCGCGGCGCGTCGCCAAGTTCGACGCGGCGCCTGACCACCTGGGCCTGGCGCGTCAGGCTGTCTCGCTGCTGCTGCCATTGGGTAGCGGCGGCTTGTTCCCGCAGCCATTCAAACCAGCTTGCCAGCAGGCCACGGCCTGCCTCATGGAGGGCATCCCCGCGACCGATCCGTGCCACGTTGACGCCGGCAGCGCCCAGCTGGACATCCAGATCGCGCTTGCCGGGCAGGCGCAGAGCCCGCTCCAGGCCTACATCCCATTCGGTGTAACGCCCTTGAGGTGTGGTGCGGACGCGGCGGCTCTGCTCGCCGAGGCTCAGGGTCCATTCGTGGGCGCCCGCTGCCAGGCGTCGGGCGCGGGCTTCCTGGGCTTCGATGTTTTCGCCAGCGGCGTCCACCAGAGGGCTGCCGCGCAGGGCTGCCAGGGCCTGGGATTCAGGCGGCAGGTCGGGGGCTGAGGCGGCCGCGCCAGCCTGGGCGAGGGCGGGCAGGCTGAGGGCGAACAGGGCAAGGAGGCGGCGCATCAGGAAAGTCTCCCGCTGGCGAGGGCCGGCACCATCCAGAAGAACACCCGGCTCGAAGCGAATTCTCGGCGCAGGATGTCCAGTAGCTGGTCGGCACTTGCCTGGGGCACCACCAGCTGCACCCGGCAGCAGGCGGCGCGGCCACGGACATGTTCGGCTGTGCCGATGAAGGTGACCCGCTGGCCCTGGCCCTCGACCCGCTGGGAGGTGAAGCCGGGGGCCAGCTCCGGGTGTTCGAGCAGGGTTTCGAGCAGGGCGTCTTCCACTTCTATGGGGAACACCAGGGTCAGCACGATGCCGGCGTCGGTGGCAGGGTTCATGGTGCATGCACCTCGGGAGCTGTGGGGGTGACGCCGAAGCGCCGGTAGAGGAGCGGCAGCAGGAGCAGGGTCAGGGCGGTGGCGCTGACCAGACCGCCGATCACCACGATGGCCAGTGGGCGTTGCACTTCGGAGCCCGGGCCGGTGGCGAAGAGCAGCGGCACCAGGCCGAGGGCGGCGATGCTGGCGGTCATCAGCACCGGACGCAAGCGTCGTCGGGCGCCTTCCACCACCACCTCGTCGATGGGCATGCCTCGGGCCAGAAGCTGGTTGAAGTAGGTCAGCATGACTACGCCATTCAGTACCGCGATGCCCAGCAGGGCGATGAAGCCTACCGACGCCGGTACCGACAGGTATTCACCAGACAGGGCCAGCGCGAAGATGCCGCCGACCATGGCGAAGGGCACCATGGCCAGGACCAGCAGAGCCTGGCGTACCGAGCCGAAGGTGGAGAAGAGCAACACGAAGATCAGGCCGAGGGCGATCGGCACCACAATGCCGAGGCGGGCCGCGGCACGCTGCTGGTTTTCAAACTGGCCACCCCAGGCGAGCCGGTAGCCGGGCGGCAGCGGCACCTTGGCAGCTACCGCGGCGCGGGCTTCATCGACGAAGCCGACCAGATCACGGCCACGCACGTTGGACTGGATCACCGAGTAACGCTGGGCGTTCTCCCGGTCCACCTTCACCGGGCCATCCACCCGTTCGATGCTCGCTACGCTGCCCAAGGGCAGGCTTTGCCCATCGGGTGCCGTGATACGCACTGCGGCGAAGGCCTCCGGATCCTGGTGCAGGCTGGTCGGGCCGCGGATCAGCAGGGGAACCCGGCGGCTGGCCTCGATGACGGTGCCAGCCAGACGGCCTTCGAGGAGGCTGCGCAGAGTGTTCTGGATGTCTTCCACATTGAGCCCGAAGCGGCCGGCAGCCAGGCGGTCGACTCGAATCTTCAGGTACTGCACGCCTTCGTTGCGGATGGTGAGGGTGTCTTCGGCGCCGGGAACGCCCTTCACCACGGCTTCGATCTCGCTGGCCAGACGGTTCAGGGTGGGGAGGTCTGGCCCGTAGAGCTTGATCGCCAGGTCTCCGCGCACCCCGGTGAGCATCTCCGAGACCCGCATGTCGATGGGTTGGGTGAAGGTGAGGGCGATGCCGGGGAAGTTCTCCATGACCCCGCGCAGCTGATCCGCCAGCCACTCCTTGTCGGGTTGGCGCCATTCGTCCCGGGGCTTGAGAACCATGAAGGTGTCGGTCTGGTTGAGACCCATGGGGTCGAGACCAAGCTCGTCGGAGCCGCCGCGGGCCACGATGGACCGCACCTCGGGCACAGCCTTCAGGATTGCCTGCTGCACTTTCAGATCGGTGGCGATGGCCTGGGCCAGACTGATGGAGGGGAGCTTCTCCAACTGCATGATGATGTCGCCCTCGTCCATAGTGGGCATGAAGGTCTTGCCCAGAGCCAGGTAGGCGACGGCCGCGGCCACCAGTGAAGCCCCGGCGAAGGCGCCCACCAGACGCCCCCGGGCCAGGGCCATGTGGAGCAGGGGCATGTAGCCAGCCTGCAGCTTGCGTACCAGCCAGGGCTCGTGGGCCTCGCCCCGCTTCAGCAGGAAAGAGGCCAGCACCGGCACCACGGTGAGGGACAGGATCAGCGAGGCCGACAGGGCGAACACGATGGTCAGGGCCACCGGGCCAAAGAGCTTGCCCTCCAGCCCTTCCAGGGTCAGCAGAGGCAGGAAGACGATGATGATGATGAGAATGCCCGACGCGACCGGCGCAGCGACCTCCCGGGTGGTCCGGAAGATCAGGTGGAGCAATGGCTGGCGGGCGGCTGCACCGTTGGCCGATAGCTGGGTCTCGATGTTCTCGACCACCACCACGGCAGCATCCACCAGCATGCCGATGGCGATGGCCAGGCCGCCCAGGCTCATCAGGTTGGCCGACAGTCCCACGCCACGCATGGCGATGAAGGTGGCCAGGGCGGCGAGGGGCAGCATCAGCGCCACAACCACGGCGGCCCGCAGATTGCCCAGGAAGGCCAGGAGCAGTACCAGCACCAGCACGATGGCCTCGACCAGGGCCTTGGAAACGGTATGGATAGCCCGCCCGACCAGTTCGCTGCGATCGTAGAAGACCTCGATCCTGACCCCCTGGGGCAGTGCCGAGGTGAGTTCTGCGAGGCGCGCCTTGACGCCGTTCACGACCTTGCCGGCGTTGGCACCCCGCAGGCCGAGGACCAGGCCCTGCACCGCCTCCCCGGCGCCGTCGCGGGTGACGGCGCCGTAGCGGGTCAGTCCGCCGGTCCGGACCTCGGCCACATCGCCGACGCGGACCACGCCGCCCGCACTCTTCCCCAGCACGATGGCGCGCACGTCGTCGAGAGTCAGAATCGCACCTTCGGCGCGTACCAGCAGGGTCTCTTCGCCCTCGTTGAGGCGCCCCGCGCCGTCATTGCGGTTGTTGCTCTCCAGAGCGGCCTGCAGCTGAGCCAGGCTCAGGCCGCGGGCTGCCAGGGCCGCAGGGTCGGGGACAATCTCGAAGCTGCGTACTTCTCCGCCCAGGCTATTTACGTCGGCAACGCCGGCCACCGTGCGCAGGGCCGGCCGGATCGTCCAGTCGAGCAGGCTGCGTTTCTCTTCCAGGGACAGGGGGCCTTCGATGGTGAACATGAACATCTCGCCCAGCGGTGTGGTGATCGGGGCGAGTCCGCCAGTGGCGCCAGGAGGCAGTTTGTCCATGACGCCGGCGAGGCGCTCGCCGACTTGCTGGCGTGCCCAGTAGATGTCGGTGCCGTCGTCAAAGTCGAGGGTCACGTCAGCCAGTGCGTACTTGGAGGTGGAGCGCAGAAGGCGCTGATGCGGAATGCCCAGCATCTCCTGTTCGATGGGCACGGTGATGCGTGCTTCGACTTCCTCCGGCGTCATGCCGGGCGCCTTGATGATGAGCTTGACCTGGGTGGTGGAGACGTCAGGAAAGGCGTCCACCGGGAGGCCGTTCCAGGCGACGACACCCGCGCCGATCAGCAGCAGGGTGGCGACGGCGACCAGCAGGCGCTGGGTGAGGGAGAATTCGATGAGGCGGGAGAGCACGGGCTTACTCCTTTCCGATGCCCAGCCAGTTGGCTTTCAGCGCGGCCACCCCGCCGGTCACGATCACCGCGTTGCCGGGGAGCCCGGTGACGATGGCTGAGTCGCCTACCCGGCCCTCGACGAGTATTGGCATGGCCCGATAGCCGGTGGCGTTGCCGTCCCGGCTGACCACGAAAACCCATTGCCGGTCCAGGCGACGCAGTACTGCGGCCATGGGCACGCGGGCGCTGCCGGTGCCCGATGCTGCGGCGGGCAATTCCAGGTCTACGGTGGCAGCCTGCCCGGGGCGCAGGTTCTGGGCCCCCCGGGTGATCAGACCACGCAACAGCACACTCTGGTTGGCTGGGTCCACCGCCCGGCCGACGGCCACCAGCTCGCCACTGGCACCCGCTGCAGGAATGCGCAGTGCCGTGCCGACCCGTGCCTGGCTGGCCACAGAGAGGGGAGCCTGGATTTCCACGGACAGCGGATCGAGTCGGGCGATGCGATAAAGGGGGGCGGACTGTTCGACCCGCTGGCCGACACTGACATGCTGCTCAAGCACGTTGCCGGCGATGGGGGCTACCAGGCTGAGGGTGTGGCCGCCGCTGTGTTGGGCCAGGGTCAGCTCCTGGCGGCGTTCGGCGGCCTGGGCTGCGGCCTGGGCGGCGTTGGCCCGGCTGGCCTGGAGGCGGGATTCGGCGATCAAGCCCTCCCGATAGAGCTGTTCGTCCCGCTGCAGGCTCTGGCGGGCGAGGGTTGCCTGGGCGTCGGCCTGGAGGCGGTCGCGTTGTAGTTCGAGAGCCTGCGGGCTGCTGATGCGCACCAGCACCTGGCCCTTGCCCACATTGAGGCCGGGGGCGGTTTCGAGCTGCTCGATGACGCCGGCCAGTGGTGCGGCAATCACTCTTTGCTGGGCGTTGGGAATGCTTATTGTGGCAGGCAGGCCGGTTGCCGCAGCGCTGCCGGCGGCTTCCAGCGGACGGGTGGTGATGCCCAGCGCCGCGCTTTGGGCCGGTGTCAGGGCAATGAAATTTGCGCCGGATTCGGCGGCGACCGGGCGGACGCCAGCGGTGATCAGAGCGGCGAGGAGCGAGAGGGTGGGTAGGCCGGCAAGCATTGGGGTAGGCAGGACGGAGATTGGGATAGCCTCATTTTGCGGCGGCGGCCTTAAGGCAAGCTTAAGCCTGGTTGCGGGCAGTCTTAAGCTTTGATTAAGACGCCGGGAGGAGCATGCTCTGCCCGCTTGTCGGGGGGATATCAGCGGAGGAAGGACTGAATGCGGGTTTTGCTGGTGGAGGATGACCGAATGCTGGGCGACGGTGTGCAGGCGGGGCTGGCTGCCGCGGGTTTCGTCGTCGACTGGGTGCGCGATGGCGAGGCAGCACTGGCTGCGCTGGCGGGGGAGGGCTTTGCCGCTGTCCTTCTCGACCTTGGGCTGCCCCGGCGGGATGGCTTGTCGGTGCTGGGCAGCCTGCGCAGTGCCGGCAACGCCGTACCGGTGATGATCCTTACTGCCCGGGACCAGATATCCGACAAGGTGCGGGGTCTTGATCTGGGCGCTGACGACTACATGGTTAAACCCTTCGATCTTGACGAGCTGGCGGCGCGCCTGCGTGCCCTGGTGCGCCGTGCCAGCGGGCGAGCCGACGCCTGCTTGCGTCACGGTGAGCTGGTCATCGATCCGGCGGCCCGCACCGTGATGCTGCGCGGTGAGGCGGTGAGCCTGACCAGTCGGGAGTTCGACCTGTTGCGGGTATTGCTCGATGCTGCCGGACGGGTGCTGACGCGGCGGGTGCTGGAGGAGCAGCTGTATGCGTGGGGCGATGCCGTGGAAAGCAATGCGCTGGAGGTCCACATCCACCATCTGCGCCGCAAGCTGGGGAGCGATCTGATCCGGACGGTGCGCGGGGTTGGTTACCTGATCGATGAGGCGGCACGATGAGTGGGGTGCGGCAAGTCTATTCCCTGCGTCGCCGCTTGGTGGGCCTGTTGATTGCGGTGGTCGCCGTGTTGTGGAGCCTGTCGGCCATGGTGGCCTTCCGTACCGCCCACGGTGAGGCGGATGAGCTTTTCGATGCTCAACTTGTACAGGTGGCGGAAACCCTGCTGGCTATTGTTGCGGCGGGGGAGCCCGAGCACGTGGCTCATGAAATGGCCGAGCACCAGCATGACTACCAGTTGCCGGTGGCTTTCCAGGCCTGGCAGCGCGAGGAAACGGGCGAGGGCTGGCGCCTGCTGGTGCGCTCGGCGGAAATGCCGGATGTGCCGGCAACGCGGGGGCCGGGCTTTGACGAGCACGATCAGCAGGGGGAGCTGTGGCGCTTCTATACCGTGGATCATGACCACAGCCGTTACCGGGTGATCGTCGGCCAGAACCATGGGGCCCGCTACCGGCTGGCTGGTGAGATTGCGCTGCACCTGCTTGCTCCCATCCTGATTGGTCTGCCCCTCATTGCCCTGGGGATCTGGGTGGTGGTGGGGCGGGCGCTGCGTCCGGTGGATGCGGTGGCCGCCGCGCTAGGGGGGCTGAGCCCCAGCCATCTGACTCCGGTGCAGATCAAGGGCCCCGTTCCGGCCGAGATCGCGCCGCTGGTGAGTTCCCTGGATGCGCTGGTGCAGCGCCTCGGAGAGGCCCTCGACAATGAGCGCCGCTTCACTGCGGATGCTGCCCACGAACTGCGCACGCCCCTGGCCGCCCTCAAGGTTCAGGCCCAGGTGGCGCATCGGGCCGCCGATGCAGGCGTGCGCGGGCATGCGTTGGCGCAGGTGCTCTCCGGGGTCGACCGGATGACGCATCTTGTCGAGCAGCTGCTCACCCTGGCCCGCCTGGATCCCGACGCGGCTCTTGCGGACGGGCCAAGGGTGGATATGGTTGAACTTTCACGCAGCATCTGTTCCGCCCTGGCACCTCAGGCCTTGCGTCGTCAGCAGAGCCTGTCGCTGGATGCCCAGGGGATGCTGCAGGTGCTTGGCAACCGTTGGTGGCTGGAGGTCTTGCTGCGCAATCTGGTGGATAACGCGTTGCGCTATACCCCTGAAGGCGGGGCAGTGCATGTGACGGTGGATGTCGAGGGTCGCCGCCTGAAGGTAGCGGACGACGGACCGGGCATTGAGCCGGCCCTGCGGGACAAGATGCTGACGCGCTTTGCCAGGGGCAGTGACGAGGATGCGGAGGGCTGCGGTCTGGGCCTGTCCATCGTTGCCCGCATTGTGCGCATTCTTGGTGCGCGCCTGAGCTTTGGGCCAGGCCTGGTGCGCAAGGACGGCGGTGAGGGGTTGGCAATAGTGGTGGTGTTTCCCGCCGCTGCCGAGTCGTCAGGCGAAGGGCGGGAGCCGCAACAGGAGCCTGGTGATGCGTCTACGTGAGCCCGGCCACGGCAGCGTGGCGCGGGGAAGCACTGTGTTCGCCGGGATATCAGGTGGTCATGCCACCCGCAATGTAGCCTGAGAGCTGGTCGATGGTCGCCTGTTGCTGCTCCATCACCGATTTGACTGCATCACCGATACTGACGATACCCGCCAGCTGACCCTGGGCAACGACCGGCAGGTGGCGGATGTGGTTGTTGGTCATGATGGCCATACAGTCATCAATGGTGTGGCTGGGGGAAACCGTGAGGACGTTCTGGGTCATCAGGTCGCCGACCAACGTGTCCTTGGAAGCCAGGCCCTTGAGTACGACCTTGCGGGCGTAATCGCGCTCGGTGAAGATCCCCACGAGGCGCTGACCCTCGGTGACCAGCACTGCACTGACGTTGCGCTCGGCCATCAGTTTGAGCGCTTCGAGCACGGTCGTGGCGGGAGTGACCGAATGGGTGGAGCCGCCTTTGTTCTGAAGAATCTGCTGAACCGTTGCTGCCATTGTCTACCCTCCTTATTGTTGGTTTCGATGCGCCGGAGGGCCTGCAGGCTCCGGCTGCTCAGAGCATATAGCTTGGAGCCAAGTTAGCCGGAGCGCAAGGGGCGGCGGGCCTTTTTTGCCTGTTACAGGAGCCCCTCCAGCCCGCTGCCGCGCTGTCAGCGGCTGTCTGCCCATGCCCGTCCGCCCGCATCGCTGGCGTTGCGCTTTCTGCGCTTCGCAGCGGGGCTTGAGAGGGAGGGCAGGGCGGGGTGAGGCCCGCAATTGCAATCATTTGTCAGTGCCCGTTTTAGGCTCTGTGCTTCCCCTAACATCTCGACTCGAATTCCCGTGCGCATTGGAGCCTTCTGCCTGCCGGCATCGCGGCCAGGGGAGGGTGGGTTCGAGGGATTTTGGGAAAGGGCATCCATCCGTAGGGCCCGAGCATGGACGGGGCTGCAGGTGGGAGGCGGTGTGAGGGATCTTCCCGTAATTCTGGTGAAACGCGATCCGGCGGTCTGTGGAGAGCTCGCCGAGTACCTGGGTCAGGCTGGCTTTCGAGTGCGCTGGGCCACGTCCATAGCCCAGGCTGAGTTGCTGGTGTTCGAGCCGGTGGGCTTGGTGGTGGTGGATGCACGTTTGCCGGACGGCGACGGGCTGGTCTTCGGGCGGCGTCTGCGCAGCTATACCGGTTGCGGCGTGATCCTGTGCGTTGCTGAAGCCGACAAGGCATTGCGCATCACCGGTCTCCGGGAAGGCGCAGATGCCTGTCTGGTGCATCCCGTCGATCCGGAAGAGCTTGAGGCGACGTTGATCAGCGTGCATCGCTGCCTGCACTCGCCGGCACCCAGGCCTGTTCCCTGCCCGGTGCCGAGCCCGTGGGTACTGGATCGGGAGGCGCATCTGCTGCGCGCACCCAACGGACAGAGCATGGTCATCAACCTGCCGGAGCGGTGTCTGCTGCATGCCCTGTTCGGCGATGCTGAGCGCCGGGCGAGTCGGGGCGATCTGGTGGCCGAGCTGGCGGCGGAGACGTCGGGCTACACCGAGGCGCGGCTGGAGGCGTTGGTCAGCCGGCTGCGGGCCAAGGTTGCGGCGAAATGCGGCATGAAGCTGCCGCTGGTGTCCAGCTACGGTCATGGCTATCGCTTCAACGGCTACGTCCGGATGCTTTAGCCGGTCAGGATTGGTCAGCATTTTCCTTCCATGCCGTTGATCGCTAAAATATTTGTTCGGCATTATGGTGTCGGTCGATGAGGAGGTAAAACTGAATGCGCTTGGCGCTGTTGCATGCCGAGTATGGACAGATTGGGGGTCTTGGGAGTGCGCTTGAGGGGGCAGGGCACCACGTTCATCACTACACCGATCCCCGTGTCCTTATACGAGAGGCCATGCGGGAGAGTTTCGATCTCTTCCTGCTCGACTGGGTCGGGGTTGATGCCGGTGGGGTGTTGCGGGAGTTGCGCAGCGGGTCGGACACCGAGTGCTCTGTTATTTTCTTCAATTGCCAAGACGACGAAGGGGAGCTCGCGGAAGCACTGGGCAGTGGTGCCGATGATTTCATCGTTGGCCCGGTCAGTATCCGGGAGATAGTGGCTCGGGTGGGGGCGATCCTGCGCCGACGCAATCCCTGTTATTTCGGCAGCACCAATTTCCTCGATATGCCACCGTACCGTTTCGACGTGGTCACCAAGGGCATCCTCGTCAGGGGGGCTCCCGTGGCCCTGACCGACAAGGAGTTCGAGTTGGCGCTGTTTCTGTTCCGCAACCTGGGGCGTACCCTGTCTCGCGGGCATCTGCTTGAAGCGGTGTGGGGAAGCGCGCTGCTGGCTGTGTCCCGGACGGTGGATACCCATGTCAGCCGGATCCGCAAGAAGCTTGGCCTGCGCCCCGAGGCGGGTTTTCGTCTCAGTGCGGCCTATGGCAATGGCTATCGTCTTGAGCGCATCGTCGACAACTGGAGTGCCGATATGCCGGAGCGGCGGGGGGCCGTGTCGGATGCGCGGAGCATGACCTGACAGGCGGCGGTATGCCAGATCCGTGATTCATTTCGCGTAGACGACGATTATTTACATCGGAACGCCCGGGATTTGCATCTCGGTGTGAATTAGTCGCCAGTGCGGCTGGCGTCGGGGCCTCTACCCTTCGGGCATCAGTACACGTTGCACGGAGCCCGATCATGGATGCCCATCTGTTTGCTGCCCTTGGCCTGCTGGCCCTCGGGATGATTGCCTGGCAGGCCTGGCGCGAGCGTGCCGTGGAGCTGCGGCGCATTCCCTCTGACTGGCAGTTGTCCATTGACCGTATCGCCCGGGGGCAGGCTCAAGGGCATCATCGCCAGGTGCGCGACAGCGTGCTGCAAGCCTGCCTGCGGCTGCAGCAGTACCCCAGAAAGTCCCACGTCGTGCCCCATGTGCGAGTGCGTCTGGCTGCGCTGCTGCAGCGCGATCCCCTCTATCCAGAGCTTGTCCGGGCGATTCGGGCGGCCTGCGCGTCGGGGGCGGAGATCAGCGAGACGAGCCTGTGCGTGAGCAGCAATCTGCTGCTTGAGGATGTTCGCCAGTGCATGGCCTTGGCCGAGCTCTTTGGCCAGATCGAACGACATGAACGTCACGGCGAGCTGATGATCGCCGCGGGTCTCCATCCTAGCGCCTGATTTTCCCGGCCAGCAGAGGGTTTGCGACCCTCAGATTTCCAGATTGTCGATGAGGCGGGTGTTACCCAGCCTTGCTGCCCCGAGTACGACCAGCGAAGCATCGCCCTGGGGGGCCTGCAGGTCGCTGCGCTGGCGGATGGCAATGTAGTCCGGCTGCCAGCCGTGGGCGGCGAGTTCGGCCGTGGCCTCGGTTTCGAGGCGCAAAAAATCACGCTCGCCGGCGCCGACCCTGCGCTGAATCATTGCCAGTTGGCGGTGCAGTCGCGGTGCCTCTGCGCGTTCGGCGGCACTCAGGTAGCCGTTGCGGGACGACAGGGCGAGGCCGTCGTCGGCGCGGATGGTTTCGCCCGCCACCACTTCGATGGGCAGGGCCAGTTCGCGGACCATGTTCTTCAGCACCATCAGTTGCTGGTAGTCCTTCTTGCCGAACAGCGCTACGTCAGGCTGAACGATGTTGAAGAGCTTCAGCACTACCGTGGCCACCCCGCCAAAGTGGCCGGGGCGAACTGCGCCTTCGAGGATATTCACATGGGCCGGGTCGGGCTCCACGTGGTAGCGCTGGGGGCTGGGGTACATCTCTCTTTCATCCGGGGCGAACAGGAAGTCCACTCCAGCGTCGTTCAGCCGCGCGCTGTCATTCTCGAAGGTGCGGGGATATTTGTCGAAATCTTCCTTCGGACCGAACTGCAGGCGATTGACGAAGATGCTCGCCACCACCACGTCGGCGTGGGCGCGGGCCTGGCGCATCAGGGCGATGTGACCGTCGTGGAGGTTGCCCATGGTGGGCACGAACGCGACGCGACCGGCGCCGGAAAGGGCTGTACGCAGTTCGGCAATGCGGGGATGGATCTGCATGGTCGGGGTATCAGTAGCTGTGTTCGGGGCCAGGGAAGCGACCTTCCCTGACGTCGGCGACGTAACGGGAGACGGCATCGTCCAAGCTGGCGGCGCCTTCCATGAAGTTGCGGGCAAAGCGCGGGCGTTTTCCGGGGAAAACACCGATCAGGTCATGGAGCACCAGCACCTGGCCGTGGCAATCGACCCCGGCACCGATGCCGATCGTGGCCATGGAGCTCAGGCTGGTGGTGACATCGGCGGCCAGGCTGGCCGGTACCATTTCCATGACGATCAGCGCCGCACCAGCCTGTTCCAGGGCCAGGGCGTCGGTCTTGAGGATGGCTGCTCCCGCATCACTGCGGCCCTGGACGCGATAGCCGCCTAGCTGGTGCACCGATTGGGGGGTCAGGCCGATGTGGGCACACACGGGCACGCCACGCTCGACAAGGAAACGCACCGTCTCGGCCATGAAGGCGCCGCCTTCGAGCTTGACCATCTGGGCGCCGGCTGCCATCAGGCGGGCGGCATTGCGCATGGCCTGCTCCGGGCTCTCGGCATAGCTGCCGAAGGGCATGTCGGTGACGATCAGCGGCCGGGCGCTGCCCCGGGCCACGCACTCGGTGTGGTAAACCATGTGCTCCATGCTGACCGGCAGGGTAGTCTTCTGGCCCTGCAGAACATTGCCCAGGGAGTCGCCGACCAGGATCACGTCCACACCGCAGCGCTCCAGCAGCGCGGCGAAGCTGGCGTCGTAGCCGGTGAGCATGACGATCTTGCGCCCTTCGGCGCGCATCTTGCCCAACTCGAACAGGGTGACGGGTTTGCTGTTTTCTTGTAGGTAGCTCATTGCTGTTCCTCCTCGCGGCGGCAGTTAACCCCATTCTTGTGCGTGGCACAAGGGGACTTCAAAGGCGGAAGTGGGAAAGGCTTCAGGTTCATCTTGCAGCCAGCTGCTCTGCCGACGTGGTCGCGGCCAGGGCTCGAGCCAGATGGGTTTCAGCCGGCGTAGCCGAAGAACTCCCGGTAGCTGCGCATGGCGTGGAGTCGGGAGAAGAGCAGTTCGAAATCTTCTTCCTTGTCCACCGGGTTGAGGGATTCGGCATTGACGATGAAGAGGGGGGCTGCATCGTAGTGATGAAAGAAGGTGGCATAGCTTTCGGCCACCCGCTGCAAGTAGGGCTCGCTGATCTTGCGTTCTGATTCGACGCCACGTTTGCGCACCCGGTCGATCAGGATGTCTGGCTGGGCCTGCAGATAGATCACCAGATCCGGCTTTTGGACGCTGGGTTTGAGGTGCTCGTAAAGCTGGCGGTAAAGCTTGAGTTCGTCTTCGGCCAGGTTGAGTTCGGCAAACAGCGGGTCCTTGTCGATCAGGAAGTCGGACACCAGGCGACGGTGCGGATCGTGGGGGGCTGCAGCGAGTTGTTCGCTGCGCTGGAACAGGAAGGCGATCTGGGTGGGCAGTCCCCACCGTTCCATGTTTTGGTAGAAGCGTCCGAGAAAGGGGTTGGCCGCCGGGTTCTCAAGCAGCGTATCGGCATTGAGGCGCTCGGCCAGGCGCCGGGCGAGGGTGGTTTTGCCTGCGCCGATGGGGCCTTCCACGACAATGTAGCGCGCTTTCTCGAGCATGGGGTGACTTCGCCTTTCAGGCGCGGAAGATGAAATAGACAGCGCCTAGGATACACAGGGCGGCCCACAGGTAGTCAAGCTTGAGGGGTTGCTGCATGTAGAAAATGGCAAAGGGCACGAACACCACCAGGGTGATCGCTTCCTGCATGATCTTGAGTTGAGCGAGATTGAGTTCCTGGGCCCCGATGCGGTTGGCCGGTACCTGCAGCAGATACTCGAACAGGGCGATGCCCCAGCTGATGAAGGCGGCGATATACCAGGGCGAGGTGGCCAGGTTCTTGAGATGCCCGTACCAGGCGAACGTCATGAACACGTTGGACGCGGCCAGCAGCAGCGCGGTCTGGATCCAGATCGGCATTACAGGGGCCCGAACAGGGTGATCTCCTGGCCGGCCACGGCGGGGAGGTAGTCCCGGGCCGGGCCCAGGCCGGGGAGGGTCAGGTCGGCGGCGATTTCCAGCAGGGGGCGCAGCACGAAGGCACGCTGGTGCATGCGCGGGTGAGGCAGGGTCAGTTCGTCACCTTGGAGCACCGTATCGCCGTGTAGCAGGAGGTCGAGGTCGAGGGTGCGCGGGGCGTTGGCCACACTGCGCACACGGCCATGCCGTGCCTCGATGGCGAGGAGATGACGGAGCAGCGCGAGGGGCGGCAGGTCGGTGTCTAGCGCCACCACGGCATTGATGAAATCGGGCTGGTTGAGAAGCCCGACCGGCGCGCTGCGATAGAGGGACGAACGGGCCGTCACCCGCGTACCGGGCAGGGCTGCCAGATCCTCGACGGCGGCCCGCAGGTGCATGACCGGCTCACCGAGGTTGGCACCCAGTGCCACGAAGGCGCGGATGGACTGAGGGGGGGTGTTCACTGTGAAGTACTTTCGCCCTGATGGACTGTTCTGCGAGCGCGTTGTTGGGGCAGGATGGCGCTCATTCGCCCAACGGGCTTGAGACCGTGCCTGCAGGCTTGCGGCGGCGGCGGCGTTTCTTGGCGGTGCCGCTCTTGTCCGGCACCAGCATGCTTTCGCGGGCCTCGGGATGGGCGTCGGCGAAGGCTTCCCACCAGTCGGGCAGTTCCATCGGGAGCTCGCCCGATTGGGCGCGCAGGCGCAGGAAATCCCAGCCGGCACGATAGCGCGGCTGCTCCAGCAGGCGATAAGGGGTCTTGCCGGCGCGCTTTTCAAAGCGCGGTTGCAGCGCCCAGATCTCCTTGATGTCGCCGGCGATGCGGCGGGTGATGGCGAGCTTGCCGGACTGTCGTTCGAGCACCGAATCCATGGCTTCGAAAAGTGCCGGTTGCGAGTGCTCGCCGTTGGCCTTGCGGGCGTCCCAGTCCACCAGCACCTCGTGCCATAGCAGGGTGGCAAACAGGAAGCCGGGGGACACAGGCTTGCCCTGGCGTACGCGTGCGTCGGTGTTCTCGAGGGACAGCCACACGAAGCGTTCGCCCATGGGCTGTTCGAGAATCACGTCGAGCAGGGGTAGCAGGCCATGGTGCAGGCCTTCCTCGCGCAGCTGACGCAGGCATTTCACCGCATGGCCTGACATCAGCAGCTTGAGCATCTCGTCGAAGAGGCGCGCCGGCGGCACGTTTTCGAGGAGGTCGGCCATCTCGCGGATCGGGCCCCGGGCGGCGGGATCGATGGACAGGCCGAGCTTGGCGCCCAGGCGGGCGGCACGCAGCATGCGCACCGGGTCTTCGCGGTAGCGCACCCGCGGGTCGCCGATCATGCGCAGGGTCTTCTGTTGCAGGTCGGCCACGCCGTGGTGGTAGTCGATGACGGTTTCGTCGCTGGGGTTGTAGTACAGGGCGTTGACAGTGAAGTCGCGGCGGGTGGCGTCTTCGGCCATGGAGCCGAATACGTTGTCGCGCAGTACCCGGCCGTGCTCGTCGGTTTCGGTGCCCTCGGCGTCCTGCATGGCCCGGAACGTGGAGACCTCGATGGTCTCGGGGCCGCTCATCACATGCACGATCTTGAAGCGTCGGCCGATGATGCGGGAGCGGCGGAAGAGGGCGCGGACCTCTTCGGGGGTGGCACTGGTGGCTACGTCGAAATCCTTCGGGGTCTGGCCGACGATGATGTCGCGAACCGCGCCGCCAACCACGTAGGCCTTGTGCCCCGCCTCCTGGAGCGTGGTGCAGACCTTGTTGGCGGCCGGTGAGATTTGGTCCCGGCGTACGCCGTGGCGGGCCACCGGAATCACTGCGGGTTCGGAGACGGTGTTGGTGGGTGCGGCGCGGCGGAACACACGGCGCAGCAGTTTGCGGATCATTGGTGGGGTGTGCTTTGTTTTTTGGTCAAGTTGCGCATGATAACCCATCAAACGACGGGGTTTGGGGCCTCGCACTGCCCTCCGGGCGGTCCGGACGGTAAGATTCGGCGCAATATTCATGTGTTTTACGGACCTCTTCGATGCCCCGCTTTTCTGCCAACCTGTCCTTCCTGTTTCTCGACCTGCCCTTTCTTGACCGTTTTGCTGCTGCTCATGCCTGCGGGTTCCGGGGCGTGGAGTTCCACTTTCCTTATGATTTCCCCGTGGACGAGGTGGCCGATGCGGCACGCCGGGCCGGGGTGGAGGTGGTGCTGTTCAATTTTCCGGCCGGAAACTGGGCAGCGGGGGAGCGGGGCATTGCCTGCCTGCCCGAGCGGCAGGCCGAGTTTCGCGCCGGGGTAGACAAGGCGGCAGCCTGGGCAGAGGCACTGGGGTGCCCGAGGGTGAACTGTCTGGCGGGTCTGCGTCCCGACGGCATCTCCGAAGCCGTTCTGCGGGATACGCTGATCGGCAACTTGCGCTTTGCCGCCGACCTGTTTGGCCCTGCGGGGCGAGAAGTGCTGATCGAACCCCTCAACAGCCGGGATACACCGCGTTTTCTGGTGGACCGCAGTGCGGCGGCCGTTTCGATCATGGATGATGCTGATCGCCCCAACCTCCTCCTGCAATACGACATCTTCCACGCCCAGGTGATGGAGGGGGAGCTGGCCTTGACTTTGGCCAAGCTCCTGCCGAGGGTTGGTCACATTCAGTTTGCCGATAACCCGGGGCGCCATGAACCTGGCACGGGAGAGATCAATTTTCCCTTTTTGTTCAGTCATCTGGATGCTATCGGCTACTCGGGCTGGGTGGGGGCTGAGTACGTCCCGTCGGGGACGAGCATGGCTTCCCTGGGATGGATGCAGGGGTAAGCAAGGCTCCAGTGCATGCCGTGTTGTACATACCTACCAGTTGGTTGGTATTCTCTCGAACCCATGTTGGTGAGATGACCCGCTTCCGGCGGGAGCACGGAGATTTCCCATGACACGATCGTTCCGCCGTACCTTGTTTGCCCTGAGCCTTGCTGCAGGTGCCCTGGCCAGCCAGTCGACCGCATATGCTGTCGCCCCCGAACCAAACGATGCCATGGCGCTGCGGGGGGTGAGTGAAGGCAAGGGCGTTTTCCTGATCGACTTCAGCAATCCCCGCAAGACCGCCTTCTATCTCAGCATCATCAAGCGGACGCACCAGGGCCTTGGCAGGCAGGGCGTGAAGCCCGATCTGATCCTGGTGTATATCGGTGAAACAGTGCGTTACCTGTCCTCCCGGCCCGATCCGAAACTGCTGGTCGAACACGAGGATGCCCTTGAGGCGGTGGCCATCCTGGTCCGGGAGTTGGCGGCCATGGGGGTTCGCCAGGAGGTGTGTGCGATTGCGACGCAGGTGATGGGCGTGGATAACGCCTCTCTGCACGAGGGCCTGAGCGTTGTGGCCGACGGTTTCATCTCACTGATCGGCTATCAGACCCAGGGCTACAAGCTCGTGCCCATCTTTTAGTCCGCCGCAGGTGCTCCCGCCAGGGCAAGCACCTGCTCGAAGCCCTGCAGGACATCTTCCCGGGAGCCCAGGGCTCTGCCGATCAGGTTACCCCCTTCGAGTGTCGCCAGGAGCAGTCTGGCCAGGGCCTTGCTGCCGCGGGCCCAGCGCAGCTGGCCGTTAGCGATACCCTGGTCCAGGACGCGGGAGAGCCAGTCGAGGTGCAGCCGGAAGTAGGCGGCGGTCCGCTCGTGCAGGCCGGGCGGCAGGGCCGCGAGTTCGGCCGACAGGGCTCCGCACAGGGGGCGCAGGCTGGCCTCGAAACCATCCAGGAAGAGCGTTGCATACTGACGCAGCTGGTCGGCCACATGCGTATTGCCTGCTTCGATGTCTGCCAGGGCTGCGGCAAACCGGGCCTGGGCCACATCCACCACTTCTTCGGCGAGCCGCTGCTTGGTGGGGAAGTGATAGTGGATGCTCGCCTTGGTGATGCCGATCTTTTCGGTCAGATGGGCATACGAGAATGCTGAGTAGCCGCCTCGGCGAATCAGGTTTTCCGCTTCGGCGAGCAGTTGGTCGCGGGTGGGGGTGGTCATGGGCGCAAGGCTATCACCTCTGCCCGCACCGGAGAACCTGCCAGGCCGCTCTCCGGGCGGGGGCGGGTCAGTTGTTGGGCTGGAGTGCGCCGGCTTCGGCGGCGGGAAAGAGGTGCCCGACCGAACGCCTGTATTCCGCCCCGGCCACGGGAATGTTCCGGTAGACCTCGGGGAGGGGGCGGGTCAGGGTCTCGTTCATGTCGAGGCCGTCGGCGGCGGCCTCACGCAGACTGGTGTCCAGCCAGGTCAGCCAGTCACGGGTCCAGGCGATGGGAGCGGCGTTCCGGGCGATCGGCCCGTGTCCTGGTACGAGTACCCGGACCCGCTGGGTCGTCATGAATGCGTCGAGCGCGCGGAGGGTGTCTTTCCAGTGCTCCAGGTGGGCGTGGGGCGTGGTGGGCGCGCGCAGGTTGAAGACCAGGTCGCCGGCGAAGAGGGTTGCGCTGTCCGCGTCGAAGACGGCCAGATCTGCGTCCGTATGTCCTTTCATGGCGAGCAGGATCAGCGATCTGCCGCCGGCTTTCAGGGGGCCGGCCTGGAGGATCTGGTCCGGAGCCTTGAGCTCGGTGCCGGACATCCAGCTACCGGTCAGGCGGAACAGGTTCTCGGCAAAGGCGTCACCTTCGGTGGTGATGCCCTTGCGGGTTCCCGCCAGGGCACCGATGGGGGTATCGGCGAAAGCCTGGTTGCCCAGGAAGTGGTCGGGGTGGTGGTGGGTGTTGATGACCAGAGCGATCGGCTTGGGTGTGATCCGGGCGATGGCCGCGCGCATCTGCTCGCCGTATTGCCGGGATGGCCCGGTGTCGATGACGATGACGCCCTCCGTGCCGACAATGAAGCCCGTATTGACGATGTTGCCCCCATTCGAGGGATTGAAGTCGGCCTGCTCGCCGACGAATGCGTACACGCCGTCGGCGACGGCCAGGGGGGTAAGGTGGTAGTCGGCATCGGCGGCCCAGGCGTGACAGGACAGGCAGGCGACGACGATTGAGATGAAGCGCCTCATTGGGGAATCCTCACGTTGAAGGTGTTTCCATTGTTGTCCCGTCCGCGTGCGTTCAGGGTACCCGTGGTGCTGCCCCGGTTGAGGGTGAATACCGGGTTCTCGCTGACCGGTTGGGAGACTTCCAGCCTGGCCAGGGGGCGGCCCGCCTCGTCGCTGAGGACGACAGACTCGATGTGGAAAGGGGGGATGCCGGGAATCAGCCCGGTGTCCATGGGATGAATGATGCGCATGCGCAGTCGGCCCGACATGGGGCCTTCGTTCCAGGTTCGGGTTGTGACTTCGTTCAGGCGCTTCTGCCACTCCGGCGAGGTGGCGCCCATGGATGGGGCTGTGCAGCCACCGCCCACCGTGTTCACGAGGGTGCCCCCGATATGCCAGACCCCGTCGCCGGTACGTACTGCCGCTCTGACAGGGGTCGATTGCTGCAGTTTTACGCGGAAACCGAGATAGGCAGGGGCCGCATCGGGATAGAAGCGCAGGATTTCAAGAATGGGGTTGAAGTCGGCGAAGACCAGGATTTCCTTTACGTCGGAGAGCCCGGTGGCGTCGATGGTGATGGGGACGTTGAGTGGGTTTTCTGCGGTGTCGGGCGCCTCGACCTTCACCCGTGCGTCGAAGACATAGGTCGCTCCAGACAGAATGCCCTTTTCCATATCGCCCCAGCGTGGGGAGGCAAGGGGGTCAGAGGGCCGTTCGGCGGCCTGTGTCGGTAATGGGGTGATGTTTGCCAGCAGCAAGGCGCAGGCCAGCGCGCTTGTCAGTTTGATCACGATGCTCCTCCTTTTGGGGCTTGGTGGGGTGTTTCCGCTTATGGTTCTGGTCAGAAATATTATCTACTAGTTGGTAGGTGCGCAAGGCAGGTCTGGAGGGAATGGAATCAGCCGTTCGTCACGGTGCGCAGTCCTGCATTTGCCGGCCCCGTGCTTGACTGCCCGTTCCGAGCAGGGCGCTTTTGCCTATTGCGCGCTCATCTTCTAGACTGCGGAGAAACTTGTCTGACAAGTAGACAAATGACCCTATCCCGCCTGCCTCGTATTCCCCGCCCCCAGCGCCTCTCCGAAGAGGTAGGGGCGGTGCTGGGCGAGCGCATCTGGAGCGGGGCGTTTGCCCCGGGTGAGCGTCTGCCGACGGAGGCCCGTCTGTCTGAAGAGTTTGCGGTCAGTCGCGCCGTGGTGAGGGAGGCGATTGCCCGTCTCAAGGCTGATGGGTTGGTGGAGAGTCGACAGGGTGCAGGGGCCTTCGTGGTCCGACGCCCCGGGGCAGGGGTGTTCCGTATGGAACGCAGCATGGGGGGAGCGGGCGTTACCGGTGAGATTTTCGAGTTGCGTCTGATTATTGAGGTGGCGGCGGCAGAGCGGGCGGCGCTGCGCCACACGCCGGTGCAACTGAAGGCTATGGCGGCGGCCCTGGCGCGGATGGAAGAGGCGGTGGCGTGCGGGGAAGACGGGGCGTCGTTCGACGACGACTTTCACTGTGCCATTGCCGAGGCAAGCGGCAATCCGCTGATCGGCCGTTTCGTGGCCTTCGTGAGTCAGGAGTTTTCAGCCTCGCGGGCACCAACGTGGAGTGCTGACGGGGTTTTTCGGGGCCTTGCTCGGGCCGCCCAGGACGAGCATCGGGCTGTCTTCGAGGCCATCGCGTCGGGGGATGCCGAGGCGGCGGGGCAGGCTGCCCACCAACATCTGATCAATGCTGCTGGGCGACTCGGAGTGGCGGTGCCGACCCCGCCGGCTACCGGCGTTCAGCATGTCGACAAGGGGATGGCGTGATGGGCGAGAAGTCTGGGGTTCCCGGTTTCGGCCAGATCGAGGGGGATTTTTCGCGGGTTGATGTCCAGCGCTTGGTGCGGGCACTGCTGGGTGTTCTGCCCGAGGCCAGTGTGCTCCACGACCCGGAGGATCTGCGCCCCTACGAGTGTGACGGTATGGCGGCCCTGCGGCAGATGCCGCTGGTCGTGGTCCTGCCCGAGACCGAAGCCCAGGTGGTGGCCATTCTGAAGATCTGCGCCGGGCAGGGGGTTCCGGTGGTTGCCCGGGGCGCCGGCACCGGACTCTCCGGCGGTGCCCAGCCGCACCGCTTCGGGGTGGTGCTGTCCCTCGCACGCCTGTGCCGGATAATTGCCATCGATGCCCATGCGCGGCGGGCGGTGGTGCAGCCCGGGGTTCGCAACCTGGCCATTTCCGAGGCTGCTGCGCCCCATGGGCTGTATTACGCCCCCGATCCTTCGTCCCAGATCGCCTGCACCATTGGCGGCAATGTGGCCGAGAACTCGGGTGGTGTGCATTGCCTCAAGTACGGCCTGACCATCCACAACCTGCTCAAGGTCCGGGGCGTGACCATCAACGGTGACATCATCGAGTTCGGCAGCCTGGGGCTGGATGCGCCGGGTTACGACCTGCTGCCCCTGGTCACTGGGTCCGAGGGCATGCTGGCGGTGGTAACCGAGGTCACGGTCAAGCTCACCCCCAAACCCCAGCTGGCCCAGTGCGTGCTGGCGGCCTTTGACGATGTGATCAAGGCCGGTGACGCCGTGGCCCGGATCATTGCCGCCGGCATCATTCCGGCGGGGCTGGAGATGATGGACCAGCCTGCCACGGCGGCGGTCGAGGAGTTTGTGCATGCGGGCTACCCTCTTGACGCCCAGGCCATTCTGCTGTGCGAATCCGACGGCACGCCGGAGGAGGTGAGCGAGGAGATCGGGCGGGTGCGCGCCTTGCTGAAGGAGTCGGGCGCCACCGAGGTCCGGGTGTCCCGGGACGAAGCCGAGCGCCTGCGTTTCTGGGCCGGGCGCAAGGCGGCCTTTCCCGCGGCTGGGCGGATCTCTCCGGACTACTACTGCATGGACGGGACCATCCCGAGGAAACGCCTCGGCGAAATGCTGCAGGCCATCCAGGCGATGGAGAAGAAGTACGCCATGCGTTGCATCAATGTTTTCCACGCTGGCGACGGCAACCTGCATCCGCTGATCCTCTTCGATGCCAACAAGCCCGGCGACCAGCACACTGCCGAGGCTTTCGGCGCCGAGATCCTGGAGCTGTCGGTGGCTCTGGGCGGCACCATCACTGGCGAGCATGGGGTCGGCATCGAGAAGATCAACCAGATGTGCAGCCAGTTCGCCACGCCGGAGATCGGCGCCTTTCATCGGATCAAGGCAGCGTTTGATCCGGCCGGCCTGCTTAATCCGGGCAAGGCCATCCCGACTCTCAATCGCTGCGCAGAATATGGCCGTGAGCGGATGAGCGCCAGCCAACCCGCGGCCCATCCCGATCTGCCGCGCTTCTGATGAACATGATTTCCGAAGGATGGCTGCAGTTCCTCTTCGTCGCCGTACCGGTGCTGTCTTTGGTTGGCACCTGGATGGGGCTGCGCACGGCGGGGCGGCTGGCGCAACGTCGGGAGCGGAGCGGGGCTGCTGGTGGGGACGGACGGGCAGACATGGAAAAAAGGGTGAATGAGCATGGATGACCTGATTCGGCAGTGGCGCGAGCGCGTCCTGGATGCGGCAGCCGGCGGCAGGGCCCTGTGCATCCGGGGGGGCGGAACGAAGCTCTTCCTGGGCCGGCCGGAGCAGGGGGAGCTCCTCGATACCCGCGGCTGTCACGGCATCATCAATTACGAACCGAGCGAGCTGGTGGTGACGGTACGCGCCGGCACCCCCTTGATTGCGCTGGAGGCCGAACTGGCAGCCCGGGGGCAGATGCTGGCCTTCGAGCCGCCGCACTTCGGGCCCGGCGCCACCGTGGGTGGCTGCATTGCCGCCGGTCTGGCCGGGCCGCGACGGGCGGCGGTAGGCGGCGTGCGAGACTTCATCCTCGGGGCCCGCGTGATCGACGGGCGCGGTGAGTTGCTGCGCTTTGGTGGTGAGGTGATGAAAAACGTCGCCGGCTACGATGTGTCCAGGGTTTTGGCCGGTAGTCTTGGCACCCTCGGGCTAATTGTCGACCTGTCGCTGAAGGTGCTTCCAAAGCCGGTGGCCGAGGCCAGTCTGCGCTTCGAAATGGGCGAAGCGGCGGCCCTGCACCAGCTCAACGCTTGGGGCGGCCAGCCCCTCCCTATCTCGGCCAGTGTCTGGCAAGGCGGAATCCTTGAGCTGCGGCTCTCCGGGGCGGCGGCAGCGGTGGATGCCGCGATTGCCCGGCTGGGCGGCGAGCGCATTCCCGATGCAGTCGCCGATGCGCGCTGGCGTGGGCTACGTGAGCAGACGGATGCCTTCTTTACCGGTGGTGCCCCGCTTTCTGGCCCCCTCTGGCGCCTGTCTGTGCCGAGCGATGCCCTCGCCGTTCAACTGGATGCGGCCCAGCTGGTGGAGTGGGGTGGCGCCCAGCGCTGGGTGCGCTCTGATCTGCCGTCGGACGAGATCCGGGCGCGGGTGGCGTCCCTGGGAGGGCATGCGACCCTGTTTCGCAACGGGGCGCGAGAGGGGGCCGTGTTCCATCCGCTGACGGTGCCCATGCTGGCCTTGCAGCGCAATCTCAAGAACGCGTTCGATCCGGCCGGGGTCTTCAACCCTGGCCGCCTGTACGAGGGCCTCTAGGCATGCAGACCCATCTCGCCGATTTCATCCGCGATACGCCCAAGGGCCGCGAGGCCGAGGAGATTCTGCGCAAGTGTGTGCACTGCGGCTTCTGCACCGCCACCTGCCCGACCTACCAGCTGCTCGGTGACGAGCTGGACGGCCCGCGGGGGCGGATCTACTTGATCAAGCAGGTGCTTGAGGGGCGCCCGGCCACGGAGAAGACCCGTCTGCACCTCGACCGTTGCCTGAGTTGCCGCGCCTGCGAGTCCACCTGTCCGTCAGGTGTGGAGTATGGCCGTCTGGCCGATATCGGTCGTCATGAGGTGGAGAAACAGGTGCCAAGGCAGGGGGCGGACCGCCTGATGCGGGAGGCCCTGAAGGGCGTAGTGCCGCGCCGCGGGGTGTTTGGTACGGCGTTGGGGCTGGGGCGCATATTTAGGCCGTTGCTGCCCGGAGTGCTGGCCCAGAAGGTGCCGCATGCGCCGGCGGCCGGGCATTGGCCGGCGCCGAAGCACGCCCGCCGCATGATTGCCCTGGCCGGCTGCGTACAGCCTTCCATGCGTCCGTCGATCAACGCCGCCACGGCCCGGGTGCTGGATCTGCTGGGCATCTCGCTGGTGGAGCAGGCCTCCGCCGGCTGCTGCGGGGCTGTTCGCTTCCACCTCCACGATCAGGAGGGGGGGCGGGAGGACGCCCGCCGCAATATCGACGCCTGGTGGCCGGAGATCGTGGCAGGGCGTGTCGAGGCCATCGTGGTGACTGCATCCGGTTGCGGTGTGCAGGTGAAGGACTATGGCCACCTGCTCAAGGACGATCCGGCGTATGCCTCGAAAGCGGCCCGGGTGGCGGCCCTGACCCGTGACCCGGCCGAAGTGGTTGTGGCCGAGGCGGCGGCGTTGCAGGGCGTTCTGGCCCGTCGCCGGGCTTCGGCATCGGCGCAGAAGATCGCCGTGCATGCACCATGCAGCTTGCAGCATGGCCAGAAGATTCGTGGTGTGGTGGAAGGGTTGCTGGACGCTGCGGGCTACGCGCTGACTCCCGTCGCGGATGGCCATCTGTGCTGCGGTTCGGCCGGCACCTACTCGTTGCTGCAACCCGGATTGTCCCGCCAACTGCGTGACAACAAGCTGGCGGCCTTGGGCGCTGGTGGCCCGGAGCGGATCGTGTCGGCCAACATCGGTTGCATTGAGCATTTGTGCAGTGCTTCAAACGTACCCGTTCTTCATTGGATTGAACTGATAGATGAAAAAATCACGAACTCGGCTTGAAAGCTCGGCCCTGTTGTCGGTCTCAAGGAAACTAACAGTTAAACTCTTGGCGGATTTCCGTCATGTTAGATGGTCGGAATATTTGCTTTGAACAGCGTGAGTGCCAAGTTGCCCGAATGTCAGAATCCGTTTGTCATCCTGGCAGGTCTTTCCCTGATCCCCGGGTTGTGTCCGACCAGGATGGGGGCGTGTGCGTGTATGGCTGGTTCAAAGATGGTCTGCGGTAAATCATGCTGAATCCCACTTTTTCATCCCTGGCCGATCCGGAAACCACAAGTGCCAAGAAGCGCTACCAGGCGGAGGCCTGCGTGGCCAAGCACACAGGTGATCGTACCGAGCAGCAGGACAGGGCTGCTGTTTTTGCCCATCCCAGTCGCAAGGGCACCTTGATGGCAGTGCTTGCAGATGGCATGGGGGGGCATTCCGGTGGTGCAATGGCGGCCGAGCAGGTCATCCTGAAGGCCCGCCAGAATTTCGAATCCTTTGCGCCGGCCTCCGAGAGTGCGCCGGACTTGCTGCGCAGCATCATCGACGAAGCCCATATCGTCATCAAGCTGACACGTTTCACCAGCGAGCAGGACCCTCACAGCACCGCCGTCGTTTTCATGATGCAGCCTGATCGTGCCGACTGGGCCCACTGCGGTGACTCCCGTTTCTACCACTTTCGCTCCGGCGCGCTGGTGTCGCGCAGTTCGGATCACTCCCTGGTCGAGGAGCTTGTGCGCAAGGGGCGTCTCGATTCAGAAGGTGCCCTCCGCCACCCCAACCGCAACGTGCTCCTGTCCTGCCTGGGCTCCGAACGGGAGCCGCGGGTCGATGTGGGGCATGTCTCGCCGCTGGTTGGGGGCGATGCCTTCCTGCTGTGCTCGGATGGTTTGTGGGCGTATATCGGTGAAGAAGAAACCGGCGCCATCCTGGCCAGCCAGTCCCCGCGGGACGCGGCTTCGACCCTGATTGAACTGGCCCGCCAGCGTGCTCGTGGCGGCGGCGACAACATTTCCCTGGCGGTGGTCAAGCTGGTCGAAGTACCGAACCGGCCGCGCACCGACTACCCGGTTCTGGGCTAACGGGAGCGCAACCAGTTTCTCCGCCAGAACGCGGCAGCCATCAGGGTCGCGGCGCCAAGCATCATCCCCAGGGCAAGCCTGAAGCCATCCTGGTCCTCAAGGAGGGGCATCTGCCGGAAGTTCATGCCGAAGATGCCGGCAATCAGGGTGGCGGGCATGAACAGGGTGGTCAGCACGGTGAGAATTCGCACCTCGGTGTTGAGGCGGTTGCTGACGCTGGATAGGTAGATGTCGAGGAGGTCGGCGAGCAGGTCACGCACCGACTCAAGGGATTCGAGCACATGCACGGTGTGGTCGTAGATGTCCCGCAGATAGAGCCGGGTGTCTGGCGTGAAAAAGCCGTTGTCGGCCCGGGACAGGCTGTTGAGCACTTCGCGCAGGGGCCACAGGGCACGGCGCAGGGTCAGGGCCTCATGTTTCACCCGGTTGATCTCGCCCAGCAATGACGGATTGGGATTGGTCAGCGCCTGCTCTTCCAGATCTTCGGCCTGATCGGCCAGGTGATCGAGCATCACGAAGTAGCGATCCACAAGAGTGTCGAGGAGTGCGTAGGCCAGATAGTCGCAGCCGTGGCTGCGCATGGCACCGTTCTCGGCCCGCAGGCGTTCGCGGACGGCTTCGAAATTGCCGGTGGCGCGCTCCTGGAAGGTCAGCACGAAATTGCGTCCGAGAACGATGCTGACCTGGTCTGAATTGAGGCAGCGGTTTTCGGCGTCGAAGTTGAAACTGCGGGCGACGATGTATAGATAATCGGAAAACTCGTCGCTCTTTGGGCGCTGCTGGGTGTTGAGGATGTCTTCCTGGATCAGTGGGTGGAGCTTGAAGCGCCGCCCGATCTCGGCCATCACGGCAGGGTCATGAAGACCATGCACATTGAGCCACAGCTTTTCACGGCTTCGTTGGTGCTGGCGGGAAGCATCGACCGAGTCGAAATGCGTTTCCGTCACGCCCTGGGCATCGAATTCGATCAGGGTAATGCTGGGTTTGTCGGTCTTGATCTCCCCGACATGGACCAGTGAGCCGGGAGGCAGGCCTAATTTTCGGGGGAGCCGGGTTCGTTTCTTGCTAGACTTTCGCATCTTTTTCGTGCTGTTCGGAAGAGATATCTGAATTTTTATTCATGAACCGGGTGGTGAATCCGGGGTATCTGCCGGAGATTTGCCAGCCAGGATGTCTCGTCGCCGAACCCCTCTCGCGACGATAACAGAATTCCAACTACCTACTTAGGAGCTTCCATGCCCCTGGTCATCGGTGTGACCAAAGAGCTTATTCCTGGCGAGCGCCGTGTTGCGCTTGTTCCGGATGTAGCCAAGAAATATCAAGGACTTGGCGCTGCTCTGCAGCTCCAGTCCGGCGCTGGTGAAACGGCCTACTACCGGGACGAAGATTTCGGAGTGGCCGAGTTTGCTTCCGAACCGCTGACGGTGCTGAAGAAGGCCGACGTGGTTCTGCAGGTTCAGCCCCTGGGGCTGGAAGCCTTGGCCCAGCTCAAGCCAGGCACGGTGCTGGTCGGCCTGCAGCAGCCTTGGTCGAGTCGCGAGCGTGTCGACGTTTTGATGCAAAAACGGATCACCTGTTTCGCTTTGGAACTATTGCCCCGGATCAGTCGTGCTCAAAGCATGGACGTTCTGTCCAGCCAGGCCGCGGTATCGGGCTACGAATGTGCGCTGATTGCGGCTGATCACAGCCCCAAGTTCTTCCCCATGCTTACCTATGCGGCCGGCACCATCCGTCCGGCCAAGGTGTTGGTGATTGGCGCCGGCGTGGCCGGCCTGCAAGCCATTGCCACCGCCAAGCGTCTGGGGGCAATGGTTTCCGGTTACGACGTGCGCCCGGAAACCCGCGAGCAGATCGAGTCCCTGGGGGCCAAGTTCGTGGATACCGGCGTGTCTGCGGCGGGGGCTGGCGGCTATGCCCGGGAGCTCACCGAGGATGAAAGACGCCAGCAAGCTGAAAAGCTCGGCAAGGCCATCGCGGAGTGCGATGCGCTGATCACCACCGCAGCCATTCCGGGCAAGAAGGCGCCCGTCATCGTCAGCGCCGACATGGTGGCTCGCATGAAGCCGGGCTCCGTGGTGGTCGATATGGCGGCGGAGACCGGTGGCAACGTGGCCGGCACCGTGGCGGGCGAGAAGACCTGGATTGGCGAAGTGCTGATCATCGGTCCGACCCACATCCCCAGCCGCATGCCGGTGCATGCCTCAGAGATGTACGCCAAGAATCTGTTCAATTTCATTTCGCCCTTCATCAAGGACGGGGCCCTGGCCCTGGACTGGGAGGACGAGGTGCTGTCCGGCGCATGCCTGACCCACGCGGGTGAGCTTCGCCACGCGGGCGTCAAGGCCGCGTTGGGCCTTTAAGGAGGGCTTCCCCATGGATGGAATGCTTGCACTCTATATCTTCATGCTGGCGGCTTTCACCGGCTATGAGGTCATTTCCCGTGTGCCGGTGATCCTGCACACCCCGCTGATGTCTGGCTCCAATTTCGTACACGGTGTGGTGTTGGTGGGAGGCATGATCGCCCTCGGCCAGGCCGAGACCCCGCTGGAACAGGCCATCGGCTTTGTGGCCGTGCTGCTGGGCGCAGCCAATGCTGCCGGCGGCTATGTGGTGACGGAACGCATGCTTGCCATGTTCAAGGCGAAGGAGAAGAAGTAATGGCGATCAAGTGGTTGATTGACGCGAGCTACTTCGTTGCCGCGATCCTGTTCATTCTCGGCCTGAAGGGCATGAGCTCGCCGGTGTCAGCACGCAAGGGCATCGTGTGGGCCGGCGTCGGCATGGTGCTGGCTACGGTGGTTACCTTCCTTACTCCGGGCATGAACAATTTTGCCCTGATGGTCATCGCCATTGCCCTGGGCGGTGCGGTGGCATGGATTTCCGGCAAGAAGGTCGCCATGACCGACATGCCGCAGATGGTGGCCATCTACAACGGCATGGGCGGCGGTGCAGCGGCGGCGATTGCCGCGGTCGAGTTCGCCCGGGGCGAGATGCACGGCACTGTGGTGACGCTGCTTGCTACCCTGGGTGCGCTGATCGGGGCGGTGTCCTTCTCGGGTTCGGTGGTGGCCTGGGCCAAGCTCCAGGGAGTCATGAAGAAGGCCTTCCGGCTGCCTGCGCAGAACGCGGTGAACATCGTGCTGGCATTGGTGACGGTCGCCGTTGGCGGCGCCATCGTCATCGCGCCGACGGTTGACCCGCTGCTGGTGGTGGCTTTCTTCGTGCTGGCATTGGTGTTGGGCACGGTCATCAC
Source organism: Zoogloea sp. (assembly GCF_028689785.1). GTDB lineage: Bacteria > Pseudomonadota > Gammaproteobacteria > Burkholderiales > Rhodocyclaceae > Zoogloea. Next base: position 8,781 of record NZ_JAQVCN010000010.1, on the reverse strand, counting down.
TCTGCCGATCGGTGGCGCCGACATGCCGGTGGTGATCTCGCTGTTCAACGCCTTCACCGGTCTGGCTGTGGGTTTTGAAGGCTTCGTGATGGGTATTCCGGCCCTGATCATCGCCGGCATCGTGGTGGGCGCAGCGGGCACGCTGCTGACCCAGCTGATGGCAAAGGCCATGAACCGGCCGATCAGCAACATCCTGTTTGTGCCCATGGCAGCGGCCGGCGGCGGAGAAGCCGTAGAGGGCGAGCAGAAGGAGGTGGGCGCCATGGATGCCGCCGCGATGATGCGCTACGCCAGCAAGGTCATCATCGTGCCGGGCTACGGCATGGCGGTGGCCGGCGCCCAGCACAAGGTGTGGGAGATGACCGAGCTGCTGGAGGAGGCGGGCGTCGAGGTGGTGTTTGCCATCCACCCGGTGGCGGGGCGCATGCCCGGCCACATGAACGTGCTGCTGGCCGAGGCCGGGGTGCCCTACGACAAGATCTTCGACCTGGAGGAGATCAACGGTGACTTCGCCCAGGCCGACGTGGCCCTGGTGATCGGCGCCAACGACGTGGTGAACCCGTCCGCCCGCACCGACAAGTCCAGCCCGATCTACGGCATGCCCATTCTCAACGCCGATCTGGCGCAGAACGTCATCGTGGTGAAGCGCGGCAAGGGCACGGGCTATTCGGGCATCGAGAACGCCCTGTTCTACAAGGACAACACCCGCCTGCTCTACGGCTCGGCCCAGCAGGCCATCGGCGAGGTGATCCAGCACGTCAAGGCGCTGTCGGTCTGATTCGTCAGACTTAGCCCTGAAACGAGGAACGGCCTGCAGGCGGTGCTTGCAGGCCGTTTTTCATGAGCTAGGTGGGGATGCCCTGGAGAAGGGGCACCCTTCGAAGTGGCTGTGGAAGGCCGGCGGCCTGTCAGACCAGATCCGCCGGCATCACTGCCCGCAGCACGGTCTGGGTCTCGTCGTCGCGGACGCGGTTGGAGAACCACCACAGGGCACCCTTCTTGATCGTCCAGTCGGCCTCCTGGCCGGAGAGGAGCAGGGAGGCGAGGCGGCCGAGCTCGGGTTGGTGGCCGACGATGAGGACGGACCCGCCGCCGTCGGGCCAGCCGCAGGCGCCGAGGATGCCGGCGATGTCATTGCCCGGGGCAAGGGCCGGTACGACCTCGAAATCCTTGGTGAAGGCACTGGCCGTCTGGCGAGTGCGGGTGGTGGGGCTGACCAGCACGCGGAGCTTCTTGGGCCGGCGGCTCTCCAGCCATTCGGCCACCTTGTGGGCCTGGCGCAGGCCCCGTTCGGTGAGTTCCCGGGTGTTGTCGGGGATGCCATCCACGGCCTCGGCGTGGCGCCACAGTAGCAGGTCCATTGTACTTTTCTCCTCGTTCTTGTTCTCAAGAGGCCGGGAGTCTGGGGCCGGCATGTTACTGGCCGATGAATCCGTCAGCGTCGCCACGGCGCTTTGCCCCACAGGATGGGTTCGAGGGCGGGCAGCACGTTTTTGCGCAGGCGGGCCACCCGGGGGGCATGCCAGCCGGCGACGAAGGCGGCGCCGCTGCGTAGCTCCGGGTCCTTGCCCGCCCAGGACTTGAGGCGGGTGCGGGCCACCGCTTCGTCATTCAGGTAGCCTAGGGTTTCCTGGATTTCGGCGATGTCGTTGGCGAAGCGCACGGTGGCCTTTTCGGGGAGCAGGGGCAACAGGAACTCGATCCCGTAGCGCAAGCGTTTGAGGGACACGCGCAGCTCGTGCAATTTGTCGGGGTGCAGGTCGGACGCGGCTCCGTAGCGTTTGCGGGCGCGCTTGCGCAATTGGGTGAGCTGGAGGCGGGCGAAGGTGGTGAGGTTGGCAGACTTGACCAGCGCATCGCTCTGCAGGGCGTAGAGGTCGGAGGCCAGGGCGAGCATCTGGCGGCCATGGCTGGCGGCGAGGAGCTGTTCCCGGGCAGCAGTCTTTTCCCTGTCACGGCGGTCTACCGCCATGGCGATGAGGCGCTGGGTAGCTTCGTCGGCAAGGCCGGATTCGGCCACCGGGCTGAGGACTTCGGCGAGCATCACGTCCAGGTCGCGGGCGGCGCCGAGGCCATCGGCGGCGTCCTTGAGCCCGTCGGACCAGCGTTCCACGAAGTCGGTGGGCAGAGCCGGGCCGAACAGGCGCAGGGCTGAGCGCAGGCGGCGCAGGGCAACCCGCAGCTGGTGGATGAACTCGGGGTCGTCGCTCTCGCGGGCGCCGGATTCATTGGCCTGCCACAGGGACAGGCAGTCGAAGCCGATGATGCGGAAAGCGTCCACCGGTGATTGCTCGGCGCTCAGGCGCGATGGCCGGGCTTTGGCCGGGCGCAGGGCGTGGTTGGAGAACAGGCGGTAGCCGCGCTCGGCCTTGCTGACGTTCTCGGGGGTGAGGGGCAGGCTCTCGGCCAGCTGCAGGGCCAGGGCATAGAGTTCCTGCGGGTCGCCTTCGACCAGTTCGAGCTCCAGTTCGCACAGGGGGCGCGACTGGCCGTTGGCTTCGATGCTGCCGTTGTCGATCATGGCCAGGACACGCACCCCTTCCCGGGGGGTGAGGATGCAGGTTTCGCGCTTGAAATGGGTGGTGAACACCGGGATCAGCTGCGCCTGCAGGCTTTCGAGGCGGTTGCGTACATCGTCTCGTTCGATGGCCGAGAAGTCGAAGCTGCCGTTGGCGTAGGGCTGCTCCCACTCCGGCCGTGAAGATAGCCCGCCCGAGGATTCGGCGGCGCATTTCACTGTTTGCAGCCAGCGGTTGCCCGCCTTGCGGGTGCGCACTGCCATGCGGCGCTCGCGCAGTTCAAGCTCGGGGGTGTCGAAGTAGGTGTTTTCCAGGGTGCAGCTGCGGCCTTCGCGGGGGGCGTCGGCGATCAGCGGGTGGCGGCGCAGGGCGGCGAGGGATTTTTGCGGGAGCGTGAGCTTGAGTTCGATTTCGTGGCTCATGGGAGGCGGCCGGGGGCTGTAGTGGAGTCGGACCCATGGCGGGGCTGCCAAAGGGAGCGTCCGATTCTAGCCCGGCGGCGCTCCCCTGTCTTGCGCGCTCCCGTTACAGTGTTGAGGCGGGTTCAGCCTGCCGCGAAGCTGGTCTCGGCGCTACCTTTCTGCCCCTTGTTGTCGAGCCACGCAACACTGACCTTGTCGCCCGCCTTGACGCCTAGCAACTGGAAGGCGAAAAGGGGGTTGGCGGAGACAGCGGTGCCCAGGGCTCCCTCGATAACGGGCCGGCCGTTCAGGCTCAGGGTGACCGAGGTGATGTATTGGGCTGCCTGGAGCTGGCCGGAAGCGTCACGTCGCAGGCCGCTTTCCATGGGGTGGGGCATCAGTACGCGGACTTCGCCTTCGCTGCCCTTTACGGTGGCGCGGATCTTGATGGGTTCGGACATGGTTTGTGCCTCCTTCAGTCGCCGCAGCCGCCGACGGTGACCTTCACCTCGCGGAATACGCTGTAGTGTTTGCCGCCCGCGGTGGCCACCACGCGAAGGCGGGAGCTCTCGGCCATGCGCAGTTTGGCCTGGAAGCGGGCTGCGGCTTCGGGGGCAAAGTTGAACTGCAGCGCCAGAGGAAGGGGGTTCTTGTCGATGAGGACGGAGAGCCGTGTGGTGCCGGGGATGCTGCTGATCACTTCGATGGGTACGGCGGCGCCGTTCTCAGCAACCTCCGGCGCCTTGAGCAGGATGTCGCGGCTGGCCTCGGCGCTGGCGGCGCCGATGAGGCGCAGGGCGTCGGAGGCGGTCTTGGCGTCGAAGGCGGCCCGATTGAAGCTCATGGCCAGGGCCGCGCCCGGGCGGAGCAGGCCGGCGACGAGGAGGGGGGCAAGGGCGGTGGCGCTGCCGAAGGCCTGCAGGAAGTCTCGTCTTTGCATGGAGTCAGGCCTCCGCCTTCCAGTGCCCCGACTTGCCGCCTTCCTTCTCCAGCAGGCGGATGCCGGTCATGGTCATGCCGCGATCGACGGCTTTGCACATGTCGTAGATGGTGAGCAGCCCGACCTGTACGGCGGTGAGGGCTTCCATTTCCACGCCGGTGCGGCCGACGGTTTCGGCAGTGACGGTGCAGTGGATGGTGTTGTCGCCCTCTGCCGTGAAGTCGGCGGTGACCCGGGTCAGGGGTATCGGGTGGCACAGGGGAATCAGGTCGGCGGTACGCTTGGCACCCTGGATGGCGGCGATGCGGGCGATGCCGATCACGTCGCCTTTCTTGTTGTCGCCTGCGAGGATGCGGGCGAAGGTGTCGGGTTGCATCAGGATGCGCCCTTCGGCGCGGGCGACGCGGCGGGTTTCGGATTTGGCGGAAACATCCACCATATGGGCCTGGCCGTGGGCGTCGAAGTGGGTAAAGGCGTCAGTCATTGTGCTGCTGGGAACCGGTCGCGGGGGGCGAGTATCATAGCACCGTGAAAAATCGTCTGATTGCCGCCCTGCTGTGCCTTGCCCTGGTGCCGCGCAGCTATTCCCAGAGCCTGCCCGATCTCGGGGACAGCGCGTCCTCCGATCTGTCGCCGGTGGCCGAACAGAAGATCGGGATGCAGATCATGCGCGATATCCGCTGGCATGATCCGGCCTTCCTGCGGGACGCAGAGATCGAGGATTACCTCAACACTCTGGGTGATCGCCTGGTGTCGGCGGGAGCGGGGGCCGGGCTTTCCTTCGAGTTCTTCGGGGTGAGTGACCCCTCCCTCAACGCCTTTGCCATGCCGGGGGGCAAGATCGGTGTGCACACCGGCCTGATCCTGGCGGCCCAGGCGGAGTCGGAGCTGGCCGGCGTGCTGTCCCACGAAATCGCCCACGTTACCCAGCGCCACATTGCCCGCATGGTCGGGCAGCAGGGGAGGACGGGCATGTTGATGCTGGCTTCGCTGCTGGTGGCGGTGCTGGCGGCCAAATCGAGTGCCCAGGTCAGCCAGGCGGCCATCATGGCCGGACAGGCGGCGGGCATCAGTTCGCAGCTGGCCTACTCACGGGATTTCGAGAATGAGGCGGATCGTTTGGGGGTGCAGAACCTGTCTGCGGCAGGGTTTGACGTGCGTGGCATGGCCAGCTTCTTCGAGCGTCTGCAGAAGAACAGCCGTCTCTACGAAAACAGCGCGCCAGCCTATTTGCGTACCCACCCGCTGACTTCCGACCGGATCACCGAGATGGAGGGGCGAGTGATGCAGATGCCCTATCGGCAGGTGCCGGATTCCCTTGATTTTCTGTTGGTACGGGCGAAGCTGCGGGTTGGGGCGCAGGCCTCCCGGGAGATGCTCGACGAGCTTGAAGCAGCGGTGCGGCGTGGGGCGGCTCCACCGGCCACGCACTACGGCTTGGTACGGGCCTACCTGGGGGCGCGACGCCTGGCCGACGCGGAGCGCGAGATGGCCGTGTTGCGCAAACTCAAGCTGTCTTCAGCGATGATCGATGGCCTTGAGGCGGATCTGCGGCTGGCGAAGGGCGAACCGGCGATTGCGGCACAGCTGTTCAAGGAAGGGCGGGAGCGATTTCCCCAGTCCCGGCGGCTGTTGTATGGAGAGGCCGGAGCCCTGATCGATGCGGGCCGTGCTGCCGAGGCATTGAATCTGGTGAAGGCGGAGATCCTGACCACACCGAACAATGGTGTGCTGTGGGAGCTGCGCTCGAAGGCCGAGTCAGTGCTTGGCATGCGTCTGGCTCAGCACCGCTCTCTTGGGGAGTTGTATGCGATTCAGGGCAACTACGCGGCTTCGGCCGAGCAGCTCACCCTGGCCCAGAGTGCCAAGGACGGGGATTTCTTTGAGCACTCGGCGGTGGATTCGCGCCTCCGCGAGGTGCGCGCCCTGCTCGCCGAACAGATGCAGGAGCGCCGCGAGCAGCGCTGACGCGGTGTCGTTTCAGACCTTGCCGTAGCGTACGCACAAGGCCCACACCAGTTCGGCAAAGGCGCGCTGGTTGAAGCGGGGTCGCCCGCTCACGGCAAGGGCGAGGCGGGTCCGGCCCACGTGCATGGGCCAGAAACTCAGGCCGCTGATGCCGGCCGCGTCCACATTGCCCCAGCCGTCTAGAAGATGCTCTCCCAGCCGGGACAAGGCGGCGGACTGTCTTTCGGCGACCGACAGGATGTCTGCACCGACGGCGGCGAGGGCTTCGCCGGTATCGCCGGGGTATCCGGCAATGGCCAGGCAGAAGCCCATGTGGTCGGCCAGCACGGCCTGGCCGCTGTCGCTGAGGGTGCCGAGGAGGCCTGGCAAGGTGGATTCAAGGGTTCCGATGGGGGCCACCCGGGGGCTGCTCCAGGACTCCAGACAGGCATCCTCCTGGAGTTTGAGGAGCACCTCGAGGGCTTCTTCCTGCGTGCTGCCGGGCGTCCAGGCTTGGAGCGCCTCCAGGCTCAGGAGCGGGCTCATGGCCTCCTGGAGGATGCCCAAAAGAATGTTTCTTGCGGTCGTGGGCTCGGCTCGGGCCACAGCGCACCAGGCACCGTAGGGGGTGACGGTGAGGTAGGAGCCGGGAACAATTTCAAGCATCGTTCAATCCGGGGTTGAGGGTGTACAGGAGCGCCTTGACCAGCGTGGCCACGTCATCACGGCTGCGGGCATCGGCCCGGAAAATGGCGGGCATGGGGCTGAGGCCGAGGGCGATCAGGCGTGCCCGGTAGGCGTCCAGGCCGGGTTGGGGGCTGCTGTCCATGTGGGTGACGCCGATGGTCACGGCCGTGCTGGCGATGAATTGCCGGAACGCACCGAGGTAGCCTTCAAGGTCCTGGAGCGGATCGGGGCTGGCGTTGTTGATCAGCAGTATCAGGCCGATGCCGCCTTCGGAGAGGATGTCCCACATGAAGCTGAAGCGTTCCTGGCCGGGAGTGCCGTAGAGCATCACCTTCTCGCCGTCGGGCAGGTTCAGCACGCCGTAGTCCATGGCCACGGTGGTGGTGGGCTTGAGCCGGGCCGTGCTGTCGCTGGCAACGGCCTCGGTGCTGACGGTGGTAATGTCGCTGAGGGCGTTGATCGCGGTGCTCTTTCCGGCACCGACAGTGCCAGAGAAGATGATCTTGTTGTGGCGGGTGCGTTCAGACCGCATCGCGGAGCTTTCGAAGGATTCGGGACAGGACGGAGCCACGTGCTGGCTTGTCTGACGGGGCCGGAGGGAAGGGCGCTACAGGCGCGTTTTCGTGCTTTGCCGTTGTGTCGAGCAGCCCGGCGAAGCTGGCGGCCGAGTACACCGAGAACACGTAGCGGTGTGGAATGCCCAGGCGCGTGGCGATCTCTACCGGACTGGCGTGCATGCGGGTCCATAGCGCAGCGATGCGCATGGCGTGGGGTGAGGCGAAGGCGTAGGTGAAATTGGGCCAGGCGCGCAGGCGCACCGGCTGGTAGGGGTCGCTGCCGGCCGGCAGGCGCCCGCGGGCAGCCCAAGCGGCGGCATTCCAGAGAAAATCCTCGGCGGCGCGGTGAACCGGCTGGCTGTCGGCCTCCCCGATGATGGGGGTGCTGACGATGCGCCCGGTGGATTCGGGGAGTTGGGTCATGGCCAGCGGGCGGAGCTGATTCTCCCGGAATGCGGTGATGCACACCGGGACAGGGCGCGGCTCGATGCCGATAAGCCGTGGCAGGCCTGAGATCAGATGGGGGCGGCCACTTGCGCTGGCCAGTGCAAGTGCCTGCTGCAGGCGGCCGATGAGGTAGTCGTCTGGATTGAAGAAGAGCTTGTCGGGCAGGGAGCTGCCTGGGGTGGTGGGAATATCGTCCATGCCACCGCACAGATCCCGTTCATCATCCGTCATCAGGCTGTGCCCGAGGGGGGCCGGTGCTCTGGGGTAGGCCACGGGGCTGCTGACTGCCAGGGCCGGTGCCATGGGGCGGGGCGGGGCGGCGGCGATCATGTGGGCGGCATCGACCCTGGCCTGGTTGAGTGTTGCTGGCAGGGCTTCGAGGTTGAGGGGCTTGCCAAGCACGGGGCGCGGCTGGAAGCGGAGCGCGTGGTCTTTGGGATGAAAGGCGTAGTAAACGATGCCGATGCGTGGATGCCCGGCGAGCTGATCAAGGGCAGCCTCGATGCCCGGACGGTCGCAGTCGATCAGCACGACCTGTGCTTCTTCGAGGGTTTCCACCAGGCGCACCGACCGCGTCCAGTGCCTTTCGATGGAGAGACCGATAAGCCGCGCATCCATGCTCCCCACGTGGAGCAGAAGAAGCGCGCTGGGATGCTCGGTCGGGGAACTGGGTTGAGCCCTTGTCATGGGTTTCTGCCGTCTTTGGTGGACATTTGCAGGAAGCATCGGCTGCCCTCCACCGGCCTGGCCAGGACCACGCCGGGAAGTGCGGCGTGGGGGGCGTGCCTGTCGATGCCGGCGTCGAGGTTCTCGCTCAGGTAGTCCGCCAGCCTGCCTTCGGCCAGGGCCGGGGTGTGCTGGCGAAGCAGGCGTTGGCGCAGGTCTCGGCCACAGGGGCCAAGGACAATCCAGAGATCCACTAGCGCGGCGCCCAGGGCGGGGGCGTTGCCCAGACTGGCCCACAGGGCGATGCGTTGCAGGTGGGTGTGCAGGTTGCGTGGTTGACGCGCTACCTCGGCGGCAAGCAGTGCCCCCGTGGCCGGGCTGTGCCAGTGGGTGGCGATGCCCAGGGTACGCACGGGCAGCCCGAAGACTGCGGGCGGGGCGGGGCGTCGGATGCGTCCGGGGTCGTCCGCGTCTTTGAGGAAGGGGGTCACGAGGTGAGGGCGGAGAGGAAGTCGATCATGAACTCCACGTCTTCCTGTTACAGGGCCTGCCAGAGGCTGGCGCCGAGGGCTGCGAGCATGGCACGCTCCTTCTCGATCTGTTGCATGGACAGGAGC
>NZ_JAQVCN010000070.1 GCF_028689785.1 Zoogloea sp. | reverse complement strand
TCCCCGGCCCATTTGATGGGCATCAAAACGGGATTGGGAAGCCAATTCCGGGAGGGAAGTCATGAGAAATCGAATAGCGAGGGGACCGGCTGGCGCGGCTTTTCGGCGTTTTGCATCGGCCTGCTAACAAGGAAACAGTTGCTTCATCTTCCTTTAATGGAAAGAGCATCCGCACGCCTGGATCGTTTGCTGTCTCGGCTTCTTCATTTACCTCTAACTGGGTGAGAGTGTAAATCGTCCGATGGATAGTCGATCCCTCGTATTCAGGCTTACCTGTGATTTGCTTTATCTTGTTGCCGAGGATACGTGCTGCCCGACCTGTCGGGGCCAGTAGCGCACATGAAAGTTTCATTTCCTCCAGCGCTTCGACCAATTTGGCAATGAGCGTGGTTTTGCCTGTGCCTGCACTTCCACGCAAGATGAAGGCATCTTGTTTGTCATCACACAGGAAGGATCTGACCGCGCAAAGGGCTGCGGATTGTTCGGAGGTTAGTATCATTGACTTGCCGCTCATACCTTTTCGTCATGTCTGACGGATCTTAATCTCTCAGCTGTGGTTAATGCGCTTGAAGCGGCTTCCTACCGTGATGATTTCCCCATCGGCCACCACGGCATAGCTATCCAAGTGCTCGCTGAGCTTGGTGATGAGGCCGCCTGTGTAGCTTTCGATACGCTTTCTGGAGCGGCGGTCGAAGTAAACGATCTCGGCGCCACGATGATCGTGCTCGCGGTGACCAAATTGGAGCAGAAGGTCGACCACGAGAGGGGGGGCGCCGCGCTGCTGGCAGCGAACGGTTGCGTGAGCAGTCGCTTTCATTTGTCCTTCTCCTCAAATGCGCGAAGAAGTATTTGTCTGAAGTAAGCGTTGAACGAGAGTCCTGCTTTCTTGGCCTCTCGTTCGAGGGCTTCCACAAGTTCCGGAGTGAGTACAAGATCGAACTCCGGCGGACGCTGCGCGACGTGCCCTTCGCATTCTTGCGTAGGGACAAAACCTTTGCGACCAGCCAGCCAGCGGCGGGCCTCTTCTGGCCGGACAAGTGAGCGCTTGCCAACCTGCTCAGTCTTCAGAGGATCGGGCAACTTCGGATTCGCGGCGTTGCGCACACTGCGCTCATCCATATTTGCGAGTAGAGCGATCTCGGCAAGCGTCAAGTACCCATAATCCCCTTTACCCATGCCGTATTCGCCAGCACCAAAGTCGGTGTATCGATCACCGCTATCGAGCACCATGCGCGCTACAGCGCTTTGCACCGCAAACATGGCGAGTCGGGGCGAAGCATTGTCACTTGCCTCGAGGTAGGTCCTCATGTGTGGCGTATCCAGGCCACGGAAGAACATCTCAACACGGGCATGGGCGCCATTTATCCGGCTTCTAGGGACAAGATCTCCTGTCGGAATGCCTGCTACGCCGTAGTCGTACATCTCACTCACGGCCTCCCACACAGGCGACCGCTCAATGGCTCCCTTTTCTGTCCATGTGTAGTTGCTGACCCCGTAAAGCGCTGCGACCTCTCTTCCAAACAGGGTCAGGAACGTGAGCAGTTGCTCCTGCATTTCGGATTTCGAGAAGGACATACGTAACCTCAATGTGATATCGATGATGGCATGCAAACAATATAGAGCAGCCACATTGATGTCAAGAGTGATAGCACGGATATCATCAAGTGATTCTGAGCTGCATGAGTCGGGCTGAGCCAGGCTCTCCGATGGGCGGTAGAAGTCTTCCAGACCGTTGGCTTGGCGGCATGCACGCCAGGGGCGGGACAGAATGAACCATCTTGTCCAGCGGTTGGGCGCGACCTCCAGCAACGGCGGGGCTTCGAGCCCGCGCTTCTGGCCATTCATTGGACAAAACAGACAGAGGGCTGACGGAATGGCAGCAGCCCAAGTGAAGCAGCCGTTTGAGTGACCGGTCTAGCTGGGGACCGAGCGACGGCTGTTGGCCGATAGTACCCTCATGGAGCTATCCCCGTAAGCTGCCGCCCGCCGCCTCAAGGGTGCTGGCGGGCAGCCGATCCCGCGTCAGATATCGATCTGCTCAGAGATATCCAATGCGTCATCGACCTCGATGCCCAAGTACCGTACTGTCGACTCCCCGCGTGCGAATTCTGTAGGTGGATGCGTATAGCCCAGATGTCTTTGGGCTTGAGCGGCGGCTTCTGGCCAACCAGCTTCCCTTTGTTCCAGGCTTACCGATATTCGCGGAGTTCCATGAACGGCTCCTTGCTGTTGATCGGAGCTTGATTCTTGCGCTCGTGGTGGCTGGCGGCTATCAGGGAGGGTGCTCACAGCGTACGACCAGGGAGGACTGGTGACCTTGACCATCAGCGGCCAGATGAGCGCCTGCGCTACACCGGCGCTCTGCAAAACATTGCCCCTGCCGCGCGTCTTCAGCGCTTTGGCCAGTTCCAGATCGCGGGAACATCTCGGGCGTGGTGCAGGACGCGTGCAACCGTGATCCCGTCGTCGTCAACGAAATAAAAGAGGAGATAGGGCGTCGATGTCGGCCAGCTGCGCAGGCCGACCGCCAGTTCGTCCCGAGCCCGACCCATTTTCGGCTGCTAAAGCAGCGTTCGCGAATCGGCTTGGATCTGATCGAGCAACTGGTCGGCGGCCACGATGCTGTCTTCGGCGACGAAAAGCCAGGCCTCGAGAAAATCGTTTTCCGCACTGGCGGAATGGCGAAGCTGGCTCACGTTGTCACTACGTCGGTCGCCGTGCGGCCAGTGTTGCCCGGCCGCGTTGCTTGATTTCGTTCATGTCGAGCTCGCGTACCCGGCCCGCCTCGATGTCGGCGACGCCTTGGGCGATGTCGGCTTTCAGGCTGGCGAGGTTTGCTGCCTGCACGCCCTGGTAGGCCTCGAATAATCGCAATGCTTCGCGGATGACTTCACTCGCAGAGCTGTAGAGGCCGGATTCCACGTGCTGGCGCACCCGATTTTCCAGCTCTAGGGGTAAGGAGACGTTGAGGGACATGGCGTGCTCCGAGTAATGTCAGGTAATGACACAGTTTGCCATCAAGCCGGCTGTCTGTGGGTTTGGAGGCACGCTCCCGCCGTCTCGATGAGCCCACGTTGTTCGACGAGCTGGTGCGGGAATCTACCCCGTACGTGCAGACATGATCGAAGCCCTCGCGTGGCGGGAGCCTCTATTCTCGGGATGCGGCAGGTGAGCGACAGGTTTCTGTTGCATTGCGGCTGGCTCTGGCAGCGGTTGGAGATTGACCGCTCCGGCCGACCACCAGACCTCAGCGTCCATCGATGGTGTCGACGCATCCGTCACTCAGCCGACCCCTTCTTCGCTGATCTTGTTTTGCCTGCCTTGGGTCCGGCTTTCGCGGCATCTTTCTCCGGCGTCAGAAAGCGGAGTTCGCGGCGCAGTTCTTCTTCCAGCTCCTCGACGGTCGGCAGATAAAGTTGGTAACGGCTGGTGAAGATATTGCGTTCCTGCTGCTCGCCCAGCGTGTACTTCACCACCGCATCATTCTTGTCCGGGCAGAGAATCAGCCCAATCGTCGGGTTGTCGCCTTCGGTGCGTCGTTCGCGGTCGTAGTCATTCACAGAGAACTGGGTTTACCCAAGGTCGCCATTCCAGCGTGATGTGCTCCTGTCGGGAAACGAAGGCAAAGCCCTTGCCCAGTCCCGGCAGGAGTCTCTGCAGGTTGCCGATCAGGGCTTGCTAATTCTCCACTCGCCGCGTGGACGATCTTGCCGGCCTGCAGCAGCTGCGGATAGGACTGGTAGAAGATGCTTCATGTAGAACAGGTTCTGGACTGACCAGCCTTTCCCGTAGCTTGCGGTCAGTTGTGCTGAGACCATCACACGCCGTCAGGCTCCTGCATCCACGCCGGAATATCCCGCTGACCGTGCAGAACACGCCAGACATCGATGTGGTCAGTGCGCTCGACGTAGAACACGAAGAATGGGTAGCGCGTCAGCGGCCAGACGCGCAGGTCAGGCAGATTGAGTTCGTGGGCGTAACGCGTCGAGCCGGTGGCGGGGTGACGAGCGATGTGGGTGTATGCCTGCTCCAGCGCACCAATGAAACCGAGCGCCACGGCCTCGGTGGCTTCGCTCAGATAGTAGGCAACGGCATCATCCACATCCCGGTTGGCCTGCTCACGCGGGACGATGTGTTTGTGCTTCACGCCTTGGCGCGGGCAGCCTTGCGCACCCGATCCCGCAAGCCTTCGAAATAGCTGGCATCGGCCGGTGCCGCAGGGGGCGACGCGGCTCCAGCCAACAGCAGGTTGCGCAGTTGCAGGCGATCCTGATCCTTGCGGATGAGTTCGCGCACGTACTCGCTGCTGGTGCCGTAGCCGCGCTGGCTGACCTGTTCATCCACGAAGGATTTCAGGGCGTCGGGGAGGGAGATGTTCATCGTGCTCATGGCGTAAGTGTGGATTGTTTGGCAAAATTTGGCAACATCCGTATCCCACCATACCGAAAGAAGGCCTCGATGCCCAACCCGAACAACTGCCTGCGCTACTGGGATCTGGCCGACTGTTCTTCCTCGACAATCTCGCGCCAGATCAGCCAGTTGGCGATCACCTGTGTCGTGTTGACCGTACGCGCGATGTTGCTGCGGGCGGACTCCAGGATTTCGCGCACCCGGCCATAAAGCGGTGGCGTGGTCGTTGCGGGAGCTGCAGTTCTCTTTGTCATGCCATGGGAGCGTGCTTGGGGTGGTAGGCGGGAGTCATGGCCTGGGATTCACGGGTTTTTTGCGATTGTCCTGCAACACACGGGATCGTCCTAGATTATCCCGAATGGGTGCCTGTGAGGATGAAGGATGGGCCGCCAGGGAGTCGAACAGGGAGACTTTTGATGTGCAGGGCGGGGGTGGGGTGCTTGTGGTGCAAGGGCCGGCCTTGCCGCGGCCGATTCTTCCGAGGCGGCGGCCCGGCCCCGGCCCTATCGGCCTTCGCTGCCCGCGGCGCCCCGCTTCCCCACCCGATACTGCAACTGCCCCCGCCCCAGCTTCAGCAACCGCGCGGCAGCCGACAGATTCCCCTCCGTCCGCCGCAGTGCGGTGGCGATCATCAGCCCTTCCGCTTCCTCCAGTGACAGCTGTGCATCCAGCAGTCGGTCGATGGCGTACTGGAGGGGGATTTCTGCGCCCGGGCGCGGCGGTGCTTCGGTGCGGGCGTCGGCGGGGATGGGGGAGGGGAGGGTCAGGGGCACCTGCTCGCCCCCCGAAAACAGGTGCTCCACGTCGATGCTGCCGTCGTTCTCGGCCAGGATCACCGCCCGCTCGATGATGTTCTCCAGCTCCCGGATGTTGCCCGGCCAGTCGTAGGCCCACAGCTTTTCGCTGGCGTTGCGGCTGAGGCCGGCGATGTTCTTGCCGAAGCGGGTGGCGTAGCGCTTGACGAAGGTGTCCACCAGCAGGGGGATGTCTTCGCGGCGGTCGCGCAGCGGGGGGATCTTCACCGGGAAGACGTTGAGCCGGAAGAACAGGTCTTCCCGGAAGTGGCCGGCTTCCACTTCGCTGCGCAGGTCGCGGTTGGTGGCGGCGATGATGCGCACGTCGATGGGACGGACCTGGGTGTCGCCCACCCGTTCGAGCTCGCCTTCCTGCAGCACGCGCAGCAGCTTGCCCTGGGCGTGCAGGGGCAGGCTGCTGATCTCGTCGAGGAAGAGGGTGCCGCCGCTGGCCCGCTCGAAGCGCCCCGGGCGGGACACGGTGGCGCCGGTGAAGGCGCCTTTTTCCACGCCAAACAGTTCGGCTTCCACCAGGTCGTGGGGGATGGCGGCGCAGTTGATGGAGATGAAGGGGCGTTCGGCCCGCGGCCCGAGGGCGTGCAGGGCCTTGGAGAAGCGTTCCTTGCCCACGCCGCTTTCGCCGGTGAGCAGCACGGTGGCGTCGGTGGGGGCGACGCGTTTGATGAGGTAGGCCACTTCGTTGAAGCTGTTCGAGGCGCCGATCAGGTCGGGGAGTTGCCGGGTGGGCTCTTCCTGGCTGGTGGTCCGGGCGGGGCGGGTGGCTCGGCGCCGCGGGGTGGCGATGAAGTCCTCCACCTGGAGGAAGCTCAGGTGGGCTTCGGCGTCGTCGCATTCTTCCAGGGGCTGGCCGATGACGCGGCAACGGGCGTGCCCCATGGCCACGCATTCCACTTCGCGCCACAGGATGGGCCGCCCCATCAGCGCGGTGGTAAAGCCGGTGGCGTAGCCCACCATGATCCAGCACGCGGGCGACCCGCTCACGCCAAACTGGGCACGGTGGATGTCGGCCTCCCAGGATGATTCCCAGTAGTAGTCGCTCCAGAAATCACCGGTTTCCTGGTTGAAGCGAATGCGGTCCACCGCCTGGTTGCGCACAAAGCCTTCCATTTCGCGGAGGCGCGGGCCGTAGGCAAAGGTCTGCTTCAGGTCGCCGCCCACCGATTTGTGCAGGCGGCGGGCGTCTTCCATGCCCTGCTGGTAGCCCAAACGGGTGAATAGCTCCCGGGTGGGTTCCACGCCCAGGCGCTCGATGAGCTCCCGCCGCAGGGCCGCCAGGGTGAAGCCGTGGATCAGCAGCATGCGCTGGTCGAGCAGGGTGATCTGCCCGCTGTCGGGGTCAAACTGGACGTACTTGGAGATCTCCCGGTCGTCGATGTCTCCAGGAACGGACTGCAGGTGGCGGTCGGCCGGGGCGGGCATGGGATGGGTCTCCGGTGTCTGTTTTTATTTGATTTGCTGAAATCAGCAATGTGCGTATTGCTGATTTCAGTCACATCGATTCTATCCCTCGATTTGCTAAAAACAGAAATATTTATAAATCAATAAATTGAAGTGATCTCAACCGCTGGCACGGGGATTGCCAAGTGCTGTTC
Source organism: Zoogloea sp. (assembly GCF_028689785.1). GTDB lineage: Bacteria > Pseudomonadota > Gammaproteobacteria > Burkholderiales > Rhodocyclaceae > Zoogloea. Next base: position 17,893 of record NZ_JAQVCN010000070.1, on the reverse strand, counting down.
AAGGGCCCGCAGTGGCCCAGGCACTTTCATCCCAAAGGAGACCCGGTTGTGTTGAGCTCTCAACCCATGCTGGCCGTTCGCGTTTGCGAAGTGCGCCACGCTGCAATTGATGTCCTGAGCCTTGTTCTGGCCTCGCTCGATGGCGGGCCGCTGCCGGCCTGTACGGCGGGCGCGCATGTCGATGTGGCCCTGCCCAACGGCATGCTGCGCCAGTATTCCCTGTGCCGTACCGGCCCGGCGTTGCGGTTCTACGAGATCGCCATCCTCCACGACCGCGACGGGCGGGGCGGGTCGGCCTGTGCTCACCGGGACATCCGGCCGGGCGACACGCTGCAGATCAGCCCGCCCCGCAACCTCTTTCCTCTGCTGCCGGCGGGGCGCCCGGTGCTGTTTGCCGGCGGCATCGGCATCACTCCCATCCTGGCCATGGCCGAGGCGCTGCACGCCGCAGGGCGGGATTTCGAGCTGCACTACTGCAGCCGCAGCCCCGAGCGGGCGGCCTACCGGGACACCCTGGCCCGGGCGGCCTACGCCCCGCAGCTGCGGCTCTACCACGACAGCACCCCCGAGGCCGGGCGCCTGGATGCCGAGGCCGTGCTGCGCCGGGCCGGGGCCGACGCCCACCTCTATGTGTGCGGCCCGGCAGGCTTCATCAGCCATGTGTGCGGCGCTGCCCGGCAGGCCGGGTGGGACGAAAGCCGGGTGCACTTCGAGCACTTCGCTGCCCCGGCCCAGCCGGCCGTCGCGGCCGGTGGCTTCGAGCTGATCCTCGCCCGGCGGGGCCTGCGCGTGCCGGTGGGGCCCACCGAGACGGCCGCCCAGGCCCTGCTGGCCCACGGGGTGGCGCTCAACCTGTCGTGCGAACAGGGGGTGTGCGGCGCCTGCCTGCTGCCGGTGCTCGATGGCCTGCCCGACCACCGGGACGTGTTTCTCAGCCCCGCCGAGCGGGACACCGGGCGTTGCTTCACGCCCTGCTGCTCCCGCGCGCTCAGCCCCACCCTGACCATCGATCTGTAAGCCGGGCGGCAGCCGCCGCCAGGTTTCGTCCGCCGGGCGCCTGCCCGGCAATCCCACCTGGAGAAGAAAAATGGAGACAAGGAAGAGTGTCACTTACCTCAGGGACGCGTGGTATGTCGCCGCGCTCTCCACCGAGGTGAGCGCCGAAGGCCTGTTTGCCCGCAAGCTGCTCAACACCCCGGTGCTCATCTATCGCAAGCACGACGGCAGCCCCGTGGCCATGCATGACCGCTGCCCCCACCGCTTCGTGCCTCTCAGCATGGGCGTGCGCCACGGTGACGATGTGATGTGCAAGTACCACGGCCTCAAGTTCGACTGCAGCGGGGTGTGCAACCACAACCCCCACGGCAACGGCCATATCCCCCGCGCTGCGCGGGTGCGCACCTTTCCGCTGCTGGAGCGCTTTGGCTTTGTGTGGATCTGGATGGGTGACGCCCCGGCCGACGAAGCCAAGCTGCCCGACTTCAGCCCCCTCACCGACGGCCACCCCAACAGCGTCGGCTTTACCTATATGCACCGCAACACCTACTACGAGCTGATCACCGACAACGTGATGGACCTGAGCCACGTGGACCACCTGCACGGCGAGATCATCTCCACCCGCGGCCAGCTCACCCCCCAGGTGCCCCAGGTCAAGGAGACCGCCAGCAGCGTGGCTACCCGCTGGGAGTGGAAGCAGACCCCGCCCATCTTCATTCTCAACCAGTTTCTGCCTGAGCCCATGGCCGAGGCGCGGCATTTTGTGGAGGTGACGTTCATGGCGCCCACCACCGTGCAACTGCAGATCGGCGCTACCCAGGACGACCAGGCCACGCTGGATCTGGCCAACTGTGTGGGCCAGTACGACCTGCACACCACCACCCCCGAGACCGAGGGCACCACCCACTATTTCTTCGCCACCCGGCGCAACCACCTGGTGGAGGACGCCGACTACAACGCCGCCAAGATCAAGGGCATGCACGACGCCTTTGTGGACGAGGACGGCCCCTACGTGGACGCCCAGTACGCCAACATCGGCAATGCCGACCTGCTGAGCCTCAACCCGGTGCTGCTGAGCAGCGACGTGGGGGCGGTGCGGGCGCGGCGCATCCTGCGCAGCGTGATCGCCGATGAAGTGCGGCGCAGCCAGCCCGACGCCGCGGACACCCGCGCCGTCGAGCGCGTCTGAAGGAGGCGCCAGCATGCACATGCGACTCCTGTGCCGCGCCGTGTCGATGGCCTGTGCCGGCATGGCCCTGTCGGGCCCGGCCCAGTCCTTCACCATCGATACCGACTCGCCCGACCTGGCGATCTCCTGGGACACCACCGTCAAGTACAGCACCGCCTGGCGGGTGCGCGGGGTGAGCGACGAGGTGGCGCCCGCGGGCCTGGCCGGGCTCACGCCCCAGGTCAACACCAATGACGGCGACCGCAACTTCAGCCGCGGCCTCATCTCCAACCGCCTCGACATCCTCACCGAGCTGGGGGTGCGCTACAAGCGCGACAGTGGCTTCAGAGTGAGTGCGGCGGGCTGGTATGACGACGTCTATCAGCACAGCAACGACCGCAGCGCCGATGACGCCCCCGGCCTCAACCAGACCGGCCCCTACGACCGCTTCAACAAGCACACCCGCATCACCCACGGCCGCAACGCCGAGGTGCTCGACGCCTTTGTGTATACCCGCCAGTCGGTGGGCGGCATGAACCTCAACCTCAAGGCCGGGCGTTTCACCCAGCTTTATGGCGAGAGCCTGTTCTTCGGCAACAACGGCATTGCCGGGGCCCAGACGCCCCTGGATCTGGCCCGGGCCCTGTCGGTGCCCAACTCCCAGTTCAAGGAGGTGGCGCGGCCGGTGGGGCAGGTGTCGGCCCAGTTGCAGATCACGCCCGACGTGATCGTGGGGGCCTACATCCAGCCCGAGTGGCGCAAGTCGCGCCTGCCGGCGGCGGGCAGCTACTTCAGCTTTGCCGACTTCGTAGATGACGGCGGCGAGCTGCTGTACACCCCCTACGGCACGGCCCGGCGGGGCAAGGACATCGAGCCCGGCAACTCGGGGCAGGGCGGCATGCAGCTGCGCTTCAAGGCCGGCGACAGCGAATACGGCCTGTATGCCGCCACCTTCCACGAAAAGCTGCCTCAGTTCTACGCCCGCTTCAACGCCGGCCCGGGCGGCGTGGTGCCCCAGGACTACGTGATGGTGTTTGGCCGCAACATCCGCACCGTGGGCGGCAGTTTCAGCACCCTGGTGGGCGACACCAACGTGGCAGGGGAGATCTCCTTCCGCACCAACCAGCCCCTGCTGGCGGCGGGCAGCTTTGTCTTCCCCATCAACGACCCGGCGGCCGATGGCGGCAGCAACGCCCGCTTCCCCAAGGGCGACACCCTGCACCTCAACCTGTCGGCGATCAGCGTGCTGGGGGCCAGCGCCCTGTGGGACGGCGCATCGTTCTTGGGCGAGTTTGCCTTCAACCGCCGCCTGCGCGTCACCGACAACCCGGAGGCGCTGGACCCCAACGCCACCCGCGACGCTGGCGCGGTGCAGTTCGTGTTTACGCCGGAGTACTTCCAGGTGCTGCCCGAGACAGACCTGCAGCTGCCCATCGGCGTGAGCTACGGCCTGTTCGGGCGCTCGTCGGTCAATGGGGTGCTGTTTCCGGCGGAGCAGGGCGGCAGCATCAGCCTGGGTGCCAAGGCCGTGTATCAGAAGGCCTGGCACGTAGGCCTCAACTACACCCACTACATCGGCAGCGCAGGCTCGGTGTCCACGCCCGCCGGCCTCAATTCCTTCCAGAACTTCCACGGCGACCGGGACTTTGTCTCCCTGTCCATCCAGCGCAGCTTCTGATCCTGCGCCCCAGATAAAAAGAGGAACCCCGACATGAAGAGCACAACATTTGTCCGCCTGGCCCTGATCGGCGCCATCGCCCAACTGCAGCCCGCCGTGGCCGCCGTCTCGGCCGACGAGGCCGCCCAGCTCAAGACCACCCTCACGCCCCTGGGGGGCGAGCGCGCCGGCAACAAGGACGGCAGCATTCCCGCCTGGAGCGGGGGCGGCGCCAAGGTGGCCGGTACCAAGGTGGGGGACGTGCCGGTGAGCGTCTTTCCCGGCGAAAAGCCCACCCTGCAGATCACCGCGGCCAACCTGGCCCAGTACGCCGACAAGCTCGCGGAAGGCACTCAGGCGCTGATCAAGAAGTACCCCGAGTCTTTCCGCCTCAATGTGTACCCGACCCATCGCAGCGCGGTGGCGCCCCAGCATGTGTATGACGCCACCGCCCGCAACGCTACCGGCTGCAGGACGGTGGAGGCCGGCCTGTCGGTGGAAGGCTGTTTTGGGGGCGTACCCTTTCCCATCCCCAAGGCCGGCGTCGAGGTGATCTGGAACTACATCCTGCGCATCGAGCCCGAGTCGGTGGAGTTCGGCTCCAAGAACATCGTCGGCACCGCCAATGGCGCCCGCACCCTGGCCACGCGCACCGACAACTTCTTCCAGCACCCGTATTACTACAAGGACGGCTCGGCCAAGGGCTGGAGCGGGGAGTACTTCCTGCAGCGGTTCAACACCACCGCGCCCCCGTTCAAGGCTGGGGAATCCCTGGTGCTGCGGGACAGCATCAATGCCAAGTCACCGCGCCAGGCCTGGCAGTATCTGGTGGGCCAGCGCCGGGTGCGGCGGGCCCCCACGGTGGCCTACGACACGCCCGACTTCGTCTCGTCGGGGGCCAACTACTTTGACGAGGTGATGGGCTTCATGGGCCACCCCGATCGCTTCGAATGGAAGCTGGTGGGCAAGCGCGAGATGTATATCCCCTACAACAACAACGAGCTGGTGACGGCGAAGGAAGCCGAGGCTTACGACAAGTTCCACCTGAGTGCCGCCAAGCTGCGCTGGGAGCTGCACCGGGTGTGGGAGGTGGAGGCCACGGTGGTGTCGGGCAAGCGCCACGCCGTGCCCAAGCGCCGCTACTACTTCGACGAGGACACCTGGCTGCTCGCCCAGGTGGATGGCTACGACTCGGAAGGCAAGCTGTGGCGCACGTCCATGGTGCCCAACTTCTTCGTGCCTGCCGTGCCGGCGGTGCTGGCCAAGCCCGTCACCATCCACAACCTGCAGGCGGGCACCATGAGCACCGTGCAGGGCCTGTTCCAGGACGAAGCCTATCGGGTCGTGCCGCGCAAGAACGAGTCTTTCTTTACCGGTGACGCCGCCGCTGCCGACGCGGATCGGTAGGCACCAGCCCAGGCTGAGCGCCTGGGCAGGTAGGCCATCAACCTCCCGCGCTAGGCGATGCCGTAACGCCGCAGCCGGTTGGCAATGGCGGTGTGGGAGGTGCCGAGCCGCCGGGCCAGCCGGCGGCTCGACGGGTGCTCCCGGTACAGGCGCTGCAGCAGGTTCTTCTCGAACTCGGCAATAGCTTCGTCCAGGCTGCCCACCTCGGTGCCATCGCCCGGCACGGCGGGGGTGGCAACCTGGGCGAGCTCCAGGTCTTCCACCTGGATGATGTTGCCTTCGGTCATCGTCACCGCCCGGAAGATGACGTTCTGCAACTGCCGCACATTGCCCACCCACGGATTGCTCAGCATGGCCGCGCAGGCTGCCTGGGACAGGCGCAGGGGCGGGCGCGAGGCCTGGGTACAGGCCCGGCTGAGGAAGGACTGGGCCAGGGGCAGAATGTCGCCCGGGCGTTCCCGCAGGGGCGGAACCTGCAGGTTGAGCACATTGAGGCGGAAGAGCAGATCCTGGCGGAAATGGCCGCTGCTCACCATGTCTTCCAGCGCCCGGTGGGTGGCGCTGATGATGCGCACGTTCATGCGTACCTCCCGGTCGCCGCCGACCCGCCGGAAGCTGCCGTCGTTGAGAAAGCGCAGCAGCTTGGCCTGCAGGTAGGGTGACATCTCCCCGATCTCGTCGAGGAAGACCGTGCCGCCATCGGCCAGTTCGAGCAGCCCCGGCTTGCCCCCGCGCAGGGCCCCGGTGAAGGCGCCGGCGGCATAGCCGAAGAGCTCGCTTTCGGCCAGGCTCTCGGGCAGGGCGGCGCAGTTGAGGGCGAAAAAGGGCTGGTTGCGCCGGCTGCTGCCCGCATGGCAGGCGTGGGCCAGGAGCTCCTTGCCGGTGCCGGTCTCCCCGGTGATCAGCAGGGGCGCATCCACCATGGCCATCCGGGCCGCGCGCTGCTTGAGCTGTTCGATCACCGGCGAGGTGCCGAGGATGGCGTCGAAGCCGCCGGCATCGTAGTTCTGCAGGGCGCTCATGCGTTCCCCGATGCGGCTGGGGGCGTGCAGGTTCATCACCGCCCCGGCGACCCGGCCGCCGGCCTCATGCAGAGGCATGGTCTCCAGCAGGTAGGGCTCACCGTTGATGGCCACCTCGCACACCGGCAGGTGATAGCCCCCCTCCACCAGTTCCCGCAGTAGCGCCGGGTTGCCGATCAGGGCCTGCATGGAGGTGCCGATCAGGCTCCCCTCATCCATGCCGCAGGCGGCAATGGCCGCGCCATTGGCCACCACCACGCAGCCCGATTCATCGACGGCAAACACCGGGTCGGGCTGCGAGGCGAGCAGGGCGTCGAGGTACAGGCGCCGCTGGGCCCCGGGCAGCATGCCCACTGGCTCCACGGTGCGCACCCCGGCGACACCCATCAATTGCTCGCGCAGTTCGGCGAGGCTGGCCTGATCGACGGCTGGCGCCTCGATGAAGATATGGGGCGGATCCACCTCTACCGCCGTTACGTTGAGTCGGCGCCGGGCCAGTTCGGCCAGCACCTCCTGGGCGATCCCGACCCGGTCGGAGAAGAATACGTCGATGCGCATGGCGGGGTGTAGTGAATTCAATACGATGTAAAGATAATGATACGGTTCATCCAGTGCATTGAGAAATAAGGAAAATCTTTCGAGAAGTGGACGTTTTGGGGTGATTCTGTAACGATATCGTTACATTTTGCGCACCGATTGGCCGGCTTTGTTTTTCAAGTGGTTGTTTTGTATGTGATTTTCTTTCTGGCACGGGAATCGCTATGTGTCATGCATTCAAATGACCAATCCGTTTCCCAAGGAGAATCCCATGCATGTCCTCGTCCTCGGCAGTGGCGTCATCGGTACCTGCATCGCTTATTACCTGGCCAAGGCCGGACACCAGGTCACGGTGGTGGACCGCCAGGCCGGCCCGGCGTTGGAGACCAGTTTTGCCAATGCGGGTGAAGTGTCGCCCGGCTACTCCGCCCCCTGGGCTGGGCCCGGTGTGCCACTCAAGGCCATCAAGTGGATGCTGATGCACCACAGCCCGCTGGTTATCAAGCCCATGCTCGACCCCGCCATGTGGCGCTGGGGCATGGCCATGCTGCGCAACTGCACGGAGGCTGCTTACCAGGTCAACAAGAGCCGCATGGTGCGTGTCGCCGAATACAGCCGCGACTGCCTGGTGCAGTTGCGCGCCGAGACCGGTATCCGTTACGACGAACGTACCCAGGGCACCTTGCAACTGTTCCGTACCCAAAAGCAGCTGGACGGTATTGGCAAGGATGTGGCGATCCTGCAGCAGTCCGGCGTGCCCTTTCAGGTGCTGGACCAGGAGGGCTACCTGGCTTACGAGCCGGCCCTGGCCCTGGTCAAGCACAAGTTTGTCGGTGCCCTGCGCCTGCCGGGGGACGAGACCGGTGATTGCCATCTGTTTACCCGCAAGCTCGCCGCCATGGCTGAAGCGCTGGGCGTCCGCTTCCGCTTCGGCGTGAGCATCGCCGGCATCGAGTACGACGGCCAGCGCATCACCGGTATCCGGACTGACGCTGGCACCCTCAGTGCCGATCACTACGTGCTGGCCCTCGGGAGCTACTCGAAGGCCCTGCTGGAGCCGGTGGGCATCGACATCCCCGTGTATCCGGTGAAGGGTTTTTCGATCACCGTGCCGATCAGCGATGCGTCCATGGCGCCGGAGTCCACCATCATGGACGAGACCCACAAGGTGGCCGTGACCCGCTTGGGGGACCGTATCCGGGTTGGGGGCACGGCGCAGCTCTCGGGCTTTGATCTAAGCCTGGAAGAAGGGCGCCGGAAGACCTTGGAGTTCGTCGTTTCCGATCTCTTCCCGCGGGGGGGCGATCTTGCCCGGGCCGAGTTCTGGACCGGCCTGCGCCCGATGACGCCGGACGGTACGCCCATCATCGGCAAGACCCGCTACGACAACCTGACCCTCAGCACCGGACACGGCACCTTGGGCTGGACCATGGCGGCGGGTACCGGCCGCGTCGTGGCCGACATGCTCAGCGGCCGCAAGCCCGAAATCCCGGTGGACGATCTCGCCGTCTCCCGTTACGCCTGAAATCGATATACCCGCAAACAACAATCCATAACCGAGGAGGCAATACCATGCAAGTCATCAACACCACCGCTGTGCCCCAGGCCATCGGACCCTATGTTCAGGCCATGGTCAGCGATGGCTGGGTTCACACATCCGGCCAGCTTCCCCTGACGGCCGCCGGCGAGAAGGTCGGCGGCGACATCCAGGCCCAGACCGAGCAGGTATTCAATAACCTGGAGGCTGTGCTGGGCAGTGCGGGGAGCGCTTTGGCCCAGGTGGTTTCCGTCACCGTGTTCATGACGGATCTGGCGCAGTTTGCCGACATGAATGCCGTCTTCGCCCGCCGCTTCGGTGCCCACCGTCCGGCCCGGTCCACGGTGCAGGTGGCGGCCTTGCCCACCGGTGCCCAGGTGGAAATCGCGGCGATGGCCCGCGTCCAGGCCTGACCGCGCTACCCAAGGGAGAGAAGATCATGGAAGCGCTGACGCAAATCATCACCGCCATCAACGACATTGTGTGGGGGCCGCCAATGCTGGTGGCCATCCTGGGGACCGGGCTCTACCTGCAGCTGCGCCTGCGCTTCATGCCCATCACCCGGATACTCTCCGGCTTCGTGATGGTCTGGCGGGGGCGCAAGGCGGCGCCCGGCGCCCCGGGCGAGATCACCCCGTATGCGGCGCTGATGACTGCCCTGGCCGCCACCGTCGGTACCGGCAACATCGCCGGCGTGGCCACGGCCATTGCCCTCGGCGGCCCGGGGGCGATGTTCTGGATGTGGATGACGGCCCTGGTGGGTATGGCCACCAAGTATTCCGAGGTGCTGCTGGCGGTGCATTACCGCGAGACCGACGATCACGGGGAGCAGGTGGGGGGCCCCATGTACGCCATCAAGAACGGCCTGGGCAAAGGCTGGCGCTGGCTGGGCGCGGCCTTTGCGATCTTTGGTGGGCTGGCCGGCTTCGGGATCGGCAACATGGTCCAGTCCAACAGCATCGCTGGTGCGCTTGAGACGGCTTTCGGCATCAACCCCTGGGTTTCCGGCGTGGTGATGGCGGTCTTCACCGGTTTCGTGCTGCTGGGCGGCGTCAAGCGCATCGGGGCGGTGGCCGAGAAGCTTGTGCCCTTCATGTGCATTGGCTACATCGTTGCCTCCGTGACGGTGCTCGGTCTCTACGCCGATCGGATTCCGGCGGCCTTTGCGCTGATTTTCGCCAGTGCTTTCAGTCCGGTGGCCGCGACGGGTGGCTTTGCCGGCGCTGCCGTATTGATGGCCATGCGTTACGGCGTTGCCCGCGGCATCTTCTCCAACGAGGCCGGCCTGGGCACCGCCGGCATCGCCCAGGCGGCGGGGCAGACCCGCAACGCAGTGGAGTCGGGCCTGGTGGGGATGATGGGTACCTTCATCGATACCATCATCGTATGCACCATGACCGGCCTGGTGCTGATCGTGACCGGTGTATGGAGCTCCGGCCTGAAGGGGGCGGCCCTCAGCGCGGCGGGCTTCGACGCGGCCTTCCCGGGCTACGGCGGGCAGTTCCTGGCGGTGGCCATTGCGGTGTTCGCCTTCACCACCATCCTGGGCTGGGCCTACTACGGCGAAAAGTGTTGGGAATACCTGGTGGGGACGGCGGTCGAAGTCCCCTACCGGGTGTTGTGGACGATCTTCGTGCTGGTGGGCGCGGTTACCCAGCTGGACTTCGTCTGGCTGGTGGCCGACACCCTCAACGCCTTCATGGCCCTGCCCAACCTGATCTCCCTGCTGCTGCTCGCGCCGGTGATTGCCCGCCTGACCCGGGAGTACTGGGCCAAGAAGGCGCTGGCTCCGAGAGCGGCCTGAGCTCCCGGGCCGGCCGGCGCCCGCCGGTCGGCCGCTCTGCAAATCTGAATTGACGAGAGAACGCATGTCGGAAAGTACACTGAACCCCTTTGGGGCCCTTCTCAGCATCGATCTCGATGCCCTCTGCGATAACTGGCGCAGTTTGCGTGCCCGGCTTTCCGCGGCGGAATGTGCTGCCGTGGTCAAGGCCGATGCCTATGGCCTGGGGGCCGAGCGGGTGGCCCCGGCGCTGTACCGGGCAGGCTGCCGCAGCTTCTTCGTTGCCCATCTCAACGAGGGCATCCGCCTGCGCCCAGTGCTTCCGGCCGATGCCGACATCCATGTGCTCCACGGGCCCCACCCGGGCGCCGAGCGTGATTTCGTCCGCAACCGGCTCGTTCCGGTCCTCAACAGCCTGCCCCAGGTACAGGCCTGGCAGAGCCTCGCCAGGGATCTGGACGCCATGCTGCCGGCCGTCCTGCAGGTGGATACGGGCATGGCCCGCCTGGGTTTGGCGCCGGACGAGCTCGAACACCTGACGGCCAGCCCGGATGGCCTGCAGGGCATCGCCCTTAAGTTCCTGATGAGCCACCTGGTCAGTGCCGAGGCACAGGGCAATGCGGTCAATGGGCTGCAGCTTGAGCGCTTTCGGGCCGCCCGGGGGCGTCTGCCCGGGGTGCGTTGCAGCCTGGCCAATTCGTCGGGGATCTTCCTGGGCGAGGCCTATCATTTCGACCTGGTTCGCCCGGGCGCGGCCCTCTACGGGGTCGCCCCCGTAGCCGGGCAGCCCAACCCTCTGCGGCCGGTGATCCGCCTGCAGGGCAAGGTGCTGCAGACTCGCCGCATCGCCGCCGGAACGGCCGTTGGTTATTCCCACACCTGGACGGCGGCGCGCCCGTCACGCGTCGCCACCGTGGCGGTCGGTTACGCCGATGGCTATCTGCGCAGCCTGAGCAATTCGGGCGTTGCCCACTGTGATGGCATCAGCCTGCCTCTGATTGGCAACATCTCCATGGATACTCTCATCGTCGACATCACCGATTTGCCCGAAGGGCGGATTGTCGAGGGCGACTTGCTTGATCTGGCCGACCCGCTCAACGGTGTGGATGCCATCGCCAGCCGCGCCGGCACCATTGGCTACGAGATCCTGACCAGTTTGGGGCAGCGTTATGCGCGGCGCTACATCGAGGGCGGCGAGGGATAATCGCGGCCTCGTCAACTGCGCCCATTGCCATGCTGGAAGTCTCTACCCTCCCCACGCTGTCCCTGTCCACCGCGCAGCTGCTGATTGAAGCCGCTGCCATCCTGGCTTTCGCTCTTTCGGGTCTGCTTGAGTCGGCGCGCAAGCGTCTTGATATCGTCGGCGTGTGCGTGGTGGTCGGGCTGGCGGCCTTTGGTGGCGGAACCCTGCGCGACATCCTCCTTGATCGGCGGCCCTTCTTCTGGGTGTCCCATTCGTCGTGGCTGTGGGTTTTGCTCGGCTTGAGCCTGCTGTCCATGTACTTCATGCGTGGGCGCCACTTCGAGCCCACCGAGCGGGCCATTCAGTGGCCCGACGCCATCGGCCTCGGGTTGTTCACCGCCGGTGGCACCCAGATCGCCCTGGCGGCGGCCATGCCGCCCATCGTGGCGGTGCTGATGGGCATGATCACTGCCGTCTTCGGCGGCGTGCTGCGGGATATCGTCTGTAACGAGATCCCCAGCGCCTTCAGCGATCACCGCCCCTATGCGGTATGCGCCTTCATCGGGGGCTGGTGCGTGGTGCTTGCCAGCAGCCTTGGCGGGCCGGACTGGCTTGGGCTGGTGCTGGGGGCGGGCATCACCTTCAGCTTGCGCGGCTTGGCCCTGATCCTGGACTGGCGTCTGCCCACCTGGCGCGGTGACTGAGGCTTGCAGGCCGCGGGGGCTTCATTCCCCGCCGAAGCGGCTTGGTGGCACGCCGAGCGCCCGGGAGAACATGGCCGAAAAGGCAGCCTGGCTGGCGTAGCCGACGGCGGCGGCGACCTGGGCCATGGGGACGCCGCGGGAGATCTCGTCGACAGCCTTGGCCAGGCGTAGCTGCTGGCGCCAGGCACCGAAGCTGGTGTCGAGCTCGGACTTGAACAGGCGCGCCAGGGTGCGTTCGCTGGCGCCCACCTGTGCGGCCCATTCGGTCAGGCCGCGGTTGTCGGCGGGGTCGGCCATCAGTGCGTCGCACAGGGCCTTGAGGCGCCGGTCATCGGGCAGGGGCAGGCCCAGGGACAGGGGCCGGGCGATGCGCATCTCTTCCAGGGCGAGCTGCATCATCAGGCGGTGACGGGCGTCGCCGCGGCCCTCGACAATGGCCTCGCCCAGGCTGCGCAGCAGCGGCGACACGTCCACCACCGTGCATGCGTCCAGGGGGAGCGGAGCGGCGGCGGAGGCAACGTAGAGAGTACGCAGCTCCACCGCGCCCAGCACGGTCACGTCATGGTCGATTTCCGGCGGAATCCACACCGCCCGGTTGGGCGGCACGATCCAGGCCATGCCCGCAGCGCAGATGCGGATGGCGCCGCGCACGGGGTAGGCCAGCTGGGCCCAGGGGTGGCGGTGGGGCGGAATGGTCACGTCCGGCGGCAGGCTGCGGAGGTTGACGGTCACCGGCTCGTCGACGGAGGGGGCCCGGCGGGGGAGGGGGTCGAAGGATCGGGGGGCGCTTTCTGCGGCATGTTTGCGCAAATCTCTGTCAGTTTGTCGAAATACAGCCATCTGGAGCGGCGCTAGTATCAGGCTGTTATCCGGCCGCTTCAATACAACAATGCGGCAGGCCGGGCCGACGCTGCAGCCACGGAGAACTTCACATGACCGCTCAAGCCAGCCTCGCCCCCCCTCGGCAGGATGCTTACGTGATTGCCCTGGTGGGTTTTGCCCACGGGGTGTCGCATTTCTTCCATCTGTTGCTGCCGCCACTCTTTCCGTGGCTGATGCCCGAGTTTGGGCTGGATTTCGTGGGCATCGGCAGCACCATGACGGTCTTCTTCCTGGTCTCCGGTGTGGGCCAGGCCCTGGCGGGACTGGCAGTGGACCGCTTCGGGCCGGTGCGGGTGCTGGCCGCCGGCATTGGCTGTTTCATCGCTGCCGGTGGGCTGTTGTCCCAGGCCGGCTCTTTTGCCACCCTGCTATTGGTGGCGGCGCTGGCGGGCCTGGGCAACAGCGTTTTTCACCCTTGTGATTTCACCATTCTCAACCGCAATGTGTCGGCGCCGCGGCTCGGCCATGCCTTTTCGGTGCATGGCCTGTCCGGCAACCTGGGCTGGGCGCTGGCGCCGGTGTTCATGACCGGCATCGCCGCCCACTCGGGCTGGCGGGTGGCGGCGCTGGCGGCGGGGCTGCTGGCGGTGCCTGCGCTGGCCCTGATCCTCTTCGGTCGCCATCACCTGGTGGACGAGAGTCGCGCCACCACGGCGGCGGGGCGGCCGGTGAGCACCCTGGAGATCCTCAAGGTGGGCCCGGTGTGGATGTGCTTCATATTCTTCTTCCTGCTCACCACGGCCTTCGGTGCCATTCAGAACTTCGGTGCGCCATTGATGAAGGGGCTCTACGACATGTCGGTGGAGGCGTCGGCGGCGACCCTGTCCACCTACCTGCTCGGTGGCGCGGCCGGCATTCTGGTAGGCGGCTTTCTGGCCCGCTCGGCCCGCCAGGATCGCATCATCGCCAGCGCCCTGGGTGCAGCTGCCCTGGCCGCGTTGCTGCTGGCCAGCGGCTGGGTGCCGTCGGCGGCGGTGGTTGGCCTGATGGCGGCCATCGGCTTCCTGACCGGGCTGGCGGGCCCCTCCCGCGATCTGCTGGTGCGCCGCGCTGCCACTGCGCGCTTTGGTCAGGCGGCTTTCGGGCGGGTGTACGGCTTTGTGTATTCGGGCCTGGACACCGGCCTGGCCCTGGCGCCGCTGGTGTTTGGCGGGCTGATGGATGCGGGCAGCTTCACTACCGTGCTGGTCTGCATCGCCCTGCTGCAGGCTGCGGCCATCGGCACGGCAATGAGCGTGGAGCGGGCCTAGGGCGGCTGGGGCGCTGGTCGATGCGGGTCTTCTAGCGGCTCAGGCAGCGCCCTTTCGCTTCGAGCCAGTACACCATTTCCCCGACCACCACCACGCTGCCCGACACCACAAAGCTCGCTGCCGATACGGCGCCGGCAAGCACGAGGAGCTCGGCGCAGCCTTCATTGCGGCAGCCGCCGAAGGCGCCGACCTGGTAGGTGTCGAGGCTCATGTGGCGTTCGGTGATGCCGCAGGCGGGGTCGTAGCGTTGGGTTGTGCGGGGAACGAAGATGCAGCCGCACAGGAAGAGCACGGTGGCGAGGAGCAGCGCGGTGCTGCGGGGCAAGGGGCATCGATCTTCCGTTGGCAGCATGCCCTGCGGCCTCATGGGTCAGGGCGCCGCCTTGCGGGCCTTCTCCAGCGCGGCTGCCACGCTGCGGGAGACGCTTTCGATGTGCTCCCGGGCCGCCCGGTTGGCTGCTTCCGGCTGCCGGGCAACAATGGCGTCGATGACACCCTTGTGTTCATCGGCCACCAGCCCGAGGTGGGCCTGGAACCCGCAGGTCTGCACGATGAAGAAATCCGACAGTTCGAAGTTGGCCAGCTGCCGGCTGCACAGCAGGGGCGACGTGGCCATGGCGTGGAGCTGGGTGTGGAAGTCCACGTTGAGCCGCCGATACTCGTCAGCATTGGCGCTGTGGGTGGCGTCGAGGGCATGGATCTGGTCGTTGATGAGGCGCAGGCGGCTGATGTCGGCAGCGCTGGCCCGGCTGGCGGCGAGCTCGGCGATCAGCCCTTCGGTAAGCGCAAACATGCGGTAGAAGTCCTGGATCGCCTCGGGCGTCGGCGTGACCACCTCACAGCCGACCTGGGCGGTGATGGTGACGAAGCCCCGCTCCTGCAGGCGGTACAGGGCGGTCATGATGGGGTGCCGGCTGACGCCCATCTCCTCGCTGATCTCCTTGACCAGGATGCGGTCGCCGAAGCGGTACTGGCATGTGAGCAGCCGTTCGAGGATCTCCTGGTAGATGTAGTTCTTCTTGGCCATGGGGGCGGGCTTCCGGGGTCTGAGGTTGGGCTGCGGGCGGATGGTATCACCCCCGCCGCGGGCGGTCTGGCGGGGGAGGGTGCCGGCGGTACGGGTTGGGTGAAGTCTGTATTCTGAGCTTGCATGCTAGCATGCAAGCGCTGTAAAGTGCCTCTCCATCAAGGCTGCGCTTCATCACAAGACCGGCAAGCCCGCCACCCGCAGCGAGGAGACCCATAGCGTGGAAACCAGCATCGATTTCGACACCGACGTTCTGATCATCGGCTCCGGTCCCACTGGCGGCACGGCCGCCCTGGCCCTGGCCACCCAGGGTGTGCGCGTCCATCTCGTCTCGCGCACCCATTGGCTGGCCGACACCCCGCGAGCTCACATCACCAACCAGCGCACCATGGAAGTGCTGCGCGACCTGGGCATCGAGGACGAGGCCATCAAGTACGCCACGCCCTGGGAGCAGATGGGCGACACCCTGTTCACCACCAGCCTGGCGGGCGAAGAGCTGGTGCGCCTGCGTACCTGGGGTACGGGCGACGAGCGCAAGGGCGATTACCTGCAGGGCAGCCCCTGCGGACTGCAGGACATTCCCCAACCGCTGATCGAGCCGGTGATCTTCAAGAACGCGGCCGAGCGCGGCGCGAACTTCTCCTTCAACACCGAATACCTGTCCCACCAGCAAGACAGGAAGGGTGTCACGGCCAGGTTTCGGGATCGCCTCAGCGGACGCGAATACACGCTGCGGGCGCGCTATCTGATAGGTGCGGACGGGGCCAAATCGAAGGTGGTGGACGAGCTGGGTCTGAACATCGAGGGCCACATGGCCCGGGCAGGCACGGTGTACGTGATCTTCAAGGCTGACCTGAGCCGTTATGTGGCCCACCGCCCGAGCATCCTGCACTGGATCGTCACCCCCAGCGCCAGCTTCGGGGAGATCGGGATGGGCCTGTTGCGGGCTGTGCGCCCGTGGGATGGCTGGATTGCCGGCTGGGGTTTCGACATTTCGAAGGGCGAGCCCGATCTCGATCCGGCACTGCTGCTCGAACGCATCCGCACCCTGGTGGGCGACCCGGCCCTGGAGGTGGAGATCGAGCGCAGCTCGGTGTGGTACGTGAACCAGGCCTATGCCACCGAGTACAGCCGGGGCCGGGTGTTCTGCGGCGGAGACGCGGTGCACCGCCACCCGCCGTCCAGCGGCCTGGGCCTCAACACCTGTGTGCAGGACGCCTTCAACCTGGCCTGGAAGCTCGCCTACGTGATCAAGGGCTACGCCGGCCCCGGCCTGCTCGACAGCTACAGCGCCGAGCGGGCGCCGGTGGGCCGGCAGATCGTCACCCGGGCCAACCAGTCACGCCTCGACTATGCACCTCTCAAGGCCGCTTTCCGCGTCGAAGGAGCCGACAACCCGGTGGCCGCCGGCATTGCCCGCTTCAAGGACCCGGGGCCGGAAGGCGTGGCAGCACGGCAGGCCGTGGATGCTGCTCTGGCGCTGAAGAACACCGAATTCAACGCCCAGGGCGTGGAGATGAACCAGCGTTACGTGTCGCGGGCCGTGCTGCCCGACCCCGGCGCCAGCGAGGAAGTGTGGCGGCGCGACCCGCAGCTATACCTGCAGGCCACCACCCGCCCAGGGGCCAAGATTCCCCATGCCTGGCTGGTGGACCGGCGTGGCGTTCGGGTGTCCACCCTGGACGTGACGGGCAAGGGCAGCTTCTCGGTGGTCACCGGCCTGGCCGGTGGGGCCTGGGCCGAAGCCGTTCGGGGGCTGGACCTGCCCTACCTGCGTGCGCTGGTGATTGGCCAGGCTGGCGTCGCCGATCCCTACTGCAGTTGGCAGCGCATCCGCGAGATCGCCGAGGCCGGAGCCCTGTTGGTGCGTCCGGACGGTTATGTGGCCTGGCGCCATGCCGGGCCGGTGGCCGATGCGGGCGAGGCCCGCCGGCTGCTGGCTGCCGCGCTCGGCGCCCTGTTGGACTGGCCCCTGGCCTGACAGCGGGTGCCGGCCCGCTCTTTACGCAACACCCCAACCATCACAAGAACAGAGGAGACACCATGCACATGCACCACTTTCGCAAGCCTATTCTGGCTGCCGCCATGGCCCTGGCCGCCGGCCAGGTTTGTGCCGACATCAACGTCGGCGTCATCTTTTCCCTTACCGGGCCGGCTGCGTCGCTGGGCCTGGAAACCCGCAAGTCCATCGAGCTGATGCCGAAGATGATCGGCAAGGAGAAGATCAATTACATCGTCCTCGACGACGCCACCGACCCCACCAACGCCGTCAAGAACGCCCGCAAGCTGGCGGGTGAGGATAATGTGGATGTGTTCTTCGGGCCCAACCTCATCACTTCCGGCCTGGCCATTGCCGATGTGGCCAACGAGAAGAAAGTGCCCTTGCTGTCCCAGGCGCCCATCGTGGTGTCGCCGGAGAAGCACAAGTGGGCCTTCCGCGTGGAGCCCCTGGCCGACGTGATGGTGGGCCGTGTAGTGGCTGACATGAAGGAGCGCGGCGTGAAGACCGTGGCCTTCATCGGCTTCTCCGACTCGTGGGGCGAGCTGCTGCTCAAGGGCCTGACCAAGACGGCCGAGGCCGCCGGTATCCGCATCGTGGCCACCGAGCGCTTCGGGCGCACCGACAACAGCGTGACTGCCCAGGCCCTGAAGCTGGTGGCCGCCAAGCCCGACGCGGTGTTCGTCGGCGGCTCCGGCACCCCGGCGGTGATGCCCCACACCGCCCTGCGGGATCGCGGCT
>NZ_JAQVCN010000069.1 GCF_028689785.1 Zoogloea sp. | reverse complement strand
CGTTTGGAGGCGAAGAATTCGAGGAACTTCTGGCGGATTTCGGCGCTTTTCATCGGCGGTGGTCTCCGGGTGGCTCGGGTGAGCGACGATCGGGGGTGGATCAAGTTTCAAGGCCGGAAATTGTAGCACCCTACGCCCGCGCCCCCGGCTGGCTATAATCTGACGTGCACGGCAATTGCCTGCCGGATCTGGTCAGCGCCGGGTCCGTTCACCTCCATAACTCCAATTCCAGCAGGAGACAGCACCCATGGGTCACCGCCTATCCAAGATCTACACCCGCACCGGCGATGCCGGCACCACCGGCCTCGGCAACGGCAACCGGGTTTCCAAGAACAGCCTGCGCATCCACACCCTTGGGGAGGTGGACGAAGCCAACGCCGCCATCGGCATCCTCCTCTGCGAAGAACTCCCCGACGAAGTGCGGACCCTGCTGACCAACGTACAGCATGACCTGTTCGATCTGGGCGGCGAAGTGTGCATCCCGGGCATGGAAATGATCACGGCCAGACAGGTCCAGTATCTGGAAGATGAACTGGACCGGTTCAACGACGACCTGGAGCCCCTGAAGGATTTCATCCTCCCCGGCGGCACCCGCGCTGCCGCGCTGGCCCATCAGGCCCGGACGGTATGCCGGCGAGCCGAACGGATGATCGTCGCCCTGAGCCAGGAGGAGGCGGTGAACGACGCCCCGCGCCAGTACCTCAACCGCCTGTCGGACCTGCTCTTCGTGCTGGGCCGCGTACTCAACCGCGCCGGCGGCCGCGGCGACGTGCTCTGGCAGAAGCGCAAGAACGCCTGAGTGCCTCTGCCTGGGGCCGGAGACCTCCGGCCTCGCACCCCACGCCAAAGTCCCCTGCCCTACCAGTCCAGCTTTTCCACAATCCCCAGGGAACGCCCTAGAAAGCGCTCACCGATCGTCTGGAAACGCAGGGGAATGTCCGTCACCGTATAGCGGTAGGTTGACAGGGTGTCCCCCGGGTTCGCGATCCCCAGTTCGTTCAAGGTGCGCGCAGCCTGCTCGGCCACCGTGATCGCAGAATCCACCAGGCGCACGGAAGACCCCACCACTGCCTGCAACAAGGGCTTGATCAAGGGGTAGTGGGTACACCCCAGGACCAGGGTATCCACGTTTTCGGCGAGGACCGGCTTGAGGTACTCCTGAGCGGTAAGGCGGGTGACTTCATGCTCCAGCCATCCCTCCTCGACCAGAGGCACGAAGAGGGGACAGGCCTGGGAATACACCCGGACCTGAGGGTCGAGGGCATGCATGCGCCGGGCGTAGGCATTACTGTTGATCGTGGTCGGAGTCGCAATCACGCCGATGGCCCGGGTCCGGGACTCCACCACTGCCGCCCCCGCCCCCGCCTCGATCACGTCGAGGACCGGAACAGCTCCGGCCTTCTGACGAACCACACCGGAAGCAACCGCAGCCATGGTGTTGCAGGCAATGATCAACATCTTGACCCCCTGATTCAGCAGGTGGTCGGTGATCTGCCCCGTGAAGTGCTCAATGGTCGCCACCGACTTGACCCCATAAGGGACCCGCGCGGTATCGCCAAAATAAATGATGTTCTCCAGGGGCAAGCGCTCCATCAGCGCACGCACGACGGTGAGCCCCCCCACTCCGGAATCGAACACACCGATGGGCAGTTTGCCAATGTCTGACATGATTGCAGCAGAAAACGCGGAATGCGGATTCTACGCCACTCCCTGCACTTTACCGGGGGCGGGGCACTTCAGTAGCCGAGGCGATTGATCATCTCAGCCTCTTCATCAGGGGCAAAGGCAAATTTGTAGATGGATTTCTCATCAGGCAGTTCGCGCCAGCGACCTCCCACTTCCCTGAGGCGCTGCTCGATGGTCGCGCAGGACAAATGCATCAAGAGCGCTGGCGCCTTGACTCTCTCGCACATGCGCTCACCGCTTAACTGCTTGAACTCAAGAAGTTTTTCGTAAAAATCCCGATGCCGTGGATTGATCTCGATCAGGATGTCCGTGCAGCCTTTGACCCGGTAAGCGTAAATGTAGAGCAAATTGAAAAGGGAAGCGATCAGGCGCTTGGAGCGTGCGGAAGGGTCGATCGCAAACCGCCCGAATTCGCAAAGCTTGCGTCCCTGGGCCCTCAGCCGCGCAGCCTCCGGACCGTAGGTCTTGTCCAGTGCAAGACCTGCCGGCGAATCCACATTGACGGTCAGGGTTGCGTACACCCGCCCGAAGAGTTCGGCATTCATGGTCAGCTGGTTAGGCTCTTCCAGGGAGCCGAGTTTGCCGTAGCCACGCCAGGCGTAGCGCTTCTCGATAAGCAACTCGGTTTCCCGCCGCCGCTCTCCGTCCCGCATCAGCATCTTGAGCCGGAACTTGCTGGGCTTGTTATTGGGCGCATCAACCTTCGGGTCGTCCTCCGCAATGCACAGAGGATCGAAACGCCAGGACTCCATTGCCGTTACTTCAGCCAGGGTCTGCGCGGCTGACTCTTCAACAACGGGGGGCTTGGACAATTTGCTGAACATCAAACATCACTATACCGCAGCCGCCCGCCCGGCTGCATCATGCCGACCCAGCGCCCACAGGACGTGCTCCCTGACCAGCTCCGACGGATCTTCGCTCCGCAGGAGAAGTGCATCCCACACCGCCTGACGCCAGGGCGCATTGCCAAGGGCAACCGCCAGATTACGCAGCCATCTTTCGTGGCCGATGCGGTATATGGGACTGCCCGCCAGACGCTCCCGAAACGTTGCTTCCGACCACAGAAACAGATCCACCAGATCAGCAGCATCCAGCCCGTGACGGACCGCAAAATCGGGCTCGGGGCTGAGACGGGCAAAGCGATTCCAGGGACAGGCCAGCTGACAGTCGTCACATCCATAAATGCGGTTGCCGATCAATGGACGCAACGCCTCTGGGATGCTGCCCTGCAACTCGATGGTCAGATAGGAAATGCAGCGCCGGGCATCCACCCGGTAAGGGGCCACAATGGCACCGGTGGGACATGCCGGGAGACAGGCAGTGCAGTCGCCACAATGCCCCTGGACCGGGATATCGACGGGCAAGGGCACATCAATGTAGATCTCGCCGAGAAAGAAAAAGGAACCACCCTGCCGGGACAGTAGCAGGCTGTGCTTTCCCCGCCATCCAAGGCCGGCCTTTTCGGCCAGGGCAACCTCCATCACTGGCGCCGAATCAACGAAGACCCGATGCGTGTTTGGCAGCACCGCCGTGATGCGGTCGGCCAGTTTTTGCAGGCGGCTGCGCAGGACCTTGTGGTAATCCCGCCCCAGGGCATAGCGGGAAATGTAGGCCAGGCCCGGTTCGGCAAGCACCTGCCAAGGCTCCCTGCCCGCGCCCCTGTAGGACATGCGGGCAGAAATGACCCGCAGGGTCCCGGGTACCAGATCGGCAGGTCGGGTCCGCTTGGTGCCATGTTTGTACATATAATCCATTTCGCCATGGCAACCCGCTGCCACCCAGGCCGCAAGACCGGCTTCGGCGTCATCCAGATCGGTGCCGGTAATCCCGATTCCGTCAAAACCGAGCTCGCGCCCCCACTCCCGGATTTTGTCTGCCAGGGCCTTGAGCGCATCGCTCCCACCGAAGAGAACATCGTGTTTACAACTCATTCTTCAGATGATAATCGCAGCACCGCCTGGACGCACCTGGCCGATGAGAACGCCACCCTGAGCACCGGCGAAGGCCTCGCCCAGGCACTGCCCCCACGCCTGACCATTTATCTGCAGGGAGACCTGGGCGCGGGGAAAACCACGCTCACCCGCGGGCTCCTGCGGGGTCTGGGTTACAGCGGCCGGGTCAAGAGCCCGACCTACACCTTGGTCGAATCTTATAAAGATTCTAGAATAGCCGTATATCACTTTGATTTTTATCGATTCACCCATGCAGAAGAGTTTCTTGAGGCCGGCCTCGACGAGTGTTTCGAAGGCGATGGCGTCCGTCTGGTCGAATGGGCCGAACGGGCAATGCCCTTCCTTCCCCCTGCCGATCTGGAGATCATCCTGCGGGTTGCCCCCGGCGGCGGCCGCGAGCTCCATTGGAACGCGCGGAGCGAAGAAGGACGCACATGCCTGAAACGCCTGCACACCCTCTCCCATCCCGGCGGCAACTGACGCGCCGCAGCTTCCTGAGTGCAGCCGGAGCCGGTCTCCTGCTGGCGGTGAGCCGGCCTGGCCACGCAGACACGTCATCCGTTCCGGCAGTCCGGGTCTGGCCCGCCAGGGATTACACCCGGATCACCATCGAAACCCGGGACACCATCAATTTCAGCCATCAGATTGTCCGCAACCCTGAGCGTCTGGTGGTGGACCTGGAAGGCATTGAGCTCAATCAGGTCCTCCAGTCCCTGCCCGGCAAGATTACCGGCAATGACCCCTACATCCGGCTGATCAGGGCCGGTCGAAACCGCCCTGGCGTCGTGCGCCTGGTCATCGAACTGAAGGCCGAAATCGCTCCCCAGGTATTCACCCTGAAACCCGTCGCGGAGTATGGCCACCGGCTGGTGCTGGATCTTTATCCCTCGGAACCGGTGGATCCCCTGCTGGCGCTGCTCGAAAAAATCTCTCCGGAGGAAGCGGCTGCAGGAGGCGCCCTCCCTCCTTCCCGAAACGCAGACAAGCCTTCTCCTCCACAGCAGGCCGAAGCCCCCAGGAAAACGTCCGACAGCACTGCCAGGGAAAAACCGGTGACCGAACAGGCCAGCCGCTCCTCGGGCGCCCCTGACGACGAACAGGTCTCGCGTCTGATCACCATTGCCCTGGATCCGGGCCACGGAGGTGAGGATCCGGGGGCCATCGGCGCCGCCGGCAGCTACGAGAAGCACGTGACGCTGTCAGTCGCCCGGCGGCTCAAGGCCAAGATCGACGGAGAGCCCAACATGCGGGCGATGCTGACCCGGGATGCCGACTACTTCGTGCCTCTCCAACAACGCGTCGCCAAGGCTCGACGCGTTCAGGCCGACCTGTTCGTATCCATTCACGCCGACGCCTTCATCAATCCGGCAGCCCGGGGCAGTTCGGTCTTCATCCTGTCGGACAAGGGGGCCTCCAGTACGGCTGCCCGCTGGCTGGCCCAGAAGGAAAACGCGGCCGACCTGATCGGCGGGATCAACATTGGCGTCAAGGACAGCCACCTGGCACGGACCCTGCTGGACCTGTCCCAGACCGCAGCCCTGAATGACAGCATGAAAGTGGCCAAGGCCGTGCTGGGAGAACTCGGAGGCATCAATCGCCTCCACAAACCCCATGTGGAGCAAGCCAGTTTTGCAGTGCTGAAAGCGCCTGACATCCCGTCGATTCTGGTGGAAACAGCCTTCATCTCCAATCCGGAAGAAGAAGCCAAGCTCAACGATGAAGCCTACCAGGACCGGATGGCCAGCGCCCTTCTGAAGGGAATCAGGCGCTACTTCGCCCAGAATCCGCCGATGGCCAAGTCCAAGCTGGCCAGCCTGGACTGAATGGGTGACCAAAATAAAGTCATGACGTCCTGGGCGGCCAACATGCAAGCCTGCGCTGAAACAAGAAGGGGTTTGATGATTTTTTTGTTGACGCTCAGAGCGTATCAAGCAGCTTCATGAAGCTCCGCTTGCGCTTCCACTCCAGCCGGAGGACTTCCGCCAGTTCATCGCCGAACATGCCCAGTTGCTTGTGCGTCACCCCCTGCGCGCGGATTTTCTTGACGAGGGAAAACGCCTCCCCGTCGTCGGAGCCGCACGAGCCGCCCTCACCCCTATGGGGCAACAGACGCTTGTAGAGGGCCATCGCCTCCTCGTGGTTGGTCTTGCTGCGCTCATCAGCCACAGGCTCCCAAAGGCCAACATCGACCTTGCCGCCACAGAAGGCGTTCCACATCGCCTCACGGTCGATACGACCGACAACTTCCAGCAACTTGAAGAACGGCTCGCAGCCGGGCGTCCTCTCGAAGCGTTGCCAGGCGAGATGCCCCACCTCCGCGTGTTGCCCGCGGGACAGCTGCAGCTCGATGGCAAGGCTCAACAGGTCGTCATGGGGTTCATGGGGAAAAGCAGCAATCCCCGCTCCGCCCAACGTAGCGCCTCGTCCTTGCGGCCCAGGTCACGAAACAAGCCGGCCAGCATCAGGAAGCACGCCGGGGAGGACAGACTCTTCCCCTGAACGGCCACCCGCAACTCGAAATCATCTGAATGACGGGCGATGTCCTTCCGCGCAGGCTCAGCCCGGAAACGTGGCGTGCATCAGGGCTCCCGCGCCAGCTCTATTTATTTGACACTTGTTTTTAACACTAATAATGTTAAATTAAACGCCAGACTCCTCAGCAGACAGACATGACCTCCTTACCTACCTACGGCTTCGATGAGCTTTGCGCGCTGGTGGAGCTCCCAGCGCGCACGGTTCGGTACTACATCCAGATGGGTCTGGTCGACCGTCCGGACGGATTAAACCGGGGTGCGAAGTACACGACACGGCACGTCGAGCAGTTGCTCAGCATCGTGAAATGGCAGGGAGCCGGCCTCTCTCTGGAGCGCATTCGGGAACTGCTCTACGGGAACGTCGAGACAGTCCCTCCCAAGCGCCAGGTGCCCGGGAGCATTGAGGTTTGGAGTCGGCTGTTAGTGGCTTCCGGGATTGAGTTGAACGTGGAGGCAGGCGCCTCCGGCTTGAGTCCCGAGGAACTGAGGACCTTCTTCACGAAGGTGCTGGGGGCTTATCAAGAAGCGAAAAACATCAAAGGCGAAGGAAGTGGTGATGAGTGACTGCGGATTGATGACGAAGTCGGGAGAAAGGCTGTCCCTGCGCAGAGTTGACACCCATGCCCGGGTGACGGGCCTCCTGGCGGAGACGAAGCTGGTTCAGAAGTATCAGAACGACACGGGGAGTAATGTCGAACTGACCTACATTTTTCCTCTCCCGCTGGGCGCGACTCTCCTCGCGTTATCGGTATCTATCGGCAGCCGCTGCTATCACGGGGAAGTCATCCCCCGAGCAGAAGCGGAACAGGTCTACGAAAAATCGATTGCCGAGGGAAACTCTGCCTTCCGTCTGCAGGAAATCCGCTCCGGCATGTATAGCGTGGCCCTCTGCGTATTCCACCCCAACTCAGCCACACATAACGATCGAAACCCTCCACCTGTAACGACACCAAGCCGGCCACCCATTCCACCCGCAAAACCGCCACTCATTCCAATAAAAAACCCGCCAGGTCGGCGGGTTCTGAATTCCGTTACAAAAACAGGCGTTCATGTGCCGAGCGATGTGCTCCTTCCCCGCAACCGGCGCATCGACTCCCCCTTGAGTTCCATCCGATGCGCTCCGCTCACTAATCGATCCAGAATCGCGTCCGCCATCGTCGGGTTCCCCCCGCTCAAGTAGTCATGCCACCGATCCACTGGTAACTGACTGGTAATCAGCGTCGAGCGATTTCCAGTACGCTGCTCAATCACCTCCAGTAAATCATTGCGTCCGACAGCGTTCAACACTTCAATCCCGAAGTCATCCAAAATCAGCAAATCTACCTTTGCCAATGCACTCAGGCGTTTGCAGAAACTCCCATCTCCGTGAGATATGGCCAGTTCTTCAAGAAGCAGGGGCAACCGCTGGAACGTTACCGTCAGCCCCTGCCGGCATGCCTGGTTTCCCAGTGCGCAACCCAGCCAAGTCTTGCCTCCTCCCGTCGCTCCGGTGATGATCATGTTGATACCATGGCGAACCCAGTTGCACTGACCCAGCGAGGCCATTTCACTGCGATCCAGTCCGCGTCCCGCCCGATAGTCGATATCCTCCATGCAGGCACTCTCTCGCAACTTAGCCACCTGCAACAGACGCTTCAAGCGCCGGTTCTCTCTGTAAGTAACCTCCTGGTCCACCAGAAGGCCCAAGCGCTCCTCAAAAGCAAGGTGGGCCGCCGCCGCACTGCTTAGCTGATTATCAAAACCTCGGGCCATGCCAAACAGCTTCAGTTCGTTGAGCTTGCGCATCGTGTCGTTCGTCAGCATTCGTCAATCCTTCGCTTAACTGTAATAGTCCGAGCCCCGGAGATTCGGGTGCTCAAAGTTGGCTTCCCGACGATCCTGCGATTCGGCAGGCTGACTGTCCAAATTGTTTCGCAGAATTGAACGAACACTCGACAGGGATGGCGCGCCGATCTCTATCGCACGGTGGCAGGCCATGTTGAGCCGTTCGTTACCGAAATCCTTAGCCAGACGCTTCAGCCCGTTGTGTGCCCGATACCCCTGTTCGCGGGTTCGCATCCCAACAAGCATCGCTTCCAAGATACGGTGGACATGTGCGCCCGTCTGCACAGCCCATTCCAGTGCATGGTCTGCTCCCCACAAGCCGAAATGACGGTGAGCCGCCTCCATGTGCTGCGGATCGATGACTGGCACGGTACCGTTACTGCGTGCGTGGCTTGCCACCCGTTTGCCGCGGTGAAGTACCTCGACTACCGCCGCAGTGAGGCGAAGCTCTACCTCTTGCCGAACCAGGTTGAACGGGACGCTGTAGGGAACTTCGTCTACAACGATGCGATAGTCCAGTCCGACGCGAACCTTGCGGAATTCAGCATATTCATAGGGCGTCGCTGGCAACGTCCGCATCGCGGGACGATCGATAGTTTCAAAATTGCTCTGACGGCAGCCTGGCAGCTTTTGAAACGGACGGGCATTGATCTCTACCAGTAGAGATCGGATTGCCTCGTTCAACTCGGCAAGGCCGCCGAACGCCCGCTTGCGCAGTCGGAACATGATCCAACGTTCCACGATCAGGACGCCGTTTTCGGCCTTGGCTTTGTCCTTCGGCTTGTAAGCGCGTGCAGGCAAAATCAGTGTGCCGTAATGATCGGCCATGTCCTGATACGTGGCGTTGATGACAGGATCCGTGCGGCTGGCCTTGATGACCGCTGATTTGAGGTTGTCGCACACAATTACGGCAGGCACGGCGCCGAGGTGTTCAAACATCCTGCAGTGGGCGGCAATCCAGTCCGTCAAACTTTGCGACCAGTGGGCCTCCGCGTAAATATAATTCGATGCCCCCAGAACACCGACAAAGACTTGCGCCTTCCGCATTGTTCGGTTCACGGGATCGACAACAGTCATCGTCGGCCCAGCGTAGTCAACAAAGACGCGCTCTCCGGCCACATACACTTGCCGCATGTAGCGTTTCAGCGTCTGAGTGAACTCCCTGTGGCGCAGGCAGAACAGGCTATAGGCAATACCGTTGGGATATTCACTCAAATATTCTTCATGCAGGACCTGAAGGGTCGCGCCCTTGCGCTTTAGTTCCTGATGTACCTTGGGCCAGTCTGGCTCAGGCTTACGCGCGGGGGCAAGTGCTACCACCGGTGGAAACAGCCGGTGCTCCAATGCCGCATCGTCCATGTCGTCAGGCAATGGCCACGGCAGACGGGTAGCCGCTGCGCGGGTAATGTAGTCGGAAACGGCGTCGCGGGATAAGCCTAGGCTGCGGGCGATCAACCTACGGCTCTGTTGCTCTTCAAAATGCAGGCGCAATACCTGACGGATTTTTCTCATTGCGATTCTCCGGTTTGCCATGGGAGGCCGAGCCGACAGAAGCCAGCCATTTCTCCAGGTCGGGCCGACGCACGCTGCTCTCGCAACGTGATCGGCGATATGTATTGGGAGATGGTTAAGGCCGCCCGGCCTTGACAGGCGGGCTTGGGAATCGCAGAATCCGCCATGAAGTCCCCACTTCAAGCAGTTCTGTGAAGCCCCCTGAGTGTCAGCTCTGGGGGCTTTGCTTTTCCTGGCCTGACAATTCGATTATTGATCAGGCCATGGCGTTCCTTCCTTTTGAACGCCACGATGGGCTGACGGCCCGCGCGGCTTGAAGGTATAGCGTGCGGGCCAAAGCTCCTCGATCCTGCATGTCAACAAACCCGCAATATGACTTGCCACCTCGTATGCGGTGATCCGGTCGTGGATAACGTTATTAACCACGCCCCCGGTGACACCCAAGTCGCGAGCAATCTGCGCCTGGCTTTTACCAAGGCGGCGAAGGCGATAAATGATCTCTACAGCGTCCATGACCGAGCGGAGTGACTTCATCGGCATTCAAGAGTAGTCTATCTTTAAGAGAGACAGTGCATTATCTATAGAGACAACTATACGCCTTAAGAGAATGATGGATCAAGCATCTTCCCACAGCTCAAGCGCTGGCCTGGAAGGCTTTGCAGCGAGGCTGACCCATGTGATTTCGCACACGGGCCTGAGCCAAGCTGAATTTGCCCGCAGGTTGGGTGTTTCGGCAGGCTTCACCAGCGACGCCGCCCGTGGGCTGAAAAAACCCGGTGCGGAGTTCCTGCATGCAGTCCGAACGGTGTTCAGGGTTTCGATTGATTGGCTGCTAACCGGCGACGGAACCATGCGCGGCGGCAGTGGCATTGACCTGGATCTGCTCAGGACGATCCGACTCCAGATTGCGGTTGCCCGCGCGGCGGTCATTGACGCTGACCCAATCGCCAAGGTGCTGTTGTTGCTGATTCGTGACGGGCGTCTGAACGAGGCGGTCGCCGACCCAGACCTGCAGGCCTTCCTCAGTCGAATCGCGCCAGCCGATCCCGATGCAGATCTTGCAACCGAACTCTACAACGGCCATCTGTGGACCGAGGATTCGTCAGCGCAGCTACGCAATCTGCTTGCCGCCGCCGTAGCCCACTTCGAGGCACGCAAACCCCTCGACAAAATGGCCGCCTTGGCACGCTCGGCCGGGCCGACGATCCAGATTAATGTCATCCCTTCGCAGCGCATTGCGGGCCGAGACTACTACGAGGGTTGAAAAGGTTTCCAACCACGCTAAGTGAACGTCACCATGA
Organism: Zoogloea sp.; assembly: GCF_028689785.1. GTDB lineage: Bacteria > Pseudomonadota > Gammaproteobacteria > Burkholderiales > Rhodocyclaceae > Zoogloea. The sequence continues at coordinate 14,179 of NZ_JAQVCN010000069.1, read as the reverse complement.
AAGAGCAGCAGTCGGCCCCACAAGACAGCATCCAGATCAACCTCATTGGCGAACAGCGCAAGGCCACCCGAGACTACAACGAGTATTTCATCCCTAGCTCGATCAAACTCGTGCTGGCTACATGGACGCAAGAAAAACGAAACAGCATGGCGCTGAATAATTCGGACTTCTTCCGTTACCGCTTCGGGTTTGAACCGCCCAAAGTAGCACGTCAGCAGGTGCTTGAAATCCAGACAAAATATGATCTGACCGATCGAGAGGTTCGTTGGCTCCATCGGTCTGGTCAGTTGAAAGCTTCACGAACGGAAGCGAAACTGGTTCCCAGCCGACTGATGCCGGCGGCAGGCTGGATCCAAGTGTCTATCTTGAGCTTCTTCTGTCTGGCGATGACGCTGCAGATTGCAGCGTCGAATGCGCCGGCCTGGAAGCAGGCCTTGGGACAGTTGATTATCTCCGGGCTCTGGTTTGGGGGCGCCTGCATGCTGAACAGCTTATTGCTTGCGCCTTGGCGAACGTTGAAGCGGGCCGGGGTGGTCAAAGCCGTGAAGGGTGAATGACCTGATTCGCTGCAAGCCTGCAGGCCGTTGTTTTATCTGACGGCTGGCAGGCTTGAGCGAATGAGCACTCAGGAAAATATCAGTTTGCCCCAGGGGAATCATCCCTTCCGATGTCCTCATCCGAGCTGTGTGCCAAGCGATACAGCAGCGGCAGCACAAGCAGGGTGAGAATGGTCGATGAGAGGATGCCACCGATCACGACAGTGGCCAGGGGGCGCTGTACCTCCGCGCCTGTCCCTGTTGCGATCGCCATCGGGACAAAGCCCAGGGATGCCACCAATGCCGTCATCAGAACGGGGCGCAAGCGGGTCAAGGCTCCTTCGTGGATCGCAGGATCGAGCGCCTGGCCTTCCTCGCGCAGACTGCGGATATAGGCAATCATCACCAGGCCGTTCAGCACAGCAACGCCGCACAGGGCGATGAAGCCCACTGCTGCCGAAATGGAAAGGGGAATGTCACGCAGCCACAAGGCGATGATGCCCCCGGTCAAGGCGAACGGGATGCCCGAAAACACCAGCAGTCCGTCCTTGATGTTGCCAAACATGGCAAAGAGCAACACAAAGACAAGGAGCAGAGCGACGGGTACGACGATCTGCAGGCGTGCTGTAGCTGACTGCAGGTTTTCAAACGTTCCTCCCCAAGTTGTCCAGTATCCTGCGGCTACCTTGATTCGTGCGAGCCCCTGTTCGGCCTCCCCGACGAACGAGCCAATGTCCCGCCCGCGTACATTCGCACTCACCACGATCCGGCGCTTGCCGTTTTCCCGGCTGACCTGATTAGGTCCGGGGGCCAGATCCAGGGTGGCGATTTCGGCCAAAGGAATGAAGTTCGCTCGGGTATCTCCAACAGCCCCACCACGTGGCAGCGGAATCGGCAGTCGCTTGATCGCCTCCAGATCACTTCTCAGGTTGTCAGGAAGACGAACCTGAATGTCGAAACGACGATCACCCTCGAAGAGGGTCCCAGCCTCACGCCCGCCGATCGCCGTCGCCACGGCATCCTGCACGTCCCCGACATTCAACCCATAACGGGAACTCTTCTCCCGGTCGATCTGAACGGTCAGTACCGGCAAGCCGGTGGTCTGCTCTACCTTCACTTCGGAGGCGCCATTGATTTTTTCAAGCATGGCGGCGATCTCCGTGGCCGTTTCGTTCAGAACGTCCATGTCGTCACCAAAGACCTTGATAGCCACGTCGCTACGGACCCCGGAGATCAGCTCATTGAAACGAAGCTGGATGGGCTGGGAGAACTCATAGTTGTTGCCAGGCAAGGTGGCCACTTCGGCCTGAATGGCTTCAAGCAGGGCGTCGCGGGTTCGCCTGGGCTCCGGCCAGTCCTTCTCGGGCTTGAGCATGATGTAGCCATCCGAGATGTTGGGCGGCATCGGGTCCGAAGCGATTTCCGCCGTACCCGTCCGTGCAAAGACGCGCTTGATCTCCGGGAATTTCTCCTTCAGCCGGCTCTCCAACTGCCGCTGCATGGCTACCGACTGCGTCAGGCTGGTACCCGGGATGCGAAGGGCCTGGATGGCGAAATCGCCTTCATTGAGATTCGGAATGAACTCGCTCCCCATTCGCGTAGCGATCAGACCACTGAGAATCACCGTCACGAGGGCAAACGTGAGCACGACGGGCTTGGCGTTCATGGCCCACTGGAGCACGGGTGCGTAGGTTTCCTTGGCCAACTGCATCAAGCGGTTTTCCTTCTCGGAGACGTTGTCACCAATGAAGAGAGCAACCGCGGCAGGGATGAATGTTACTGACAGGATCATCGCGCCCAGGAGCGCGATGACGACGGTAAAGGCCATCGGATGGAACATCTTGCCCTCGACGCCGGTCAGGGCAAAGATCGGCAGATAGACCACCATGATGATCAGTTGCCCGAAAAGCAGCGCTCGACGCGACTCACGGGATGCCTTGAAAACCTCGTGGAAGCGCTCCGTCCGGTTCAAGGGGCGGCCCAGGGATGCCCGAGCATGGGATAGCCGGCGTACGCAGTTCTCGACGATCACCACCGCACCGTCGATGATGATGCCGAAATCGAGCGCACCGAGACTCATCAGGTTGGCACTCACCTTGTTGGCTACCATGCCCGAGAAGGTAAACAGCATCGCCAACGGGATGATGCAGGCGGTGATGAGTGCGGCCCGGATGTTGCCGAGGAACAGGAAAAGGATGGCGATGACGAGAATGGCGCCTTCCAGGAGATTCTTCTTCACCGTGGCAATGGCCTTGTCCACCAGCGTGGTGCGGTCATAGACGGTGACCGCCTCCACCCCGGCGGGCAGATTGCGGTTGATCTCCTCCATTTTCTTGTCCACGGCCTGGGAGACCGTCCGGCTGTTCTGGCCGATCAACATGAAGACCGTGCCGAGCACTACCTCCCGGCCATTGTCGGTGGCAGCCCCGGTGCGCAGCTCACGGCCAATGCCGACCTCGGCCACGTCACGGATGCGGATCGGCTGGCCCTGGGCGGTACCGACGATGACGTTACGGATGTCCTCTTCGGTCTTCACCTGTCCGGGCGCACGAACCAGGTATTGCTCACCTCGCTTTTCGATGTAGCCGGCCCCGACGTTGCCGTTGTTGCGCTCCAGCGCCGTGACGATCTCCTGCAGTGTCATGCCGTAGGCCGCCAGACGTTCCGGCAAGGGAGCGACCTGATACTCCTTGGCATAGCCGCCAATGGAATTGATTTCCGTCACGCCCGGCACATTGCGCAGTTGTGGCTTGATGATCCAGTCCTGTATCTCCCGCAGGTCGATGGGGGTGTAGGGGCTGCCATCCGGCTTCCTGGCCCCTTCCTTTACTTCCACAGTCCACAGGTAGATCTCGCCGAGTCCGGTCGATATCGGCCCCATGGCCGGCGAGATACCGGCAGGCAGCTTGTCCCGGGCGTCCTGTATCCGCTCGTTCACCAGCTGCCGTGCAAAGTAGATGTCGGTCCCATCCTTGAAGATCACCGTTACCTGAGACAGACCGTAGCGGGACAGGGAACGTGTCTGGACCAGGTTGGGCAGCCCGGCCATCACCGTTTCGATGGGGTAGGTCACCCGCTGCTCGGTTTCCAGCGGGGAGTAACCAGGAGCATGGGTATTGATCTGGACCTGGACATTGGTGATGTCGGGCACGGCGTCGATGGGAAGCTTCTGGTAACTGAAGACCCCCAGCGCAGCCATCCCGAAAACGGCCAGAAGGATGAGCCAGCGCTGCTCGATGGAAAAGCGAATGATGCGTTCAAACATGATCGTTCCCCTTTTCCTTAATGCGCGTGCTCAGCTGAGCCTTTGCCGATTTCTGCCTTCAGCACGAAGCTGCCGGCAGCGGCGTAGGACGCACCCGCCTTGATGCCAGAGACGACTTCGGTGTGCGCTTCATCACTGCGTCCGGTCTGAACGGGCTGCGTCACAAAACCACCGTCGACTCGGACAAACACGACGCTCTTTCCGTCCATGTTTTGAATGGCCTCAGAAAGCACGGCGACCGGCACTTCGGTTTCGCTAGAGATCACTTCCACGTTGACGAAGAGGCCAGGACGCCAGCTTCCCTGAGGGTTCGAGAGGAGCACCCGAGCCCGTGCCGTGCGGGTTTGCTCGCCGATGAGCGCGCCCACGTAGGCCACAGTGCCGGTCGCTGTAGAGTCGAAAGACGATGCCTTGATAGTGACTTTCTCTCCGACCCTGACCCGGGCCAGATCCTTGGCCGGAACACTGATTTCCGCCCACACGGTGGACAGGTCGGAGATCGTGAACACTTGGCCGTCTTCCTTGACCGCTTCACCCAAGGCAATGTGCTTTTCCACAACCATTCCGTCGAAGGGGGCACGCAGCACATAGCGGTTGAGGCCGCCATCGGCATCTACACTGGCACCGATGGCGGTGAGCTTCTGCTGAACGTTGGCGACGGCAATTTCGGCCTCGCGCAGCACCTGTCGCGCCTGCAGGTAGTCTTGCTCGGCGGAGATCTTCTCCTCCCACAGTTTCCTCTCCCGCTCGTAGGTCGTCCTGGCAAAGCTCAGACGCTTCTGCGCTGCCATCAACTCGCTGCGTTGTTCCGAGAGCGCGGGGCTTGCCAGCACGGCCAGCACTTGCCCCTTCTTGACGATCTGCCCCAGGTTGGCAGACACACTCTCAACCACCCCGGCGACCCGGGGAACGACGTGTGCCGTACGATCCTCATTGAAGCGGATCTCACCGGGAAGTTGCAGAGAAGATCGAATCCGGGCTGAGCCGGCTTTATCGATCTCAACTCCTGCTGCTTTGATCTGCTCGTTACTGAGTTCGACCTTGCCCTCCTCGCGGTTGAGCATAAAGCGGCGAGTTTGAGACCCAGTCTCGACGACGACAACGGCCTCGAATACGTGGGGCTCCGCGATCGTCCCCCGCGTTTTCAGGCTGTCCTTGTCGACAACAAACTCCATCCGCTCCACTTCACCCGTCGGTCGGGTGAGCGTGAGGTGGGCTTTGACGGCGCCAGGTGCAACGGGCTTGCCATTGTCAAGAAGCCAGAGGCGCATGATAGGTTCGCCAGCACTTTCATCCAGCTGAATCTCGGCACGGGTCGTGCCGTCTGTGAGGAGCGTTCCACCGTGCGCTCCCGGGCCGCTTGTCTGGGCATGGTGCTCGGTATCGCCGTGCGAGGCATCCTCGGCATGTGCTTTGTCTGCCTTGGCGCCGTGATGCTCTGCATCCCCATGCTCCTCCGTGTGGGCATGGCTCTCGCTCTCCGAGGCGCCTTGCCCACCGTGCAGAATGAAGCCACCTGCCACACCGCCAAAGGCGATGATGAGGGCTACGGCGATCAGGTGCTTTCGGCTGATCCGGGTCGTCATGTTCTTCAGATTCATCTTGGAATCCTCCTTGCGTTATTCAGAGATACGATCAGCCAGAAGGTGATCGATTTCGGCCGCGGCCCGATGGCTGTCGGTCAGGGCACGCAGGTATTGGTTACGTGCTTGGAACAGCGTCCGCTGGGCATCGAGGACATCGAGAAAACTGAATTTGCCCAGCTCAAAGCCCTTGGTTGCGTTGTCGTAGGCCAGTTGCGCCCCGGGCAGCACCTCGCGCCGCAGGGATTCGAGTTCAAGCCGGCTATTGCTCAGCCGCTCACGGGCCTGTAGGACATCACCAGTAAGCCGGACCCGCAGGGCAGTATGTTCATCCCGCGCCTTGTCTTCCCGCTTGAGGGCTTCGAGGAGGTTGCCGCGGTTACTGTCGAGGACGGGAATCGGGATCGACACGCCTACGAGGAGTTGGTCTCGGCCAAGTTCCTCGGCGCGTTTCACCCCGACGCTGATCGTTGGGTCAGGAATGCGCCGGGCACGCTCCAGCGCAGTGACAGAGGTGCGCCGCGTGATCTCGACCGAGGCCCGCCTTAGGACCGGTGATGCCTCGATACGCTGCTCGACCATGTCGGAGGACGGTACTGGAGGCAACGTGTCGACGTCTCCGTCTGCACGTTCGAATCGCGGGATCGGATTGCCCCAGAGCCCTGTCAGTCGCTGACGGGCAACCCGCAACTCACCTTGAGCCTGGGCCAGCTCGACCCGAACCCCGGCTTCCGCGACACGCGCCTTGGTCTCCTCGACGGGAGAGGTTTTTCCGGCGATGACACGCTTGGAGACGGCTCCCGTGGCTCGCTCAGCGAGAATGACGGTCTCTTTTGCGAGCCGGGTCCGCTCTTGTGCCGAAAGTACGTCAAAGAAGGTGCTGACGACCGAGGCCCGGATCTCAGCACGGCGAGTGGTCAACTCGATGTCGGCAATGTCCCGGCCGCGCTCGGCGATCGCAATCCGGGCGCTTCGCTTGCCTGCGAGCTCGATGGGCTGGTTGATCTGTACGGTCGTGGTGCGCGTCGTAGTGCGGGTGTCTTCCACAAGAAACTCAATGGACGGATTGGGCCGCGCACGCCCCTGGATCACAGTACCGTCACTGGCCTCGCGTTCGCGAAGCGCTACGGTGATGTCAGGGTTGGCTCGAAGAGCCAGATCGAGCGCAGCGGCAAGCGTCAACGGACCAGCGGCTTCGCTGGGGAGCTGATTGAGTACAACGGTTTGCGTGGAAAGTGATGTCGGCGCCTGAGCATGAGCACCGAATGCGGTCGCAAAAAGGACTGCGAGCAGCGGGAATGCGGTTCTGAATGGCACGGGGGTGCGCATTGAAATCTCCTTGTTGTGCAGTCGTCGGCAGAAACCGACAGGACGACGAAACAAACGAGATCCGGCGCGGGCGCCGCCTGAAGGCGGGCTCTAAGTGAAAACTAAAGCAGGCCGCTGCGCCGAATCAGAGCGCAGCGAGCCAGTTGGGCCGTTCGGGGCCTGGGGGGATGTGGGTGCGAAAGAAGGCTGGCGTTGATTCCGGTGCTGAGGGCACCGGGCACCGAGGCAGGCAGCGAGTGTCCTGACCGAGAATCTTGAGGGCGCTGTAGTGGCACAGCCCACAGTCTCCGTCGATGGCGACACCTTCACCGGAATCAGATTGCTTGGAGGTTTCCCCCTTCGATGCTTGGTGCTCGTGACTGTGATGCCCGAAATGGCCGGCATTTTCCCCGGTCTCATGCTGGCAATAAGCACCCACCGCTGACCAGCTAAACTGGAGCGGCATAAATACAGCCAGAAGGAGGGCAACCCAAAAACGCATGTTCAAAAGTATACCGGAAGATGTTTCAACTCAGCCGTGAACCTTGGTGGGTTGATCGTCAGGTTGACCAAGGCGTAGTAGCCGCAGCCCATTGCTGACCACCAATAGGCTGGCCCCCATGTCAGCAAACACGGCCATCCACATGGTGGCACTGCCTAGCAGAGCCAGAACCAGGAAGATTGCCTTGATTCCCAGCGCCAGAATGATGTTCTGCCAAAGCACCCTGTGCGTCGTGCGCGAGAGCCGAATGGCTTCAGGAATACGGCGCAGATCATCGTTCATGATCACGATGTCGGCGGCTTCCATGGCGGTATCCGTCCCCGCAGCCCCCATTGCTATGCCGATATCGGCGCGTGCCAACGCAGGCGCATCGTTGATCCCGTCACCGGTCATCGCCGTGGGGCCAAATTCTTTCTGCAAGGCTTCGATGGCCTTGAGCTTGTCGTCAGGCAGCAGATTCCCGCGTGCATCGTCCACATTAGCCTGCGCGGCAACGGCCTGAGCCGTTGCCTGGTTGTCGCCAGACAGCATGACTGCCTTGACGCCCAGGGTATGCAAGGCCGAGATGGCTTCCCGGGCATGAGGTTTGATCGTGTCGGCAACGGCGAAGATCGCCAGCACTCCGCTTTCGTTGGCCAGGAGTGTCATCGTGCGCCCCTGGGCCTCATGTTCGACGAGGCGAGCTTCGATGGCAGGACCGCACAGTTTGCGTTCCTCGATCAATCGATGATTCCCAAGGATCAGGTCTTGGTTACCGATGCGACCTTGAACACCACGCCCCGGCAGCGCCATGAAGTGATCGACAACGGTGGCGGACGGCGCCAGTGCCGTTGAAATGGCTTTTGATACAGGGTGGTTGGAGAGGGCTGCCAGGCTGCCGGCCCACTCCAAAATCACTTTCTCGGATACGGTCTGATCCAGGATTTCGGTTGCGACCAGCTTCGGTTTGCCTTCGGTGATCGTCCCCGTCTTGTCGAGAGCAATGACCTTCAGCTTACGGGCATCCTCCAGATAGATGCCGCCTTTGATCAAAATCCCCCGACGTGCTGCGCTGGCGAGCCCACTCACTACCGTAACGGGCGTTGCAATCACCAAGGCACAGGGACAGGCGATCACAAGAAGGACCAAGGCTTTGTAAAGCGCTTGAGACCAGCTCCACTCCAACAACCACGGGGTCAGGAGCGCTACGGCCAGCGCGATCACGAACACAGCGGGCGTGTAGAGGGCTGCAAAGCGATCGACAAAGCGCTGCATAGGCGCCTTGCTGCCTTGAGCTGTTTCAACCGCGTGGATGATCCGGGCCAGTGTGGTCTCAGTGGATCGAGCCGTCACCCTGAATTCCAACAGCCCTGATTCGTTGATCGTCCCGGCAAAGACCGTGTCACCGATGGTCTTGTCCACCGGCAGGCTCTCGCCGGTCACCGGTGCCTGATTGACCGCACTGCTCCCGGCAGTCACGACGCCATCCAACGGAATGCGTGCGCCAGGCTTGACCCTGACGACTGCAGCAAGCATCACGTCGCGGGAGGCAAGCACATCCCAACTGCCATCAGCCTGTCTCACTTCAGCGGTTTCCGGCGTGAGCGCGAGCAGGCTCTTGATCGCGTTCCGTGCCCGATCTACCGACCTTGCTTCAATCAGCTCTGCAATGGAATACAAAGCCATCACCATGGCGGCTTCAGGCCATTGACCAATGGCGAAGGCACCTGTGACCGCAACCGACATCAGGGCATTGATGTTCAGACGCCCCTGAGACAGGGCAGCAAGCCCCTTGCTGTAGGTTGAAAATCCGGCCATCACGATCGCTGTTGCCGCCAAACCCATCCCGGCAATCTTGGCTAGAAGCACTTCGGGCATCAGGTAAGCTAGGACTTCTGCGCCCAGCGCCAGGACGAGCGCCATCGCAAGAATAGCGATACCACGTGGAATGCCGTCGCGATCTGTGCCCGCTGGCGTACCCGGTTTGACGAGTTCTGCGGCAAAGCCCGCTTTGCGGATGGCGTCGATGATGCTTGGCAGCGCTTCATTTGGCGCATCGATGCGCAGGGTGCGGGCCGACAGATCAAAACGAAGCCCACCGATCGCGCCGATATGCTCGACCGCCCGGCGGATCTCACTCTCCTCCGTAGGACAGTCCATTGCCGGAATGCGAAGCAGCAAGCCGCCTTCCGTATCGTCGGCTTGCAGAGGCACGTTCGTGGAGGGCGCCTCGGGGGAGTTACACGTGCCGCTACACCCGCAGGATGAGGGCTGAGTCTCGGGTTGCAGACTGATGGGCGATGGTTTCATGGTGATCTCCTATTAGTTGCCATTGGAAACCCTGTAGCAACTCCAGAGTCAAGGGGGTAAAGTGGTCGCCTTCGTCAATTCACTTTTGAGCCCATGCGGGGCTTCAGGCTGCAATGAAAATCGGTCAGCTCGCCCAGCAGACAGGTACTCCGGTGGACACCATTCGTTACTACGAGCGCGAAGGGCTGCTCCCGCGTGCCGCGCGAACGGAAGGCAACTACCGGATCTATGATGCCGTTCATCTTGAACGTCTGGCCTTTATTCGGCGGTGTCGCTCCCTCGACATGACACTGGACGAAATCCGGGTGCTTCTGTGTTTCAGGGACCGCCCATTGGAAAGTTGTGAGGACGTCAACACGTTACTCGATGCCCATATCGATCACGTCGCCGATCGGATACGCGAGCTGCTGCAGTTGGAAAAACAGCTGCTGACACTCCGAGAATGTTGCCGGGACGGTCGACAGGCGGCCGATTGCGGAATCTTGAACGAGCTGTCGCACGGGGCGACGGAGGTCGCCGGGCCCTCTGTATCGGAGAGTCACCTTGCTGCAACGCATGCCGGCGGCCGGCGGCATGTGATCCAAAGAAAGCAAAAACACGGTGAGGACTGACTGACCTGCCCAGAGTAGCTGATTCGCTCACAGGTCTTTGAATACGTCCCGGTACATCTTGATGGTGGCTGGCTGAATGCGTTCTTGGCGTGGTTCTTGGCCGTTTCTTCTGCTCACAGGCTGACTTCAAAGCCGAGTTTTCGGTAAAAACCGAGCACCGCTTCATCGTTAAGCGACGGCTCGTTGCTTGAAGCAACAAGTCGTTTGGGGAAGAGAGCGCATTTGAGCAGATCATGGCTGTGAGCAGCCAAACAGGTCAGTCCGTGCTGTGAGGCGTGACGATCGAAGTGGGTATCCACATCTCGAAAATGTTGCAGCCTTTCCCCGTCCGTCCCTCAATGTCGCCCCCGTGAGATCGCAGGATTGAACGAGTGATGGCAAGGCCCAGCCCGGCGCCATCTCCGGAGTTGCGGCGGGACGCATCCACGCGGTAGAAGCGGTCGAAGAGACGCGACAGATGTTCCGGCGGGATGGGTTCCCCGGTGTTCTCGACAGCGAGGTGGATTGTATCGGCGTCCGCACTGTCTCGTACGACGCTGACCGTCACGACAATGCGTCCTCCAACCGGGGTGTAGCGAAGTGCGTTGGACAGCAGATTGCCGATGGCCCGCCGGAGCATCAGCCTGTCTCCGGTCACCAGTCCTGAGCCCTCAAGCCGTAGCGTGACGCCGTTCTCTTCAGCCAGGGCGCCGTAGAAATCGAACAGGGCAGTGACCTCGTCCGCCAGATCAAAGCTTTCCTGGCCCGGTACGATCAGGCCGTTCTCCGATTTGGCCAAAAATAGCATGTCCGAAATCATCCGCGACAGACGCTCGAACTCCTCGCAATTGGACTCCAGCACCTCCCGGTACTCGGTGGAGCTTCGGGTCTTGGAGAGGGCAACCTGGGTTTGCGTCATCAGGTTGCTGACTGGGGTCCGGAGTTCGTGAGCCAGGTCTGATGAAAAATCCGAGAGTCGCTTGAACGACTCCTCCAGCCGGGCCAGCATGTCGTTGAGGGATTCGGCCAACTCAGCCAGTTCGACGGGTACGGCATCCACAGGTAAACGCTGGTCAAGACGTTGGGCGCTGACTTCCGTCGCTCTTCGCTTCATCTCGCGAAGTGGCGCCAGGCCTCGACGGGCAGCAAACCAACCGAGTAGTCCGGTCGCCAAGGTGCCCCCAATGACCACGAGCCAGAGGGTCTTCATGAATGAGTCCATGAAGCTCCGGTGATGGGAAATGTCCGTCGCGATGGCGACTACGGCGGGCGGCCACGCCTGAACTCCGGTTGGTGCTTCGGCCACGATACCCCGGAAGGACAACTGGTCATCGACTTGCCACACGTAGGGGCGCTCAGCCTCAGGTGTTTTGACCCGATCCAGTAAGCGCTGGGGGAAAGGGGCGTCCTCGGTGGCGAACAGGGTGCGACCATCCGGCCCCTTTACTGCCACGACCAAGCCATGATGGCCGATCAAGGAGTCGTCCATCTGCTGCGGAATGGCTGCCAGATCCTTTGACGAATGAACCTTGGCCAAGGCATGGCGAATCAATTCGAGTTTGCCGGTCAGGGCCTCCATGTCCTGCTCTTCGAAGTGGTGTTCGACGGACTCAGCCACAATCAAACCTAGTACCAGCAACACCACGGTTGATGCCGCCGCGAACAGCACGGTCAGGCGGAAGGTCAGCGACTTGCGGCGGACAGGGCGCACTATTCGTCCTCCTGTTCTTCCAGCACATAGCCCATGCCACGCACGGTGCGAATCAGCTTGGGTTCAAAACCGTCGTCGATCTTGGCCCGCAGGCGGCGCACCGCCACCTCGATCACATTGGTGTCGCTGTCGAAATTCATGTCCCACACCTGGGAGGCGATCAGGGAGCGCGGCAGCACTTCACCGCGCCGGCGCAGCAGGAGTTCAAGGAGTGCAAACTCCTTGGCGGTCAGGTCGATCCGCTTGCCCGCCCGCCTGACGCGGCGGCGCAGGAGGTCCAGCTCCAGATCTGCCGCATGCAAGGCGTCGACTTCCTTGTTCTTGGCCCCCCGGCGCAGGAGGGTTCGAACGCGAGCCAGTAACTCCGAGAAGGCGAAGGGTTTGACCAGATAGTCGTCGGCCCCTAGCTCCAGCCCCTTGACTCGGTCATCCACGCTGTCTTTGGCGGTCAGAAACAGGACGGGCATCTCCTTGCCGGCCTTGCGCAGGGCCTGCAGGACGCGCCAACCATCGAGCCCCGGCAGCATCACGTCGAGCACGATGAGGTCGTAAGCTTCGGTCATCCCGAAGTGCAGTCCGTCCATGCCGTCCCGGACCAGGTCCACATTGAAGCCGGCTTCAACCAGCCCTTGCTTGAGGTAGTCCCCTGTTTTGGGTTCATCCTCGACGATCAGTATTTTCATGGTCTTCCTCGCAGCATTCTCCATTTGGCAGCATTAGTTTGGCGCAAGCCACCTCCATTCTTCCCAAGATTACAAAGATGTAATTCCCGGGTCAGTCTCCTGTCGGTTTTTGCACCGCACACTGCTCGCCATGGGAACACCAGATTCCCGAGGCCCCCCTTTGACCCCATGGAGACGACCGATGCGATCAACCCTGCTCGGACTGCTGGCACTGGCCTTGACGAAAAGCGTCGTGGCTGCAGAGCCGCTCACCCTGGAGCCTGCCTCCAGGACTTCCCCTCATGCATCCTCCCTGTCCGATTATCGTGCTTGGTCGGAAGCCCCCGTTGGCGCATGGCGAGCGGCCAATGATGGTGTTCAGCGTACAGGCGGCATGCATGCAGGCCATATGGCACCTGCCAACACCGATGGGGCTTTGCAAAAGGAAAGCGGAGCGACGCCGCCGGCCTCAGCGAGGCCCCCTGCTGATCATCACCATTAGGAGTTCGCCGTGCGCTCAACCCTATCTCCACGACACTCCCGCGCCATCAAGGGCCTGACCGCCCTGGTCCTTGGAACGCTGGTCCTGAGCGGCTGTGCCAGTTTCTCCCCGGACGGAGGCTTCGACACCGTGCGGGAAACGACCCGCGCCCGTATCGGTGCCGATGCCCAATGGGCCAGAAGCGACGAGGCCCGCAAGGAGATCGATACACGTGTGGCCGAACTGCTGGCCAAGCCCTTGGCCGCTGAGGATGCTGTCCAGGTCGCCATTTACAACAACCGGGGACTCCGCGCCGCATTCTACGATCTTGGAATCAGCGAGGCCGAGATGGTCCAGGCCGGGCGCTTGCCGAACCCGCATTTTTCCATGCTGCGTACCAGCCGCGCCGAGAATGGGGTCCGCGAATTCAAGATCGAACAGGTACTGACCTTCAACCTGTTTGCGCTGATTACCATGCCGCTTGCCGTGGAGGTCGAGAAACGCAACTTCGCCCAGACCCAGCGCATGACGGCGCTGGAGGTGGCGAGGATGGCATCCGAGACGCGCAAGGCCTACTTTGGAGCCATCGCGGCTGAAGAGTCGGTCCGTTACCTCCGAAAAGTAAAGCAGGCGGCGGAAGCCGGCGCTGGCCTGGCCCGCAAGATGGCGGAAGTCGGTAACTTCAACCGGCTTCAGCAGGCGCGCGAGCAAGGTTTCTATGCGTCCGCGGCCCTCGATCTGGCTCGGGCCGAGCAAGCCAGCATTGCGGCGCGGGAGCGGCTGACCAAGCTGCTGGGCTTGCCATCACCCCAGGCGATTCGACTCCCCGAGCGCCTGCCCGATCTGCCCAAGTTGCCCGACGAACTGCCGGCTGTCGAGCAAACGGCACTGGATCAGCGCCTCGATCTTCAGGCGGTCCGTCTCGAAACCGAGGCACTGGCCAAAAATCTTGGTCTCACCCAGGCCACGCGCTTCATCAACGTGCTGGAGTTCGGGCCGGCGCGTGTCCTGGAGGGCGCGCGGGATAGCGGCTACAAACGCGGCTACGAAGTGAGTTTCGAGCTTCCGATCTTCGACTTTGGCGGCAGCAAGGTTGCCAAGGCGGAGGCGATCTATGGCCAGGCCGTTGAACGTGCGGCCGAAGCCGCCATCAACGCCCGTTCGGAAGTCCGCGAAGCCTACTCGGCGTATCGCAACAGCTTCGACATTGCAAAGCACTACCGGGACGAAATCGTGCCGCTCAACAAGCGGA
>NZ_JAQVCN010000068.1 GCF_028689785.1 Zoogloea sp. | reverse complement strand
GCCATGCCATCGTAGATGAAAGGCTATGGCGTAAGCACAAGGTATACCAGACTATAGCGAAGGGCTATTCCCAGCCTCGAGCCGGCCAGGAAAACATGTCAATGGGGTTGTGTGGAACGGTATGGGTAGAAGGAGTCCAGGCAGCCGGGGTCGATATCCACGGCGCCGCCGTAGGTGATGCGCCCGAAGCCCACGCCCCGCACCTTGCGCAGGTGCATGCGGGCGTTGATGGAGCGCAAGCCGTCCACCTTTTTCAGTCGGTTTTCGCAGAAAGTCCGCACGCCCCACTGGCGGGCTTCTTCCACGTCCTGGGTTTGAAAGAGATCAGCCCCGACCATTACCGGAACCGATGCCGGCTCCGCTTTATGACCAATAAGTTCCATTTCAGTCTCCTCCGTTGGAACATTGCTTTCGCCTGCTTGTTTTTATTGGATTTTTTTGACACCCGTCGAATTCGAATTGAATTTCCGAATGAGGAGTGGCGTTATCCGGGGACTTTCTTCTTATGTCCCGCACGCCGAAATTTGAACATTGTCCGGGCCAAAAAGCACTCTTGCAGTGCAGCAATTCTTCAATCTGGTGCATCGCCATATCCTCTGTCGGAACATTTTCTGGAGAAAGCCCGTTAAATCGGGCTGTGAGGTCTTAGTGCCTGATTTATATAGGCAAACAACGTGCCGGAATCTCTGGGGCGAGCCGCCGTCCGAGTGCAATAAAACTGCACTCTGAGGATAGTGGGTGCACTTTTCGTATAGCGCGGAAAGGCTGATTCGAATAGGAAGATTGCGTATTTGGAAATCTCCTTCATTTGGCCGGCGGCCATTCCTGAATCAATACCGCCTGATATTCCAGCGCCCTTCGAAAGCTGCACTTCCGGGATAAACCCCTACCTAATTTGGAGCGACGTCCTTCGGCCTGATTCTTAGGATGCACACCACGCGCTGCCCTTCGAGCGCTCCACGAGTGTGAATGCAAGCCATGGAATCCAGCCTCATGAACGATCAAACGCACCACGTCACGCTGCGCTTTGCAGACGGCGCCACCCATTCGGTCCAGACGGAGGCCGGTTGCTCCGTGCTCGATGCCGCGCTGCAGGCCGGCGCCCCTCTCATCCACCAATGCCATTCGGGGAGTTGTTCGAGCTGTATCGCCACCCTCTGCGAGGGCGATGCAGTCACCCAGCCCGGGGCCACGGCCAGCCTGCTGAGCAGTGAGTACGCGGCCGGCCAGCGCCTGCTATGCGTCACGCGGGCCCAGTCCGACTGCGTCTTCGAGCTGCCTTACACCAGCACCGCCGGGCTGGTCGTGCCGGTGACGGCCCACGCCTTCGTGGACAGCGCCGACCGCCTCGCGGCCAACGTGATCCGCCTGAACCTGGAGCTGGCCGAAGGGGATTGGCTCGATTTCCGCCCCGGCCAGTACCTGCAGGTCGAGGTCCCGGGCGTCGAGGCCCTGCGCAGCTACTCCCCGTCGAGCATCGCCGCCGATCTTCCCCGCCTGTCGCTCCTTGTCCGCCTGCTGCCCGGTGGCGCCATGTCCACCTGGCTGCAGGACGGCGCGCGGCCGGACGACGTGGTCAAGATCAAGGGGCCTTACGGGGCTTTCTTCCTGCGGGAGGAGCACCGCCGCGCCAAGCACATCTTCATCGCCGGCGGCACCGGGCTGGCCCCGGTTCTGTCGATGATCGACGGCATCCGCCAGTGGGGCGGGCGCAAACCGCAGATGCTCCTCAACTTCGGCTGCGCCACGCCGGATGCCCTGTTCTGCCTGGACGAGCTGGAGCTGCGCCGGCAGTGGCTGCCCTCCCTGGAGACCCGCATCACGGTGGACCGGGGGGCGGAGGGAGAGCTGCTGTCGGGCAGCCCGGTTGCCGCCCTGCGCGAGGGAGACGTCTCCGGGCCCGATACCGTCGCCTACTTGTGCGGCCCGCAGCCGATGATCGACGCCGCAACCCAGCGCCTGATCGAGCTCGGCGTCCCTGCCGAACACATTTACAGCGAGCAGTTCGTCGCCAGCAACTGAACGGAGAACCCCGATGACCACTCCCGGCACCCCGGCCTTAAGCGCCGAACAGCAGGCCTGGTACGACAAGGCCTGCAGCAAGATCGACCCGCAACGCCTGCAGCAACTGCTGTTCTCCATCGTCGACATCCACAGCCCCACCGGCGCCGCCCGGGCCGCCAGCGAGTTCATGGCCCGGCATCTGGCCGAGGTGGGCCTGAAGGCCCGCTACCAGCCCATGACCGACACCAGCGGCAATGTGCTGGCGGAGCTGCGCGGCAGCGGCGGCGGTGCCAGCCTGATGCTCTACGCCCCCATCGACACCCACCTCGACCTCACCGAGGCCGAAAGCCAATGGACCGGCGCCCGGGGCGAGGCCGACATGCAGCCCCGGGCCCAGTCCCTCGGTGACTGGGTGTTCGGGCTGGGTGCTTCCAATCCCAAGGCCATGGTCGCCACCCTCACCGAGATCGCCACCGCGCTGATCGAGGCCGAGGTGCCCCTGGTGGGCGACCTGCTGGTGGGCATGGCCGATGGCGGCATGCCGGTGGACATTTCCGCACGCCACCACGGGGGCATGTCCAACGGCGTGCTGCATCTGCTCAACCGGGGCGCCGCCGCCGACTACGCGGTGATCATGAAGCCCTGGAACTGGGTCTATCACGAGGAGCCCGGCATGGGCTGGTTCAAGCTGCGGGTGCACGGCACCCTGGGCTACGCCGGCGTTCCCCATGACCTGCCGGCCTTCCGCAGTTCGGTGGTGCCCGCCGCCACCGTCATCCAGGAACTGCAGGCCTGGTTGCTGGACTATGCCGAGCGCAACACCTCCGGGGTGGTCAAGCCCCACGGCTGGATTGCCGGCGTGCGCTCGGGCGACCCGGAGCGTCCGGCCTTTCCGTCGGCCATCACCGAGATCTTCTTCGACGTGCGCATCAACCCGCGCACCCCGCCGGCGGAGGTGAAGTCCCAGTTCGCCGAGTTCGTGGCCGGCCTGCGCCAGCGCCACCTGGAACTGGTCCTAGACTGGGAGATGTACGGCTCCGTACCCGGCGGCACCACCGATGTCGACAACTGGATCGTGCGCTCGGCCAAGCGCGGCTGGGAGCACATCGAGCAGCGCCCCCACGGCACGCCCGACCTGCTCGGCGGGCAGACCGACGGCACTGCCCTGCGCCGCTATGGCGTGCCCACCGTGCGCATCGGCTGGCCCTGGCCGGCGCCCAACCCGCCGCTGCCCGTGGCCGAAGGCCTGGGCGGCATGGGCGCCACCTACGTGCCCGACCTCATCCCCTGCGCCCACAAGATCATGTACGTGCTCATCGACACCCTCACGCGCACGCGTCGGGAACTGGGCCTGTAAGGCTGCCGGAGGAACCCTGATGCGCCCCCGCAAGCTGCACTACCAGGAGATATCCCGCCTGGCGCCCTTGCTGAAAGCGGGCAAGCTGTCGCCGGTAGAGCTGACCGAGGCCCTGCTGGCCCGCGTCGAAGCCCTCGACCCGCGCCTGCACGCCTATGCCCGGGTCACGGCGGACGAAGCCCGTGCCGCCGCCCGCGTCGCCGAGGCCCGCATCCGGCGGGGGGATTATCTCGGCCCCCTGCACGGCATCCCCGTGGCGGTGAAGGACCTGTTCTGGACCCAGGGTGTGGTGACGGCGGCCGGCACCACCGTGCATGGGGATTTCGTGCCGGCGGAGGATTCCACGGTGGTGCGCCGCCTGCGCGAAGCCGGCGCCATCATCCTCGGCAAGCTGCAGATGACCGAGGGCGCCTTCGCCACCCATCACCCGGCCATCGCCCCCCCGGTCAACCCCTGGGGCGCCGACCACTGGACCGGGGCCTCCTCCAGCGGCTCCGGTGTGGCCACGGCGGCTGGCCTGTGCTGCGCCTCCCTGGGCACCGACACGGGGGGCTCGATCCGCTTTCCGTGTGCCGCCAACGGGCTCACCGGGCTCAAGCCCACCTGGGGCCGGGTCAGCCGGCACGGCAGCTTCGAGCTGGCGGCCTTCCTCGACCACGTGGGGCCCATCGCCCGCAGCGCTGCCGATGCCCGCATCCTGTTCAACGCCATCGCAGGTCACGACCCCCTCGACCCCACCTCCGACAGCCCGCAGCCCCGGGGCCGCGTGCGGGCCGTGGCCCTCAAGGGCCTGATCGTGGGCGTTGATCCGTACTGGAACTCCAACGGCACCGATGACGCCACCCAGCGGGTGCTGGAGAACGTGCTGGCCATGCTGCGCAGCCTGGGGGCCGATGTGCGGGAAGTGCGCTTTCCCGACGCCTGGCACATCGCCGGCCAGTGGGAGGCCCAGTGCGGCGTGCAGACCGCCGTGGCCCATGCCGACACCTATCCGGCCCGCGCGGCCGACTATGGCCCGGCCCTGAGCCGGTTGATCGAGGTGGGGCGGAGCCTGGACGGCACCGCCTATCAGCGCCTGCTGCTGTCGGCTGCGGCCTTCACCGGCCGGGTCAATGCGCTGCTGGAGAGCATCGACCTGCTCCTCGTACCGGTCCAGCCCATCGCCGCGCCCACCCACGGCCAGCTCGGCGCCCTCGCCGCCGACCCCGAGGCCAACCAGCGCCTCATCCAGTTCACTGCGCCCTTCAACATCTCCGGTCATCCCGCCCTGAGCCTGCCCGGCGGCCATACCCCCGAGGGGCTGCCCATCGGCTTCCAGTTCGTCGCCCGCAAGGGGGGCGAGCAGACCCTGCTGGGGGCTGGCGTGGCCCTGCAGCGGGTCACCGACTGGCACCGCGCCCACCCGGCGTGCTGACCCCGACTTCTCCGCGAACCCCATACCCAAAGAAGGATGAATCCCATGCCCACCTCCACCCCTGTCCCCATCGACCACCTGACCATCGCCGATGTGCTACGCCACCTGGCCGATGGCAGCCTGAGCAGCGAAGCCCTGGTCTCGGCCTATCTCGAACGGGCTCGCGCCCATGCGGCCCTCAACATCTTCATCACCCTGGACGGGGAGGGAGCCCTGGCGGCGGCCCGCGCCGTGGACGCCGCCCGGCGTGCCGGCCGGCCCCTCGGGCCGCTGGCCGGCATCCCGGTGGTGGTGAAGGACAACATCCATGTGGCCGGGCTGCCGGCCACCTCCGGCACGCGGGCCCTGGCCGACTTCGTGCCGGCCGAGGATGCCCCGGTAGTGCGCGCCCTGCGCGACGCGGGGGCCATCGTCCTCGGCAAGACCAACATGCACGAGCTGGCCTTTGGCGGCACCGGCTACAACGCCGCCTTTCACATGCCCGAGGTGGTGGGGGTGCGCAACCCCTACGACCCGGCGCGCATTGCCGGTGGTTCGTCATCGGGCAGCGCTGCGGCCCTGGGCGCGCGGATGGCGCCGGCTGCCCTGGGCACCGACACGGGCGGCTCCATGCGCATCCCGCCCGCCCTCAACGGCTGCAGCTCCCTGCGCCCCAGCGCCCGGCGCTATCCATCGGCGGGCCTCGCCCCCATCGCCAGCAGCCGCGACACGGCGGGCCCCATGGCCCTGTGCATGGCCGACGTGGCTCTGCTGGACGGCCTGATCACCGGCGAACAGGCTTTGCCGCCAGTGCAGCTGAAAGCCCTGCGCCTGGGGGTGGTGCCGGATTTCTGGGCCAACATGGATGACGAGGTCGCCGCCATCATGGCCATCGTCCGGCTCGCGCTGGAAGGCGTCGGCGTTACCTTTGTGGACGTGGACGACACCGAGATCATGGCCCTCAACAATGCCGTGGGCTTTCCGGTGGTCTTCCACGAGGCCTATCCCGACATGGTGGAATACCTGGCCACCCAGGGCCCCGGCATTTCCATCGAGCAGCTCCGCGCCGGCATTGCCAGCCCCGACGTGGCCGGCATTTACGACACCTTCGTGCTGCCCCGCAAGGCGCTGGATGCCGCGGGCAACATCGTCGATTCGGCGCCGCTCTATGACTACGCCCAGAACGTCGGCCGGCCGGCCCTGCGCGAGCACTACAAGGCCCTCTTCGCCCGTCACCGGCTGGACGCCTTCGTCTTCCCCACCACCCCCATCGTGGCGCCCCTGGCCCGGCCCGACGTGAGCGAGCCGCAGAACTTCTCCCTGCTCATCCAGAACACCGAGCCCTCCGCCAGCGCCGGCCTGCCCGGCATCCAGCTGCCGGTGGGCATCGGGGCCACCACCGGCCTGCCAGTGGGCCTGGAGCTGGATGGCCACGCCGGCGACGACCGCCGCCTGCTGGCCATCGGCATTGCCCTGGAGAACGTGCTTGGGCGGATTTCCCCCGCCCGTTTCTAGACCACCGACAGGAGTCTGACCCTTGAGCAATTACCCCGAACTGCAAGGCAGGGTTTACATCGTTACCGGCGGCGGCAGCGGCATGGGCCGCGATACCTGCAAGGCCCTGGCCGCGGCCGGCGCCCGCGTCGTGCTGGGTAACCGCAACCCGGTGGAGGGCGAGGCCATCGCCGCCGAGATCCGCGCTGCCGGTGGCCAGGCCATCTTCCGGCAGACCGATGTCTCCCGGGCCGCCGACTGCGCCGCCCTGGTGGCCTGTGCCATGGCGCACTTCGGCCGCCTCGACGGCGCCTTCAACAATGCCGGCCTGCAACGCGAGTTCTGCGACATCCACGAAACCCCCGATGCCGATATCTCGGATGTCATCGACATCAACCTCAAGGGCATGCTGTACATGATGAAGTACGAGGCCGAGGCCATGCTCGCCACGGGCGGAGGCAGCATCGTCAACAACAGCTCCATCTTCGGGCTCAAGGCCATGCCGCGCCTGGCCTACTACGTGGCGGCCAAGCACGGCATCATCGGCGCCACCCGGGCCGCCGCCCTTGACTACGCCCGTCAGGGCATCCGGGTGAATGCCGTGTGCCCCGGCCCCATCAAGACCGCCAGCTATGACCGGGTGACTGGCGGCGACGACCACATGTACGACGACGGCGTGCCCATGCACCGCATCGGCCAGCCCCATGAAGTGGGCAATGCCGTGCTGTGGCTGCTCTCCGACCAATCGTCCTACGTCACCGGTGGTTTCATCCCGGTGGATGGCGGCATGTCGGCCGCTTGATCCCGACCCTCCCTTCACATTCAACACAAGGAGCAAATTTCATGGGCAAGCGGGTCAAGATGATCTTCCCTGTACCAATGAGCGAGGCCACCCGGCCGATGGTCGAATCCCAGCTCCCGCCGGAGTTCCGGCGCCCCGACATCGACGTGAGCTTTGTCGGCGCCGGCAACACCATCACCCTGGCCGACAGCTACTACGACATGGCCATCATGGAGCTGGCCGTCATCCAGGCCGGCATCCGGGCGGAGGAGGAGGGCTTCGACGCGGTGTGCATCAACACCGTCAGCGATTCGGGCCTCGCCGCGCTGCGCGCCCGGCTCAGCATCCCGGTGCTGTCGCCGGGCCAGAGCGCCTTCCACCTGGCCGCCATGCTGGGCCACAAGTTCAGCATCCTCACCATGTGGGAGCGCTGGTTCCCCCTGTACCGCAAGACCCTCAAGGAATACGGCCTGGAGTCCCGCGTGGCCTCCATCCGCGCCATCGACGTGCGCCCGGACACCCAGGAGCTCCTCACCGGCAAGGAGGACATCGTCTTCGCCAGGCTCGAAGAGGCCGCCCTGAAGGCCATCCATGAAGACGGCGCCGACGTCATCGTGCTCGGCTCCACCACCATGCACCAGTCCCACGCCTACCTGGCCTCCCGCCTGCCCGTCCCCGTCCTCAACCCGGGGGTGGTGGCGTACAAGATGTGCGAGCTGTTCCTCGATCTGGGTATCGCCCACAGCAAGAAGGCCTTTCCGGCCCCGGAAGTGGTGAAGGATCAGGCGTTTTTGGGGTGAGTTCTGATGTACGCGGCCCTCTGACGAGGGCCTTTTCTGTTTCACGATGACTTCCGTAGGGCCATTCGCCGGGCTGCGTAGAGGCGCGATACGGCAAGTCGATCAATCGTCTAGGCGAGTTTCAATGAGGCCAAGTGAGTAGCAAATCCGCCAGCATCGCCGGCGGCATTCACATGGTCGAAATAGTCGTACCAGCCACTGGCCTTGATGCCTGCCAGCAGTGCGTCTCTGACGTGGGCGTCAGGAAGGCGCCAGATGCCCAGGAATCGGTGCTCGCTGGCGCGGTCGATGCCTCCGTCCGTTTCACTCAGAGCCAGTACTTCGACGCCCAGACTGGACAGGTCTCCCATCGCGGCCTGGATGCCGTTCAGAAACTGCTGACGGCTTTCGGCGGGCAAGGCGCGCCATGCGGCATTGGGCGTATAGAGTTCGACAAGATAATGTGGCACGGCTGTGTACTCCTTCATTTCAAGTTGCGCAGAGCGCGCTGGCAGATGCGATGGGTGGCGGCTGTGGGCTGGATTTGCAGCCATTCCGCGCACAGCTCCCGCACCCAATCAGGGTGATCCTTGGCGGCGTCGTTGAGCCAGTTGGCCACCGAGTCCTGCACATAGGCCGATGAGTCGGCACGCAGCGGCGAGAGGATGGGCAACGCCCGTTCCGGTTGCCGCTTGAGTGTGGTGATGTGGGGGCACCAAACGCCACGCGGACGCAGGGCTTCGCTGGCAAAGCGGCGCAGACGTTCGGAGGGCTCTTGCGTCCAGGCTGCCAGATGCGCGATGGCGGCATCCAGTTCCTGAGCCAGGTGCGGCCGCACGGCCATCCAGGCCCATTCGCGCACGCCGAAGTGTGCGTCATCGGCCAATGGCCGAATCGCAGTCAGTCGGCTTGGCAGATCCACTTCCGGTTGCGCGCCGATCATGAAGCAAGCCCAGCTGCGCACTGTGTCTGATGCATGGGCCTGGCATTGCGCGATGCCATGGCTGCCGAGCTCCTTCAGCAGTGCGGCTCCGATGCCGGCCATGCGTTTGAGAATGCCAAGCTGGCAGGCGGCATCCATGTTTTTCAGGGCTTGCGGTGACAGTTGCGGAAAAACCGTGCGCACCAACAGGGCCTGGTCGAGCGCCAGTCCCTCGGCCAACGTGGCGCTTTGCAGTTCGCCGCGGGACAGGGCGTCCAGTACGTCGGCGGGAATGTCGGCGGCGCGGGTTGCGCCCTTACGGGGGGCTACCGTGTTCATTCGGGCCTTCCTGGCTGGGTTGCGTCGAGGTTTGATGCCACCTTGTCGAGCAAGGTCGCCAGTTGCTGGCGTTCCGGTGCGGACAGATTGCCGAACAAACCGGCAATCCAGCGGCCGTGCTGGTCAAAGACCTGCTTGGCCACTTGCCTGCCCTTGAGGGTCAGTCGGATGCGCAGAGCGCGACGGTCGCTGGCTTCGGCCTGGCGCTCGATCAGGGCTTCGCGCTCCAGCCCGTCGAGCAGGCCTGTGACGGTGGCGCGGGTAACGCCTGCCTGTTCGGCCAGGGCATTCGGGGCCAGTCCTTCGCTGGCCGCATCGAGCAAGAACAGCATGACGAAGCGGCCTTCGGAGAGGCCGTGGGGTGCCAGCAACGCGGCACAGTCGCGGTCGATGGCCGATGCCAGAGACAGTGTTTGAAAACACAGCCGGATGCCTGCCACATCGGGGAGTTGCCTGCGTTGTGCCTCATGCAGCAGTGCTTGGTACTTTTGTGCCAGTTCCATTTTGATGCCACCATATAGTATGGTGGCTAATTATATATGGGATGTCGGGAATGGTCTATTACATGCCGATGCCGTGCGCCGCCGTCCCGGCCTAGCCTCACGCCGGCAGCGCCGCCAGTCCTGCCTCGGCGCATTGTTCATCTTCCTCCACGCTGCCCCCCGACACACCGATGGCGCCGATCACTTCGCCGTCCACCTCCACCGGTATTCCGCCGCCGAACACCACCAGGCGGGGGCGCTGGAGGATGTTGTGCTGGATGAGGGGCGGGTAGGGGGCGAGGGCCTCGGTCCATTGGGAGGTGGGCATGCGGGCGCTGGCGGCGGAGTAGGCCTTGTCCATGGCCGTCTGGCTGGAGAAAAGGGAGGCCTCGGGCATGCGCAGGAAGGCCATCAGGGTGCCATGGCGGTCTACCACGGCGGCATTGACGTGGATGCCCAGGCGCTCGGCTTCGTCGAGGGCGGCGGTGGCCAGGCGCAGGGCGGCGTGGCGGCTGATGTTGCGCTGGATGACGTGGCTTGGTGTGCTTTCCATCGGAGTCTCCGGGGCGGCAGCCGGCTGCCGCAGACGTAAAAACAGGGCGCCTCCCGCTGACGGATGGCGCCCCGCTCAAGGCTGAGGGGTGGTGGGCGGGATCAGCGGCCGGCCGACTGCAGGGACTGCAGGGACACGTCGGACTCCTTAACCCCCGGCGGGTTGGTCTTCCAGGTGGCGGTGTCGATCAGGGACACCGTGGCGTGATTGCGCTGGAAGTCGATGATCGCGCCGGCGGCGGTGCGGATGTCCAGGAAGCCGTCTTCGGCCTTGCCCGGAAAGGAGTGCCACTCCATGAACTTCCAGAACTCGCCCTTGCGGTTGTAGGCCTCACCGTAGTGGATGCGCGGGAACTGGGTGTCGATGTAGAGGATCTTCTTGCTGTACGGGTGCTCGGACGGGGTGGTGGCTTCCACTACGTATACTTCCCGCGGCTCGAAGTTGTTGTTGTTCATGTTCCAGTAGGGCGGCTTGTTTTCCAGCACCGGGTACTTCTTCTCGAAGCTGTCGCCCTTGGCATTCCACAGGGGGTACTTGCTGTGCATCACCGCCAGCACATGGCGTTTGCCCAGCAGCTTGTAGCCCTTGTACCAGCAGGGGCGGGCGTTGAAGATCTCCAGGTCGTCCTGCAGCTGGTCGGAGGAGCCCACCGGGTCCATCCAGGCGCCACCGGAGAGGCGGCGTACGCGGCGCACGGCGGGCACGTAGGCCCACACGTCGTTCACCTTTACCGAGTCGTACTGAATGGTGAAGGTGCCGATGCCTTTCATGTCTGACGGGGTTTTGAAGTACAGCAGCTGGCGCCCGCGCTGGGTGCCGTCGCCCTGGGTGGCTTCGCCGGACAGACGGCCCTTCATGGCGTAGCGGGTGAATTCGGCGACGGGCTCGGCGTGCACACCCTTCTGGCCGTCGATCAGCACCTGGGTGTAGAAGGGCACGATGGCCACGTCACCCACGAGCTGACCCAGGTGCCAGTTCCACACAATTTTCTCGGCAGCCTGGGGGTCTTTGGTGTCGATGTTGGGGAAGGGCTGGCCGGCGCTCCAGCCGTCCACCTGACAGCTCTCGGCGTTGATCCTGGTCTTGCCCGCATTGGCTTCCGAGGCCTTCAGCCACTTGGGGTCGAGTTTGACCTTCTGAGATTTGGCCAGGGGCAGCTTCCAGCCGTTGTTGCGGATGCGCCATTCCATCTTCTCGGTGAGCAGGCTGGCGATGGAGTGGCCCTCAAAGGTGTCGTTCTTGATCTTGTCGATGTTCTCGGCCGAGATCACGGTGCCCGCCGGAAGCTCGGCGGCACAGACGCTGCCGACGGAGAAGCTGAGCAGGGCCGCGCAGGCACTGGCGAGGGTGTGTTTGTGTGCAGACATGGTCTTGAAGCTCCGATGGGGGTCAGAAGAGGTAGGTCAGGCTGGTGTAAAGCTGGTCGCGCTTGTGGAAGTAGCCGAAGAGGCTGGCGCTGTCGCAGACGGCCACGTTGCCCGCCGGGCACTTGTTGAGGTCGCGGTGTTCGTCGTTCCAGAACTTGTCGTACTCCACTTTCCAGCGCCAGTTCTTGTTCAGCTCCATGGTCACGGAGGGCACGATGAAGCCGCCGGCGTAGGTCAGGTCGGTGCCCACCACCAGGTTGGGCTTGATGCGGCCGCTGTCGTAGGAGAGGTCGAAGATGGCGGTGAGCAGCAGCGAGTGCTCCTTGGTGAGCTGGCCGGCGCCCACGGCGTTGAGCAGGCGCTCGCCCTTGTCGTAGTCCATCAGCCATTTGTCGAACAGCTGCACGGAGAAGAACATGGGCTTTTCGGTGCCCAGCCACTGCTGGGTGGCGGCGATGTTCTTGTCCATGCGCACCATCCAGGCCACCAGGTCCTTGCGCTTGATGCCGTCAAAGCCCGGCGCCACGGCCTGGGACAGGGGGCCGGCCAGGGCACCGTTCTGAAACTGGTAGGGGGCGTCCTTGATGAAGGCCACTTCGGTGCTGAACACCGCATCGGCCCAGGCGGCATAGCCGCTGGCGGTGGCGCCGAACACATCCACGGTGGGGTAGATCAGGTCGCCGGCCACGCCGAGGCTGTCGGGGCGGCCCACGGTGGTGGCGCCCGAGGGGGTGCCCGGCATGCCGAACAGCTTGAGGGTGCTGGCGGCGTTGAGCGTGGGGTTGTTCCAGTAGGTCTTGAGATAGGAAACCGAGTAGTTAACGTCCTTGGCCAGGCCGGTCCAGCGCACGCCGCCCGTCACCTTGCGGGCGTCGCCCTTGGGGTTGCGGAAGTCGTAGGGGTCGATGTTGCGGAAGTCCACGCCCACCACCGACTGGCTGGACCAGCGCCCGCCATACACGTCGAGCTCTGTGCCGATATCCGATTTGCGGTCCCAGCCGGGGCGCACGAACAGCTCCACGCCGCCATCCAGTTCGGGCACATCCACGTTCAGCTTGGCGATGATGCTGGCCTTGCGCAGCTCTTCATTGGCCGGGTCGAGGAAGGAGCGCCAGGTGTAGTCGAAGCCGTGCACCAGGTCATTGGCGGCGAAGAAGTCGGTTTCGCCCCACACGATCTGCTGCTTGCCCAGGCGCAGGCGGGAGCGCTCACCCACCGGGAAGTCCACGTACATCTCGCGCACCACGTCGCTGATGTCGTTCTTGTTGTAGAGGGCCATGATGTCGCCACGCCCGTCGCTGGAGCCGTAGTTGTAGGCGCCCATCTTCTCCAGGTGGTTGAGGAAGGAGGTCTTGATCTCGCCCACTGCCCGCAGCTTGGTGACCACCGACACATCCCGCACCGGGGTCCAGTCGATGTTGAGGCGGGCCGTGGAGCGGGCCATGGAGAGCTTGCCCTGGTCGTTGTAGTTGGGTGTGTCCTTCCAGTTGGCCGTGTTCCAGGAAAACTCCTGTCTCAGAAAGCCGTCGAGCTTGACCTCGCCCGGCTCGCCGGCGCTGGCGCCCTGGCCCATTGCAGCAAGCATCACCGCAAGCGCTGCACGCTTGGGCCGGCTGTCCAAGCGCCGGGCGCCCGTTTTTCCATGCGTCATGTTCTTCTCCTCGATTGCTGGGGGTGTGCCGGAGATCCGGCGGATTGAAGAAAACTAGTGGGCTTGCGGCTGGAGGCCGGCCAGCACGGGCCGGTCCTTGCGTCCGAAGATGAAATCGGGGCGGAACACGTAGATCACCGAGGGCATCACGAACAGCGCCGACATGGCCGAGATGCCCAGCCAGATGGCCATCAAGAGGCCCATCTCGGCCTGGAAGCGCAGGGACGAGGCCCACCACAGCAGGGTGCTGAGGATCAGCACGCTGGCCGTGACCAGCACGCCCATGCCTGCCGAGTGGAGGGCGATGCGGATGGCGTCCTCCGGGTTGGTGCCGATGGCGATCTCTTCCTTGATGCGGTCGGCGATGTAGAAGGCGTAATCCACCCCCAGGCCGATGCCCAGGGCAGCCACCGGCACGGTGTTGATGCTCATCCCGATGTCCTGCCAGGCCATGAAGGCGAAGGTGAGGGTGTTGGAGATGATCACCGGCACCATGAAGAGCATGCCGGCCACGGTGGAGCGATAGACCACGGTGCAGATGATCATCAGCACCAGCAGGGCCAGGGCCACGCCCTCGATCTGGCTGGCCAGGATCACCTCGTTCATGGCCGCGGTGATGCCGATCAGCCCGCCCGCCAGTTGCCATTCGCCGGTCTGCAGCGGGTTCGCCGCGACGAACTCCTTGATGCGTGCCATGGCCGTGCGGATGGTCTCGCCCTGGCGGTCGCGGAACATCAGGGTGATGGAGCCGTTGGCCGCCTGGCCATCCACAAAGCGGTCCATGTCGCCGGGCTCCGACACGGATTCGAGGATCGCCATCAGGCTGCCGTTGATGGCCGCGGTGGCGCCCAGCTCCTCGTAGCGGGGGTTGCCCTCCCGCAGGGTGCTGTTGAGCACCGGCACCACATCGGCAATCGAGATGGAGGCACCGATCTCCGGCTGCACCTCCATGAAGCGCTGGAAGCGGTTCATGGCCTGCAGCACTTCATTGCTCTTCACCAGGCCTTCCTTGCCATCCTGGCCCACCACCACGAACAGCCGGTCCACTCCGTCAAAGCGCTGGTTGATGGCGGTGGAGTCCCGGTTGTAGGTGGCTTCGGGCCACAGGATGGGCGAGCCCGGGTTGGCATCGCCCACCTTGAGCTTGAGGGCGTAGAAGCCGGAGCTGAACAGCACCAGCACGCTGCAGCCGATGACCACGTAGCGGAAGCGCGACAGGGCCATCCACAAGCCGAAATCCAGCACCTTGCGCAGCAGCGGGGCCAGATCGACGCCGTGGGCGGTGCCCTGGGGCTTGCGGATCCATGACAGCAGCACCGGGGTCAGGATCACCGCGCTGATGGTCAGGGTCATCACCCACACCACCGACAGCAGGGTGAGCTTCTGCAGCATGGGGATGGGGCTGAGGGCCACCACCGCCATGCACGCCGCATCCGCTATCACCCCCACCATGCCCGGGCGGAAGAGATCCACCAGGGCCACGTGGGCCGCCTGGCGGGAGGTTTCGCTGCCGTCGGCAATGTGTTCTAGCTCGTCATCGAAGCGATTGACGATCTGCACCGAGTGGGACACCGCCCGGGAGGTGATGAGCATGGCCACCACGATGACCAGGGGCTCGAAGTGGATGCCCAGCAGGTGGCAGATGCCCAGGGCCCAGGTGGCGCTCACCGCCCCGGCCAGCAGGGGCAGGATCACTCCGCGCCAGGTGCGCAGCAGCAGGAAGAGCATGGCCAGGGTCAGGGCCAGGGCGATGGCCACCAGCTTGAGGGTCTCCGGCAGGTAGTGCTCCACCCAGCCGTACAGGATGGGGGCGCCCACCACCCGCACACCCACCCGGTCGTTCTCGACCTTCTTCACCAGGGCGCCGATTTCGTCGAAGACCTTGGTGTAATCCACTTCCCGGTCGATGAAGTCCACAGTGATCAGCGTGGCCTGGAGATCCTTGGACACGAAGGGGCCGTACACCAGCGGGTTGCGCAACACGGCCTGCTTGAGGGCGGCCAGCTCTTCGGCGTTGGCCGGCAGCTCGGGCCACATCAGCGGCCGTGTCTCGATGCCGTCGGTGGAGGCGCGGACCTCCTTGAGCTTCTTCGACGCCAGGGAGGTGATCTGGAAGGGATTGACCGCGGAGACTTCCCGCAGGCCCAGGGTCAGGGTGCGGACTTTCTCCAGCACCTCCATGTCGAAGATGTCGCCCTTGTCCACCTCAAGCATGATCGTGACCATGTTTGAGCCGCCAAAGGTGTCCTTGAACTTCTGGTGGGTCTGTACGTATTCGTGGCGGGAGGGGAGCATGTCCTCGAACACGGTGCGCACTTCGATGTGCAGGGCAAACCAGCTCAGCGCGACGGTGAGGAAGGCAATCGTGCCCGCCACCCAGGCGCGCCGACGCATGCAGAATGCGGCGATTCTTTCGATCATGATCTTGTATCCCGGACAGGTGAGGATTCGTGGGGGAGGGAAGGGCGGTGTTGCGGGGCAGCCTCAGCGGCCCAGGGCCAGCCAGCGCTGGCCATCCCAGCGGCCGATGTTGGCGCCGGTCAGCCAGACTTCCCCGCCGACGGGCAGCACGCGGGTGTGCCAGGCCAGGTCCCGCTCATCCAGCCGGCCGCTCTGCCAGTCGGTGGCCGCGGCGCCGGCCTTTATCCAGGTGCCGAGGGCGCCGGCACCCAGCCAGCGCTGATTGGCCTCGTCCCAGGCCACGTCGAAGAGGTGGGCCTGGGTATCGAGCTTTTCCCGCTGCCAGCTGCGGCCGCCGTCGCGGGTGCTCAGCACCACCCCCTCCAGGCCCACCGCCACGCCTTCGCTGGCATTGCGGAAGGCCACCGCCATCAGCGAGCTTTCAACCGGCACATCCGGCGTCCGCCAGCTGCTGCCGCCATCCGGGCTGACGAGAATCCGGCCGAACTCGCCCACCACCACCAGGCCACTGCCGGGCAGCAGCGCCGCGTCGTTCCAGGCCACGTCCTCCTCGTCGCGCAGGCGGGCCCAGCTGGCCCCGTAATCCTTGCTGAAGAGCAGGGCGCCCATTTCGCCAGTGGCAATGGCCTTGCCCTCCGCCGCAATGCGGACCCGGGTGAGCTTGTTGGCCACTTCGGAGCGGGGCACCCCCTCCACAGCGGTCCACCGCCGGCCGGCGTCGGAGGTGGTCAGCACGACCCCCTCGTTGCCCACGGCCACGCCGCGGCCGCCGTCCCACACGGCGATGTCCTGCAGGGTCTGGTCGGTGGGGGTCTGCAGCGCGTGGGCTTTGCCCTGGCTGTCGATGGCCACGATCTTGCCGTGGGAGCCGGCCACCCAGATGCCTTCGGCCGGGGCCCGGGCGATTCCGTAGAAGTGATCCCGCCTTTCGAGGATGGGCGGCTGCACCGTGCCGCCCACCGGCTGGGGTTTGATGAACAGGCCCGCCCACAGCAGCCCGCCGATGATCAGCCAGGGCACGCTCGACACCGTGACCTTCACCGCCGTGGCGCGCAGGCGGGAAGGCGGGGCTCCGGCGCTGGCAAGCGCGGGCTCGACTTCGGAAGAAATGCGATCCATAGAACGTCAATCCAGTTAGGGGTGGAAACCCGTGGATTCGGG
This sequence comes from Zoogloea sp., assembly GCF_028689785.1. Taxonomy (GTDB): domain Bacteria; phylum Pseudomonadota; class Gammaproteobacteria; order Burkholderiales; family Rhodocyclaceae; genus Zoogloea. Next base: position 8,413 of record NZ_JAQVCN010000068.1, on the reverse strand, counting down.
CCACCAGAACATGGCGTCAATCTAAGGACCGGGGGGAAAGGCGACTATCCGTCAAGCGCAGGGACTGTCCACTGGACGCAGGGGATTTTGAAGAGGGGAAATCGGTTGCCGGCAAGCCGGATGGCCGGCCGCCGGGTGCACTCAATGCACAGGCGCGGCATGAATCGCATAGCCGGCCCATTCCGCTTGGCCGAAATTGAAAACGCCCGTAAGGACGGGCCCCCAATCAATTTTCGGACGCGGAGCAATCAATCATGCGCAAAATCACAATTGTCGGTGCCGGTCAGGCGGGTTTGCAGCTGGGTATCGGCCTTCTGGATAAAGGTTATTCGGTTACGGCCATATCCAATCGGACTGGCGAGGAGATCGCCCGGGGCAAAGTCCTTTCCAGCCAGTCGATGTACGACATGGCCCTGGGCCACGAACGTGAATTGGGGCTGGCCTTCTGGGACAAGGACTGTCCGCCGATCCAGGGCATTCATGTAAAGGCCGGCAATGCGCAGATCGGCACCCTGCTGGATTTCCGGGCCCGGATGTCGGCCAATGGGCAATCGGTGGATCAGCGCCTGAAAATGCCCAAATGGATGGACGAATTCCAGCGTCGGGGCGGCAATCTGGTGATCGGCGAAGTGGACATGGATGAGCTGGAGCGCCTGACCGAAAGCGCCGACCTGGTGCTGGTGGCCACCGGAAAGGGCGAGTTGGGCAAGCTGTTCGAACGTGACGCCCTGCGCTGCACCTTCGACCGCCCCCAGCGCTCGATCGCCCTGACCTATGTGCACGGAATGGTGCCGCGGGACGACTTCAACGCTCTCAACATCAACCTCAATCCCGGCGTGGGCGAACTGGTGCATTTTCCGGGGCTGACCCATAGCGGCCCCTGCGACATCATCAATATCGAGTGCGTGATCGGCGGCCCCATGGACCGCTGGGATGCGGTAAAGACCCCCGCCGAGCACCTGGCCATGACCAAGGCCCTGATTGCCGAGTTCTTCCCCGGCGAGGCGGCACGCTTCGAGAACATCCGCCTGACCGACGACAACGGCATCCTGTACGGCCGCGTGGCCCCCACGGTGCGCCACGCCATCGGCGTGCTGCCCTCGGGCCGCAAGGTGCTGGGCATGGGCGATATCCTGGTGCTCAACGACCCGATGACCGGGCAGGGCTCGAACAACGCCGCCAAGGGCGCCAGCATGTACCTGGACGCCATCGTGGCCCGGGGCAGCGCCGCCTTTGACGACGCCTGGATGGACGCCCTGGCCGCCCAGTACTGGGACTACGCCCAGTGGTCTGCGCGCTTCACCAACGCCATGCTGCTGCCGCCTCCGCCCCACGTCATGCAGTTTCTCGGCAGCTGCGCCGGGAACGCCAGCCTGGCCGCGACCTTTGCCGATGCCTTCAACGATCCGAAGAGCCTGTCCACCTGGTTCTACGACCCGGAAGCCACCCTGCGGCTGCTCGACAACGCCGCAGTCGCCGCCTGAACTCCGACGGTCGCCGGCACCCCGTCTGTGGGTCCGGCCGCTCGCGCACGCCACACAACTCGAAATTCGGAGCCCAACATGTCTACTACCCCGACCCCTTCCCGGCTGTGCCACTCCTGTCTGCGTGCCGGCGCAGCCATCGCAGGCCTTGCTGTTTTCTCCGGCGCCAGCGCCACCAACGGCCCCATGCCCCACGGCTACGGCATCAAGGCCATGGGCATGGGCGGCGCGTCCATCGCCCTGCCCCAGGACGCCATCGCCGCCGCCAACAACCCCGCCGGCATGGCGATGGTGGGGGAACGCTTCGACATGGGCCTGTCGGTGGTCATCGTCGACCCCAAGTCCAGCTTTGGCGGAACCGAATACAAGGGTGACGGCGTCAAGGCCATCCCCGTGCCCGACCTGGGCTACAACCGGGTGATCGACGAGCGCCAGTCCATTGGCGTGTCGGTGTACGGAAACGGCGTGAGCACCGTTTACGACACCCCGCTGCTGGGCGGAAGCGGCAAGGACAGCGCCAAGCTGACCCAGATCATCGTCTCGCCCACCTACGCCCTCAAGCTGGCGCCGGGCCACGCCATCGGGGTGTCGGCCGACCTGGCCTACCAGCGTTTCAAGGTGAACGGGGTGCCCGACGCGGCGGGGGTGGAGAGCCCCGGCGCCGATTCCTCCACCGGTATCGGCTTCAAGCTCGGCTGGATGGGCCAGGTGAGCGAGCAATTCACCCTGGGGGCCATGTACTCGGCCCGCGTCCGCATGGGCAAGCTGGGGGCCTACAGCAAGCTGCTGGCCAATCGGGGCGAGTTTGACATCCCCGAGCGCTACGGCATCGGCGTGGCCTGGCGGCCCACGGCCAGCGTCGTTGTTGCCGCCGACCTGATGCGGGTGAACTGGGGTGATATCGACTCCCTGGCCAATGCCCTCACGGCGGCAGAACCGGGCTTTGGCTGGCGCAGCCAGACCGTGTCGCGGATCGGCGCCTCCTGGCAGGCCAGCTCCGCGCTCACCCTGCGCACCGGGTTCAGCCACGGCCAGCAGATCGTCAGCCGCGAGAACGCCACCCTGAACTATCTGGCCCCGGTGACGCCCCAGGACCACTTCACCCTCGGCGCCACCTACGCCCTGGGCCGGGACACGGAGATGTCCTTCATGTACGCCCGCGCCTTTGGCTCCGAGGTGCGCGGCACCGGGCCCAGCACCGGAATGAGCGTGGACATGTCCCAGCACTGGCTGGGGGCCGCCTTCGCCTTCAAGTGGTAAGCGCCACCGCACCGGCCGCGCCGGCATGAGGGGGTGGGCGCTGCGGCGCCGCCCCTGCCTGGGCCGGGCTGCGCAGCCGCCGCAGCCTGCGCCCGAGTCTGCATAGAGAAGGAAGCTTCATGGTCAGCATCGACCTCTTTCGCGACGGCATGGCCCGCCTGGCCGGCGCCGTCAACGTCATCACCACCGACGGCCCCCAGGGCTTCGCCGGCATCACCGCCACCGCCGTGTGCAGCGTCACCGACCAGCCGCCCACCCTGCTCACCTGCATCAACCGCAACTCCTACGCCCACGGTTTCTTCAGTGGTAACGGCGTGCTGTGCGTGAATGTGCTGGCGGCCGACCAGCAGCACCTGGCCCAACTCTTTGCCGACCGCAACATCAGCATGCCCGAGCGCCGCGCCCGGGTCTCTGCCCAGATGCTGGCAACCGGCAGCCCCGCCCTGGATGGTGCGTTGGTGAGCTTTGACTGCCGCATCGTGCAGCAGCAGGCCCTGGGCTCCCACGACCTGCTGATCTGCGAAGTGCAGGCTGTGAAGGCCGGCGATGCGGCCAGCGGCTTGACGTATTTTCTCCGCACTTATCATCCCGTTGGCAGCCCGCCCCTGGCCCCGGCCGAGGCGACGGAACAGAACAATGCAAGGTGCGCCTGATACGACGCACCGAAACAGGAGGCATGCAATGACCACCACGACTGCAGAGCGCTTCACCTGGAGCGACCGCTACCTGCTCGGCCATACCGCCATGGACGACACCCATCGCGAGTTCGTCGACTGTGTCGACGCCCTGCTCACCGCCAGCGACGCCCAGATCCCCGAGGCCCTCGAAGCCTTCATCCAGCACGCCGAAGCCCATTTCAAGCAGGAAAACGAATGGCTCGCCGCCCCCGACTTCCCGGGCGGCGGCGAGTGCCACATCGGAGAACACGAGAAAGTCATCAACTCCGCCTACGACGTCCGCGAAGTGGTCGCCCAGGGCCGGGTAGATGTCGCCCGGGACTACGCCCAGGCACTGGTGGACTGGTTTCCCGGACACGCGGACTACATGGATTCGGCGCTGGCGGCGTGGCAGGTGAAGCGGACGCACAACGGGCGGCCGCTGGTGTTTCGGAGAAGGGAGACGGTGTAGGGGAGGGCGCCAGCCAGCGCAGCCTCGCGGTTTGTTTTGTGGGATCGTTTGGTCTATGATTAAGGATCAAATGATCCTTTGAGGCTTGTCGCCATGGTGCTTGTCAGTCCGGAAAAGATCGCCGCAGTCATGGCACTGGCGGCCGTTCCCCACTCCTTCGCCGAACTCGATGAGATGGTTTCGAAGGGGCTCCCCAAGGGCGCCCTCAAAGCCAGCATCGACCACATCTGTGTGAGCGCCGAAGATCGCCGCCAGCTGCTGTACCGCATCATTCCGGAGGCCACTTACAAGCGGCGGCGGGAGAGCCTTTCCGCGGATGAGTCCGAACGGGCCGAGCGTCTTGCCCGCATCTTTGCCACCGCCGCTTACGTCTGGAACTCCGACGACGACGCACGAGCCTTCCTGACGACCCCCCACGCGATGCTCCAGGGGCGCAGCCCGCTGGATGTTTCCCTCACCGAACTTGGTGCACGCCGCGTGGAAGAACTGCTGTGGCGGCTCTTCTACGGTATCGCCGCCTGATGCAGCTGTACCGGATCGGAGACGAACGCCACCCCCTGTGGGATGGCACGGGCGCCGCCTTGATCGGCGGCCGATGGAACAGCCCCGGACGCCCGCTCATCTACGCATCCCTGAGCTATGCGGGCGCGATGCTTGAAATCCTGGCCCATGCCAGCATCGGCCGGGTGCCAAGCACACACCGCTACGTGATCGCAAACGTGCCGGACGACGTATCGGTCGAGCGCCACGACACCGCATCACTCCCACCGGCCTGGGATGCCGAAAGCACCGCAGCCGCAAGGCGCTTTGGCGACCAGTGGCTGAGCGAGACCCGCAGCGCCATCCTGCTCGTGCCCTCGGTGGTGGCCAGGCTTGAGTGGAATGCGCTCGTCAATCCTGCACATCCCGAGGCGTCACGGATCGCGCTGACGAAGGCGGAGCGTGTGGTGTGGGATAGGAGGTTGTTTTCGGGTGGGAGGTGAGGGGAGGCGGGAGGTCGGCCGGAGCTGCCATTGGTTGCAATGGTCTCGGAGGGCAGCTACCGACCCGGAGCGGACGGTCCCTGCCGAAAACTCTTGGGGGCTCCTTCCCGGGCGAACCTGCCGTTCAGGCGCGACTATGCCACCGCGGACAGATCTATCGGATGTTCGACCGACCTGTCATTGGACAGAACGGTGTCGACTGTCCAATGGCACCGCTGCAGCGAACCTGAGATCGATAGGGCTAGGTGAGGGAGGAGGCAGAGCTTGCTTGTTCCTCTGGGTGTCTCGTGGGCGGCCGAGCATCTTTATCCATAAGTTTCACCGCTCGCCAGCCCGTCTTCCCTTGTTTGTTGGTGCGCCTGATAGCTAGGCAGAGCACGTCGTATTGCTGACCCGGCGCAAATTCCGCGGCCAGCGTCGGAGATACGAAAATGTCGGCCCGGGTGGTGCGAATGAAGGCGAAGTCTTTGCCCTCTTGGCGTTCTAGTCTGCCGGGAAGCACTTCACACAGGCCAGGCAACTCCTTGGCTTCTGAGATGCGCCAATCCAGGGGGGTACCTTCTGGCTTGGCGCATCCCACGTCCACCAGAGTGCCCGGCGGCAGAGTAGCCAGTTGTGAAAACTTACGATGTAAGAGGCCGAAACCAGTATTGGCACTAGTGGCGACGTAGCTCAGCCCTTTCTCAGCATTGATATGATCGATCACACCTTGGGTGTAGGTGAGGCTCTGCCGGTCCAGTTCTTGCAACAGCGCTTTGGCGAACGCATCTACTTTTGGAAGGTGCTGGAGGCTGTTCTTTGCCACCGCCTGCTGGTACCAGTCACTGGCGAGTAGGTGGTGCAGTTCCTGTGGGACCTTGAGGCCATGCTGCTCCCGATACTTCAGCGCCAAGCTCGCTTGTTGTGCGGCCTCGTTGAAACGCCCTATCAGGGCCAGCCGCTGCGCAAGGTGGATACGAACCTTTGCGACCTCCTGCTCCTCCCGGGCCAGTTGAGTGGCATGGGCATAACAATCAAGTGCGTCCTCTGGTCGTGTGGTTTCGAGAACTTTACCGAGTAAAGCCCAAGGCCAGGCAGCCCTTGACTGGCGGCGCAATACCGGTGCCAGGCGCTTAATTGCCAGGTCTACCTCGCCGCGGGCCAAATGCTGTTTGCTCTGGTAGTAATTGAGCAATTGGTCATTGGGGTCATCTTGCAGTGACTGTTCCAAGATGCCAAGACCCCACTTGATCAGCGCCTGATCTGATTGTGGATCGGCAGCCTTGGCCACCGTCGCTCTGCAGATGGCTCGCGTATACCGTTTTTGCAGGCTATCGATGGTTTTACCCTGCTCATTGATGTAGGGCGCTTTGTCTTCCTCCGAAAAATCGCTAACGCCAGCCCAGCGGGCGAAGTCCAGAAAATCCTGCCAATCCTTGGACGCCTTGCCTGCCAAGCGAAGCATCTGCGAAAAGGCGCTATCCCCCCGCAACGGGCTGGCAATTTTGGAGAACTCGCGCATGTAAGGAGACAACTGCCCACTCAGAACAGTGGGTGACAGTTGCTTTGCCTCGTATGCGTCGACGAGGCTTTTTGCGTGATCATAAAGCGCCCATGCATAAGCGCGCAGAAACCAGATGTCTTCTGGATTATCTGGATGCTGGGCTCGCGCCATTTCCAGAGCTTCGGCGAAACGCCTTTGCTTGCGGAGTGCAAATATTTCAGTGGAACTCACTGCTGTTCCTCCTTATGCGCTGTCATCAAGCCCTGTACGTCCTCATAGAGGCCGTGGCTGCTACCTGGGCCACCGACCTCTTGGGCAGCGGTCCAAGAGGGGGTGCCGTCGTAAGTGAAGTCGATGTCGCCCTTACGGTACGCATCGGCAAAACTCACTCGCAGACGATAGGGCATTGATTTGCAACCCGTTCGCTGAACAGGCGAACTTCCAAGTGTTGCATCCAGACGATCAAGAAATTCCTGAATGAACGGATCTGTTTGCAGCGCGCCTTGTTTGCCAGACAGGGCGTTGAGTGAGGTCAGCGCGTCGTCAGCCAGTTGACTGTCGAAAAGCGCGCTCGGAAGAAACCCTGTCCGGCCGACGCGATGTTTCTTGTCGTAGTAGTACTGCACCGTAGCGCGCTTACCGTCGCGGCCGAGCGTGTAACGCTCGCAATACTGCAGATGCTGCAGTTGCTCGATGCAAATGCCCTGAGCCTCCCAGACCAGCCTTAGTTGCTGGTGGGTTGGCATCAGGGGGGCGGTCGCAGCCGAGAACGACAGGCGATGCCAGTCAGGATCGATGGTGAAATCCTGATCGCCCTCCTGGCGGGGAGCGACGTGTGAGTCTGCAGGTTGCGCCCACGCGATTGTGGTCAAGGCGGCAAAGCTTGGTGGGTTGACCACAATCAGCTTCTTCGCGGCACGAGTGATGGCCGTGTAAGCCCAACGAAAGAACAATGCATTGCGTGCCCCCCTACTGGAGTCGAAATCCACAATGACCGTGTTCCATTCGCCACCCTGAGCCTTGTGGCAGGTCATGGCATAACCATACTTGACCTGAAGTGCGTTGAAGTATGGATCTTCGCGGATAGCGCGTCGGAACTCAGCTGACTTTGGATGCAAATCCGGGTGCCGTTTACGAAAGTCCACCAGCAATGCCCGCTGCTCTAGTGGAGTAAGCTCTCGGTGAGGCGAATCGAGCAGATTCTCCAGTACTAAGCAGACTGTCTGGATGATGCTGCCATCGCTATCTCGGAAGGCTGCGGTGACCTCACGGAACGAAAGCTCAACGTAGTGCCCACCTTTCAGATTTACAGGAACTTTCTTCGCATCTGAACCTACCTGTACGACCTTAACCAAGTCGCCGTTGCTGAGCACATGCTTGGACGAGTTCCTATTAATCAGCAGCGTTTCCCCCACCTGAATAGGCAGGCTCGGGTCACCCCAGCGACGCTCTCGGATGTTGCGGTTGTACTCCAGCGCCGTGGCATTTGAGTGTGCGACAGCAACACTGGAGTCTTTGGCCTGCAAGCCCTGAACGATGAGATCTACTGCAATTCCTGCATCAACCTGCTCAATCTCTTGGCCGTTGGGCTGCAGTGAAAAAGTATTGTAGCGACCGGCCTGCATTGCATCTCGCAACTCCGTGGCGCGGTCGAGAATGGCGCTGCCTTGCGCTTGGCGCATCACGAAATTCAGATCGAATGAGCCAACCTGAAGATTGAACTCCTGCCTCAGATAGTCCTCGGACAGGGCCGGCGAAGATTTCTCGCCAACCGGGGGAAGTTGTGCTGGATCGCCAACAAAAAGTAGCTTCGTGAGATGGTCGTTCCTGCGACCCGGCCTTCTCATTCGAGCATATGTAACGATGTCCTTGAGCAACCGGCCAGAGCCGAACTGCATTACATCGCTGTGGTTCTCCTTATCACCGACCATCGATGACTCGTCGATCACTAACAGGTTGATGCAAAACCCAGTGAACGATCCCGCCACCCGCCTGTCCTAGCCGTATCCCCGAACCCCAGGCAGAACAACGATGCGCGGCGAAGTCGATCCCCAGTCCTCGATGTTTCACTATTT
>NZ_JAQVCN010000116.1 GCF_028689785.1 Zoogloea sp. | reverse complement strand
CGAACCTACCTGAGGTTGATGCATGTTCATCTCCCTGATCAACAACATCGCATTCCTGATTGCACTGGTGGCGGCGGGGCAGGTCGTGATCTCGCGGTCTGACAAGAATCCGTTGAATCGCCGGATGTTGTTAGGCGTGCTGTTTGGCGCCGTGGCTGTGCTGGGAATGGCCAATCCGGTGAGCTTTTCTCCCGGCGTGTTCTTCGATGGCCGTTCGATTGTGCTTTCAGTGGTCGGTGTTGTCGGCGGTGGCCTGGCTGCAGCGATTGCCGCGGGCATGGCTGCCATCTTCCGCTACCAGCTGGGCGGCGTTGGCGCTGCGGTAGGCGTTGTGGTTGTATTGCTCTCGGCACTGTTCGGTGTTGTGGTGCGCCGGTGGCTGTTGCGTAATGGCAGGCCGCCGCGCGCGATGCACTATCTGCTGCTGGGTGTCGTGGTGCAGCTGATGCAGCTGGCCGCATTCACGCAGGTGCCCAATCGGTCCGGGTATGCCTTCATTGAACAGGCCTGGTGGGTCCTGCTGTTGTTCTACCCCTTCGCCACCATGCTGCTCTGCCTGGTTTTTCGCAATCACGAACAGCAACTGCTCGACCAGCAAACCTTGTCCGTAGCACAGGCTGCGGTGCTTGCCGCAGAGCGCGCCAGTGTTCAACGGTTTCACGCCTACTTTGACCATTCAATTGTCGGTATGGCCATCACCAGCCTTGAGCAAGGCTGGATCGAGGTTAACGATGCCCTGTGCAAGACGCTGGGCTACACGCGGGACGAACTCACCCGCCTGACCTGGAGGGAGTTGACCCACCCCGAGGATCTGGCGCCCGACCTTGCACAGTTCCACCGCATGCTGGCGGGGGAGATCGGCAGCTACGCCATGGACAAGCGCTTCATCCACAAGGATGGTCATCTGGTCGATACCCGCCTGGCCGTGAGTCACGTGCGTAAACCGGATGGCAGCCTTGATTACGTGGTCGCCATGGTGGAAGACATCAGCGAGCGCAAACAGGCCGAAAAGGCCCTGCATCATGAGCAGCAGCTTTCCGCCGACATCATCAATGCCCTGCCGGGGATCTTCTACCTGTTCGATGCCAGCGGCCGCTTTCTGCGCTGGAATCAGCTCTTCAAGGATGTTACCGGCTATGACGACCGGGAACTGGCGATGATGCGAGGACCTGATTTTTTCGGAGGCAAGGACCGGCAGCGCATCGCCAGCATGAAGGAGCAGGTGTTCCGGGAGGGTAATGCAAGCGTTGAGGCGACGATTCTGGATCGGCACGGCAAGGGAATACCCTTTCATTTCAGCGGTACGAGGGTGACGCTGGATGGCCGCTCCTGTCTGCTCGGCCTCGGGCTGGACGTGACCGAGCGCCTGAAGGCCGAGCAGATCCTGGCCCATGAACGTGCCATTCTCCGCACCTTGATCGACACCCTGCCTGATCTGATCTGGCTGAAGGATACGGAGGGTGTCTACCTCGGGGCCAACAAGCGCTTCGAGGATTTTTTTGGTGCCAGTGAGGCGGAGATCCTCGGCAAGACCGATTACGACTACGTGGACAAGGCGCTCGCCGATACCTTTCGTCATCACGATCGCTTGGCCATGGAGTGGGACGGGCCATCGGTCAATGAAGAGGAGATTGCCTTTGCTCATGACGGGCATCGCGAACTGCTGGAAACCACCAAGGTGCCCATGCGCGATGCCCAAGGCCAACTGATTGGAGTGCTGGGCATTGGTCACGACATTACCCAGCGCAAGGCCACCGAGAACGAGTTGCTGCAGTACCGCAATCACCTGGAAGACCTGGTCGAATCACGCACTGCCGAACTCAGCATTGCCAAGGAGGCTGCAGAAGCCGCGAGCCGGGCCAAGAGCACCTTCCTTGCCAATATGAGTCATGAACTGCGGACGCCGATGAACGGCATTCTCGGCATGACCGATCTGGTGCTGCGTCATACCGATGATCCGAAGACCCGGGAGCAGCTGGGAAAGGTCATCCAGTCTTCTCACCACCTGCTTGCCGTCATCAACAACATCCTGGATCTCTCCAAGATCGAGGCGGACCGTCTTGCCCTCGAAACGGTCAGTTTCAGGTTCAGTGATGTACTCGAAAGCCTCTGCAGCCTGCTCGGCCAGAAGGCCGAAGAGAAGCAGCTCCAGCTTTTGATCGATGTGGCTCCTGAGCTCTCCAGCCGGACGCTGCTGGGTGATCCGTTCCGTCTCCGCCAGGTCCTGCTGAACCTCACGGGCAACGCCCTCAAGTTCACCGACCACGGATCAGTCACGGTTCGTTGCGCTGTGCTGGAGGACAGCCCGGACGGCGTTCTGTTGCGCATTGAAGTTGTCGACACGGGCATCGGTATCCCTAACGATCAGCAGGCACGTCTGTTTGCCGCCTTCGAGCAGGCTGACGGTACGATGACGCGCAAGTATGGCGGCTCTGGTCTGGGGCTGGCCATCAGCAAGCGACTCGTGGAGATGATGGGCGGTGAGATCGGTGTGAGCAGCGCGGCTGGTCAGGGCTGTACGTTCTGGTTCACGATACATCTGGGCAAGTCCGGAGAGATGGCCATGGCTGCGCCGGCCTCGGCCAGGCCGTCCGTCGATGAACGTCTGCTCAACGAATATGCCGGCACCCGCATCCTGCTGGCCGAGGACGAACCGATCAATCAGGAGGTGTCATGCTGCCTGCTTGAAGAAGTTGGTCTGGTGGTTGATCTGGCCGACGATGGCGTGCAGGCGCTGGAACTCGCCAGACAGAACACTTACGCCCTGATTCTGATGGACATGCAGATGCCGCGCATGAACGGCGTTGACGCGACCAGGGCGATCAGGGCTCTGCCGGCTTACGCGCACACCCCGATCCTGGCGATGACGGCCAACGCTTTTGATGAGGATCGTCAGGTCTGTCTGGATGCCGGGATGAACGACCATCTCGCCAAGCCCGTTGATCCGGACAGGCTTTTCGAGGCTTTGCTGAAGTGGCTTGCGTGGCGAGGCGATTGAGGGGGCGCCGTTCTTGGGATGCACTCGCCAGGCCTATCGCCCACTCGGGCTTGCTACCCGAGCCTCTCCGTCTTGCTACAATCCGGCGCCTATCCGCCCGACATCTCCGCGCTGTGTCACACCATCCCTTGCCCATTGACATTTGTCGTCCCGCCTGTGCTTCGGGGGCGAACGGGCTGACCGCTTCCGCTCCGTCCGGAGAGGTATTCCCATGAAAGTCTTCGGTTTCGCTGGCTGGTCCGGCTCTGGCAAGACCACCCTGATCGAAAGGGTCATCCCCGAGATCACCGCTCGCAGTTTGCGTGTGTCGGTGATCAAGCATGCCCACCATGGTTTCGATGTGGACAAGCCGGGCAAGGATTCCTGGCGGCATCGGGAGGCGGGGGCAGGGGAGATCCTGCTGGTGTCGGACGAGCGCTGGGTGCTGATGCACGAGATGCGCGGCGTGCCGGAGCCGGATCTGGACGCCCAACTGGCCATTCTGTCGCCCTGCGATCTGGTGCTGGTGGAGGGTTTCAAGGACGTGCCCATCCCCAAGATCGAGATCCACCGCCCGGCCCACGGCAAGGCGCTGCTCTACCCCGACAACCCGGCCATCGTGGCCATTGCCACGGATGCGGATCTATCTGCGCCCTTGCCCTGTCTAAATCTCAATGATCCGGCCGCCGTGGCCGCCTTCATTCTCACTCATCAAGGGCTTTCATGAATTCTTCCCTGCGTTCTTTCGACGAGGTGCGTGCGGCACTGCTGGCCGCCGCCGAACCGCTGGCCGATGTTGAGCAGGTGCCCACTGCTGAGGCTCTGGGCCGGGTGCTGGCCCGGGCCCAGGTGTCCGGCCTGCAGGTACCTCCCCTGGACAACTCCTCGATGGATGGCTACGCCGTATGCACGGCCGATGTGGCGGCCCCGGGCACACGCCTGCGGGTGGGGCAGCGCATTCCTGCCGGCAGCGTCGGTCATACCCTGGAGCGGGGTACGGCCGCGCGCATCTTCACGGGCGCTCCCGTCCCTCATGGTGCCGATGCGGTGGTGATGCAGGAGCTGTGCTCGGTGGATGGCGGCGATGTGCTGATCAATCATGTTCCCCGGGTGGGCGAATGGGTCCGCCGGGCCGGGGAGGACATCGCCCTCGGCGCCACCGTGCTGGCCGCCGGGGTGCGTCTCAACCCGCAGATGCTGGGCCTCGCCGCGTCGGTGGGCTGCGCCACGCTGCCGGTGTTCCGGCGCCTGCGGGTGGCGCTTTTTTCCACCGGGGACGAGCTGGTGATGCCTGGCGAACCCCTGCCGCCAGGGGCCATCTACAACTCCAACCGTTACGTGTTGCGTGGCCTGCTGGAAGCGCTGGGGTGCCAGGTGTGTGACCTGGGCATCGTGCCCGACAGCCTGGAGGCAACCCGGGCCGCCCTGCGCGCCGCGGCGGGCAGCAACGATCTGATCGTCACCAGCGGTGGTGTATCCATGGGCGAGGAGGACCACATCAAGCCGGCGGTCAGCGCCGAGGGGCGCCTCGATTCCTGGCTGGTGGCGATGAAACCCGGCAAGCCGGTGGCCTTCGGGCGGGTCAATGATCCGGCCGGCGGGCCCGGTGCTGCCTTCATCGGCCTGCCCGGCAATCCGGTATCCAGCTTCGTCACCTTCATCATGCTGGTGCGGCCCTTCGTACTGCGCGCCCAGGGCGTGGCGAACTGCCTGCCCAAGGCCATTCCCCTGACCGCCGCCTTCGATTGGCCGCGGCCCGACCGGCGCCGGGAGTTCCTGCGGGCGCAGATCGCCGAGGATGGCCGGGTAGTGCTCTATCCCAACCAGGGGCCTGGCGTGCTCACCTCGACCGTGTGGGCCGACGGGGTCATCGACAATCCGCCCGGGCAGGCCATCGCGGCCGGTGACCGGGTGTCCTTCATTCCTTATTCCGAGCTGTTGTCATGAGCGTCAAAGTCCTTTACTTCGCAAGCCTGCGTGAAACCCTGGGCTATTCCCACGAAACCCTGACTCTGCCCGAGTCCGTGTCCACCATCGGCGCCCTGCGCGGCCACCTGGCGCGGCGTGGCGGCGCCTGGGAGGCCCTCGGCGAGGGGCGCAATGTGCGGGCAGCGATCAACCAGGAGATGGTTGGGCCCGAGTCGGCGCTTGCCGATCGGGACGAGATTGCGTTTTTCCCCCCGTGACCGGAGGTTGAAGATGGGTGTCAGCGTTCAGGAAGCCGATTTCGATGTGGGGGCCGAGACGGCGGCTTTGTCCGCCGGGCGCCTGGACGTGG
>NZ_JAQVCN010000067.1 GCF_028689785.1 Zoogloea sp. | reverse complement strand
TCGAGGCAAAGGCGGGGTGACACCGGCGAAGAAAACAATGGTTTGCCAAAGAAACGGAACCGGATTCGGCCGCGATCATCGTTGTGCGATGGCGTTTGCTGAAAATTGCGGGTTATTCGAGGTGCTCTAACGAGCCTGAGCCAATCCGGGTTACGAGCAGCAGCGTGACGAATAGCACTTGCTACCACCCGGATGTTGCCGTCTAAATAGTTGCTTCTTAATGCTCGGATCAGAGCCTGGCCCACCAACCACAGACGTACTGAGTCAAACCAATCAGTAAATGCCAGCACTCGACTGCTATCACGCGGCACCGGCGCACCATCGATCAAGCAACCAAGCAGGTATGCCGTGGAGAGATCACCACGTAGATGCTGCTCGGGACGCAAGGCGGCGGATAACGGCAGTGGGAAGGCCGGCGACGGGGCTGCGCTTACTCGTTGAGCCAAGTGGGCCCAAGGCTCGAGCTCCGGCAAGTCAAAGGACCAGCCGCTTAAGAGCTGGCACGCCCGCGCAGTCGAGATCCGGCTGAGGACGGTGCCAAACCACTCAGGTTTTTCCTCACATCGACAGGTAAGCACCAAAAGGACGAACGCCTCCAGGCAACTGTTCATCGTCGCCCAGTCAGCGAGGGGACGCCAAGGGCTGGCGAAGGCAGGAGTCGTCTGATCCGGGGTAGGCGCAGCGCCTCCAGGGGGGGTCTTAAGCGTCAACTTGCTGCACCACGTGGGTTCGTTAGGGAAGCAAGGATGGTGATGCGCCGGGACATTTATGTCAATATTTCAACTATCTATCAACAAAGATTCAAATTTAATCCGTTTAAAACCGATGATATTGACTACCCTCCGAAGGCATCCGCACGCACGCCACCCGGCCGAGAGCAACGCCACCCGGCCGAGAGCAACGCCGGCCGGCGCCGCGTTTGGGCGTGCGCCACACCATGCAGGGGCGCCCCGCGAGAGCTAGCGCTCGACCGCGGACGGGTGCGACGTCGCTGGCCTCGCCCCTCCTTGCAGCCCCGCCTCACGGGCTTCCCCCTCCCCGAAACGATCCCTACATCCCCTGATAGATCGGCCCTTCGCCACCCTGGGGCGCCACCCAGGTGATGTTCTGGGTGGGGTCCTTGATGTCGCAGGTCTTGCAGTGGATGCAGTTCTGGCTGTTGATCTGCAGGCGCGGCTCAGCGGCTTCGCCGTCCTTCACGATTTCATATACGCCCGCCGGGCAATAGCGGGTTTCCGGGGCGTCGAAACGGTCGAGGTTGATGCGGATCGGCACGCCGGGGTCGCCGAGGCGCAGGTGGCAGGGCTGGTCTTCCTCGTGATTGGTGTTGGAGAGGAAGACCGACGAGAGCCGGTCGAAGGTCAGCTTGCCGTCCGGCTTGGGATACTCGATCCGCTCGCTCTGCCCGGCAGGGCACAGCTTGTCGTGGTCGGCGCTGTTGCGCAGGGTCCAGGGGGCTTTGCCGCGCAGCAGTTTCTGGTCCAGTCCGAAGAGCAGCGACCCCAGCCAGCGCCCCTTCTTCATGTAGGGCTTGAAATTGCGGGTCGTGTGGAGCTCGGCATGCAGCCACGAAGCGCGGAAGGCCACGGGGTAAGCTTCCAGGCGATCCCGGCGGCGGCCCTGGGCGAGGGCGTCAGCAATGGCGTCGGCCGCCAGCATGCCGGACTTGATGGCCCCGTGGCTACCCTTGATGCGCGCCGCATTCAGGAAGCCGGCGTCGTCGCCGATCAGCGCCCCGCCCGGGAAGACGAGCTCCGGCAGGCTCTGCAAGCCGCCGGCCGCGATGGCACGGGCGCCGTAGGCGAGCCGTTTGCCGCCCTCGAGGTAGGCCCGGATGGCGGGGTGAGTCTTGAAGCGCTGAAACTCCTCGAAGGGCGACAGGTAGGGGTTGGCGTAGTCCAGGCCGACCACATGCCCCACGGCAACCAGGCCGCCTTCGAGATGGTAGGCAAACCCGCCGCCGTAGGTGTCGGCGCGGAGTGGCCAGCCGGTGGTATGCACGACCAGCCCGGGCTGATGGGCTGTGGAGGGCACCTCCCACAGCTCCTTGATGCCGATGCCGTAGGTTTGCGGGTCGCTGTTGGCGCGCAGCGCGTAACGGGCTTCGAGCTGCTTGCCCAGGTGCCCGCGGCAGCCTTCGGCAAACAGGGTGTAGGCGGCGTGCAGCGCCATGCCCAACTGATGGGCCGGGCCCGGCAGCCCGTCGCGGGTGAGGCCCACGTCGCCGGTGGCCACGCCCATCACGGCGCCGGTGTCGTCGTAAAGCACCTCGGCGCCGGCAAACCCCGCGTAGATCTCGACTCCCAGGGCCTCGGCCTGCTCGCCGAGCCAGCGCACCAGGTTGCCGAGGCGCACGATGTAGTTGCCGTCGTTGGTGAGGCAGCCCGGCAGCAGGGCGTGGGGGATCTGACGGCTGCCCGCCTCCTGGAGCAGGAGCACCTTGTCTTCCCGGACGGGGGTGTCCAGGGGGGCGCCGAGGGCCTTCCAGTCGGGCAGGAGTTCGTCGAGGGCCCGCGGGTCCATCACCGCCCCCGACAGGATATGGGCGCCCACTTCCGCGCCCTTCTCGATCACGCAAACGGAAATCTCGCTCCCGGCGGCGGCCGCCTGCTGCTTGAGCCGGATCGCCGCGGCAAGCCCGGCGGGGCCTGCGCCGACGATCAGCACATCAAAATCCATCGATTCTCGTTCGCTGCTCATGACTGTTCTCGCTCAAGGGAATGAAGGCGAAGTCAGGCAACACGGCGGATCTGCAGACAAGCCGTTCGATCACCGCCGTGCCGGCAAGACTTCGAAAAGCCGATTGTCCGAGCCACCGCAGCGGGCCTCATCCCCCGCTTGAACTAGTCCCCATCTTCCGAAGCCGCCCGCAAGCATGAAAAAACCGGCGCGAGGCCGGTTGTCTCATGCACTCGGGCGGTGGCCCGGTCAGAAGCGTTTCGGGCGGATCATCGCGTCCATGCCGCCATCGACGAACATCACCGCCCCATGCACGAAGCTGGCCTGGGGCGACTGGAGGAAGGCCACCACCTGGGCGATCTCGTCCGGCTGGCCGGCACGGCCGATGGGGGCAACGAAGTTCTTCACCGCCTGGCCGTAGCGCGGGTCGTCCAGGGACGCCTTGTGCAGCGGGGTTTCCACCGCCCCCGGGGCCAGCACATTGAGGCGGATGCCGAGCTTGCCCCACTCCACGGCCTTGCGGCGCGCATAGGCGGTAATCGCAAACTTGGAGGCGGCGTAGGCCGCAGCCGGCTGGGCCATCGCGTCGGCCTCGGCCACCGCGCGGGCCTCGTCGCCGGCGAGCAGGGTCTCCACCAGCGGGATCTGCTCCACGCCGGGCTGGACGGCGGCCACCGAACCCACCAGCAGCACCGCGGGTTGATGGCCTTTCTGCAGGCAATCCGCCAGGCCATCCACCAGCTCGCTCATGCCGAAGTGGTTCACCGACACGATCAGGCCGCTGGAAGGCGCCGTGACGCCCACGCCCGCGCAGCACACCAGGCCGTCGAGGACGCCGCCACAGGCGTCGATGGCCGCGCTCAGCGCAGCCTGGCGCCCGCTGGCGCTTGAAAGGTCGGCCACGATGTCGGCCTGGGCCCGGTCGATGCCGATGACACGATGGCCGGCGGCCTGCAGCTGGCGGCAGACCGCGGCGCCGATCCCGGAAGCCGAGCCGGTGACGACAGTGGTGGGCATGAATTGTCTCCTTGGAATGAAAAAAGGCGCCTGTGGGCGTGATCCTGCAGTATGTGGAGGCGCCAACGGCCCGGGCATCGTCCGCCCGGACTAGAAGGCTCCGGGGGGCTCGCCCTTACAATTCCAGGCTACAGATGGTCCATCCACTCACATCCGGGAGTCCCTCCAGATGATCCGCCTTCGTCCCCTGCTCCTGGCCGCCGGGCTCATGACCAGCGCTGGCCCGGTGTCCCTTGCCGTCGCGGCCGAACCGCCTGCGCCCAGCGCCACCGCCGCGGCGGCCAATCCCGACAGCGCCCGCGCCGAGGCCCTCCTCGACAAGGCCGAAGCCTTCTACCGGGACAACGGCCAGCGCGCCCACGCGGCCTTCAGCCGCAGCGGCGAGTTCCGGGATGGCCCGCTGTATGTCTATGTGCTCGACCTGGCGGGCAACTTTCTGGCCAGCGGCGGCAGCTCCGTCACCCTGATCGGCCGCAACGTGCGCGACATGCCTGACGCCAAGGGCAAGCCGTTTTTCCGGGAGATCCTCGACGGCGCCAAAACGCGCCGCACGGGTGTGGTGGAGTACCACTGGCTCAACACCGGCCCGGGGCAGATCGAACGCAAGACGGCCAGCTACCGGGTGGTGAATGACAACATTCTGGTGGTGGGCTATTACACATCCCGCTCGACGGCCGAGCAGGCCCGCTCCCTGCTGTGGGCCGCGGTGCATGAATTCAAGCAGCACGGCGAGCGCGCCCTCCCTCGCTTCAACGACCTCAACGGCAGCTTCGTGCGGGACGACCTGTACGTGTTCGTCCTCGACATGGAGACCCAGGTGATCCGCGCCCACGGGGGCATGCCGCGGATGATCAACCGCCCGGTGGGCGAACTGATCGACGCCAACGGCAAGCCCTTCATCCGCGACCTGATCAAGGCCGCCCGGGCCAGCGATGAAGGCCGGCTGGAGTACGCCTGGCGCAACCCCCTGACCCAGAAGATGGAACGCAAGCAGACCTGGTTCGTCCGCATCGGCCAGCAGGTGATTGCGGTCGGCGCCTACGCCGGCCCCCTCAACTAGCAACCAGCCAGATCGCCGTCACCCCGCCCGGCCGCAGGCACCGGGCAGCGCGGCGGCCGGGGCCTCAGCGGTGGCTGAGGGCCGCCACGCTGTTGAGCATGATGCGCACCAGCTCGGTCTGGCGGCGCACACCGGTCTTGGAGAAGATGGAGCGCAGGTGGGCCCGCGCCGTGTTGCGGCGGATGTTGAGGGCTTCGGCCGCTTCTTCCAGCGACAGGCCGTTGGTCAATTCCATCGCCAGCGCCGTTTCGGCCGGGGTCAGGTTGAAGAGCTGCTTGGCCACGGCGGTGCTGGCCAGGGACTTGCTGGCCGCGTCGCGCAGGTAGATCACCACCGACGGCTTGCCCTTGCCCTCGGCCCATTCGCTCGACGGCACCTGCTCGATCACCACGCCGAGGCTCACCTGCCCGGAGGGCCGCGAGATCGACATGGCCTCGGACGGGATCACGCGGTCGCCCGGATGGTGAGCGAAGGCGTTGCGGATGAGCTGCTGGAGGGCCCGGTTGTCGCTCGGATAGGTTGCCTCGAGGCGCCCGCCCACCAGCTTGAGGCCGTCACCGCTGTCGAGGATCTCCTGGGCGATCAAGTTCTGGTCGAGCACCTTGCCCGTCTCGTCGAGCACGATGGTGGCCACCGACAGCCGGCCGATCGCCTTCGAGTAGAGCATGCCCAGCGACTCGCTGCGGTCGAGCAGGTTGTGCATGTGGAGGGCGCGGCGCAGGTGCGGCAGCAGCGCCTCGCAGAGCTGGCGCTCTTCCAGCGAAAAGGCCGGGGCGCTCTCGGGGCGCGTGATGCGGAAGCGCAGCTTGCCGGATTCGGGGGTCGAGATGTCGGCCCCCATCACGTGAAAGACGTCGTAGGGCTTGCACCAGTGGATGTAATACGGTGCCTTGCGCCATTCGGCCTCGCTCATCAGGTCGTCGACCACGAACACCTTGTCGGCCGGCTGGTTCACGAAGGGCGTCGCCGTGTGCTGGTAGGTGTGATACACCACCTTGCCGCCGATGCCACCCGGCAGCTCCCCGACCGAGATCATCAGCCCGGTCTCCGTCAGGTCCGGGACCTTGAGGATCAGGGTCACGTAATTGGCCTTGAACAGCGCCCGGAAGTGCTCCAGGGCCACGCCCCAGCGCCGGCTGTCCAGGGCCGCTTCGTAGAGGGCGCTGACGATACGGTCGTACACGTCCATTTCGAGATTCATGCTGACCACCCTGGATACCCTTCCACCTTTATATCTGCCTGTTCCTTATCGACACCCTGCGTGCCGGACACGCAGATCGGTCACAGCGAGCCGGTCAGGGCCGGCACCGCCTCGAAGAGATCCGCCACCAGCCCATAGTCGGCGACCTGGAAGATCGGCGCATCCGGGTCCTTGTTGATGGCCACGATCACGCCGGAATCCTTCATGCCTGCCAGATGCTGGATGGCGCCGGAGATGCCCACCGCCACGTACAGCCCGGGGGCGACGATCTTGCCGGTCTGGCCCACCTGGTAGTCGTTGGGCACGTAGCCCGCGTCCACCGCGGCCCGGGAAGCCCCCAGCGCAGCCCCCAGCCTGTCGGCCAGCGGAGTGAGCACCTGCTGATAGTTGTCGGCACTGCCGAGACCGCGGCCGCCAGAGACCACGACCTTGGCCGCGCCAAGCTCCGGCCGCTCCGAACGGCGGATCTCCCGGCGCAGCAGCTGGCTCAGGCCGAGGTCCGGACCGGCGTCGGCGGCTTCAACCGGCGCCGGGGCGGCTTCACCCGCGTCGTCGAAGGCCGTGGTACGCACGGTCAGCACCTGCACCGGCTCGTCGGACTCGAGGCTGACGAGGATATTACCCGCGTAGATCGGGCGCTGATAACACCCGCGCCGGCTGATCTTCAGCACATCCGAGACCTGCGCCACATCCAGCAGGGCGGCGACCCGGGGGGTCACGTTACGCCCCCACGCCGAGCTCCCGGCGAGCACGTTTTTGTATAACTTTAGTTGTACCAGAGAAACCACCAGCGCGGCCAGATTCTCGGGCAGCTGATCCCGGTAGAAAGCGGCTTCCACCTGGATCACGCGGCTCACGCCGGCCACCCGGGCCGCCTCCGCGACGACCGCCCCGCAGCCATCCCCCGCGACGAGCAGGTCCACCTCCCCGCCCAGCTGGGCGGCGGCGGTCACGGCGTGGCGCGTGGCCCCCACCAGCTTGCGGTTGTCGTGTTCGGCAATCACCAGCGTTTTCATGTTCATTTCCCTCAGATCACTTTTGCTTCGTTCTTCAGCTTGCTCAGCAGCTCGGCCACATCCGCCACCTTGACGCCGCCCTTGCGGGAGGCCGGCTCTTCGTGGCGTCCATTGCGCAGGCGCGGGGTCACGTCGACGCCCAGGCCGGCGGCGGCGAGCACCTCAAGGGGCTTCTTCTTGGCCTTCATGATGTTGGGCAGGGTGGCGTAGCGCGGCTCGTTGAGGCGCAGGTCGGCGGTGACGACCGCCGGCAGCCCCACCGCCAGCGTCTCCAGCCCGCCGTCCACCTCGCGGGTGACGTGGATCGAGCTGCCCTCCACCACCAGCTTCGATGCGAAGGTGGCCTGGCCGGCACCTATCAGGGCCGCCAGCATCTGGCCGGTCTGGTTGGCATCGTCGTCGATGGCCTGCTTGCCGCAGATCACCAGGCTCGGCTGCTCCCGGTCCACCACGGCCTTCAACAGCTTGGCGACGGCCAGGGGCTGCAGCTCGGCGTCGGACTCCACCAGGATCGCCCGGTCGGCGCCCATCGCCAGCGCGGTGCGCAGGGTTTCCTGGCTCGCGGTGCCGCCGCAGCTCACCACGATCACCTCGGCGGCCTGCTGGCTTTCGCGCAGCCGCACGGCCTCCTCGACGGCGATCTCGTCGAAGGGGTTGATCGCCATTTTCACGCCGTTCAAATCAACGCCGCTGTTGTCGCTGCGGACGCGAACCTTGACGTTGTAATCCACAACCCGCTTTACCGGGACCAGTACTTTCACGTGTGTTCTCCTCTTGTTGGGGGCGGGCGCGCAGGGGCCTCGGGAAGCTGCCTTGAGGATACGGAGGCGCCCTGCCCGCGCCATCGTCCGATGGGACTAAGCTCGCACCGGGAGGCAGACGACGCGGGCCGGTAACAGAAACAGCAGGGGCGCAGGCCGGTGATGACGGCCTGCGCCCCTGCAAGGAAACCCTGCTTAGAGATCTGGGTCAGCCCGGAAACTTGACCCGTAGCCGCGGCGTGGCAGGTGTTGCCTGGCAGGCCAGGGTCCACCGCCGGGCCAGATCGCGGGCATCCAGCGCGTCGTTGTGGTGTAGCACCACCTCACCCTCCTCCACCTGGCACATGCACGACGCGCACATGCCGACCCGGCACGAGTGGGGCAGGCTGATGCCCTGGCGTTCGGCGGCATCCAGCAGGGTCTCGCTGCCGCCACAGCTGAAGTGGTGCTCGGTGCCGTCGAGCAGCAGGCTCACCTCGGCCGTGTCCACCTGCGGCGGCGGGGCGTCGGCGGCGACCGCCGGCTGGGCGTCCTCCTCGTCGGGCAGCGAGACGAAGCGCTCCACGTGGACCCGCTCCGGGTCGAGCCCGGCCCCGGCCAAAGCCGTGGCCATCGCGTCCATGAACGGCCCCGGGCCGCAGATGAAGGCCTGGGCGCCTTCGAAGCCACGGCCGAACTCGGCCAGCTGCGCCACCGTGGGCGTGCCCTGCACCGAGTCCAGCCAGTGGATCACCTGCAGCCGGGACGGGTGCTCCGCCGCCAGCGCCTTCAGGGCATCGCGGAAGATCACCGAACCCTCGTCCCGGTTGGCGTAGATCAGGCGGATGCGCCCACAGCCCCGGGCCAGCACGGCGCGCAGGATGGAGAACACCGGGGTGATGCCGCTCCCCCCCGCCGCCAGGATGAAGTCGCCCTCCAGCCCGGCCGGGGTGAAGATGCCCGCCGGCGCCATCACCTCCAGGCTGTCGCCGGGGCGCAGCTTGCTGCACAACCAGCCGGAGCCGCGCCCGCCGGCCACCCGCTTGACCGTGACCCGCAGGGCCTCATCCAGCCCCGGCGTGCTCGACATGGAGTAACAACGGGGCAGGTGGCGCCCGTCCACCGCCAGACGCAGGGTCAGGAACTGGCCCGGCCGGTAGCGGAAGCTGTCCGCGAGCCCCTCCGGCACGGCCAGGGTGATCGAACGGGCATCGGGGGTTTCCTCGGTCACGGCCTGGACCGTGAGGCGGTGATAGCGGTTGGCAGTCATGGGCGGCACAGCCGGGTGCATATCCGGCACAGCGAATCAGACGAAGGGGTCCGGATTGGACAGGCCGAGCATCACCGCGCCGTGGATGCGCGCGTAGGTGTCGGTGTTGTTGGCGATGTGGCCCCGGGCCTGATGAACGTCGCGGAAGATGCGCTCGATCGGGTTGCTCTTGTAGGTGCCGGAGGCCGCGCAGGCGCGCATCAGTTCGCTCAGCGCCGCAGCGCACTGCTTGGGCACCTGGGCGGCCTGGGCACGCTGCATCAGGCGCTCTTCCACCGGCATCCGTTCGCCACTGCGGGCGCATTCGACGATCCGCGCGTAGTTGCGGAACAGCACCAGCTTGAGCTGGTCGCTGGTCATCATCGCCTCGCTCACGGCCTGCTGGGCGTTAACGTCCTCGGCGGTCTTGGCGCCATGCTTGCCCACGTGCGCCGCGGCGCGGCTGCGGAACTCGGTGACGGCACCGTCCAGCGCCCCCAGGCAGGCGGACGACACGGCCCGCTGGAAGACCTGGGTGAAGGGGATGCGGTACAGCCAGCCCGGGTTGCCCTCGCGGCCGGGGCAGCCGGCGTCGGAGTGGTCGTTGGTGCGCTGGGTGCGGTGTTCCGGCACGAAGGCGTTGTCCACCACGATGTCGTGGCTGCCGGTGGCGCGCAGGCCCAGCACGTCCCAGTTGTGCTCGATGCGGTAGTCCGCCTTGGGCAGCAGGAAGGTGGTGTGTTCGAAGCCCTCGCTGCCGTCGCGCTTGGGCAGCAGGCCGCCCAGGAAGATCCAATCGCAGTGCTCGCTGCCGCTCGAGAAACCCCAGCGGCCGGAGAAGCGGTAGCCGCCCTCGACCTTCTCGGCCTTGCCGGTGGGCATGTAGGTCGAGGCGATCAGGGTGGCGGAGTTGCTGCCCCACACATCCTGCTGGGCCTGGTCGGGGAAGAGCGGCAGCTGCCAGTTGTGCACGCCGATCACGCCGTAGATCCAGGCCGTCGACATGCAGCCCTCGGCCAGCGCCATCTGCACCCGATAGAAGACCCGCGGGTCCAGCTCGTAGCCGCCCCAGCGCTTGGGCTGCAGCACGCGGAACAGGCCCGCCTCCTGCATCTCCTTGACGGTCTCGACCGGCACCATGCCCTGACGCTCGGCCTCCCGGGCCCGTGCGGCCAGCTTCGGAGCCAGGGCGCGGGCGCGGGCCACCAGTTCGATCGCCTCGGGCGTCATGTAGTCATCGGCAAACGCGTCCATCAACAGCTCTTTCTTTACCGCATCCATGGTCTTCCTCCTCCTGTGTGCCGGTGGCGGAAATACCCCGGCGGGTCAAACACTTCGATGGAGGAAGAGTTCCACAGCGGGGAGCCCGGATTCATCGTCTGAACGGACTAACGGAAACCGGCAGGCCGATCGGGCCCCGCCCGTAACCCTTTTGGACGATGCCCCGGAAACCCGGCTGCCAATAATGGCTAGACATTCAAAAAGATAAGCCATCGGGCCGCGCGCCCGCCGTTCAAAAGGAGACACCCATGCGAACACGCGTCGGCGTGGCCGTGACCGCCATCGTGGCGGCCGCCGGCCTTTACGCTTTCTCGCCCCGCAGCATGCCGCAGTTCGAGCAGACCCGAATCCCGGTGGACAAGATGCAGCTCAACAGCATCGCCCGCACCAGCGCCGGCCTGGTGGCGGCGGGCGAGCTGGGCCAGATCCTGGTTTCCCGCGACGACGGCGCGAGCTGGCAGGCCGCCCGGCAGGCCCAGTCCCGCCAGGCGCCGATCACCCGCACCGCCTTTGCCGGCAACGGCACCGGCCTGGCCCTGGGCCACGAGGGCTGGATCCTGCGCAGCACCGACGGCGGGCTGAGCTGGGAAGAAACCGCCTTCGAGCAATCCAACGGCGAACCCCTGATGAGCGCCGCCCGCCTGCCCTCCGGTGACTGGCTGGCCGTGGGCGCCTTCGGCCGGGTGCTGCGCTCGGTGGATGACGGGAAGAGCTGGCAGCCCCACGCGATCCCCGGCCTCTCCGACTGGCACCTCAACAGCATCAGCGGGTCGGCCGACGGCAAGCAGTGGCTGATCACCGGCGAAGCGGGCACCGTGCTCCGCTCCGAGGACGGCGGCGCCAGCTGGGCCGTGGTCCCGCCCTTCTACAAGGGCTCCATCTATGGCGCCGTGCAGCTGGCCTCCGGCACCTGGGTGGCTTACGGCATGCGCGGCAACGTGCACTTCAGCCAGGACGGCGGGCGCAGCTGGCAGGCCGCCAGCGTCCAGGCGCCGGTGTCCACCTACGGCCACGCGGTGACGGACGGTGGCCGCCTGCTCCTGGCTGGCCAGGGCGGCATCGTTCTGGCCAGCCAGGACGACGGGCGCAGCTTCCAGGTCATCCGCAAGGAAGGCCGCGCCAGCCTCACCGGCATCCACCGGCAGGCCGACGGCAGCCTGCTGCTCACCAGCGACAGCGGCCTGCAGCGCTACAAGCCGACCACCCGCAGCGCCGACGCGACCCAGGGCCGCAGCGCCCCGCACACCACCACCGGAGCCTCCTGATGACCCATCACGCCATGACCCGTACCGACGCGCTGGTGGCCTTCCTGGCCCGCATGCTGATCGCCTGGCGGCGGCCGCTCGGCGCGCTCTTCCTGCTGCTCACCCTGGGCCTCGGCTATTCGGCCCTCAACACCCGGCTCGACCCCGGCTTCAACAAGCTGATCCCCATGTCCCACCCCTACATGCAGGCCTTCCTGCAGTACGGCAGCACCTTCTCGGGGGCCAACCGGGTGATGGTGAGCGTGCGCTGGAAGGGCGAGGGCGACATCTACAACCCGACCTTCATGAAGGCCCTGCAGCAGGTGACCGACGAGGTCTTCTTCATCCCGGGCGTCAACCGCGGCGAAGTGCGCTCGCTGTTCACCCCCAACGTACGCTTCATCGAGGTCACCGAAGAGGGCTTCAACGGCGACGTGGTGATCCCCGCCCAGTTCAACGCCGACCCCGAGAGCCTGGCCCAGGTGCGCGCCAACGTGGCCAAGTCCGGGCAGATCGGGCGCCTGGTAGCCAACGACCTCAAGTCCGCGCTGGTCCAGGCCGACCTGCTGGAGATCAACCCGCAGAGCGGCGAGAAGCTCGACTACGCCTCGGTGGCCGAGAAGCTGGAGGCGATCCGCGCCGCCCACGCCAGCGAGCAGATCGACATCCACATCGTCGGCTTCGCCAAGGTGATGGGCGACGTGATGGAGGGCCTCACCACGGTGCTGCTGTTCTTCGTCATCGCCTTCGGGATCACCACCACCCTGCTGTGGCTGTATTCCCGCTCGATCAAGCTGACCCTGCTGGCCATCACCGTGGCCCTGCTGCCGGTGGTGTGGCTGCTCGGCATCCTGCCCCTCATCGGCTACGGCATCGACCCCATGTCGGTGCTGGTGCCCTTCCTGATCTTCTCGATCGGCGTCTCCCACGCCGTGCAGATGACCAACGCCTGGAAGCAGGACGTGCTCGACGGCCAGACCGCCCTCGACGCCGCCGAAGGCGCCTTCCGCAAGCTCGCCATCCCCGGCACCATGGCCCTGCTGGCCAACGCGCTGGGCTTCCTGGTCATCATGCTCATCGACATCCCCATCGTCCGCGAGCTGGGCATCACCGCCTGCCTCGGTGTGGCCATGATGATCATGCCCATCATCCTGTCGCACCTGCACCTGGAGCGCGCGGCCCTCGGGCACAGCGCCGAAGCCGGCCAGCGCCACGCCCTGTGGTGGGCGCTGTCGGCCCTGTCGCGCCCGATGCCGGCCATGCTGAGCATCCTGGTCACCCTGCTCATCCTCGCCGGCGCCACCTGGCAGTCCCGCCAGCTGCAGACCGGTGACGTGGGCTCCGGCGTGCCCGAACTGCGCGCCGAATCCCGCTACAACCAGGATAACGCCCGGATCGTCGGCGACTATTCGATCGGGATGGACGTGCTGTCGGTGTACGTCGAGACCGAAGGGCACACCGAAGCCTGCCTCAACTGGGAGGTGATGAACGCCGTCGAGCGCTTCGACCTGCACATGCGCGGCGTGGTCGGCGTGCAATCGGTGGCCACCGTGGCCGGCCTGGCCAAGCTGTATGTGGCCGGCAACAACGAGGCCAACCCCCGCTGGGCCGCCCTGCAGCGCTCCGAAACCGCCCTGCGCACCGGCGGCCGCGCCGCCAACCCGGACCTCGGCCTCAACACCTACGGCTGCAAGACCATCAACCTGCTGGTCTACCTCAAGGACCACCAGGGCCCGACCCTCGCCCACGTGGTCAAGGAGGTCCAGCACTTCATCGACGCCGAGAACACCCCCGGCGTGCGCTTCCGCCTCGGCGGTGGCAACGCCGGCGTCGCCGCCGCCACCAACGAAGCCGTCGAGCACGCCGAGATCCAGATGCTCGCCTCCATCTTCGGCGCCATCACCCTGCTGTGCTGGATCACCTTCCGGTCCTGGCGCGCCGTGCTGTGCGTGATCGTGCCGCTGATCATCGTCACCATCATGTGCAACGCCCTGATGGCACTGCTGGGCATCGGCCTCAAGGTGGCCACCCTGCCCGTCATCGCCCTCGGCGTGGGCGTCGGCGTCGACTACGGCATCTACATCTACGAACGCCTCCAGCACGAAATGACCCACGCCGGCCTGCCGCTGCGCGAAGCCTTCTACGAAGCCATGCGCCAGCGCGGCACCGCCGCCGTGTTCACCGCCGTGACCATGTCAATCGGCGTCGGCACCTGGGTCTTCTCGGCCCTCAAGTTCCAGGCCGACATGGGCATCCTGCTGGCCTTCATGTTCCTGGTGAATGTGCTGGGCGCGATCTTCCTGCTGCCGGCGCTGGCGGTGTGGCTGGGGGTGGGGAGCGAGGAGAAGGTGCGGGGGGCAAAGCTGGCGCATTCGTGATGGGGAAACAGATGTTTTCGACAACACGGTTACAGGCGTGAATCTCTGATCTGGCGGTGTTCCCGGCCACCGCCAAACCGCGCCTTAAGATCGCTTATGTAGCCTTCACGAACTGTCTGCACACCGACATGGGGAGGTAGAGCACCAAGGGGTTATCCGGCGAGACTTGAAACCCATACTTCATATAGAAGGATGCCGCGTTGTCGTGCTTGGCATCGACCGCAACAGCAACCCCGGCGCCAGCGTCTGAAATTTCTACGGCTTGCTCGATCGCCTGTAGCAAGAGGAATTCCCCAAAGCGGTCCGATGTTCCTTGAAGGTCTTCCCTGACCGCGAGACGAGCCAAGCGTATAACGGGCACGATTTTCGGCTGACTGCGAATCGGCACTGAGCTTCCATCGGCCTGCGAGATGGTCAGTGCGTAGAACCCGAGCACAACGGTCGGATTTGCTTCGTCGACCAAGACGAACGTCCTGGAGGTGTCTCTTGTTTGCTGCTGAAGGGCTTGAGTCTCAAGCCACTTGTCTAGTTCTGCTTCACCACACTTGAACTTTGTTCTGTCATGTACCGAAGTCAAACGTTGAACCTGAACCTTCATTTTCTACCTTTCTAGCGTGATAACGCTTAAATGCGTTCGCCAGAGCAGGTGACGGTGGAGGTGGGTTGTCGATGAAATCGAAGAACCATGTGGCCGTTGCTGCCGACATTCTGATGATTCTCTCGTTCTCGATGATCTTCTCCGCCTTTTCGACCGCAGCCTGCGTGACGAACTGATTGAGGGTAGAGCCGACCATGATTGCAGCGGTCTCAAGTACCTCAATGACGTTTTGTGGAACACGGGCAGTGATACGCCCCCGGCTAACTGAAGCTGCATCCAGCAACTTAGTGTTGGCCATTTTTTAACCTCTCTATGTGTATAAAAATCAAAAAAGGAACCGACCAGACACTAACGCATGATTACCTCCTTTTTTATTAACGGGTATATATGGTGCCATATTGGCACCAATTTGTCAAGAGCCGGTGCCAATATGGCACCAGACCATCACACCAAAGGCGCTTTCATCGTCACGGCTATGAAAGACGTTGGAGGATGCCTGCGATGAGCGCAGCGCGGTCGGCCGGCAAGAGAACGAGAAGTTCCCCACCCTCCCCCACCACGCAAAAACGCCCGGACAACCGGGCGTTTTTGCCGATCCCTCAAGCGGTCAAATCACCACATCGAGGTTCCGGTTCTGGCGGCACAGGCCGGCAGCAGCAAGGCTGCCCGCTCGCAGTCAGAACGAGTACTTCATCACCAGCGACAGCTGATCCCGGTCCGTCAGGGCGCGGAATTCGCGCTGGTTCACCACCTCCGCATTGCCGAAGTAACCCATGTAGGTCAGGCCGACCTGGAGGTTGCGCCGGTAGGTGAAGTTGGCGCCGATGCTGGCGCGCATGTCACCTTCGCCGCCGACGCCGCCGGTGATCGTGCGGCCCTTCAGCTGACGGGACAGGCTGATCGGCACGCTGAGATCCCAGCCCTCGAAGATGCCCGGGTAGCCGAGGCTGAGGGTGCCGGAGGCGGCCACGCCGTAGTTGGCACCGAAGAACAGGTCCTTGCTCTTGGGGAAGATCGTGGTGCTGGCGGCGCCGGGGGCGTTGACCGCCTCGATGCTGCCGATGGTGACGTAAGCCACTTCGGCGGTCAGGGTGGTCTGGTCGGCGATGGCGGTGCGTTCCAGGTTCCAGATGGTGTTGAGGTTGGCCTGGAGGATCTCGCCCCGGGTCGGCGTGGGCAGGTAGCTGCTGGCGGCCTGCGGTGCGCGCGGGTTGACCAGGGTCTTCACCAGCACCGGGGCACCCTGCTTGTACGACACTTCGCCAGCGATCGAGGCGGCGCCCACCGAGGTGCTGAAGGTGGCGCCGATGAGCTTGATGTTGTCGAAGTAGCGGACGTTGTACGACCCACCGCCCAGCGCGCCGGAGGTGGCGTTGAAGGCGTTGATCACCGGCAACGGCGAGCGGTCGTGGTAGTTGAGGTAGTACAGGCCGACTTCGGTCTCTTCGGTCAGGCGGTAGCGGGTGCCGACGCCCCATTGCGGCGTGTTGCCGGGGTCGATGTCATTGCCGCGCAGGCCGTAGGAACACACCGAGCGGCCGCCCACCGTGCGGTAGGGTTGCAGGCAGGTGCCGCCCGGCCCGGTGGAGTCCGCGCTGCTAAGGTAGGAGCCCGGCGCCGGGGCGATGGTGGTGTGGAAGCCGAACTGCATGTGGCCGAGCAGCGACCACTTGGGCGACATCTCGATCTGGGTGGAGATCTGGTCTTCCGGCAGCAGCTGGTCCTTGGTTTCGGTGCCGACGATGCCCGTCTTGGTGCCGTCGGCGGGGCCCTGGGCCAGGGAGATGCTGGGGAAGAACAAGCCTTCGCCCCACGACACCACGTGACGGCCGAGGCGCACGTTGGCGCGGCGGCCTTCACCCAGGTCGAAGGTGTTGAAGACGTAGGCGTCGAGCAGGCGGGTGTAGCCACCATGGAAACGGCGGGCGTCGCGGGTGAACTCGTCGACGGGCCCCGGCTTGTTCACCGGCCCCGTGTTGTCGTTGGTCTGGTGATAAACGTCGTCATAGAAGGTGGACGCCGACAGGACCAGGCCGTTCACCCCGTTGGTGATGCTGGTGTCGAGCAGCAGGCTGAGGCGGTTGGCGGTGAGGCTTCCCTTGTCGAAGTTGTTGTTGCCGTCGTTACCGCCGGAGTAGGCGGCGATCTTGGGATCGCGGTTCTCCATGCGGGTGGACAGGGTGTAGGTGGAATTGACCCGCCAGTCGAGCTTGTAGCCGTTGTCGAGCTCGATGGACTCGCCGGCCAGGGCCGGTGCAGTCATGCCGGCGCCCAGCAGGGCCAGCGCCAGAGGGCGCAGCGCGGTGTGCATTTTCATTCTGCTTGTCTCCCTGATGTGCGCTGGGTCAGTTGCCGGCGGAACGCAAGGCGGCCGGGGTGAATTGGTCGGGGTTCATGTCGCCCTTGTTGAGGATGGGGCCGATCTCCCGCTCCTGAAACAGGTTGTAGGCCACGTAGCTGCCCGAGTTGAGGTCGTGGTAGAAGCTGGTGCCGGCGTGCCACGCGTTCATGTCGAAGGCGTAGTAGTAGTTGATGACTGCGTGCTGCCAGAGCTGGCCGCGGGTGTCGTAGTAGTCACCGGCCACGGCGTGCCAGGTGTCCTCGTCGATGAACATCACGCGCTTGCCGAAGGGGTGGCGGTAGCCGTCCTTGAGCTTGCCTTCGAGCACCCACACCCGGCGCAGCTCGTAGCGCTGCAGGTCGGGGTTGGGGTGGCCGGGCTTGAGGAGGTCGGCGTACTTGATGCCCTTGTCGTGCACCTTGTAGGCGTTGGCGGGGATGTACATCTCGCGCTTGCCGTGCAGCGACCACTCGTAGCGATCCGGGGCGCCGTTCATCAGGCGGTCCTGGTCGATGGTGAGCTTGCCGCCGGAGCCGGCGAGGGGCGTGTCGTAGCCATACTGCGGCAGCTGGCGCACGCGGCGGGTGCCGGGGTCGTAGTTCCAGGCCAGGCGCTTGCCCTTGGCAAAGTTCACCGGCTCGATGGAGGTGGTCATGGTGCCCTTGTCACGCTCGGGCAGCAGGGTGCCGGTGATGTTATAGGCCATGTTGCCCTCCATCGGCTTGCCCAGATTCTCGGGGGCGGTGACCAGATTCATGCCCTTGTTGTACTGACGCCCCCACGTGATGACGCCCTTGGAGTTCACGTCGGCCACATCGCGGGCACGGTTCTCTTCGGTAAAGGCCCGGTACGGGAAGTTATGGTTGGCCAATACCTCCATGGGGTGCTTGGGGATCGGGAAGGGAATGGCGCCCATTACCCCGGTAAAGCCGAAGCCGTTATCGATGAGCTCGGCTTCGCGCGCGTTCTTTTTGGCGAGTTCGCAGATCTTGTCGGGGTAGCGGAATTCGCGGCGGCCCTGGTAGACCGGGATCTTGTAGGTGTCGGGGAAGCGCGCGAGGAGCGCCTTCTGGCCGTCGCTGAGGCGTGCGGCGTATTGGGCGGCATTGGCCTGGGTGATCACGAACAGGGGCTTGTCGGCCGCAAACGGATCGGCCGGATGCTGGCCCACGTGGGGGGTGTATTTGATGCCGGGAGGCGTTCCCAGCCATTTGCCGGAGAAGGCCGGAATAGTGCCGTCCTTGTTGGGGCCGGCCTCGGCGCCGACACAGGTCAGCTCCTTGCCGAGCTTGACGGCTTCAGCCTCGGTCACCTTGGCGCTGACGTTGGCAGCAGCGACCGACAGGGCCAGGGTGGTGATGACAGGGGCCCATGACTGGGTTTTTTTCATTTGGGAGTCTCCTTCCGGGTGCGAATGGCTTCTTGAGCGGAATGGTTGTTGTGCAGATGAATCACCTGTTCAGGCGGGTGATGCACACCGTTTCATCTGCGGCCATTCTTCGTGGAAGCCGCAAGCGGATCATCGTCCGAGAGGACTAGCCCCCTTGCAGGGGGAGACTTGTATGGGCGACGTGTAGGGGCGAGTTGCAGGGGCAACTTCAGTCGCCCGCGGACTCCGATCAACGGCATGCCTGTGATCGATGCGCGGAGGGCGACTGAAGTCGCCCCTGCAGATGCCTCTACAGATGCCCCTGCAGGGCCCCGGCCTTCAGCGGGTGGGGGACAGGCACGCCCGCTTCAGGTCACCCTTCAGCAGCTTGCCGGCGGGGTTGCGGGGCAGGGCATCCTGACGGATGAAGATGCGGGCCGGCACCTTGTAGCCGGCCAGGTGGGCGGCCACATGGGCCTGCAGTTCGGCTTCGCTCAGGCGTCGCCCTTCGCGCACCACGACGGCCGCGGCCACCGCTTCGCCGGTGCCCTCGTCGGGCATCGCAAACACCGCCGCCTCTTCGAGGTCCGGGTGCTGCAGCAGGCAGGACTCCACCTCGGCGGCGGCGATCTTCTCGCCGGATCGGTTGATCACGTCCTTGATCCGGTCCACCACGAAGAGCAAGCCTTCGTCGCTCACGTAGCCCACGTCGCCGGTGTGGAACCAGCCCCCGCGGATGGCACCGGCGGTGGCGTCCGGATCGTTCCAGTAGCCCTGCATCAAGGTCACCCCGCGCAGGCAGATCTCGCCCATGCTGCCCACGGGCAGGGCGTTGCCCTCGGCGTCCATGATGCACAGGTCGATGATCGGCGAGATCAGGCCCGACGAACGCGGGGCGTGGCGGAAGACGGCACCGGAGGCGGCCGCGCCGACGCCGTTGCTCTCGGTGAGGCCGAAGCCGATGCCGGACATATCCCCCTGCGGGCGCTTCAACACCTCGTCGATGGCGCGCTGGGGCAGCCCGGCGCCGCCAAAGCCCAAGCCGCCCAGGTTGCCGGTCACGGCCGGGTCGTCGAAGCGGGGCTCGGCCAGCAGCTGCAGGACCATCGACGGCGCACCGTTGAACTGGGTGACCTTCTCTTCGGCGATCAGGTCGAGGGCCGTGGCCGGGTCCCAGCGGTGGGTGAACACCAGCCGGCGGCCATTGCGCAGGGCATTGAGCAGCTGGGCATGCAGGCCGCTCACATGAAACAGCGGCACCGCGGTCAGCGTGGTGGGCGGCAGGCCACGGGCCATGATCTTCGCCACCGCCTCGGGCGAGCTCATGCCCGACACCGCGCCGATGAAATCAATGTTGAACAGCGCCTGGCACACCGCCCGCTGGGTGGACAGCACGCCCTTGGCGCGGCTGGTGGCGCCGGAGGTGAACAGGATCAGCGCCGGGTCGTCGGGGCCCACGTCGGCCACCGGCGGCGGCTCGGCGGGCTGGGCGGCGAGCGCCGCGTAGGACTCGGAGCCGGCCGGCGCGCTGTCGGTCACCACCATCACGCAATCCGGCGCGCCGTCGCCGGCCACGCGGGCGTGGCGCTCGGGGTCGCAGAACAGTACCTTGGGCGCCAGGTCGGCCAGCGCGGCGTGCAGCTCTTCGCGCAGCCCGAAGCTGTTGAGCGGCGCCGGGATCGCCCCCAGCAGGGCCGTCGCCACGAAGGCCACCCCCCATTCGGGCCGGTTGCGCATGGCGATCGCCACCCGGTCGCCGGGGCACACGCCGGCCTTGTGCAGCCAGCTGGCCACGGCATCGGCTTCGGCAAAGAAGCGGGTGAAGGTCCAGGTTTCGCCCTGGTACTGGATGTAGGGCTTGTCGCCGTGGGCGCGGCTCGCCGCGAGCAGCGCCGGCAGGGTCGGGAAGGCGTTGCGGTAGCGCCGCTCGGCGTGATCGCCATCGGTGCATTCGATCACTTCGAAGGGCGCGCCGGGAGCCGTCAGCTGCGCCCGGGCCTGCAGCGCCAGGGCGATGCCCTGGGAGGTGGCTTCGGTCATGGGTTTTGTCTCCTTGCCGGCGCGGGGGCGCCGGCATTTCTTTTAGTGGTTTATTGGTTGGGTAGAGCGCCGGACGCGCACTTTAAGCGCTTCAGGCCGCCAGGGCGAAGCGGTAAACGCCATCTTCGTCCAGGCTGCGGGTGAGCTGGCCGGCATAGCGCAGCCAGGCCAGGTGCGCCAGGCTCTCACCGACGGCCATCATCTCCTCGGCGGCCTTCAGCTGTCGCGGAAACAGCACCCCCATCGCCTCGAAGGCCGACAGGCGCGCCCCGCCGGCCAGCGCCGCCAGCAGCAGGTCGAACTGCTGCCGGTGATGGGCGTGCAGCTCGGCCACCCGCGGCCGCAAGCCCCGGAAGACCCGCTCGTGGGACGGCAGCACCAGGGTGTCGGGCGCCAGGCGGTCGAGCCGGTCGAGGGAATCCAGCCACAGCTGCAGCGGGTTGCCCTCCGGCTCCATGCTGGAGACCAGCACATTGGATGTGATCCGCGGCAGCAGCTGGTCGCCGGCGATCAGGATGGCGTCTTCGGCGCAGTACAGGCAGGCGTGTTCGGGCGAGTGCCCCTCGCCCACCACGATCTGCCAGCTACGGCCGCCGACCTCCAGCCGGTCGCCGGCCCGCAGACGGCGGAAGCTCTCGGGCTGGGGCGGCATGAAGGGGTCCTTGCGCAGGCCGGCCAGCATCTTTGCAATGCGCTCCGCGGGCATGCCGGCGCGCTGGTGGAACAGCACCAGCCCTTCCGGCGCCGGCTCCGGCAGGCGCTCGCCGAGGGCCCGCATGGTGAAGAACTCGCCGTGGGTCATCCACAGCGGAATGGCGTAACGGTCGGTGAGCCAGCGGGCCAGGCCCGCGTGGTCGTAATGAAAATGGGTGCACACCAGGCCCTTGAGCGGCAGGCCATCCAGCCGGGTGGCCACCACCTCCTCCCACAGGGCCTTGCAGGCCGGGGTGTTGAGGCCGGTGTCGACGATGTACCAGCCCGCGTCCTCGCCGCTGCCATCGCGCAGCAGGTAGATGTTGATGTGGTCGAGCTGCATCGGCATGGGCATCCGCAACCACAGGATGCCCGGCGCCACCTCGACCACCGAGGCGTCCGGCGCGGGGGGCGCAAACGGGAAGACAATGGATTCCGCGCCCGGGGGCGGCACGGAGGCATGCAGATCTGGGGCGGTGTCGGCCATGGCTTCTCCTGGTGTCATACCCTGAATCTAGGCGCCAGGGGGGCCGGCCAAAACGTCCAAAAGGACGATGCCCGCCCTGTGCCCGCCCGACAGTATCGACACCCTCTCCCCTCCTCGCCCGGAACTCCATCATGAACCAGGTCCATCGCCCCCCCGCCCCCACCGTCAATTGGCGGACCCATCTGAGCCTGCTGCTGCTGGCCCTGGTGTATGTGTTTTCCTACATCGACCGCAACGTCATCGCCATCCTGATCGAGCCGATCAAGCGCGAGTTCGGCGCCTCGGACACCGCCATGGGCCTGCTCACCGGCCTGGCCTTCGGGGTGCTCTACGCGGTGATGGGCATCCCCCTCGGCCGCCTGGCCGACCAGGGCTTCAACCGGCGCAACATGGTGGCCATGGCCTGCGGCCTGTGGAGCCTGGCCACCATGGCCTGCGGCATGGCCAGCCAGTTCTGGCAGCTGATGATCGCCCGCATGACGGTGGCCATCGGCGAGGCGGGCGGCATGGCGCCGTCGATGTCGATGGTGTCGGACCTCTACCCCAAGGAGCGGCGCTCGATCGCCATCAGCCTGTTCATGATGGGGCCGCACATCGGCATGATCCTGGCCATGGCCCTCGGCGGCTGGATCGCCCAGCAATACGGCTGGCGGGCCACCTTCCTGTTCTTCGGCATCCCCGGCCTCGTGCTCGCCACCCTGCTCTGGCTCATCGTCAAGGAGCCGCGCCGCGGCGGTTTCGATGCCGCGCCAGCCACCGCCGCCCAATCAAGCCAGGCCGCCCAGCCCCTGCTGGCCCAGCTGCGGGGGCTGCTGGGCATCCGGGCCTTTCTGCTGGTGTGCCTGGCCTGCGGGCTGGGCGGCATCGCCGGCTACGGTTACGGCATCTGGGGGCCGAGCTTCCTGATGCGCAGCCACAACCTGCCGCTGGCCCAGGCCGGCCTGCTGTTCGGCCTGGCCAGCGGCCTGGGCGCCGCCAGCGGGGCCATCTTTGGCGGCTGGTACTGCGACCGCCTCACCCGCCGCGACCCGCGCTGGCAGCTCCGCCTGCCCATGATCGGCGCAGTGCTGGGCCTGCCGATGGGCTTTGCGTTTCTGCTGTGGCCGGCGGGCAACTGGCAGCTGGGCAGCCTGGCCATCCCCCACGCCATGATCTTCGCCGTCGGCTTCGGCTTCTTCAACGCCTGGTGGCCGCCCCTGTGCTACGCCGCCACCAGCCACATGATGGCCCCCAATCAGCGGGCGCTCGGCGCCGCGATGCTCAACCTCTTCCTGACCCTCTTTGGCGCCGGCCTGGGGCCGCTGATCTCCGGCGCGCTGAGCGACCTCTTCGTTGGCCGCTTCGGCCCGGGCAGCCTGCGCTACGCGCTGCTGCTCACGCTGTGCCTGCTCGGGCTCACCGCCCTGCTGCTGGGCCGGGCCATCCAGTCCTACACCCATCGCCTGGATGCGCTGAAGGCCAGCTGAAGCTCCGCGCGCCCCATCGTCCGAACGAGGGATGCCGCCACCGGCGGCCATCACCACAATGGGATTCACCACCCATCCCGCACCCAAACCCACACCGAACAAAGGAGACTCCATGGCCACCACCAAGGACTATCGACTGGGCGAATTCACCTTCCCCCGCGGCTGGTTCATGATTGCCGACGCGGAAGAGCTGAACACCCACAAACCCCTCGCCGTCCGCTTCTTCGGCAAGGACTTCGCCCTTTACCGCGGCCGGGAAACCGGCAAGGTCGTGCTGCTGGACGCCTACTGCCCGCACATGAAGACCCACCTGGCGGCCCCCAACAACACCTCCTACGTGGTGGTCGACGGCGGCGGCAGCAACGTCGAGGGCGACAGCATCCGCTGCCCCTACCACGCCTGGCGCTTCGGCCCGACCGGCAAGTGCGAGGACATCCCCTACCACGAGGGCCCGATCCCGGCTGCCGCCAACGTCAAGGCCTGGACGGTGGTCGAGAGCCTCGGCGCGATCTGGGTGTGGTACGACCCCGAAGACGGCGAACCCGAATGGGATCACCCCAGCCTGCCCCAGTGGGACGACCCCGCCTGGGTGCGCTGGAAGTTCGACCACCTCGGCATGCTCAACCAGCACCCCCAGGAAGTCATCGACAACATCTGCGACTACGGCCACCTGAGCCCCATCCACGGCTCCACCGTGGAAAAGTACGAGAACGAATTCAAGGGCCACAACGCCATCCAGCGCCAGTGCGGCCCTCACCGCACCCTGGTCGGCCCCGATGGCGTCAGCCCCATCCTGCACACCCTCACCGTGTATCACGGCCCCGGCGTGCTGATCTCCCACCTCACCGGCCTCTACGACGCGGTGATGATGATCACCCACACCCCGGTGGACGACGGCACCATCAAGGTGTGGCACGCCCTGCTGGTCAAGTCCCCCGGCGGCAACGCCACGGCGACCCTGCCCGATACCGTCGCCGCCCGCCAGTTCCAGCAAGCCGCCCTCACCGCCTTCGCGCAGGACTTCGAGGTGTGGACCAACAAGGGCCCCTGCCTCAACGGCCTCTTCATCCCCAGCGACGGCCCCTTCATGAAGGCCCGCATCTGGTACAAGCAGTTCTACAACCCCCGCGCCAAGAAGCAGGAGTTCCTGGACCAGTGCGAAGGGTATTACGTGCCGAAGGGCGCGGTGCCTTACACCGACAAGGAAGCCGCGACGGCCTGAGGCAGGTCTGAGCTACAGCAAGCAAAAAGCCGCAGGGATGCGGCTTTTTGCTTTTGGAGGGCGGCACTGTGAAACCCGCTAGGCCCCGCTGCTCGTCTCCACCCAGTCCTCGACCCGCAAATCCGACACCCGGGCAAACTCGCGGGTGTTGTGGGTTACGAGGGTGGCGTCTTCAGCCAGCGCGTGGCTGGCAATCCACAGATCGTTGGCACCGATGGGCGTGCCTGCGGTTTTAAGGCGTGTCGCCTGCTCGGCGTAATGGCGGCAAATTGCCGGACCCGTCGGGTAACGCACCGGCACCAGCCGCGCCAGCCCCTCCAGCCGACGCAGCACCTCCGCCTTGCGGGTACTGCGCTCCGCGCCCTTGAGTAGTTCGGCCCAGGTGACGAACGACATGCACAGGCTGTCTTCGTCATGCAGGGCATCGATGCGCTCACCCAACGCCGGTGGCTGGTTCTTGAGCAGGTAAATCAGAATGTTGGTATCGAGCAGGTAGATCAAAGTGCTTCGCGCTCCTGCATGGGCAAGGCATCCTGCTGGTCTGCCTCCAGGGCAGCGACGAAGGCATCATCCACCTCGCCCAGAGCCTTGAGGGCCTGCAGCAACGCCCCTCCGCGCGGGACACGCAGCGGATGAATCACCAGATCCCCCGCTTCGTTACGCGAAATGCGCACACGGTCGGTATCGAGTCGAAACTCGGCAGGAATGCGCACCGCCTGGCTGTTGCCGTTGTTGAAAACCCGAGTCGTCAGCGTTTCCATGGCGCATCTCATGTATGTACGTCGATGTGTGTATGGTAGCGCACGATGGGCGCTGGCAGGAAGGCTGAAAGCGCGACACGACGCGAAACTCGCCTCCTGGGCAGTGGCTATTCGACGGGCAATGTCGGGTTCTCGGTGTGAATTCAACCCCACTCGATAAGCCGTCCGCCATGGGAACCAAAGCCCAGCCTCTACGTAGGTCGTGGTTAGCGCAGCGTAACCCGACACCTCCCGCACCGCCGTCGACGATAGTTTTTTCCTTGCCTGCAAGCGTGCAGATTCGATTGCAAGCTATAACAATCGTGTTGTGATGCGTGACAACACGTTTGTTATAGCTATTTCCCTCATCTGCATGCCTGACAACACGGTTGCAAACTATAACAACGGCGTTGTGATGCCTGACAACACCGTTGTTATAGCTATTTCCCTTATCTGCACGCCCGACAACACGGTTGAAAACTATCGCAATCGTGTTGTCGAGCATGTAGATCGGGAGTGTCAGTAATTTTGTGTTCGAGGCGAGTTTCGAGTGATCTTGGTCATGACCAGGATCGCTCGACGGTTTTCATTTTGTCATGGCCGGGATGAAACGATCGGTGTAGAGGATGGCGAACTG
>NZ_JAQVCN010000115.1 GCF_028689785.1 Zoogloea sp. | reverse complement strand
CCCGCCTCCTCCCTGATCGACACCTCAGGGGTGTACGACGGCAGGCGCTGCCGGCGCATCCGCTATAATCCCGCCTTTGCCTTCAACACACAGAATCCCCATGGAACTGGCCAAGAGTTTCGAGCCGGCGGAGATTGAAC
Organism: Zoogloea sp.; assembly: GCF_028689785.1. Taxonomy (GTDB): domain Bacteria; phylum Pseudomonadota; class Gammaproteobacteria; order Burkholderiales; family Rhodocyclaceae; genus Zoogloea. The sequence goes on along the minus strand of NZ_JAQVCN010000115.1, from coordinate 5,387 downwards.
GCCGCTGGTATGAGCACTGGGAGTCGAGCGGCTACTTCGCCGCCGGCCTCGACCGCAGCAAGCCTGCCGATCAATCCTTCTGCATCCTGTTGCCGCCGCCCAACGTCACCGGCACCCTGCACATGGGTCACGGCTTCAACCAGACGCTGATGGACGCGCTCACCCGCTACCACCGCATGCGCGGCTGGAACACCCTGTGGCAGCCTGGCACCGACCACGCGGGCATCGCCACCCAGATCGTCGTCGAGCGTCAGCTCGACGCCCAGGGCATCTCCCGCCACGACCTCGGCCGCGAGAAATTCCTCGAGAAGGTCTGGGAGTGGAAAGAGTATTCCGGCGGCACCATCACCCAGCAGATGCGCCGCATGGGCACCAGCCCCGACTGGAGCCGCGAGCGCTTCACGATGGATGCGGGCCTCAACAAGATCGTCACCGAAACCTTCGTGCGTCTCTACAACGAAGGCCTGATCTACCGGGGCAAGCGGCTGGTGAACTGGGATCCCAAGCTGCACACCGCCGTGTCGGATCTTGAAGTGGTCCAGGAAGAGGAGGATGGCTTCATGTGGCACATCCACTATCCCTTCTCCGACGGTCCGATCGGCGGGCTGACCGGCCTCACGGTCGCCACCACCCGCCCCGAAACCATGCTCGGCGACGTGGCCGCGATGGTGCACCCGGAAGACGAGCGCTACGCCCACCTGATCGGCAAGACCGTCCGCCTGCCCCTGTGCGATCGCGACATCCCGATCATCGCCGATGACTACGTCGACCGTGAATTCGGCACCGGCGTGGTCAAGGTCACCCCAGCCCACGACTTCAACGACTACGCCGTCGGCCAGCGTCACAAGCTTCCGCAGATCAGCATCCTCACGCTGGATGCCAAAATCAACGACCACGGCCCCGTCAAATATCGTGGCATGGACCGCTTCGACGCCCGCAAGGCCATCGTCGCCGACCTGGAAGCCGCTGGCGTGCTGGTGGAGGTCAAACCTCACAAGCTGCAGGTGCCTCGCGGCGACCGGACCGGTGTGGTCATCGAACCGATGCTCACCGACCAGTGGTTCGTCGCCATGTCCAAGCCGGGCGAAGATGGCAAGTCCATCACGCAAAAGGCGCTGGATGTCGTGGCGTCCGGCGAGATCGAGTTCGTCCCCGGCAACTGGGTCAACACCTACAACCAGTGGCTCAACAACATCCAGGACTGGTGCATCTCGCGCCAGCTGTGGTGGGGCCACCAGATTCCGGCCTGGTACGGCATCGACGGCGAATGCTTCGTTGCCCACAGCGAAGAAGAAGCCCGTGCGCTGGCCGACAAGGCCGGCTACCCCGGCCCGCTGACCCGTGACCCGGACGTGCTCGACACCTGGTACTCGTCCGCCCTGTGGCCCTTCTCGACCCTCGACTGGACGCCGGATTACCCGGCCCAGTCGAACGACGCACTGGACCTCTACCTGCCGTCCACGGTGCTCGTCACCGGCTTCGACATCATCTTCTTCTGGGTGGCGCGCATGGTCATGATGACCAAGCACATCACCGGCAAGATCCCCTTCAAGCACGTTTATGTGCATGGCCTGATCCGCGACGCCGAAGGCGCCAAGATGTCCAAGTCGAAGGGCAACGTGCTCGACCCGATCGACCTGATCGACGGCATCGGCATCGACGCCCTGGTGGCCAAGCGCACCACCGGCCTGATGAACCCCAAGCAGGCCGCCAGCATCGAGAAGAAGACCCGCAAGGAATTCCCCGAGGGCATCCCCGCCTTCGGCACCGACGCCCTGCGCTTCACCTTCGCCAGCCTCGCCAGCCCCGGTCGGGACATCAAGTTCGACATGAGCCGCTGCGAGGGCTACCGCAACTTCTGCAACAAGCTGTGGAACGCCACCCGCTTCGTGCTGATGAACGTCCAGGGCCACGACCTGGGCCTCGAGCACAAGCAGGACGGCCCGTCCTGCGGCGGCAGCAACGGCCCGCTGGAATTCTCGTTCGCCGACCGCTGGATCGTGAGCCGCCTGCAGCGCGTCGAGAAGGAGATCGAGCAGCACTTCGGCGAATACCGCTTCGACCTCGTCTCCAAGACGATCTACGAGTTCATCTGGGACGAGTACTGCGACTGGTACCTGGAGCTCGCCAAGGTCCAGATCAACACCGGTAGCGACGCCGCCCAGAAGGGCACCCGCCGCACCCTGATCCGGGTCCTCGAAACCATCCTGCGGCTGGCTCATCCGCTGGTTCCCTTCGTCACCGAAGAGTTGTGGCAGACCGTCGCCCCGCTGGCCGGCCGCAAGGATGTGGACAGCCTGTGCCTGGCCCGCTACCCGCAGGCCGACCTGGGCCGCATCGACGAAAAGAGCGAGGCCGACGTGGCCGAACTCAAGAGCCTGATCGGCGCCTGCCGCAACCTGCGTGGCGAGATGAACATCTCCCCGGCCCAGCGCATGCCGCTGATTGCCAGCGGGAACGCCGCGCAGCTGAAGAAGTTCGCACCCTATATCGCCGGCCTCGCGAAGCTGTCGGAAGTTCAGGTGGTGGACGAGATCAGCGGTGAAGAGCTGGCGCCGGTGGCCATCGTTGGCGAGCAGCGCCTGATGCTGAAGGTGGAGATCGACATCGCCGCCGAACGGGAGCGCATCGCCAAGGAGATCGCCCGTATCGAAGGGGAGATCGTCAAGGCCAACGCCAAGCTCTCCAACGAGAGCTTCGTGGCCCGCGCTCCCGCCGCCGTGGTGGCCCAGGAAAAGGAGCGCCTGGCCAGCTTTTCAGCAACTCTGGACAAGCTCAAGCCGCAACTGGCCAAGCTGGCCGGCCACTAAGGCAGGCGTGCTGCTGCACAGACGGGAGCCACCCTGGGTGACCCCACTGCTCACTTAGGAAACGGCCGCCCGGCGGAGGTGTCAGCCAGAAAATCCGGAGCTTCCCAGAGGCTCCGGATTTTTTTAATCCTAATGACACTGGATGCTGCCCTGACGATCATCAGCCAACCGCAGGAGCGCGGCAGGCTCCAGGAAACGGGCTCTGCGCATGCCGGAAACCAGGTGAGGAGTCCCTGCCGGTTCCCGCACTGAACTTATTTCCGGCGCAAAAAAAACTCCAAGACGTTATCCGGCAACACCCCCTGGGAGATCAATTCATTACCTGTCTGGCGGGCAAAGGCCTCGAAATCCCGAGCCGCCCCCGGGTCGGTCGACTGCACGCGCAGAACCTGGCCAGCCTGCATCTCCGCGAGCGCTTTCTTGGCCCTCAGGATGGGCAGAGGGCAGTTGAGGCCGCGAGCATCCACTTCCTTGTCAATATTCATTCAGTGACTCCATCGTCGAACAGGGGGATGGATTCTAACGCGGGCACAAGGCGGGCTGACAGCCTGCCACAACGCCACCTGCTAGCGCGAGGACTCACGGCGCTCTTTAACCTGCTCCAGCAGCAGGACCTTGACCTCCCGCAGGCGGGAATCCACAGCCGACTGCTCGAAAAAATCTCCATCGCGAGCCGCCTGGGCCAGGGTCAGCTGCTCCACGGCAGCCGCGTAATTGCCCTGGATCGCATAAACCTCTCCCAGGGAGTAGTGCTGCGGCAAGCGTTTTCCCAGTGCTGCCTCGGCCCGAGCGCGCAACTCCCACAGGTAGGCATCCGCCGGGGTCCGCAGGGTTTCAGCCTTGGCCAGTTCCAGGGCGTCACCGGCCTGCCCTGCCTCGATCCGGGCAGAGACCAGACCATACAGCAGTCGTCGGGACTGGGGAAAACGTCCGCGCGCCTCTGCCATCACCCGGACCGCTGCAGGAAAATCCCGGCGGGCCAGATGCAGGTCGGCTTCCAGCCCCGCCAGCATGGGGGAGACCACCTGGTAACGGCGGACCTCCATCTTGAGCTGCGCCAGCGCAGCCTGGGCATCATCGAGGCGCTTCAGCGCCAGATAAGCCCGGACCAGACCATAGCGTGCAGCCACCGGAGAGGGCTTGCCCTGAGCCACCGCAAGCTCGAGTTCGTCGAGCAGTTCCCGGGACGGACGCTCTCCCACCCGAAGTTTGGCCCGGACCAGCTGAAAATCCAGAGAGTCGGGCACCTGGCGGTAAGGCATCTGCATCACCCGGTTCTCCATCTCGGAAATACGCTCTCCGGTCAGGGGGTGGGTGCGCAGGTAGGCGGGCGCATTGTTTTCATAAAGACGCCCGTTCCGCTGCAGGCGCTCGAAGAAGGCCGCCATACCGCGGACGTCGTAGCCAGCAGTGGACAGCGTCTGCAAGCCGATCCGGTCCGCCTCGTGTTCAAAATCCCGGGAATAGGCCAGCTGGCTGCTGATACCGGCCGCCTGGCCGGCCATGATGGCTGCCTGGCTGGCCTGAGCACTGGACTTGGCGGCAAGCACCGCCACCAGGAGGGAGGCCAGCATGACCATCCCGGTCTGACTCTGCTTGCCCACCAGACGGGCAATATGGCGCTGGGTGACATGGGACACTTCATGAGCCAGCACACCGGCCAGTTCCGATTCACTCTGGGCAGCCAGAATCAGGCCAGTGTGAACACCGATCTTGCCCCCCGGCATCGCAAAGGCATTGAGGGAACCGTCACTGACACCAAAGAACTCGAAGGACATTCCCGCCCCCGCACTGGCTGCCACCAGGCGCTCGCCGGTCCGGTTGAGATAGTCCTCCACCTCCGCATCGCGCAGGTAGGCCGGATCCCGCCAACGGATGTCGCGCATGATCTGGGCACCGATTTTCTGCTCCGCAAGGGGAGAAAGGTCAGCGCTGGCACTATCTCCCAGGTCAGGCAGGTTCTGGGAAAAACCGCGTGGCACCAGGACCACGCACAGCAGCAGGGCGATCAGTCGATTTTTCACGGTGCTATGATACGCGACCCGATAGAACGGTTCCCCATCCCTGATGAGTGACACCCTTACCCATTTCGATGCCCGCGGCCAGGCCCACATGGTGGATGTCTCGGCCAAGTCCGAAACCCGGCGGATCGCCCGTGCCGAGGGGCGGATCGTGATGCAGCCCGCCACACTGAAGCGGATTCTCACTGGAGACAACAGGAAAGGGGATGTGATCGGAATTGCGCGTATTGCTGCCATTCAGGGCGCCAAGCGCACTGCCGACCTGATTCCCCTGTGCCATCCTGTGCCCCTGACCCGGGTCTCGGCCGACTTCACGGCAGAAGGCGAGGACACGGTCCGCTGCACTGTCACTGCCGAAACCGTTGGCCGCACCGGCGTCGAAATGGAAGCGCTGACCGCTGTTCAGGTGGGCCTGCTCACCATCTACGACATGTGCAAGGCGGTGGACAAGGGCATGACGATGGAAGGCATCCGCCTGCTGGAGAAGGAAGGCGGCAAGTCGGGGCACTGGAAGGCGGAGTGCTGAGCATGCAACGTCGCCATTTCCTTCAAGCTT
>NZ_JAQVCN010000009.1 GCF_028689785.1 Zoogloea sp. | reverse complement strand
TACCGGTGCCACCCGCCTGGGCAGTTCGTTGGTCGCCTGCAGGGGGGGCTCCGTGGCCGGCATCGAACGGGATGCAGCCCGGGAAACTTCCGCCGCCGGGGGGGGGATTGTCAGCGCTGCACGCGGAGCCACGGGTGCCACGGGCGCCGCGGCCGGTGCAGCCACTCGGCCCTGCAACTGACGCACCGCCTCGGCGCGGGAGATCGGGGGCGAACTCGGAACAAAAGCCTCACGCCCGATGGGCGCAGCCCCCCCCCTGACGACAGGCCGACGCTCCACCACCGGCGCGGGCGTAGACGGCGCAATCCGGCCATGCTGCTGGGTACGAGATTCACGGGCAGCTGCCACGACAGGCTCAGCCCGGCCCTTACGCCCCTTCTTGGTCACCAGCTCAACCGGCGCCGGCTGCTGAGCCGCCTTGGCACCGCGCCCCGCCTTGCCACTGGCAACAACCTGCTTGGTGGCGGACTGCTTGCCCTGAACAGCGGCAGCCTTGGACGACGCCGGCTTTGCCGGGATCGACTTGGAGGCGCTCCCCTTGACCACGGCCGCCTTGGGCGCCGACGCCTTGCCCTGCCTGGCCGGCGCTGCGACGCGAGCGGGTGCCGCCTTGGGTGCCGACTTGGCGGCGGGCTTCGAAACGGGTTTGGCGGCTGCCTTGGCCGCCGGTGCTGCCTTGCGGGCCGGGGCGGGATGGGATGGCTGCGGCGCGGCCGAGACATCTGCCCCGACCACGGTCAAGCCAAACGCCACCGCCGCCAACGCAGCGAAAAATGGATTCATTCGGTGTTATCTCCTGCTGGGCCGGACTCGCCAAGAATGGCGGCCAGGCTGGATGTGCGCGGAATGGGACCGCTTCGCGACACGGACAATTGTTTGATTTTACCGGAAACCGGGTCGGCCACGGGCTTGCAGGCGCGGCCAGCTTTCTGCACCATGCGCCCTTTTTTTGCGCCAGCCCGTCCATGCTTCTGCCGATCGAACAACGCATTGCCGCCGAATTGGGTGTACAGCCCCGTCAAGTTTCCGCTGCCGTGCAGCTTCTCGACGAAGGCGCCACGGTGCCCTTTGTTGCCCGCTACCGCAAGGAAGTCACCGGCGGCCTGGACGACACCCAGCTGCGCAACCTCGAGGAGCGTCTCGGCTACCTGCGCGAGCTGGAAGACCGCCGCGCCGCTGTGATCGCCAGCATTGCCGAGCAGGGCAAGCTCGACGCACCGCTGCGTGAAGCCATCGAGAACGCCGAAACCAAGCAGCGCCTCGAAGACCTCTACCTGCCCTTCAAGCAAAAGCGCCGCACCAAGGCCCAGATCGCCCGGGAGGCCGGCATCGAGCCCCTGGCCAACGCCCTGCTGGCCAACCCCAGCCTGGTCCCCGAGACAGAAGCCGGCGCCTACCTCAACGCCGAGGCGGGCTTTGCCGACACCCGGGCAGTGCTGGATGGCGCCCGCCAGATCCTGATGGAGCGCTTTGCCGAAGATGCCGAGCTGATCGGCAAGCTGCGGGAATACCTGGTGGACCACGGCGTCGTCGCCTCCACCGTGATCGCCGAAAAAGAGAACGACCCCGCCGCGGCCAAGTTCCGTGACTGGTTCGACTTCCGCGAATCCATCGAAACCGTACCCTCCCACCGGGCCCTGGCCCTGTTCCGCGGCCGCAACGAAGGCTTCCTGCGCCTGCAGCTGGGGCTGGACTCCGACCCCACCGACGGCAGCGCCCCCGGCCCCAACCCCTGCGAGGGGCGGATCGCCGGGCACTTCGGCATCCGTGACGAAGGCCGCGGCGCCGACCCCTGGCTGCGCGAGACCGTGCGCTGGGCCTGGAGCGTCAAGATCTCCCTGCACCTGGAGCTGGAGCTGCTCGGCCAGCTCCGCGAGAAGGCCGAGGAAGAAGCCATCCGCGTCTTCGGCCGCAACCTGAAGGATCTGCTCCTCGCCGCCCCCGCCGGCCCCCGCGCCACCCTGGGCCTCGACCCCGGCCTGCGTACCGGCGTCAAGGTGGCGGTGGTGGACCAGACCGGCAAGCTCCTCGACACCGGCGTGATCTACCCCCACGAGCCCCGCCGCGACTGGGACGGCAGCCTGCACGCGCTGGCCAAGATGTGCGAGAAGCACAATGTGTCCCTGATCGCCATCGGCAACGGCACCGCCAGCCGCGAAACCGACAAGCTCGCCGCCGACCTGATCAAGCTGCGCCCCGAACTGCACATGACCAAGATCGTCGTCTCCGAAGCCGGCGCCTCGGTGTATTCGGCCTCGGAGCTGGCCGCAAAGGAGTTCCCGGACCTGGACGTGAGCCTGCGCGGCGCAGTCTCCATCGCCCGCCGCCTGCAGGACCCGCTCGCCGAGCTGGTCAAGATCGACCCCAAGTCCATCGGCGTCGGCCAGTACCAGCACGACGTCAACCAGACCCGCCTGGCCCGGGCCCTGGATTCGGTGGTGGAAGACTGCGTGAACGCCGTCGGCGTGGATGTGAACATGGCCTCCGCCGCCCTGCTCACCCGCATCTCCGGCCTCAACCCCACCCTGGCCGCCAACATCGTCGCCCACCGGGACGCCAACGGCCCCTTCCCGAGCCGCGAAGCGCTGCTCGACGTTCCCCGCCTTGGGCCCAAGACCTTCGAACAGGCCGCCGGCTTCCTGCGCATCAGCAACGGCAACAACCCGCTGGACGCCTCGGCCGTGCACCCGGAAGCCTACCCGCTGGTGGAACGCATCCTCGCCGACATCCGCAAGGACGCCCGCGAGGTGATGGGCGACTCCCGCACCATCAGCCAGCTCAAGGCCGAGCGCTACACCGACGAACGCTTCGGCCTGCCCACCGTGCAGGACATCCTCAAGGAACTCGACAAGCCCGGCCGCGACCCCCGCCCCGAGTTCAAGACCGCCAGCTTCAAGGACGGCGTCGAGGAGTTGAAGGACCTGGAAGTGGGCATGATCCTCGAGGGCGTGGTCACCAACGTCACCAACTTCGGCGCCTTTGTGGACATCGGCGTGCACCAGGACGGCCTGGTCCACGTCTCGGCCCTGGCCGACCGCTTCGTGAAGGACCCCCACAGCGTCGTGAAGGCCGGCCAGGTGGTCAAGGTGAAGGTCATCGAAGTGGACCTGCCGCGCAAGCGCATCGCCCTGACCATGCGCATGGGCGACCAGCCCCAGGGCGGCAGCAAGCCGGCCGGGGATCGACGCGATGCCCCCCGGGGCAATCCCCGCCCGGCCGCAAGCAAGCCGAACCGGGAGCCGGCCATGGCGGGCTCCTTGGCCTCGGCCTTTGCCAAGGCCCTCAAGAAATAAGCCCCGGCGCCCCCACGGGCGGCTAAAATCCGCCCCATCCCCTTGATTTTCCAGCGACGCCTCCCGGGGCGTCGCGCTGCTTCCGGCACCATGACGACGATTTACGGCATCAAGAACTGCGACACCATGAAAAAGGCCTTCGCCTGGCTCGACGAGCACGGTGTCACCTACACCTTTCACGACTACAAGAAATCCGGCATCGACTCCGCCCGCCTCCACGCCTGGAGCAAGGCCATCGGCTGGAAGAGCCTGATCAACACCCGCGGCACCACCTGGCGCAAGCTGCCCGCAGAGCGCCAGGCCATCGACACCCAGAGCGCCGCCGTGCAACTGATGCAGGAATTCCCCAGCCTGATCCGCCGGCCAGTCATCGAGACAGACGGCGGGCAGCTGCTGGTCGGCCTCGACACCGCCCTCTACACCAGTTTTCTCAGCCCCGCGGGGACGACCGAATGAGCACCTCCACCATCCAACGTTTCCTCCTTGAAGACCTCGACATCCGCGGCGCCATCGTCCGGCTCGACGAAGTCTGGCAGGCCCTGCTCGTCAATCGTGATTACGCCCCCCCGGTGCGCGACATGCTGGGCGCCATGAGCGCCGTGGCCAGCATCATCGGTGGCAACCTCAAACAGTCCGGCCGCCTCACCATCCAGCTCCAGGGCCACGGCCCGGTCAGCCTGCTGGTGGTGGATGTCACCGAGGGCCTCAACCTGCGCGGCTACGCCAAGGCCAGTGACGAAGCTGCCGGCAAGACCGGCATCGCCGACCTGGTGGGTGACGGCCACCTTCTGCTGACCCTGGACATGCCCGGCCTGAGCCACCCTTACCAGAGCTACGTGCCCATCGAAGGCAGCTCCGTGGCCGAGGTCTTCGAACACTATCTCACCCAGTCCGAGCAGCAGCCGGCCGCCCTGCACACCGCCGCATCCTCCCGCAGTGCGGCCTGCCTGTTCCTGCAGAAGCTCCCCGACGCCGACCGGAAGGACCCGGACGGCTGGGACCGGATCACCCGCCTTGCCGCCACGATCCGCGACGACGAGCTCCTCGGGCTCTCCGCCGAAGACATCCTGATCCGCCTGTTCCACCAGGAGACCGTGCGCCTTCTCGATACCCGCGAAGTCACCCACGAGTGGCCGCAGAACTGGGAAAAGGTGCGCGAAATGCTGCGCTCCCTGGGTCGGACCGAGCTCGACGCAATGCTGGCCGAACACGGCGAGATCCTGATCCACGATGACCTGTCGAACCATGAATACCGGTTCGATGCCGACGACGTGGCCGCCCTGTTCGCCGAGCCCCCCGCCGAACCCCGCACCCTGCACTGATCTTCAGCCATTTGGCGAGCGGACTTGCCCGAAACCCTGCTGAAACGTAGACTTCACCGGTTTTAGTCCGCTAACCCCTCACCCGACATCCATGGCCGACGCATCCCTGCAGGGCAAACTGATCGAGTTCAAAGGCGCCAGCCTGGCGGTAATGACCGCCCACGTCCGTGAAACCGAAGCCGTGCGTCTCGCCGATGCCCTGCACATGATGCTCGGCGGCATGCCGGACTTCTTTGCCGGCGAACCGGCCGTGCTCGACTTCGCCCAGCTCGCCAGCACCCCGGACCGGGTGGACTGGACCGCCATCATCAGCCTGCTGCGCCGCTACCAGGTGCAACCGATTGGTGTGCGCAACCTGCCGGACTACCTGCACGACGGCGCCCGCCGTGCCAACCTGGCCATCCTCGGCCCGGAAGGCATCTCCGCCGAGCGCCCGATCGCCCCGCCCAAGCCCCAGGCCCCGCCGCCGGCCCCCGCGCCCGTCGAGGCGCCACCAGCAGCGCCCCAGCCGGCTGCCGCGGCAAGTGTCGCCCCTGCCACCACCATGGTCGTCGAGCGCCCGCTGCGCTCCGGCCAGCAGGTCTATGCCAAGGGCGGCGACCTGGTGCTGCTGGCCGGCATGAGCCCCGGCTCGGAAGTCATCGCCGACGGCTGCATCCATTGCTATGGCCCTCTGCGCGGCCGCGCCCTCGCCGGCGCCCGGGGCGACACCAGCGCCCGCATCTTCAGCACCAATTTCGGACCCGAGCTCGTCTCCATCGCCGGGGTGTATCGCACCTTCGAACGGGGCATCCCGCAAGCCGTCGCCGGGCGCAGCACCCAGGTACGTCTGAGCGGCTCGGACAACCTGCACACTCTCGAAATCATGCCGCTTCAGAACGACTGAAGCAGCGACTCACAGACTTAAGGGGACATCGTGGCACGCGTCATCGTAGTAACGTCCGGCAAGGGTGGCGTCGGCAAGACCACCACCAGCGCAAGCATTTCCACCGGTCTGGCCCTGCGCGGCTACAAGACCGCCGTCATCGACTTCGACGTGGGCCTGCGCAACCTCGACCTCATCATGGGCTGCGAGCGCCGCGTGGTGTACGACCTGATCAACGTGGTGAACGGTGAGGCCAACCTGCACCAGGCCCTGATCAAGGACAAGCACTGCGAGAACCTCTTCATCCTGCCCGCCTCCCAGACCCGCGACAAGGACGCGCTGACCGAAGAAGGCGTCGAGAAAGTGCTCAAGGAGCTCGAGCACATGGGCTTCGACTACGTCATCTGCGACTCCCCCGCCGGTATCGAGCGGGGCGCCGTGATGGCCCTGACCTTCGCCGACGAAGCCATCGTCGTGTCCAACCCCGAAGTCTCCTCCGTGCGTGACTCCGACCGCATCCTCGGCATCCTGCAAAGCAAGAGCCGCCGCGCCATGGAAGGCCGCGAGCCGGTCAAGGAACACCTGCTGGTCACCCGCTACGCCCCGAAGCGCGTCGAAGATGGCGAGATGCTGTCCTACAAGGACGTCCAGGAACTGCTGCGCGTGCCCCTGATCGGCGTCATCCCCGAATCCGACGACGTGCTCCAGGCCTCCAACCAGGGCACCCCGGCCATCCACCTGAAGGACAGCGACGTGGCCACCGCCTACCAGGACGTCATTGCCCGCTTTCTCGAAGAAGAACGGCCCCTGCGCTTCGTCAACTACGAAAAGCCCGGCCTGCTGAAGCGCATCTTCGGAGGCAAGTGAGATGTCCCTCCTCTCCTACTTCTTCGGCTCCAAGCAGAAGACCGCCTCCGTCGCCAAGGAACGCCTGTCCCTGATCATCGCCCACGAGCGGGGCACCAACCGGGCGCCCGACTTCCTGCCCGAGCTGCAGCGCGAACTGATCGCCGTCATCTCCAAGTACGTCAACGTAGGCCCCGACGACATCAAGGTTCAGCTCGAAAAGCAGGACAACTGCGAGATCCTCGAAGTCAACATCACCCTGCCGGAACAGCCCCAGCGCTGAAGCCCTCCCCGCCCGGATGGTGAAATCGGTATACACAGCGGACTTAAAATCCGCCGGCGCAAGCCTTGCGGGTTCAAGTCCCGCTCCGGGCACCAGAAAGTACTGAAAATCAACACCCTGCACTCTCCGGATGCAGGGTGTTTGCTTATCCGGCGGGGTGCCTGACAAGCACCGGAGCCGCCACGCGGGCATGCTACGATGAACCGCGTGTGGCCTCCGCGCCGTTCAGGCTTTACAGTCCATCGCCCGAACCCACAAGACTGACGCATTCCCAAGACCCCGGACCGGCCATGAGCAACGCACCAGAAGAAGACGACCGCACCATTCTCTCTGCTGCCGGCAATGACACGTCCGCCACGCCGGGGAGCGCCCCGCGGATCGACGATGACGGGGACGGACAAGCGCTGCCTGCGGGCACCCTGATCGGCGAATTCGAGCTGCGGGCGAAGATCGGCGAGGGCGGCTTCAGCATCGTCTACCTCGCCTGGGACCACTCCCTGGAGCGCAAGGTCGCGCTCAAGGAATACATGCCCGCCTCGATCGCCTCACGCAAGGGCCCGGCAACCGTGGCGCCCCGCTCGGAGCGCCATCGGAGCACCTACGAGGCGGGCCTCAGGAGCTTCGTGAATGAAGCAAAGCTCCTGGCCCAGTTCGACCATCCCGCGCTGGTCAAGGTGTATCGCTTCTGGGAGGCGAACGGCACGGCCTACATGGTCATGCCCCTCTACGAAGGGGAGACCCTCAAGGACCACATCCAGGCAGACCGGACACAGGTCAGCGAGGCCTGGCTCACCGGGATCCTCACCCCCCTGTGCGATGCCCTCCGGCTCATTCACGGGGAGCAGTGCTTCCACCGGGACATCGCCCCGGACAACATCATCCTGCTGGAGGGCAGCGGCCGCCCGCTGCTGCTCGACTTCGGTGCCGCCCGCCGAGTGATCGGCGACATGACCCAGGCCCTCACCGTGATCCTCAAGCCCGGCTACGCGCCGGTCGAGCAGTACGCCGAGCTGCCTGACATGAAGCAGGGGCCGTGGACCGACGTCTACGCCCTGGCGGCCACCATGCACTGGGTCATCACCGGCAGCACACCGCCGCCCTCGGTGGGGCGGCTGCTCAATGACCAATACCACCCGCTGGCGGAGCGGGCACCGGTCGGCTTCAGCGCGGGTTTCCTGGGGGCCATCGACCGGGCCCTGGCCGCCCGGCCCGAGGCACGCACCCAGACCATCGCCGACCTGGTCCATGATCTGGAACCGCAGCCATCACCGCCAGAGCACGCCAGGCCCCCGGCCGCAAACAGCCAGCCCACACCCGGCCCGCGCCCAGCCGAGGCCGCTACCCCATCTCCACGACGGATATCCCCCATCGCTCTGACGGGGGGCGGTCTGGCTCTTGCCTGTGCCATGGCAGCAGCCTGGTGGCTGAGCACCGGGAAGCGACCGACGGAGACAACCCCCGCTGCTGCACGGCCCGCAACACCCGCGGTGCAGGAAGCCGCGCCCCCACCTGCACGCCCGGCCCCGGCTGAAGCAGCATCAACACCGGCCCCGCCTGCCCCTTCTTCGGCGACTCCGACTGCAGCCCCACCGGCGGTTCCGGCAGCCGCCCCATCGACGCCCCCTTCAGTGGCTGCACCGGCTGCGCCATCAACCCCGCCCGCCCCCGTTCGCCGCCAGCCCGAAACCCCGGCCCCGGTCGCACGCCCCTCCCCCAGGGAGACTTCCGCCACGCCCGCTCCCGTGCGCAAGGCACCGGCCGACACCGCAGCAGCCACGGGCACCAAGCCGGCCAAACCCGAAAAAGCTGGCCCCCCCCGTTCCGCCGAATGCGCCAGCATCCTGCAGCGCATCTCCCTCGGCGAAAGCTCGCCCGAGCTCCTGGCCCGATTTGACAAGGCGCGCTGCCGCTAGACCCGCGCAGCAACGGCGGCTGGAGGGCCCGTAGGGTCGAGTTCATTCGACCTGCTCACGCCAATGACCGGCAAGCCGCTGACCAAAGTCCGCGGTCGAATGAATTCGACCCCACGGAAGGGGGCCCTCAAGTCAGGATGACGGCCTGCCGCCAGCGTCAGGAGGCCGTAATGCTGCGCAGGAAGACTTCGATCTCCCCTTCCGCCAGGGCTTCACTGTGTTTCATCTTGGTACGGGAGATGACACTGACCGCCTTTCTGGCCAGCGATGCATCCTGCATCCCGGGCAGGAACAGCTGGACGCAACGCGGGTCCGGCACGATCTCGATCTCCGCAACCACGGATCCGGAATCCAGCCCGGAGGCGCGCTCATCACCGGAACTGCGCATGCCGACTGCCCGCGGCGCCCCCCACAGAAAGGTCATGGGCGCGATGACCCGTGCTGCCAGCAAGTAGTGGGCCCCACTGCGCGCCCAGGTCGACGACAGGGCCGCCATGCGGCTCGCCTGACCGGAGGCCTGGCTCTCACCCCGATGTCCCTCGCGCGCCGCCTGCAGAATGCGGCGAACCGACGAGGCCTGAAACCACCAGGGACTGGAGATGTAGACCTCGTCCGCCACGTCCGCCCGTTGGACAAACCGGAAGAGCACCGTACCTGGCGAAAAATCGTTCACGCCCTCGACACGCATGCCCCCTTCGGCCGCCTGCCGAGCCGTCTCATTCACATAGCAACTGTTCAATGCAGTCATCTCTGCTCCCTGGGGCAGCCCGCCCCGTCAGAACTTGAAACGTACCCCCAGGGCCACCGACTGCCCGCTGCTCTGGCCGCGGACCCGGTCGTCCATGCCGATCACGTAGATATCGGTGGCGCTGTCGTATTCATACAGGTAGGCCGAACTGATGGTGGTGTGCTTGCGGTCGATCGCCGCCCCTGCGGTGGTGGAGGAGCCGACCTGGAACAGCAGGGAGCCCGGCCCCAGGGGCAGGCTGACCCCCGCCGAGGCCAGCTTGCTCCTGGCATCCAGGCCCCGGTCCCGCACCTGGGAGTACAGGCCGAACACCCGGGCAAAGCCAAAGTTGTAACTGCTCCCCAGTTGCCAGGTAGTTTCTCTGGTCGGGTCCTTGATGCCGTCATTCACATGCACATTCTGGGCCGCGGCCTCAAGCGACAGCAGGCCCACGGACCACACCACGCTGCCCCCCTGGTAGCTGCCCCGCTCCTCATTCTTTTGGGCAGCGTGCATCAAATTGAAACTCAATCCATCAAAGTTCGGGCTGGTGTAGCCGACGGCGTTGTCCCAGTAGAAATCCCCATCCACCCCTTCAATGTTGCCGCTGAAGAAGAGCTGGCGGATCGCCGGCGACAGGGGTGAATTGCCGAGCGCGTTGAAGCGGTTGGTGGTGTCGAAGATCGGGGTCTGCAGGCGGCCGAAGCGCAGGGCGCCGTAGTCATTGCTGCGCAGGGCGATGAAGGCATTCCTGGACAGCAGGGGGTCGGAGTCACGCCGGCCGGTCTTGAAATCGTGGAAGCGGATGAAGGTCTCCGCCACGGCGGCCACGCTCCAGCCATCGTCGAAGCCGTAGCTGCCGGTAACGCCCACAAAACTCGGCGACAGGGAGTTGCTGTTGAAACGCACATCCCTGGCCAGCCCGCTCTGCTCAAAGACACCGTAGGAGAGGTCGGCAACGCCGTAGACGCTGTAATCCACCTGGGCCAAGGCCCCATCGGCGCCGATGAAGAGAAGCCCGCCCAGGACTGCCGTCAGGATCGTGGATGTGTTTTTCATGATGTTCAGCCTGTGTCAGCTTCGGAGTGTCGGCGGGGCGCCATGCCTGGGGTCGATTCAAATCAGGGTCGGTACAGCGAGCAGCCAGACGCCATTCATCAGGGCGTGGGCCAGTACGCAGGGCCCCAGCCGCCGCCAGTGCGCGTAGAGCATGCCGAGCAGGATCGCCGGGAGCACGAGGGCAAGGGCCTCCACGCTGCCCCTCAGGGCTCCGTGGGCCAGGGCGAAGGTGGCCGCCACGGCCAGGTTGGCCTGCCAGCCGGGCCAGCGGCGCGACAGCAGAAGCTCCTGCAGGCCCCGGCGGAAGATGAGCTCTTCCACCACCGGGGCGAACAGCAGCAGGACAACCCCCTGCCGCCACGCCGTGCCACTCAGGCCCGCCGCGATGGCGGCAAGGCCGAGCACGGCGGCACACTGCAGCAGCAGGCCCGCATCCGGCCGGGCTGCAAGGCCTGGCTGCCGGTTCATGCCCGGCGCCCACGCCACCACAGCACGCCCAGCGCGGCGGCGGCCAGCAGCCACAGGGTCGGATCGGCAGGCGAATCCCCCTGCACCAGGGAGCAGCCGCCGCCCCCCGAAGTCTTGGGGGCCGGATCGGCCGTGCCGCTCAGGCTGATCTGCAATTCCGGCAGATCAGCCGCGTTTGACCTGATCTTTACGCTTCCCGCCAGCGTTCCTTCGACGGTGGGCTTGAAGCTCACCGAGAAGGTGCAGTCAAAGCCCGGCTCCAGGCTGAAGGGGGGTGCCGCACAAGTCTGCGCACTGATCACAAAGGCGCCGCTGAGGGCAATGTCGGTGATCTGCAGGGCAGCGGAGCCACTACTGCGCAGCGTGATGAGCTGCGGCGCCGAACTGGAGCCGACCCGGACCGGCGTGTAGCTCAAGGCCGTCGAAGAGAGCACAGCCCCGGGCTCCGGCCCGCTGAGCCCGATGCCCGTGACCGTCAGCAAGCCCGGGGCGCTCCCCGTCGTGCCGGCCTGGACATCGGCGACCTTGGTGCCGGACGAGCCGGGTCTGAAGCTGAGCCTGAACTTGCAGGACTGCCCCGCGGTGAGATAGTCGTTGAACTGGCACGAAATCGGCACCACCAGGAAGGACCGGGCCTGGGCGCCGAGGATGTTGGCAACCTTGAGTATCACAGCCGCCGGGCCCGGGTTGGTGAGCGTGACATCGAGCTCCCGGCTGGCGCCGACTGCAACGGCGCCAAAATCGACCACGCCGCCCGCCCCAGACCAGGCCAGCACGGGGGTCGGCTCATTCACCCCGCGGCCGTTCAGGGTGGCCTTGTGGGGAGCACCCTCGGCGTTGCTGGCAACGCTCACCACACCCGCATAGTCTGTATCCGCCAGGGCAGGAGCAAATTGAACGTCGATGCTGCACTTGGCCCCCGGTGCCAGGCTGGCGGGGCAGGCGGGGCTGACAAGCGAGAAGCCTTCGCCGGCAATCGAAACGGCGATATTGGCGATCGTGACAAGCCCGGAATTGGTGTAGATGAGCCGCCGGGGCGGATAGACGTTACCGACCCCCTGGCTGCCGAAGTCGGTGGACGCGGTGAGGGTAGCGACGGGCTTTGGCGGAACGATGCCCCTGAAGTTCATGACCACCGGCAGGGAGAAATCTTGCGTGGGCGCGCCTCCCGAATAGCTGACCAGCAGCGTCGCCTCACGCACACCGAGGGCAGCAGGTTTGAAGCTGACCCGGACCGTGCACGCCTCGACGCCGCCTGGCGCTGGGGGATTCGTGGCGCAGTCTTCGGTGAAGGTGTAGTCAGCCGCGGCAGCCCCCTGGATGGCGACAACCAGCTGGCTGACCGGGGCATTGCCGACGTTGAACAGCGTCAGGTCGGCGGTGCTGCTCTCTCCCACCGGGCGATCCATCTGTCCGCTGATGTTGCCCGAACTGAGGATGGGGACAGGGATCGGCGGCGGCGCGCTCCCCGTCCCGGACAGCGCAATGTTTGCCACGGTGGGAGGGGGGTCGCCACCGGCGGGATCCAGCGGGACCTGGAGGGTGGCGGATTTCAGGCCGGCGCTGGCCGGCTTGAAAGAGACGGAGAGCGTGCATTCTCCACCGGGGCCGAGGCTTGGCTGAGTGAAGCAGGTGCTTGAAGCCGCGTTGATCTGGTAACTGGCCGGGTCGCTGACGCTGATCGACCCCGTGTTCACGACCAGATTACTGGCTCGCAGGTTGGTGATCGTGACGCTGTCACTCTTTGCAACATTGATGTCGCTGCTGCCGAAGTTGATGCTCGTCTTGTCGAAGGCGCCATCCAGGGCGGCCAGCAGGAAGACACGCAAAGCCTCCACCGTGGTGGTACCACTGGCGATGTAGGCGTCGTAGTACGGCTTCATGGTGGAGCCCGGCGTGGCGACAGCCGCGATATGGGCCTTCAGGCCGGCGACGGAATCCAGCCAGGTGTAGTCGGATCGATTGGCGGACTTGAGGATGGATGGGTAAAGCGGATCCGTCGGAGGGTTCGACGGCGTGGACACGAAGCCGGGGTGGTCCTTCCCCTGGTGGCAGGTCTGGCAGACATCCGTCCAGAGTGTCGAGCTGGGGCCGCCCGCTGCCATGGCAGCGCCAGCCATGGCAAGGCCTGACACCGCCAGCGCGATCCGGCCTGCATTCCGAAGATTCATGAACATGCCCATCTGCCCCCCAAGAATGCGTGTGTCCGGCCCTTGCCGGGCCCCTTGTGAAGCCGACGCCTAGATGCAATCGACGACCCGGAACTCCACCCGCCGATCCAGAGCATCCCGCTGATCATCGGTCCCCAGCCCGATCAGGGCCTCGCGGGAGCCGACGCCCCCCACCGACAGCCGGGTGCGCAACGAACGTTCGCGCCCTTCCAGCAGCTTGCTCACCGCCTCGGCACGGCGCAGGGACAGGCGCTCGTTGGCGCTGGCGCTGCCGGTCCGGCTGGTGTGCCCGACAATCTTCATGCAGGCGGGCGTCTTGCCCGCCTCCCGGGCCATGGTGGCGAGCCATAGCTGGTATTGGGTGGGCAGGTCGCCCAGGTCGTTGAAGCTGACGGTGCCGGGCTTGAAGAGCAGCTTCATGGGCAGGCGCCTGGCCTCCAGGCCGGAGGCCACCAGCCGGCTGAAGGCATCCTGGGCGGCGTCCCGCTGGCCCAGCTGCCAGCTGGTCAGGTAGAGACCGTTGAGAACGCGCAGATCACCCCGGTCGGCAAGCCCGGAAGCCTCCTTGTACAGCGCGTTGGCATCGCCGATCTTGCCGTCGTTGTAGGCCAGCATGGCTTCATTGATGACCGCGGCGGCAGGCAGCCGGGACAGGTAGTCAGGGTCGGCCAGATCGCCGACCTGAGTGTTGACCTGGCAGGAGTTGATGTAGCCCATCACCGTCTTGTCCTTGTGCCAGCTCGGGCTGTCACGGAAGTAAGGCAGCGGCTCCGGATTCACCGAGCCCACGGTGGCCCGGTCGATCTGCTTGGCGACCACCCGCCGGGTCTTCAGGTCGATGACCGTGAGCCAGACCCGGAAGGCGTCGGGCGGCGTGTCGATGGCCCGCTCCACATTGACCGGCGTGAGGGTGCCGATCAGTAGCAGGGGCTGCTCCGCCAGGCTCTGGCGGGTGAGCGGCTTGACGGTGAAATTGGTGTAGCGGCGCTGCTTGAGCAGGGCCTGGAGTTGCTGCCCCATCTTGACCGTGCTGACGGTCTGGGCGCCGGTGTTGGCATCGATCAGTGGGTCGATGACCACAGCCCGCTTGCCACTGCCCAACTCAGCCAGAGCATCCTCGAACAGCTTGTCGCCGGCACGGGTGATGGCGTCCTCGAACTTGATCGGGGAAGGTGCGACCAGGGGCTTGCGCGGAGAGCGGACGGGCGGCTGGGGGGCACCCTCTGCGACGTAGCCCGGATCGGTATCGGCCGCCGTGTTCTGGCTTGCATCCGGGGTGGCGCGGACACTGCCCGCCGACGCGGGCCCCTTGGGGTTGCTGCAGGCGACAAGCCCCATGCTCAGCAGCAGCGCCGCCAGGATCTTGAGGGAGGGGGTGGATGTGCTTGATTTCATCTGGTTTTCCTAGGGTCCGGCAGAATGTGCGGGGATCAGCGACGGGGGTAGACCGGATCCGGGGCGGGGGTGGTGCAGCCCAGGAAATCCTTCACCAGCGTCGCCAGGGAGGGGTCCGCCTGGATGCGGGTATGGAGCTTGTCCAGGGACATCAGGGCGTTTGGCATGGAAGCATTGGCATACAGGTCGGCCTGGCCGCCACAGACGTGGGGCAGGGCCACGCGGCTCAGGAGAATGGGCTGGCCGGCCCCCGAGTCCCAGTCGAAATTGTCCTGCATGGCGGCGTGGCAGGTCCGGCACGAGGTGCCCACCACTTCCCGGTAGAACCGCGCGGCACCGGGCTTGACCGTGTCGTAGCTGACCCAGGCTGGCGGTACGTAGGTCTTGTCCAGGCTCAGGGCCGACCTGGCATACCAACCCTGGACCAGCTTGCGGGTGGCCGTGGCCGGCTGGGTGGCAACGACCAGATCGTTGAGCTTGCGGATGGCGGCGGCCTGCTCTGCCTCGGAGAAGCCCTGGCGGGTCGAGAACAGATAGTTGCCGGTATCGAAGGGCAGGAAATTCGACTTTAGATCGGGGCTGGGGTGGCCGGATTCGGGGAAGTGCCCCAGGTAGCCGGCACCGCCGTGGCAGGCCACGCAGGCGCCGGGCATGTACTTCTCGCCACGTCCGTCCAGATTGACCGAGAGCACCAGCTTGCCGTCGGGCCCGAAGGTAAGGAACTTGGTGAAAGGCTGGCCATCGCTCCGCCCCGTGGCCGGCGAATACTCCATGGCAACGCAGGCAACGCGCTTCTCATCGGCAAGGGCCGTTTCGATCACCTCATTGGTCTCGCGCTGGGTCTCACCGTCCGGGCCGGGGTGGTTGCAGACGACAAAGGCGATCCGGTCCGGCGCGGCCTGTGTGGCCACCATGCGCCGCACCAGGTTGAGATCGCGCTGATTGACATAGGTGGCCGAGACTTCCTCGTTGCCGGCCCGGTAGCTGCCCATCCGGTTCTCGCGCTTCCAGTCCTCCAGGGTAATGGGGCCCACCATGTTGCCCTGGGCGTCGCAGTCCTTCACCGCGCCCAAGGCCCGGTAGTAGTTGCAGGCCCCCACCCGGCTGTCGGCCCCCTTGTAGGTCAGGAAGTGGTCGGACCGGGGCTGGGCCACGGAGAAGGCGCCGGCCACCGGCACAACCATCTGCCCCCGGACATTGCCATCCGGGCCATTGGCCAGCATCTTGACCATCGCCGGCCGGCTATTGGGAATGACATGGGAAAACTCGATGGCATTGCCCAGGTAGCCCCCGGTCGGGGTGGGCAGGTCGAGGGTCACAGAATAGGCTTCACAACTAATGCGGAGCTTGAGACGGGCGTTGACCAGCACCGCTGCATCCAGCACGTAGTCGCCGAAGCGGTTCACCCGAACCGGCGCGGCGAGGCTGCTGCCATCCGCCTGCAACGCCTGGACGGTGGCTGCGGACTGAACGCCGAAAAACGTGTTGTCCACGCCGCAGATGCCGCCATCCGCCAGCCCCACATGTCCATACAGGCGCAGGTTATGCACGTTCGACGGCGCCTTGACGCCCAGCTGCAGCCCCTGCGAAAGCGCGGCGCCCGTCAGCGTGCTGCAGCCCTCCAGGGTGTTCCCCTGGGGGCCGCTGCAAACGATGTTGAAGGCCTCCCCTTCGGCCAGGGCCGGGAGCGTCAGCTCACCGCCGAGGTTGCTCGTTCCGGAGAACACCGCTTCGCCACTACCAGCCCTGGTCACGTTCACCCGGATGTCGGGGAGATAGACGTTGCGGACCCCCGAAGCGGCCCCGTTGTGGAAAGTAGTGTCGAAATCGGCGATGAAGCGGAGCCGCACGGTGCCCCCCTTCACCTCGTCGCCGGCGGCCACGGCCGGGGTGCTATAGCTTGCCGGGGTGGCCAGCGGAGCGGAAATCCTGAAGGCATCACTGGAAACAGCGTACTGCTGCTCCATGTAGCCACCTCGGCCGTCGCCGACCAGCACATAGGCGAAGTGCATACCGGGGCCGTCGGGGAGCTCCCAGGTGGTGGCGCTGGCATTGCGGTTATCGATACTGCCTGCCGTCACCCGCCACTGGTAGTTCAGGCTGTCGCCTTCTCCGTCACGCGCCTCCACCCGCAGGGAGGTGAGTGTTGCGCCCGTACTCTTCTTGACCCCATCGGCGCTCCCGGAGCCCCCACACCCGGCCAGCAGGCCCAAGACGATCAAACAGGCGACAGACGCGACGGGCACTTTCGAGACGAGCGAAACGCGCATGTGGGCCTCCCTCTGCGGTGATGACGTTGTGGCTTCATGCCTGGTCGCACCCGGCCGTAAAAGGCCTTCGCACGCCGACGTCCTTATTCGCTTACCTTAGCAAAAATGATAATGCCCGGTGGCCTTTTATCCGCCGCTCAAGCGCTGTGGTTACAGGATAAACTGCTGCGGTCGTCGACTCGCGGACCCCGATTCATGTGGAAGCCATTCAAGACCGGTTGCTGGGTTGGCCTGTGCATTGCGCTGGCCGCCTGTGGCGGCAGCAAGCCGCAAGTTCCAGAGCTTCCCCCCACGCTGGTTCAGCTGACACTCCAGGCCGATACGTCTGTCAATCAGGACAGCCGCGGGCGCTCCACCCCGGTGGTGGTGCGCTATTACCTGCTGTCTCACCCGGCATCATTCGAAGCCGCCGATTTCTTCTCGCTCTTCGATGCCGACGAAAAAACCCTCGGCAACACCAGCGTACAGCGTGAGGAGATCACCCTGAGGCCGGGTGAAAGCGTCAAGACCCTGCTGCGGCCCGGAGCAGAGGTGAAGTCGATCGGCGTCTTCGTGGCCTACCGCGACCCCAACCGAACAGTCTGGCGGGCCGTGGCCCCCATCCAGCGAAACACGCTCAATACCCTGCAAGCGAAAGTCGGGCGGGACACCGTCAGCATCGGCCCCCAACGCTGACCGGCTCAGGCCCTGGAGATCATCACAATGTCTTGGTTCAGTCGGGTTGTCTGGTCGGAAGGCCTCTTTCTCCAACCTCAGCATTTTCAGCAGCAGGACCGCCACGCCGCCTGGTGGGTGGAATCCCGCGTGGCGCCGCTGTTCGGCAACCATTGGGGCTTCTCCCACCTGGTCATCGACGAAGCCGCGCTGCTGGCGGGCAAGCTCGCCATCGTCGAAGCCCGCGGCGTGCTGCCCGACGGCACGCCCTTCGACATTCCCGGCATCGACCTCCCGCCGCCGGCACTCGACTTCCCCAAAGACGCCAAGGACCAGCTCGTCTGCCTGGCGTTGCCCCTGCGCCGCGCCCAGGGGCTCGAAGTCAGCCTCGACGCCGCCGATGCCACCGCCCGCCTGGCCCGCTACGAGCCGGTGGATTTCGAGCTCAACGACGCCCACACCGAAAAAGGCGGCACCGTCGGCATCCAGGTGGGGCAACCCAAGCTGCGCCTGGCCCTGAGCGACCCGCTGACCGATGCCTACACCCGGATCGGCGTGGTCCGCGTCACCGAGAAACGTGCCGACAACAGCCTGCTCCTCGACCGGGGCTACATTCCCCCGGTGCTCGACAGCACCGCCTCGCCAGTGCTTGAGGGCTACATCAAGGAAGTCAGCGCCCTGCTGCGCCAGCGCGGCGATGCCCTCGCCTCGCGGCTGGCCCACCCGGGTGCCGGTGGCGTGGCCGAGGTGGCCGACTTCCTGTTCCTGATGACGGTCAATCGCTACCAGCCGCTGTTCGACCAGTTCCGCGCCGACCGCCCGCTGCACCCCCACCACCTGTTCGAGCGCCTGCTCGAAGTGGCTGGAGAGCTATCCACCCTCGCCACCACCGAGCGCCGCCCCGGGGATTTCCCGGTGTATTGCCACGACGAGCTCGATCTGTGCTTCCTGCCCCTGATCCGCGCCATCCGCCTGGGGCTCACCACCCTGCTCGACCAGAACGCCATCGCCATCGACCTTCAGGACCACAAGCAGGGGCGCTACGTGGGCCACATCATCGACCGCAGCCTGCTGCGCAACGCCGGCTTCATCCTGGCCGTCAATGCCCAGCTGCCCGGCGAGATGCTGCGCACCCGCTTCCCCGCCCAGGCCAAGCTCGGCCCCCTGGAGCGCATGCGCGACCTGGTCAATCTGCAGCTGCCCGGCATCGCCCTGCGTCCGCTGCCGGTGGCCCCGCGGCAGATCCCCTACCACGCTGGCTTCTCCTACTTCGAGCTCGACAACACCGGCGACCTCTGGCAACAGCTGGACGCCTCCGGCGCCCTCGGCATCTATGTCACCGGGGACTTTCCCGGCCTTGATCTTTCCCTGTGGGCCATCCGCGCCTAGGCGCGGGCCCCGGCGCAATCGTTCCACTCCCGCCGGCGCGGGGGTGCCATTGAGAGGTTTGGCCCATGGCACACGATGATCCGTTCGGGCAGATGCCCGCCGATCGCACCCTGATCATTCCGTCCCCGGGTGCCCGCCCCGCCCCCCAGGCCGGCTCGCCTCCGCCCCCCCCCGGTGGAGGACGCTTCGAACGCACCGACCTGAGCGCCCTCGACTGGGAGACCGGGCTCAACCCCCTCGTCGCGGCCGCCAGCCCCCTGCTCAACCTCGCCCCCCAACTGCGCCAGGTGGCTCCGCCCGACCCGTCCGGCCTGCGCGCCACCCTGGCCCAGGCGCTGCAGGAGTTCGAGCGCCGCGCCCGCGCCTCCGGCAGCCCCAACGAACACGTAGTGGCGGCCCGCTACGCCCTGTGCACCTTCCTCGACGAGGCCGCCGCCAACACTCCCTGGGGCGAGCGCATCTGGGCCCAGAACAGCCTGCTGATCCAGTTTCACAACGAAGCCTGGGGCGGTGAGAAGTTCTTCCAGCTGATGGGCAAGGTGGCCGAGCAGCCCGACACCCACCGCCACCTGCTGGAACTCTTCTACCTCATCATCAGCCTCGGCTTCGAGGGCCGCTACCGGGTCCTGCAGAACGGTGCGGCCCAGCTCGAACAGGTGCGCGAGCGCCTTTACGCCATGCTCAGCCGGGTGCGCAGCGAACCCGACCGGGAGCTCTCTCCCGATTGGCGCACCACCGCCAGCCAGCGCAAGCCCCTGCGTGACAGCCTGCCCATCTGGGCCGTGGCGGCCGTGGCCGCGGCGCTCACCGGCCTGGTCTACGTCGGCGCCTCCTTCGCCCTCAACCGCCAGTCCGACCCGACCTTCTCCGACATCCTCGCCCTCACCGTAGCGCCCCGCAACGCCGTCGCCAAGGCCGCCCCCCCTGCCGCCCCGGCCCCCGACCGACTGGCCAGCCAGCTCGCCGCCGATGTGCGCTCCGGCCGCCTGGTGGTGCAAGACCTGGCCGACCGGAGCATCGTGCTGACCCAGGGCGACGGCCTCTTCGACGCCGGCAGCGCCACCCCCTCGGCCACCTTCATCGCGCTGCTCGACCACATCGGCACCGCCATCGGCAAGGTGGGCGGCAGTGTGGTGGTCCGCGGCCACACCGACAACCAGCCGATCCGCTCGGCGCGCTTCCCGTCCAACTGGCACCTCTCCAAGGCCCGCGCCGACGCCGTGGCGGCCTTGCTGGCGGCGCGCCTGCCGGGCAGCGGCGGCATCAGGGCCGAAGGCATGGCCGAGAGCATGCCGGTCGCCTCCAACGATTCGCCGGAAGGGCGTGCCCGCAACCGGCGCGTCGAAATCGTCGTGTTCCCCCCGGCTCCGGGCAACTGATCCGCTGGACACCTCCATGAAAAGCTTTTTCAAGGCCCTCCTCCACCCCGTCGCGATCACCGCCATCGGCCTCATCGCCCTGAGCCTGGTGATCTGGTACGTGGGGCCCCTCGTCGCCATCGCCGGCCACGCTCCCTTCGAATCGGAAACCGCCCGGCTGGTGCTCATTGTGCTGTGCGTGCTGGCCATCGCCGGCCACCTGGCTTACCGGGGCTGGAAAGCCCGCCGCAAGAACGCCGAGCTGATCGACGGCATCGCCGGCAAGCCGGCCCAGAAGGAAGAGTCGCCGGAGCTGCAGACCCTGCGCCAGCGCTTTGCCGAAGGCACCGCCGTGCTCAAGCAGCGCCGGCTAGGCGGCGAGGCCAAGGGCGGCGCGCTGGACAAGCTGTCCGCCCTGGGCTCCAGCCGCTACCTGTACGAGCTACCCTGGTATGTCTTCATCGGCGCCCCCGGCTCCGGCAAGACCACCGCGCTGATCAACTCCGGCCTGCGCTTCCCGCTGGCCGAAGGCACCACCGGCCATCAGGTCAAGGGCGTGGGCGGCACGCGCAACTGCGACTGGTGGTTCTTCGACGAAGCGGTGCTGCTGGACACCGCTGGCCGCTACACCACCCAGGACTCCGACCGGGAGAGCGATAAGGGCGCGTGGCGTGAATTCCTGGCCCTGCTCAAGAAGTTCCGCCCCCGCCAAACCCTCAACGGCGTCCTGCTGACCCTTTCCCTGAGCGACCTGCTGACCCACAACGAAGCCGCCGCCAGCGCCCATGCCGCTGCCCTGCGCGAGCGCATCCACGAGCTCTACACCGAACTCGGCGTGCGCCTGCCGATCTACGTGCTGGTCACCAAGTCCGACCTGATCGCCGGTTTCCAGGAGTTCTTCGGCAACCTGGGCAAGGATGCCCGCGACCAGGTGTGGGGCACCACCCTGCCCCTGGACGACGAGGCCAAGCCTCTGGCCGGCCTGAGCGCACGTTTCGCAGGCCTCCAGGCACGCATCGACGGCCAGCTCCTGGAACGCCTGCAGAGCGAGCGCGACCTGTCCCGGCGCGAGGCCATTGCCGCCTTTCCCCATCAGTTTGCTGGCGCCACCCGCGTGCTCGGCAGCTTCATCGACCAGATCTTCGCCTCCTCGGGCTTCAAGCACGACGCCCTCGTGCGCGGCGTCTATTTCACCAGCGGCACCCAGGAAGGCAGCCCCATCGACCGGGTGCTGGCCACCCTGGGCGGCGCCTTCAGCCTGGAACGGCGCGTGCTGCCGCCCCAGTTCGGCTCGGGCAAGAGCTTCTTCATGACGCGCCTGCTGCGCGAGGTGATCTTTGCCGAGCAGGGCATCGGCAAGGCCAACCTGGCCTGGGAGCGCCGCCGCGGGCTGATCCGCCTGGCCGCCTTCGCCGCCATCGGCCTCGTGTCGGTGGGTCTGCTGCTGGCCTGGACGCTCTCCTACATCGGCAACCGGGGCTACATCGATGAAGTGAATGCCCGCGTGGCCGAGCTGAAACCCGTCACCGTAAAGGCCTCCGACCTGCCCCTGGACAATCTGCTAGCGCTGTTGCCGGTGATCGATGCCGTGCAGGGCGTGTCCGTCACTGCCGCCCGCCCCAACGGCAACACGCCCATGTCCCTGGGCTTCGGCCTGGCCCAGGACGAAAAGCTTGATGCTGCGGCCGACCAGGCCTACCGCAACGTGCTGCGTGACGCGCTGATGCCGCGCATCGCCCAGCGCATCGACGCGCAGCTGCGCGACAGCCTGCCGCGGAACAACCTGGAGTTCACCTACGAGGCCCTCAAGGCCTACCTGATGCTCCAGGACCCGGCCCACTTCAACGGGGAGGCACTGAAGGCCTGGATCACCAGCGACTGGGAGCGGACCCTCCCCGCCGGCGCCACCACCGATCAGCGCAGCGCCCTCAACCAGCACCTGGACAATCTGTTTGCCAACGGCGCCGTCAGCTCCCCGGTGGCCACCGACAGTGCCCTGGTGGCCCAGGCCCGCAACCAGCTGCTGCGCTTCTCGCTGCCGGCCCGGGTGTATAGCCGCCTCAAGCGCCAGGGCGTCGGCCGCGACATCCCCGACTTCGCCCTTGATCGGGCCGCTGGCCCGTCCGCCGCGCTGGTCTTCACACGCAAGAGCGGCCAGCCCCTGACCAAGGGCATCGCCGGCCTGTACACCCACGACGGCTACTACAAGGGCTTCGACCGGGAGGTCGGGCGCGTTACCCAGCAGCTGGCCGGCGAGGAGACCTGGGTGCTGGGCAGCGCCGCCGGCACCCCGCCCGACGCCGCCCGCCTCATCGAGGACGTCCGCCGGCTCTACCTGGCAGACTACATCGCGGTGTGGGACGAGTATCTGAAAGATGTAACCCTGATCCGCTCCGCCAGCCTGCAGCAGAGCATCCAGCAGGCGCGCACCCTGTCAGCCCCGGACTCGCCCCTGCCGCGCTTCCTGAAGGCGGTGGCCCGGGAGACCTCCCTGAGCCGCAAGCCCGAGGACAAGACCGTGGTGGATACGGCCAAGGAGAAGATCTCCGGCGCCCGCCAGGAGCTGGGCAAGATCCTCGGTTTCGACCCCGTCGCCAGCGGGCGCGGGCCCCAGGGCCCCTCCCAGGAGAGCATGGTGGACGAGCACTTCGCCCCGATCCGCAACCTGGTGGACAGCAGCGACGGCAAGACCGCCCCCATCGACGGCGTGATGGCCCTGCTCAACGAGGTCTACGTCAACCTCACCGCCACCGAAACCGCCCTGCGCGACAAGGTGGCGCCGCCGCCGGGGGGCACCGCTGCCAAGGTGAAGGCCGAAGGCGCGCGCATGCCCGAACCCCTGCGCTCGATGCTGCAGCAGATCTCCAACGCCGGCGTCAGCCAGGCCCTCTCCGCCACCCGCGAAAACCTGTCGGCCAACGTGGGCGGCCAGGTCGGCCAGTTCTGCCAGCGCGCCATCGAGGGCCGCTACCCCTTCACCAAGGGCAGCACACGGGACGTGACCCGGGAAGACTTCGCCCGGCTGTTCGCGCCGGGCGGCATCATCGACGATTTCTTCCAGAAGAACCTGGCCCAGTACGTGGACACCTCCACCCGCCAGTGGAGCTTCAAGAAGGTCCAGGAGCAGTCCCTCGGCGACCCGGGCAGCCTGGTGCAGTTCCAGCGGGCAGCGGTCATCCGCGACGTGTTCTTCCGCAGCGGCGGCGCCCTGCGCCTGGACTTCAAACCCCTCGAGATGGACCCGGCCCTCACCCAGATCACCCTCGACGTGGATGGTCAGCTGATCCGCTATGCCCACGGCCCGCAGGTGCTCCAGTCGGTGCAGTGGCCCGGCGCCAAGGGCGGCCTGAGCGCCCGGGTTCAGGTCAATCCGCCTTCCGCCAGCGGCAACTCCGGATTCTCCACCGAAGGCCCGTGGGCGCTGTTCCGGCTCTTCGACAAGGCCCGCATCGAAAGCCTGGGCGCACCGGAGAAGTTCCGCGTGAGCTTTGACGTGGACGGCCGCGGCGCCAGTTTCGAAGTGACCGCGGGAAGTGTCCAGAACCCCTTCCGGCTGCGCGAACTCGCCGAATTCCGCTGCCCCGGGGGCCTCTAGCCCCGCCAGGACAGGATGACCGGAACAGTCACACAGGAGCCCGACGATGACCGCAGGCTGGTACGGCAAGCTGCCGGCGCTGGGTGATTTCGCCCAGCGCCGGCTGGAACAGGATTTCATCACCCACTGGGACACCTGGCTGCAGGCGGTGATCGTCGACAGCCAGCGCACCCTGGGGGGCAACTGGCTGGCCACCTACCTGCGGGCGCCGGTCTGGCGTTTCATGCTGGGCCCCGGGGTGGTGGATGGGCGCCGCTGGAGCGGCATCCTGCTCCCCTCCGTGGATAGGGTCGGGCGCTACTTTCCGCTCACCATCTGCACTGCGCTCCCGCCCTTCAGTTGGGCGGCCACCCAGGTCGCGGCGCTGGATGCGTGGCTGAACCGTCTTGAGGATGCGGCCCGGGCCTGCCTGACCCACGAGGCCACGGTAGCAGGTTTTGAAGCCGCCCTGGCCGCAGCCGGCCCCCTCGACCTGGGGCCACCGCCGCCCGGTGGCGCAGCCCTGGCCGCCCTGAAGGCCAGCAGCCGGGCCTGCCCGCTGCCCCGCCTCCCGGGACAACCACCGGCCTTCGACGGGCTGGCCGGCGAAGCGCTCGATGAGCTCCTGGAGGGTTACAGCCTGTGGTGGGACAGCGACGGACAACGGGCCATTGCCCATGCCCATCTGCCGTCCGGCCCGGCCTTTGTGGACATGCTCCAGGGCAGCGTCAGGGCCTGACCGGCTGCCCTCAAGGCAGGCTCAGGCCACTGCTCACTGGGCCGACGGATAGGACCGGATGACGGTGGTGGCAGCGGGCCGGGCGCCATAGAACACCCCCACCGCACTGAAGTTGTCGTTCTCGGCCTTGGCCACCCGTTCCACCTGCAGGGCCATGCTCACCAGCCAGTCGTTGGCCTCGACCGACCCCGCCAGCTGGGACAGCATGCAGCTCTCGTCCACGTACTCCCACCATCCGTCGGTACAGATCAGGAAGGCGTCGCCCTGCTTCAACCCCACCAGCGCCCCGGCCACCGAGAGCTCGATGGTCTCGGCGGAGCCGATGGCGGAGGTGAGCAGGCTGCGCTGGGGATGGGTGCGGAGATCGCTCGGGCTGCTGTAGCCCGCATCGATGAAGCTCTGCACCAGGCTGTGGTCACGGGTGCGGTAGGCAATGTCACCGTCGCGAAACAGGTAGATGCGGGTATCACCCACGTGCCCCCAGATCGCCGACTCCGTGGCTCGATCCACCATCAGCAGGGCCACCGTGGCATGCATGTCGTCCTTGGTCACACCGCTCTGCTTGGCGTTGATCACCGCGTCATTGGCATGGCGCAGGAGCTCGATCGCCCGGTCCGAACTCACCGTGGGATTGGCGGAAAACGCCTCAAGGATGCTGCTGACCACCAGCCGCGACGCAATGTCGCCGCTGCCATGCCCGCCCGCCCCGTCCGAAACGACCCAGCATGCCGCGCTGTCGTTGCTCCAGAAACCGCAGGCATCCTCGTTGTAGCCCCTGCCGCCGGGCTTCGAGAGATAGGCCGTCTCGAGGGCGATAGACCGGTCCATCACTGCTCCTCCGCCTCGTCCCTGAGGCGCTCGATCTGCGCCTCGTAGGCCTTCAGAAACTCCCGTCCGAACAGGGCATCGAAATCGTCCTCGGCCTCCCGGGAGATGGCGGCATAGTGCTGCTCGTAGAGATCCCACAGGCGGGCCTTGCGTGCGCCGGGCAGCACGCTGGCCAGGAAGCCGCCGTGGCTGATGCGCTTCTCCAGCACCTCGGGCTTGAAGCGCTCGATCAGCCCGCCGATCGCGGCCCGCATGCCGGCCAGGAAACCGAACTGATGGGAGCGCAGGTCGACATAGGCATCGCGCATCGCAGGCTCTGCCGCCAGGAAGCCGCCGCCCTTGGGCTCCAACAACTGAAACAGGGCGAACTCCAGGTCCGGCGCAAACTTGAGCGGGTTGTTCTCCCGGCTGACGATCATCGTCATGTCGGCCCGAAACTCGCGTTTTGTCAGGGCCCTGGCCTTGAGCAGGCCCATGGTGCCGGCCACGGACTCGCGTACCACGACACCAAGCTGCTCCATGCGCTCGGGGGTCAACCCCCCATGCGCGTAGATCGGCATGCCCAGGCCCCGCTGGAAGGCAGCCAGCAGCGCCGCCGCAACATCGGGCGACGCAGGCGCAGCGGCGGCAGGTGCTGTCGGCTCGGGCGTGGGTGCAGGGGTGGCAGGTGACAGGGGCGGCGGAGGCGTGAGGACCACATCAAAGGCCTGCGCACCGGCCGCCCGGGGCGGGTGGGAAGCCGGCGACGACGCGTCCTTGCGGCGCTCGTAGATCTCTGTCTGGGGCAGCGCTCCCAGCTCCCGGGCCGGTGTGGATCCGCCATTGGAGCCTTCGCCGGCAGACCAGGACAGCACAATACCCCCCCCCGGCGGCGCAGCACCGGCCGGATCACGGGCCGGTGGCTCGGGCGAGTATGTCACTGCGGCAGGGGCCGGGTCCGGCAACGGCGGCACTTCCGCGGCGCGCTCGGGAACAGCGGGCAAAGCCTGTACCGCCAGGGGCCGCGGCAGCCCGATGTTCTCGGCAAGCAGCGGCGCATCGTCACGCACCGGGTTCGGCACGGCCTCCCGGACGGCACCACCAAAGAGTGCCAGGGGATCATCTACGACGGGTGCCTGCCCCAGGGTCGGTGCGACATTGCCGGAGAGGGCGGTGCCGGCAAAGGGATCCCTGCCCCCATCCCCCGCCCGGATACCGAACAGGGTATCGACACTCGCCTCCAGCCCGGGCACCCCACCCATTACGGCGGGAGGCGGCACCACCGGGCGCGGCGCCGGAGCAAAAGGGTCAGGCAGGGAGGCCGCTGGCACCTGCGGCTCGGGGGGCACCGCGGCCGCATTGAAGAACACACCGAACGGATCTTCGGCCGGGGTCGTCAGGGAGGGGCTGCGGGGCGGCGCGCCGAACGGATCCGAGCCCCCCGAAGAGGCTCCGCCAAACAGCCCCAGCGGATCGCTGCCGACCGGCCTGGCCCCCTCGCCTGGCATCTGGACGCGGCTCTGCTCAACCCACATCTCGTACTGGCCGACACAGACCCGGTCACCATCGGTGAGCAGCACGCGGGTTCCTCGCCCCACCGGGCGATCATTGACGAGGGTCGGATTGCCGCCGAGATCCTCCAGCATGTAGCGCCCGCCCTCGACGAGCACCCGCGCCTGTACCCGGGAGATGTGACGCTCGGGGTCTGGCAGCGTGAGACGATTCCCCGCCTCGCGACCGATGGTTCCACCGCCGGCACCAAACTCCGCCTGGATGGGCTCAGTCAGCGGAGCGCCCTTGAAAGTCATCACGACGATGCGCATAAGCAAATGCCCGTTTAATCCTGATAGATCCGATTGTGTCAGACAGACGGCGGTGGCGGAATGACCCCCTGCCCTGCCAGGGCGGCCCGGGCACCAAAATCCCAGCGGGCTTCGAGGTCGATCCAACGCTGGGCCTCACGGCTCAGGCTGTCCCGGATGTCGTGCCCCCGGCACCAGCGTACACCACCCTGCCAACGTTTGCCGTGCTCATCCCGGAGCTGGCGGACCTTTGCAAGGTCAGGCAGTAAAAGTTCATCGCGAAGATCCTGGAACACCGGATTTTCATCGTCACCTGCGGGGGAAGCAACCCGGGCACCGTCCGCACTCAACCCAGTCATCCGGCTCCAGCCGCGCAGGGCCGACGCGGCCAGCTGCGGATCATCCGACGCCATCCAGACGTGCACCTGCTCCAATGCCTGGCAGGTGCCCAGGCGGGCTGCCAGGGGGCCGCGCTGCGCCGCAGGCTGCTCGCTGATCCGGGCAAGCACGGCGGCCTGCCCGTCAGGGGGCGCCAGTGCCCCAAGCCACCCCAGCGCCCAGGGCTGCCGCTCCGGCACCGCGGCGAGACGCCACAGCGTGTCCAGCACCCAGGGCTGCCCCGTCCAGATGGCCGTCTCGACAGCCGTCTCTACCACAAGCGGGTCCGCATGACGGAGTGCTTCGGCATAGGGCCGCGGCTGCGCCGTGTGGTGGGCATCCACACACCGGGCCGCCCGCCAGGCTACTTCCGCCACAGAGCCCTGATCGTGCACCAACAGGCCCGCCAGCCCGGCCGCATCAGCTTCGAGCCGCCCCTTCTGGGCCAAGGCAAGGCTGGCCCATGCCGCCTGGGGGGCATTCCCGTGGGTAAGGGCATCGCGCAAAGCGGCTTCCGTGGATGCCAGGGGCACCAGGGTGAGCGCCTCCCCGAGCCCGGCCAGCCCGCCCCCCTTGGTTTCCAGGAAGACCTCAAGCACGCGGGAGACCTGGTGATCCGCCGCGCCGCGCAGGAGGGCCCAGCCGATGGCAAAGACCTCATCCCGGTCGGAGGACACCAGCGCACTGCCGGCAATGTCGTCGAGGGCCGCGCCGGCCACCATGGCCCCCTGCACGTGCGCCTCGATTCTCTCGTTGAGGTAGGCGAAATCCCGCAGGGTCAGGCTGTCGGAGCGAATGGATGCACGGCGCCGCTGCCACAGGTAGGCCAGCTCTTACAGATGGGTAAGGACCCGCTCCGGAATGAAGCGCCAGGCGCGCGTGAGGGGAGCGACGACGGGCATCGCCTAATTGATGGAAACGCTGCCGGCCTTGATGCGTTGCAGGCCCCGGGCGCGGATCAGTACATCCTCCCCGCGCAGCACGGCCTTGCCATCGGCCCGAAGATCGAGCACGGCGGCGCCGCATTTGAGGGTCAGCACTTCGGTCGCCTCAAGGCACAGCCGCGCCGGGGGTGCCGGGGGGCTGTAAGGGCCGATCCGCCCCATCACCACGGCGGGATGCCCGCCGGCAGGGGGCAGCACGATGACCCAGTCATGGATGGCCAGCGCCACCGAGGCGTTGCTGCCGGCCTGGAGCCAGGCCGCATCCCATTCGCGGCCCCCCGAAAGGCGCACCCGGATCAGCCCGCCCTCCAGCAGGGCGGTCACTTCGGCCCGCTGGGGCAGCGGGTCGACTTCATGGGGCAAGGCCAGGACACGTGCGGTTTCAGACATGGACAACTCCAGACAGCGGGGCGGAGACCGGGCGATGAGCGGCGCTCAACCGACCCAGTCCTCCGGCAGGATGAACTCCAGGGTGGTGATGCCGGCATCGAGGATCGCCTGCCGGACACGCCGGCTCACCACGATGCCATTCACCGACTCGGCCAGGCGAAACATGTCGGCCGCCCCCGCTTTGGCGGGATCGATGGCCAGGCCGTCGAAATCCACCGACAGCAGCGGGCCATCCGGCGCCGAGAAAGTGGAGCGGGACAGATCCGCCGCAGCCACCAGGCCGATGAGGTTGAACGCCAGCAGCCCGTCGTGGCTGCACCCGCTGGCCTGCTCCGTCACCCGGGCGGGATAGAAATCGATGTTCGACACCCCCGCCGCCATCAGGCATTTGGCCAGCCGGCGGGACATGAGCGGCACGGGCACGTCGGTCAGCTCCGGCTGCAGCCCCTCCTCCCCCGGCTCGACGGTCACCGGCACGGGCACAGGGGGTGGCGCGTCAAAGGGCTGCCCCATGATCCAGCTGCGCTCCTCGTCGTCGGGCTCGTAGCTGTACTGGGCGTGGTCGCCCTCCTCCGGGCTGTGGCAGGCCAGCATGAAAAACGCGGCGGATGGTTCGGTCATCGGCTACTCCGGCTATGGCGATTCAGCCCTTGCCAATCAGTTTTCCCCAGCGCGATGTGAACACCATCGCATGCCCGCGCCGCCCCTTCAGGTAAGACCGCAGGCGCGCCGACACCCCGTCCAGGCGCTTGATCAGGCTGAAGGGCGGGGGAATGCCATATTCGGCGATCTTCTCCTCGCGCTTGGCGCATTTGCGGCAGGCGAGGCCGTCAAGGTTCTTCTTCTTGCGCTCCTGCAAAGACGCCCCGATCTTGTTGAGGATGCCCAGCACGAACTTGTTGTAATCCACGTGGGCGTCGTGGAACTGGGCATTCACCAGGCGCGTGGCCTTGTCCACATACAGCCACTTGCGGTTGTCCGGATCGATCTCGTGGCGCAGGCCGTCGAGCTTGGTGCTCGACGCACTGCGGCGTGCCGCGCGGCGGCGCACGCTGCCCTCTTCGGCGTCCCCGTCCATGGCGCTGGGCGCCCCCACCCAGTCACCCGTACCCATGCCCCCCACGGCATAGTTGCCCGGCAGCCAGACGCCGTTCTGCAGCCCATTCACGTCGTAGCCGATATCGCTCCACAACTTGCTGGGGCCACGCCCCTTTTCCATGAAACGCTTGAGCTGGGTGGCCTTCTTGAGGGAGGCCTGGGCCGGGATGAGGTGATGGGCGGCGCACCATACCGGATAGCTGTGCTCACCCACCGTGACCTCCCGCTCGGCCTGCTCGGGATAGGGCACGGGCCTGAGCTTGCGCTTCAGTGGTGGGTACAGGGTGGTGCCGCTGCCCGCCTCCATGTAGCTTCCCAGGGTGCCGCCGTTGCCCACCAGTTGGTTATTGACCTTCTCGGGGGCAGGGGCGTCGTGATCAAAGGGGCAGGGCACATCGCCGCTATCGGCAATCAGGCCAATCATCACGGATTCTGCAAGTTCGGTCATGCCCTCACCCGAGAATGTTCTTCTTGTTGTGCCACAAGGGGTCGCCCAGACGGCAGACGTTCTTCCCGTCGAGCATCACATTGAAGGAGTACATCAGAAACTCGCATTCCTGCTTGAAGGTGCTGCTGATGACGCCCCCCAGCGTCCCCGGCTCGTCCCCCATGCTCATCATGTACTTGGCGCCCTTCACCATCACCATCGAGCCGTCAGCCTTGACCGTGGTAGTGCCGGCAATGGTGTCGGAGGACTTGCCGATGTTCGGATACGGGATCGGTACGGGCGGGGCCGGCGGTGCGGGGGTCTTGCAGACATCGGGAAAGACCATGCTCATGCCACCACTGGTCTTGTGCGCGAACCCGGCAATATTATGAACAGTGCATGGCATCGACCGACCCTCAGCTGCTGCGCTCGAAGATGACCGCGGCCCGGTCTCCCTTGTCGGAAGAAGCATAGACCAAAGCCGGGCCGGGTCGATAGCCCCCAGCCAGGCCGTGGCAGGCCAGCGCCGCCAGCGCCACGCCGTGGGCCGCCCCCAGGTCGCCAAAGCACTCGGCCGGGTGCTCCATCCGGGCCTCGTCGGCAAAGGCCGCAGCGTTGCGGATGCGCGCCACGCCAAACTCCCGCGCCCAATAACGCTCGCCGTTGAAACTGCAATAGACGGTCTGGAGCGGCGCCGCCAGGCCCGCGTTGTCGAGGCAAGCCGAGACCACACCGGCCAGGCCGTCCCCCAGGTAGGGCTCGTCGGCGTACAGATGCCCGGGCTCGAAGCCGCTCCCCGTCGCTGCGATCCGCGCCAGCACGGGCAGCCGGTGGCGGCGGGCTTCTGCTTCGCTCGCCACCAGCAGGAAGGCGGCCCCCTCCGCCGGGCTGAAGCCGTCACTGACAGTCTCCCCGCGAATCCGCCCGGCACGGTCCAGCGCCGCCAGCACGTACAGATCCACCAGGGAATCCAGCCCGCCCACCAGGATCAGGCCAGCCTCCCCGGCGGCGATGCGCGTCACGGCCTGGGACAGGGCCATCAGGCCGCTGGCCCGACCGCGCGGCGCGGCAATGCTGAGCGCCGGGTCGAAACACGCCCCAGCCTGATTTGCCAGCAGCTTGAGGAAGCGTTCGGAATCGATGGGCAGGGTGGTGTGATGTTCCGGCAGGCCAAGGAGCAGCGGGGGCGCCGGCAGATCGGCAGGCAACCCGGCATACACATCAACCAGGGCGGCATGGGCCAGGCGCAGCATGCGGGCCTCGCGGGCCTGCAGGGGAGCGTCGACCAGCGCCGACGCCAGGGCCGGCAGGCCCGGGTCGGGCACGCGGCCCACGATGAAGCGCTCCAGGCGTCGGTCGCACCAGTCGATCTCGCGCAAGGCCGACAGTCGCGCCCGTGCCCCGGCTGCACTCTCCGCCAGACCGAGACCCGCCGGGCACACCAGGCCGGCGGCGGCGATGACGGCGCTCATGGGGCCTTCTCCAGCTGGCCGGACACATGCAGGGCACGCAGCTTGAGCAGGTGCTTGTCCACCGCCAGTTCGGCCCGCCAGACCATCTGCAGGCGGGCCATGTCCGGCTCGATGAGGACGGTATCGAGCAGCGGCTCAGCCGCCATGTGGCGCCCGGCAAAATCGAAGGCCATGTGCAGATCGGGGCGAGGCAAGGCGAAACAGACCTTCCCGCCCCCGGTCACCCCTTCCAGCGCCACGTCCTCCCCTCCCGTCAGGCGCACCGGCGCGACCAACCCGGGCGGGGCGGCCTGGAAGAAGCGGGGGTCGAAGTCGAGGGGAAGATACGGCGCCCGGGTCTTCTGCCAGGCCGCATCGTAGGTGCCGGCATACCTGGCACGCCCCAGCCAGCCTGGCGCCACAGGCGCCACGCCGGCCGGCTCGGGGCGCTCGTGGGGATGGCGCAGCAGGGCGTCCGGGTCTTCGATGCAGGGCAGCGGCAAGCCAACCGGATCACTGTCCCAACTGGCCACAAAACCGCGCCCCACCGGGTTGCGCTGCTCGCATTCGGGCGGATGCTCGGGATGGCCCCGGGACGGCCCGCCAAAGGCCAGCTCCCAGCGCAGAGGCAGGCGCTCGAAGGGCTGCGGAGCACTAGGCCGCCAGCCCTCCCCCTCCCGCTGCCAGCTGCGCTCGCCGAAAACCCGCAAACGCCGACCAAAACCACCGACGCGCAAGGCGACGTCCATGCACGCCACCGGCCCAGCCGGCGCCACCGCGCGACCGAGCAGCAGCACGTCGGTGGAGGGCTTGAGCAGGGTCAGATCTGCCGCGGCGCGCAGGGACGTGCTGGCCGTATCGCCCCAATACACGTCGCTGGCGAGGAACATCGCCTGGCTGGCGGCAAGCTGCGGCACGCCGGTGGACAGGTCGTAACTGATCTTCACAGCGGCGTAGGCGCACTCGACGCCACTCGGCGCGGGGAAGACCGCCAGCGTGGCCGGATAGGGAGTGGTATTGATGACCTGGAGCATCGGGCTCAGTTGCTGGCGATCTTCATGCCCTTGATGGCCACCTCGCCCGAGGCCTTGACGCTCACCTTGCCGCTGCCCTTGATGGCGATGTCGCGCCCCTGGATGGTGATGGTGCCGTCTTTCTTGAGGGTGATGGAGGCGTCGCCGGTCTTGAAGGTGATGGCGTCGGCGGCCTCGAGATAGTAGGTCTTGCCGAGCTGGACCCGCCCGTCCTTCCCAACCGTCACGGACTGGTTCTCGCCGATGCTGAGGGTCACGTTCTTGCCTATCGTCTCGGCGAGATTGGCGCCGATGTCCACGTGCTCGTCGCCACCCACCCTGCGATCGCGGCGCCCGCCCACGTCGTGGCTTTCGTTGGATCCCACCGTGATGCTGCGGTTGGACCCCACCGAGGTGCTGGCATCCGCCCCCACCGCCAGGTCGCGATTGACGCCAATGGTGATGGATTCGTTGTTCTGCACCGATTCACTGCGGTCGTGGCCCACCGACACCGTCTCATCGTGGCCGACGGTCTTGGAGCGGTCCACCCCGATGGAGCGGGTCTCGCAGTTTTCGATGACACCATCGAAATTGCGCTCAGCGTGAACATAGACCTGCTCTTCGCCCTTCTTGTCCTCGAAGCGGAGCTCGTTGAAGTTGGCCGGGGAGCCGCCCTTGCTGGAGCGGGTCTTGATACCGGTCTGGGTCATGTTGGCCGGCAGGGCGTAGGGCGGCATCTGCTCTGCGTTATAGACCCGGCCGGTGATGATCGGCCGGTCCGGGTTGCCCTCCAGGAAGTCCACGATGACCTCCTGACCAATGCGCGGCAACGCCACCATGCCCCAGTTCTTGCCGGCCCAGGGGTGGGACACGCGCACCCAGCAGGAGGCGTTCTCGTCCTTGCGGCCGAGGCGGTCCCAGTGGAACTGGACCTTCACCCGCCCGTACTTGTCGGTGTAGATCTCTTCGCCGGCCGGCCCCACCACCACGGCGGTCTGCGGCCCGCGCACGATGGCCCGGGGTGTGCGGCGCTCGGGCCGGAAGACCTCGGCGGTGGGCATCACGGTGAAGCGGCAGCTGTGGCTGGAGCCCTGCCCGGTACCGGTTTCGTGCCCACCATGGACCATGTCGTACTCCGCCGACACCACCAGGTATTCCCGGTTCTGGTCATCGCGGGGGTGCTCCTGCAGGGTGAAGGTGGCGCCGCTGGCGATCTCCACCACGCCGCTGCGCCCCTCCATCACCTCGTAGGGGACGCGCAGAGCCTCCAGGCGGGTCTTCACGTAGCGCTCGCCATCGGCGGTGCGCAAATAGTCGCCGGGGTAATCGTAGACCTCGAACTTCGCCCCCCCATCGCTGGAGGACACCTTGCTGGACTTCTTCAGATCCAGGGAGGGACGCTCGAAATCGTAGTCATCCAGCTCGGTCATGCCGGTGCGGATCTCCCGGGCGCTCATCCACTGGCCGATGGTCTTGTTCTCGGCCCGGCCGCGCCCGCCTTCGGGCAGAAAGCGGATGGACGGATGACCGACCACCGGCTTGTGGGCGCTGATGGAGTCGCACAGCACCACCGTGTGCTTGCCCGGCACGTGCTTGAGGAAGTAGTAGATGCCCTCGGTTTCCAGCAGTCGGCTGACGAAATCGAAATCGCTCTCCCGGTACTGCACGCAGTATTCGAGGGGCGCATAGCTGCCGGTCAGGCGAAAGTCGAAGCTGGCATCGGGGTACTTGCCGAAGATGTCGCGGACGATATCGGGCACCGACTTGTTCTGGAAAATCCGGCAATCGGCGCTGCGCGTCAGCAGCCACAGCCAGGCGTGGGCCACGATGCGATAGCGGAAGTAGCGCCCCTCCACCCCCACCAGGCCGAAGCGCGTCACGCAGGCATTGAAATGCCGCGGCCCGGCCTCCAGGCCATTGTGGATCACCGTCACGCCCTGCCCGAGAATGTCCTTGGGCAGCAGGGTTTCCTTGGCGGACAGCACCGTGATGTCGTACTCGGCAAGCCGCCCCAACTCTTCCCGGGCCTGCATCGTTTCGAAGCGCACGGCATCCCCGAACGGGGACGTGATCTCCATCAGTTGTTCCATGACATCTCCCTCAAGGCTTGCGTGCCACCACGACCAGCCCCTGCACGGGCTTGCCCCCTTCAGTCCGCAGGCTGTCCTCGCCCGCCTCCAGCAGGGCGAGCCCGGCCGCCCGGACCACCTCTTCCACGTGCCCGCGGGTATGGCTGTAGCGGCCATGGGGATTGATCCGGAAACCCTCTGGCGGCGTGCCATCGTCCACCTGCTCGACGGTAAACACCAGCAGTCCGTCAGCCTTCAGCCCCCCCGCCGCAGCGGCCACGACCCGCCGCAGGTCACCGAAATAGCACAGGGTATCGGCGGACATGATCACGTCCCACACTTCGCCCTGGCCGAGCAGGAACTCGGTGAGCTCGGCCTTGGCCAGCTCGGTGTAGACGCCCTTGGTGGCGGCCAGCTCCAGCATGCCGCCGGAGAGATCCACACCGACCAGACGATCACACAGGGGCGCGACCAGCGGGCCGCACAGGCCGGTGCCACAACCTGCATCGAGCAGATCCAGGCCGCGCCGCGCCCCCGCCTGGCGGGTGAGCGCCGAGGCGCACAACTGGGGAGCCTGGTAAGACAGCTTGAGATTGAGCTGCTCCTCGAAACTCGAAGCGAAGCGATCGAAGGTGTACTCCACGTAATCGTCGGCGGCCCGCTCCGGCACACCCTGGCCCGAACAGGCGGCATACATGTGGCGTGCCACCGGATGCTCGGGTGCCACCTCGACCCATTGCCGGAACACCTCTGCCGCCTCCTCGTGACGACCGAGGGAGTAGTAGGTCAGACCGAGCAGCTTGTGGGCCTCCGGGTGCCCGGGAATCCGGCCGATGGACTCGCAGTAATAGCGGATCGCCTCCGCCGTCTGCCCCTGGGCGGCATGCAGCAGACCCATGTTGTTGTAGGCCCGGACGTTGCCCGGATCGAGCCCCATGGCGCGCTGAAAACTGGCCGCGGCCTCTTCGAAACGCTTTTCGGCCTTCAGCAGCGCGCCATGGTTGTTATGCAGGTCGGCGTCGTCCGGTGCGAGCTGAATGGCGCGCCCATAGCAGGCGGTGGCCTCTGCCAGCTGCCCGCACTGCATGTGGATGTTGCCGAGATTGTTATGGAACCCCGGAAAATCCGGCACCAGCTCGATCGCCCGCTGGATCAGGGCGATGCCCTCTGCGCTGCGGCCACTTTCGTGACACAGCACGCCGAGGAAATGATGGGCATCCGCCAGTTCGGGGGCGGCTTCGATGATTCGCCGGTACAAGGCCTCTGCCCCCTCGTAGGCCTTTTCACGATGCAGCCTGAGGGCCAGGCCCAGGGCTTCTCCCAGGCTCAGCTCGGCGGGGGCATCCAGCTCGGTGTCGATGTCGGCAGTCATGGCTTTAGCGCTTCGCGTTCAAGGGCATGCTCATTCAAAGGCGTAGCTGAAACCGCCATCCACCACCCCGATCCGCACGGCAGCCACCGGACGCCCCTCCATGGTGCGGGTCAGGAACTCCCGGCTCAGGTCGGGCAGCAGGGTGTTGGTGAGGATGGCATCGATCATGCGGCCACCCGATTCGCTCTCGGTGCAGCGCGACACCACCAGCTTGCGCACCTCGTCGGTGTACTCGAAGGGGATCCGGTAGCGCGCCTCGACCCGGGCCTTGATGCGATTGAGCTGCAGGCTGACGATGCGCCCGAGCATCTCGTCCGACAGGGGGTAGTAGGGAATCACCACGAGGCGGCCGAGCAGGGCCGGCGGGAAGATCTTGAGCAGCGGCTCGCGCAGACTCTTGGCCAGGCCGTCGGGCTCCGGCATCAGCTCCGGGTCGCGGCACATGGACGAGATCAGATCGGTGCCGGCGTTGGTGGTGAGCAGGATCAGGGTGTTCTTGAAATCGATGAAGCGCCCCTCCCCGTCTTCCATGAAGCCCTTGTCGAAGACCTGGAAGAAGATTTCATGCACGTCCGGGTGGGCTTTCTCCACCTCGTCCAGCAGCACCACGGAATAAGGCTTGCGGCGCACTGCCTCGGTGAGGACGCCACCCTCGCCGTAGCCCACATAGCCCGGCGGCGCGCCCTTGAGGGTGGAGACGGTGTGGGCCTCCTGGTACTCGCTCATGTTGATGGTGATCAGGTTCTGCTCGCCGCCGTACAAGGCCTCGGCCAGGGCCAGCGCGGTCTCGGTCTTGCCCACGCCGGAGGTGCCGGCGAGCATGAAGACGCCGATCGGCTTGCTCGGATTGTCGAGCCCGGCGCGGGA
The DNA here is from genome assembly GCF_028689785.1 of Zoogloea sp. GTDB lineage: Bacteria > Pseudomonadota > Gammaproteobacteria > Burkholderiales > Rhodocyclaceae > Zoogloea. The sequence goes on along the minus strand of NZ_JAQVCN010000009.1, from coordinate 62,869 downwards.
GGTCTGGATGCGCTTGGCGATCATCTCCATGGCGTGATCCTGGCCGACCACCCGTTCGCCCAGCGCGGAGGCCAGCTTGAGGATGGTCTCCACTTCGTTGCGGGCCATCCGCCCCACCGGGATCCCGGTCCAGTCGCCCACCACGCTGGCGGTGGCCTGGTAGTCGACGGTGGCGAGGATCAGGGGGTTTTCGCCCTGCACCTCGGCCAGGGCGGTCTGCACCTCGCCGAGCCGTGCCAGCAGTTCGCTCCGCTCGGTCTCATTCGGGGCGCTGGATTGGGCCGCCGGATCGGCTTCGGCCACTTCGCCGGCCGCCGCCTCCAGCGCGCTGCCGGTCCCCTCGACCGGCTGGGCGCCTCCGCGCAGGCGCGCGCGCAGGGCCAGCAGCTCGTCTACCAGTTCCTTCTCGCGCTTCCAGCGGGCTTCCAGCTCTTCCAGGCGCGCCCGCTCCGCCTCCAGGGCGACGCTCACCTCGGCTTCACGCTGGGCCACATCGATGCCCACCGCCTTCTCGCGGCCGATGATCTGCGCCTCGGTTTCGAGGGCCTCGATGCGCTTGCGGCAATCGTCCACCTCGGCCGGCGTGGCATGCAGGCTGACCGCCACCCGCGCACAGGCGGTATCCAGAAGGCTGACCGACTTGTCGGGCAGCTGCCGCGCCGGAATGTAGCGGTGGGACAGGCGCACCGCCGCCTCCAGGGCCTCGTCGAGGATCTGTACCTTGTGGTGCTTCTCCATGGTGGAGGCGACCCCGCGCATCATCAGGATGGCGCGGCGCTCGTCCGGCTCATCCACCTGCACGGCCTGGAAGCGCCGGGTCAGGGCCGGGTCCTTCTCGATGTATTTCTTGTATTCGGCCCAGGTGGTGGCGCCGATGGTGCGCAGCTGGCCGCGGGCCAGGGCCGGCTTGAGCAGATTGGCCGCATCGCCGGTGCCTGCCGCGCCCCCGGCGCCGACCAGCGTGTGGGTCTCGTCGATGAACAGGATGATGGCCTTGGGGCTGGCCTGGACTTCGTCGATCACCGCCCGCAGGCGCTGCTCGAACTCGCCCTTCATGCTGGCCCCGGCCTGCAGCAGGCCCACGTCGAGGGCCCGCAGCTCCACGTCCTTGAGGGACGGCGGCACATCGCCACGCACGATGCGCTGGGCGAAGCCCTCCACCACCGCGGTCTTGCCCACGCCGGCCTCGCCGACCAGGATGGGGTTGTTCTGGCGCCGCCGCATCAGGATGTCGATGAGCTGGCGGATCTCCTCGTCACGCCCGACGATGGGGTCCATCTTGGCCTCCCGCGCCTGGGCGGTGAGGTCGGAGGTGAAGCGCTTGAGGGCCTCCTGCTTGCCCATCGAGGCCGGCGCCAGGGCGTCGCTGGCCTCGCCAGGCTGGCCGGAGTTGCCGGGCACCGACAGGGCCTCTTCGGCGGACGAGGCCACGATGGCGGCGAACTCATCGGCCAGGGTGTCGGCGCGGATGCGCTCGAACTGGCGCGAGATGCCCAGCAGCACATTGAACAGGCGCGGCGTCTTGAGCGCTCCGACGATCAGATGGCCGGTGCGGATGGCGCCCTCGCCGTACATCAGCGAACCATAGACCCAGCCGCGCTCACAGATGTCCATGACGTGCTCGGAGAGGTCCGAAATGGCGGTCGCGCCCCGTGGCAGCTTGTCCAGGGCTGCGGTGATGTCCGCCGACAGACGCGACGCATCGATCTCGAAATGACGCACGATGCAGTGGATGTCTGTGTTCTCCGCCTGAACGATCTGGGCGATCCAGTGCACCAGCTCGACATAGGGGTTGCCCCGCAGCTTGCAAAATACGGTGGCACCCTCGATGGCCTTGTAGGCCACGTTGTTGAGTTTGCCGAATAGCGCAACACGACTGATCTCGCTCATACCGACCTTTCAATTAGGCTGACTGGGCTGCAGGGAATCGATCGGCGGCTGAACTGCGTGGATTGCTGCCACCGGACGGCGAAGCGGGGCGCCCCAGCACCCGCTCCACGTCGAGCACGAGGTCGTCGGCATCGCGGGAGGCATCCCGTCCGCCCAGCCAGGACGAATAGCCCAGGCGCACCCGACCATCGAGCCGTGCATGCGGGACGTCCGCGGCGGCAAGCACCAGCCGAGCGTCCCAGAAAAACTCCAGATTCACGTAGTTGTGCACGCAGGCCGCCAGCGCCCGGATACCCGCGCCACCTGGCAGCAGCGATGCGTAGGCATCGCCCGCCAGAGGGCCGATACGCAGGCGGAACTTGTGCTGCCTGTCCCAAACCCGGGCGCCGACCACCGCCCCCTGGCCGAGAGCCTGGCGCCCGGTGCCGAGAACCAGGCGATCGCCCTCGTCGAGCACGATCCAGTGGCCGACAAACTGCTCGACCTGCACCTCGCAGCGGAAGTAGGCCGCCACCAGCTTGGCCAGCCCTTCCGCATTGCGGATCTGGCGACTCAGGTGGCCGGTATGGGCGAGCTTGGCAAAGTCGGGCAGCGCATCCCGGTCGCGCAGCTCGGACAAGCCGATGCCGGCCAGGGCCCCCAGATAACCCCCGAAGGGATCGTCGTCGGGCCGGTCGAGGCTGACTGTCGGCTGGGCCTGCGCCCAGGCGCGGTAGAAAAGGCTCAGGAAACGGTGATGGAAGACATCCAGGAAGCGCGCGAAGCTGGCATCGCCACCATGCAGCAGACGGTTGCGGGCATGCTCGGTGAGATGTCGCGGCAAAGGCCCGTTGGGGCCGAGCATGCCGAAAAAACGCACTTCCAGGCGATTCGGCCGCCGCCCCTTGGGCGGGGCGACAGCCGCCAGTGACGCCGGGGCAAAAGTGAGGTCGGGGTCCTGCCCGAGGCGTATCGGCTCTTCGCCGGGGCTACGCCCGAGACCGATGCGAGGCGCGTCCGCATTGAGCGCATCGAGACGGCGCAAGGCCTGGTAGAAATCCCATGCCCAGGGCTCCCGGGTCATGGACTCCAGCAAGCTTAGAAGATCGGGCGAAGCCCGCATCGGACCTCCCAGCTCATGACCTCACCACGGGTCAGGGAGCGCAGCCTGGTCCGCGTGAAGCTGTTGATAGACACATAGCGGGCAAAGAAATGCTCAAGTACCGAACCAAGCAGGAAGGCACTGCCGCCCTCGAAGGCCAGTTCGTCCACCTCCACCGCGATGTCGATGCCTCGCCCGAAACAGGGTGGCCCGGCCATCGGGAGGCGCGTGGAGAAGGGCACGGCGTGCACCGAGCGCAGCCCCTCGATCTGCCGCCGGACGCTCAGATCCTTGCTGCCGCCGTAGAGCCCGAGCATTTCCCGCAGGGCCGCTGCGCCCTTGGCGCTGTCGCTGTCCAGCAACGACAGATAGTTGAGGGAGAGCAGGCTGATGCACTTCCAGGCCTGGGGCCCATCGGCCACCGGTGCGGCGGGCATGGAGGGCCCGCGCACGCAGCGCACCCCCTCGATGGGCGCAGATACGTCCAGGGCGAAATCACTGCCCTGCCCCCCCAGGTTGAGCAGTATGGGCAGATCCCGGTTGGTGCACAGGATGGTCGCCGCCAGCTGGCGCAGGTCGGGGCTGTAGGGCGCTTCGGCTGAATCCACGATGGAGACGAAGGTCTCGCTACCCGTGTAGCGGGTCCGGGTGCCGATGCGACGCTGCCGCTCGGACAGCAGCCGCGGCTCGCGACGGAGGGTGAAATAGCCTTGGGCCCCCGCATCCCAGCCGTGATGGCTTTCGTAGAAGCTGACGAAGTTCTGCTCCCTTTCCGCACCGGAGCTGAAGCCGGTGAGGGACAGCACGTCGTAGACCTCGAAGTCCATGGCCCGGGTTCGATCGGGCATCACATGGAACTCGTATTCACCGGTGGTGACATGAATCCGGTCCGCCCGCCGCTGGAAGAGATTGATGACCGGCGTGGCGTTGAGCAGGAAGTTCCCCGCATCAACCTGACTCTCCAGGGTCGCGTCTCCTTTGGAGAAGAGCAGGTGCAGCTCCAGTTCGCTCACCGGCATGCGCGACAGCACCGCGGCAAGGCCCGAGATGTCGAAGAACAGGAAGCGCTGGGGGAAGGCGAAGTATTCGTGGATAAGGCGGTGGCCACTGAACCCCCGGGGCGTGGACGGCAGCAGGGCTTCGTCGTCAGCGTAACCCGCCAGGGTCAGGCAGGAGCCGGCCAGAAAATGGCGGTTGCGGATGGGCCGGTCGACGCCAGTGACCATGACGCCCAGCGGCTTGCCGCCAATGCACTCCAGGAGCCGGTAGGCTGTTTCGTCGGCACCGCCGAGGCAGAAGCGCAACTGCTCCACCCGGAGCTGATCGAAGCGCAGCCCTGCGGTGCTGCGCAGCCGAATGCGCACGCCACCGCGGAACTTGCGGGCGATGTCTGGCGACGGCAGGGGCAGGTCGGTGGCGGCGCTGAAATAACGCGCCTCCACCACTTCGATGGGCCACAGGCTGACGTCCCGGGCCGTGGTGAAGGTGCAGGCGCTACCATCCCGCGCAACCGAGGCGGTCTGCAGCGCACTCCCCCGCTTGATGACGAAGCCCTCGGCCAGGTTTGCGTCGGACAGGATAGGCTGGAACTGGGCGATCGCCATCGCCGGCGTGGGCGACAGGAAATGGGGATGCACCATCTCCAGCAAGTGGTGGGTAAAGCGTGGAAACTCGGCTTCGAGCTTCAGCTGGACGCGCGCAGCGAGGAAGGCCGCCCCTTCGAGCAGACGTTCGACGTAAGGGTCGGCGACTTCGATGCCATCCATCGACAGACGGCTGGCAATCTTCGGGAACTCCTCCGCGAACTCGCTCCCCATCTCCCGCAGATGGCGAAGTTCCTGATTGTAGAGATGCAGCAGCCGAGGATTCATGCGGACTTCATTTGCTCAGTTCGAACAGTTCGACCTGTCCGGTTTCCAGATCCAGGGTGGTCCTGATGAGCATCTCGAGGGGCACGGGCTGGGCCCACAGCAGGCCCGATATCTTCAAGCTGACGAGGTTGTGCCAGTCGAGCATGTTGTCGTCGAGAATCGCCGTGACCAGGAGGGAGTCCGGCAGGATGCGCGGTTCGAATCGGATGATGGCGTCCCTGACGGCCCGTTCAATGTCGCTAACCGCGATGGAAGCCGCCGTTTCTCCGGAAAACGAAGGCACCCCGTAGTTGAGCACCGAATTTCCTGCATGGGGCGCAGCGGCGAGAAGATTGTCCTTGTCGCTCAAGCGGGTGCAGTTCAGCAGGGCGGTCAGATCCCGCAGGACAGCCGCGCGCATCTGGCTTCTGCTGAGCACACGGCGCTCGACCGGCTCCTGCACACTCCCCGGATCGTCATCGGTCAGTCGATCCAGCAAGGACGGCTGAAGCCGCTCCCGCGGCACCAGCTCAGTCATCCGCAGGCTCCGTGCCCGCTTCCGGCACGGCATCAAACTCGATCAGGCGCACATCCATCAGGGCCTTGTCACCGCCATCGGTGCTCAGGATGCGCTGGCCGCTGCCGTGAAACACGCCCGGCAGCGCCTCGAAACATTCGGTGCGACGCGCCAGCTGGACGAGGGGTTCGGCGGACAGCTCACTGCCCGGGTAGCGAGTCGGGATCAGGCCGACACTTTCGCCGCCATTGACGAACTCAAAATGGACCGGGGTCCAGACCACATCGCGCAGATCGGCAGGCTCATCAAACTGGATGCGACGCAGATTGGTGTAGGGCAGCCAGTAATAGCGGCCATTGATGACCGCCTCACACACCGGGCCGAGGCGCATGTCGGCATCGGCAAGCCACGCAAAGGCCTCTCCGTCGAGGGTACCGGAGCTTGCCGGTGCGGCATCGAACGCCTTCTGGCGCAAGCGCTCGGCCCCCTCCTGATCACCTTTGCCAGCCGTGAGCAGGGATTCGATCAGCAGCGCCAGCCAGGTGTCGGGCTGGCCGAAGATCATGGGCACCTTACGCCCGGCAAACACCTCGTTGCGCAGGGACTCGCACCGGATGGCCTCCCGGTAGGTCTGAGCCATGGGCAGCGCCGCGGCATCCAGCTCGGCCGCCACGCTCAGCTGATTGAGCGCCCGCTCCCACTGCCCGAGAACGGACAGGAGCTGAAACAGGAAAACGCGCAGGCGCGCGTCTGCAGGATTGGCGCGGACACCGTCCTGCAAGAGCTTGAGCGCCTGAGCCGGCTCGCCCTGCTGAAGAGCACTCTCGGCATTCTTCACTGCATTCATTGAGGTGCTCCTGAAATGTGCATCTTGATTGCGGCCGCGCGCAGCACCCCTGACGGGCTCAGGCCTGATCGATCTCGGTTTCGAAGCTGCACACGCCCTTGCCCGAGCCGCCCTTGTCCTGCTGCCGGTATTCCACGTTGACCTTCTGGAAGGCAAAGCGGACTTCTTCGATCAGCTCCGGAGAGCCGGATCCAACGATGCGGTGCCCGGTGACCCGCCCCCGTTCGATGGTTACGGTCAGGTAGTCGAGGCCGGTTTCACCGGATGCCTTGCGTACGCTGAGCACCGCCTTCTTGATCGGATCGTTGCGACGCAGGGCCGCCATCAGGCCCGTCGACGCTGCATCCACACGCTTGGTGATCTGCAGTTCGTGGATGGTGGTGCGCCCGCCCTCCCGGGAGGCCTTGTTCTGATACCAGTCCCCCTCGCATTCCATGCCCCAGGACCAGGCGATCACCTCGATCTCTCCGGCGTGCTTGGAATCACCGCTTTCACCCTTGATCGGCCCCTGACGTGCAGACTCGACCTTCAAAAACATGTCGCAGATGGCCATGGCCGCTCCCGAACGCGTGTCTGGATCTCATGCATGAGGCGGCCGCAAGGGCCGCCAGGCCCGCCCCGGAGCGCAATCAGTCCGGGGCAGCCCGATCATCAAGCCGGTTTGTTGGCGGGAATGTCCCACGCCGCCGTCTTCGCACCTCCGCCAGCACCCTTGGCATCCTGCGGAGTGTATTCAACCTTGAACTTGCCGAAGTTCAGCGTCACGTTCTCGGTCAGACGATCTTCGCCACCACTGCCCCCTGTCTGTACCGAAGACACAAGCACATCATTGAGGGTGATCTTGATGTATTCGAGGGGCTGATCGCCCGCCTTGCGCACCGTGAGCTTGGCTTCCTTGATGTGCGTACCCTTGCAGCAGGAAAGGATGAGCGGAGTGGACGCCGAATCCACCCATTTGGTGAAGCTCAGGTTCTGCACGTTCACCTTGCCGGCACCACTGCCAGTACTCACATGGGTGTTGCCGCTCTGGGAAAGTCCCCAGCTCCAGGCCAGCACGTCAATTTCCTTCTCGTGCTTGTCGTCCTTGGACTCACCCTCAATGCCGGTGAGTTTGAAAAACATATCGACTGCCATGATCTACCTCCGCGCTCCGCTAAATTGTGATCCACAAAAAGCCAGGATGGAGACGGAACCCACTTCCCCCCCGATCCGGCATCCGCCTCTCGCTTCACCCCTTGGGCGGGGATACCCCCCGCCTCTCGAGTTCCGTCAGGCTGCCTTCTGGGAAGGCAGCTTGGACACCAGCCTGAGGGACACGGTCAGGCCTTCCAGCTGGTAATGCGGGCGGAGGAAGAACTTCGAGGTGTAGTAACCCGGGTTGCCTTCCACCTCCTCCACCACGATCTCCGCCGCCGCCAGGGGGCGCCGGGCCTTGGTCTCTTCCGATGAATGGGCCGGATCCCCATCCACGTAGTTCATGATCCAGTCCTTCAGCCAACGCTCCATGTCGTCGCGCTCCTTGAACGAACCAATCTTGTCACGCACGATGCACTTCAGATAATGGGCAAAGCGGCAGCAGGCAAACAGATACGGGAGGCGTGCCGCCAGATTGGCATTGGCCGTGGCATCGGGATCATCGTACTCGGCCGGCTTGTGCAACGACTGGGCACCGATGAAGGCGGCGAAATCAGAGTTCTTCTTATGCACCAAGGGCATGAAGCCGTTCTTGGCCAGCTCCGCCTCACGCCGGTCGCTGATGGCGATCTCCGTGGGGCACTTCATGTCCACACCACCGTCATCGGTGGGGAAGGAATGCACCGGTAGCCCCTCGACTGCCCCTCCCGACTCGATGCCGCGGATCCGCGAACACCAGCCGTAATATTTGAACGAGCGGTTGATATTGACCGCCATGGCGTAGGCCGAGTTGGCCCAGGTGTACTTGCTGTGGTCTGCGGCGCCGGTATCTTCCTCGAAGGCAAACTCGTCCACCGGGTTGGTCCTTGCGCCATACGGCACCCGGGCCAGGAAACGCGGCGCGGCGAGGCCGATGTAGCGTGCGTCGTCGCTCTCCCGCAAGGAACGCCAGGCGGCGTATTCGGGGGTGCCGAAGATCTTGGTGAGATCCCGCGGGTTGGCGAGTTCCTGCCAGGAATCCATCTGCATCAGCGCCGGGCTGGCGGCGGCAATGAAGGGGGCGTGGGCGGAAGCCGAGATCTTGGCCATTTCACCAAGCAGTTCCACGTCGGGCGGTGTCTGATCAAAGTAGTAGTCGCCAACCAGGCAACCAAAGGGCTCGCCGCCAAACTGACCGTACTCTTCCTCATAGATGCGCTTGAACACCGGGCTCTGGTCCCAGGCCGTGCCTTTGAAGCGCTTCAGGTTCTTGTGCAGCTCCGACTTGGTGATGTTCATCACCCGGATCTTCAGCATCTCGTCGGTTTCGGTGTTATTGACGAGGTAATGAAGCCCGCGCCATGCCCCCTCCAGCTTCTGGAAGCTGGAGTTGTGCATGATCAGGTTGATCTGTTCCGAGAGCTTCTTGTCGAGTTGGGCGATCATCGCCTCGATGGACTTGACGACATCATTGCCCACCAGCTGGGTCTGGGAAAGCGCCTGTTTCGCGAGGGTCTCAACGGCCTTGACGACAGCATCCCGTGCCTCTTCGGACTTCGGCTTGAACTCCCTTTGCAGCAGCGATGCGAATTCGCTGCTTTCTGCCCCGGCAACGCCCTTGGCGTCGGCCTGAAGTTGCGGATCGACCATGCTCATATTCTCCGGTTGTTATTGGGTAGTGGCGCGCGGGGGTGATGACGCGCAGCGGGTTGTCGCCCGTTCAGCCTTCGGAAGGCTTCGGCGCCGTGGCAAGGGTCTGCAACAGGGCCGGGTCGTTGAGCAAGCGCCCCACCAGCTCTTCCGCGCCGGTCTTGCCGTCCATGTAGGTAATCAGGTTGGACAATTGCTGACGGGCCTCAAGCAGCTTGTTGAGGGCGTCGACCTTCCGGGCAATGGCGGCCGGAGTGAAGTCGTCCATGCTTTCAAAAGTCAGCTCGACATTGAGATTGCCTTCACCAGTCAGGGTATTGGGAACCTGGAAAGCCGCCCGTGGCTTCATCGACTTCATGCGGCTATCGAAATTGTCCACGTCGATTTCCAGGAACTTGCGCTCCGCAATCGGCGCCAGGGGCTCGGCAGGGCTGCCGGACAAATCTGAGAGCACCCCCATGACGAAGGGCAGCTGGACCTTCTTTTCGGCACCGTAGAGCTCCACGTCATATTCAATCTGAACCCGCGGCGCCCGGTTACGAGCAATGAACTTCTGACTGCTGTCTGCCATTTTGTGCCTCCATGTGGGGGTGGCGATACTGCACTGCGCAATTCGCCGGTATCACGACTCCGGATATTCGAAACGTGCTCCAACGACCTTTTCTGCCTGCCCCAGGCCATCGGGAGCAAGGTCGTTCATGAGCTCGAGGAAGTTCATGTTCATCATCTTCTGGGCCCGCCGCAGGACCATCGGAACCGGGCTGCCCGGTTCAGTGCGGGCCAGGAAATCACATAGCCGGTCGAGGGTCTGGAGCACGTCTGCACGGGAATTGATTTCCCCCGGGGCCGCAGGAGCCTTGACTGCCCCCGTGCTCACACTCCCCGTGTCGGCCGGTGTGGCATCGACGGATATGGAGTCGTCCTGCCCTCCTCCCGGACACCGCTCGACAAACTGCCGGACCGGGTAAAGAACAGTCTGAAACGGCTTGAAATCGATGCCGTCTGCAGCACCGACCCGCTCGGACAGGAGCACATCAATACTCTTGAGCAGCGCTTCGAGCTTCCGCACCCGGAGGGCAAGCCCCGGATCATCCGCCAGACCGGCGGTGATCAGCCCGATGACCTGCCCTTCCGACAATGCCTCCGTGCCGCTTCTGGGCTGCAGCCGCCCTGCGGCCACCTCCACGTCACGGACGACGAGCATGCCGATCTGGCGGGAGCGCACCACCCAGGCATCACGAACGGCCCCCACCATGCCTTCCGAGGCCAGCCCGGCCAGGGCATTGATCCGCTCGGTGGGGTCATCGTTGTCGTCCCGGTCGAGCATTGGGTGGACATGGTCCCAGAAGCGCTCAAGGAGGGAGAGTGTGAATTGCAGCCCGGCTTCCAGCCCGGCCAGACCGTCGGAATGGGTCAGCGCCCGGGTCAGTAAAACAGCAACGCGGAGATCCTTGCTTCGGGAGAAGAGCCCCTCAGAGAGCTTGCGCACTTTGGCCCAGTCCGGCCCCACGCCCTCGATCCGGGTGACGCCATCACCGTTACCCGCACCGAACTCGAGTTCGGGAGTCCCGTTGGCGGCCTTTTCAAGCTCACGGAAATCGTCGTCGTATTCCAGATTCGGACCACAAGGCAGATCGCCAGGCGTGGGTTCAAGCAATGCGTCCAGATTCACATTCACCCCCACCGCCCCATCACCCAGATTGGGCAAAGAATCATCATCAAGACCTCTCCTCTGAATGCCGGGAAGAGGAAAGAATATCTTGAATCAAAAGAAAACGGACTACACTTTTGCAGGCCGCCGCAGGCCTGTTTGTGAGGCTGAATTGATAACATATCCGCTTCCGATTTCATAGCATTCACGGTGGGCGTTGATTTCGATACGATCCCTCAGCCCACCGAGCCCATATTGGCATTACGCACGCCTTCGCCTTGAATCCACGTCTCGCGAAGCGATGAAAGCTCTTCACCATGATCGTCCTCGACCTGTGCTGTGACAGGGAGCACCGCTTCGAAGCCTGGTTTGCCTCCAGCGACGCCTTCGAAAGCCAGCGCACTACCCGTTTGGTGACCTGCCCCCATTGCGGTAGCAGTGACGTACGGCGCCTGCCTTCGGCCCCGTACATCCAGACCTCGTCCCATTCTGCCCCTGCCACTTCCGCCTCTCCCGACCCTCAGGCCATTGCCGCTCGCCTGATCGAAGCCCTGCGCAGCGCCGCCGCCAGATCCGAGGACGTGGGCGAGCACTTCGCCGAGGAGGCCCGCCGTATCCATTACGGCGACAGCGAGGAAAGAGCCATCCGGGGCAAGGCCGACAGGGAGGAGATGATCGAGTTGATCGACGAGGGCATTCCCATCCTGCCGGTTCCCCCGGACAAGGACGACATGCACTGAGGCTTGAGGTGGGTGCAGAACCCGCAGCAGCTAGTCTGGCGAACCGGAGCGTCGGGGGTCGAAGCGCGACAGCAGGCGATAGACCGGGTGGCGCAGGGGCGTGGGCAACACCGCACGCACCAGGGGCACAAAGCAGGCCAGGCGCTTCCAGAGGGGCATTCCGAGCAGACAGGCCCCCCGGTAGCCGCTCAGCGCCCTCTCCAGGGCATCCCGGAAAGCGTGGCGCAGATGGCTGGTTTGATCGAAACGATGGAGGATCAGGGCTTCCGGCAGGTTGCCGAAGCGCATGCCTGCCTTGGCGCAACGAAACCACAGATCGTAGTCCTCACTGCGCCGCAGATCGGTGCGGTAGCCGCCAACGGCCAATATCCGGCTGCGCCGGTAGGCCACCGTGGGATGAATAAGGGGGCAGGCCCACAGCTTGGCGAGAATCTCGTCGTGGGAAATCGGCATTGAACGGACTCTCCCCGGTGTACCGGCGCTGTCCATTTCCTGCGCAAAACTACCAACGACATCGATCGCCGGGCCGGCAGCAAAGGCTGCAAGCTGCCGGGCGAAGCGTTCCGGCAACGCCATATCGTCACTGTCGAAGCGAAACACGAGTTCGTGGCGGCAGTGCTGCAATCCGGCATTGAGGGCGGCTGCCAGCCCGACGTTGCGGGGCATCACCAGCGACTGGATGTTGAGGGCGGCACGATAGCGCTCGATGACGGCCCGCGCTGCATCGCCGATAGGCCCATCTTCAACCAGCACCACTTCCGAAGCCACGAGGCTCTGCCTGGTCAGACTCTCCAGGGCCTGCTCGAGATGCCCCGCATCGTCGCGCCTGTAGGTCGCCATCAGAACCGAGAATTCCGTACCGCTCAAACCAGACCTTTCAACCCTGCCAGCCCCGCGCCGGTGCGGGGAACGCATAAAGGCCCGACTCCCCGGGGAGTCGAGCCATACCGATGCAAATATCGGTGTAAACCTTTGAATAGTACTAGAAAACAGCCAAGGCAGTCACACCCAACCCGAACCGGGCGGGCCATGCAGGCAGATCAATGACGAATGCTTGCGAATGAAGCAGCCGCAAAAGGAGGCCCCAAGGCAGGATCGTATCCCGAGGCGCCGGGCCTCAGCAGCGAAGAAACTCCCGCGAACCAGCAACGATCTCGGGCAGTTCCAATACCCCCCTCTCCGCCGTGTCGAACGCATCTGGAACAAACAAAGGGGCCTGCCACTCCCCATCCATCAGAAAAGCCGTCACCTCCGGACCAAAGGCGGTGTTGCACAGCTTTCTGGCGAGCGCATCGAGAACTTGCTTCATCCGGATCTCCCGTCGGTCCGGCCCAGAGTGGGCCGACATCACTGTCGACGACACCAATCCTGAGTCAGCACCGTGACAGGCTTACGACAACCCCTTGTCAGGCAGGCTACACCGGGAGAGAAAGGGATTCAGGCACGCCGGAATGCTGCGCGTCCAGGAGACACGGGGGCGAAAACGGAAAAATCGCCTCAAAGAAAGGCAGGTAGCCCAAAAACAAAACGGGGAAAGCAGATTCTCTCGAATCATCGCTTTCCCCGTCGCATTCTGGAGCGGCAGAAGAGTCTCGAACTCTCGACCTCAACCTTGGCAAGGTTGCGCTCTACCAACTGAGCTACTGCCGCTTGGATCTACACCTGGAGGCGCGAGCCGGAGTCGAACCGACCTACACGGATTTGCAATCCGGTGCATAACCGCTTTGCTATCGCGCCGTCAATCTAAACGGGGAAGCTAGGCTTCCCCGGAAATTCTTTGGAGCGGCAGAAGAGTCTCGAACTCTCGACCTCAACCTTGGCAAGGTTGCGCTCTACCAACTGAGCTACTGCCGCTCGACAGACCGCCATTATAGGCAAAAAATTCTGGATGTCAAATCCGGATTGCCGCTTTCAGCGGCTACGCTTCATCAGCTCGGGCCAGGCACAACGCATGTAGTAGCCCATGGACCACAGGGTCAGAACCGCAGCCACATATATCAGCACGGTACCAAGTGCCATCCCGTCAAAACCGAACGCCGGGGCCTGGTACAACAGCAGAGGGATCGCCGACATCTGGGCCGCAGTCTTGAGCTTGCCGACAAAAGCCACCGCCACGCTGCCAGCCGCGCCCACCTTGGCCATCCATTCGCGCAGGGCCGAGATGGTGATCTCGCGGCCGATAATGACCAGCGCAATCAGGGAATCCACCCGGCCGAGGTGCACGAGAACGATCAGGGCGGCGGCCACCATCAGTTTGTCGGCCACCGGATCAAGAAAGGCGCCGAAGGCCGAGGTCTGACCGAGGGTGCGCGCAAGATAGCCGTCAAACCAGTCCGTCACCGCGGCAGCGATGAAGGTCAGCGTGGCCACCAGGTTCTTGTCTTCCGCGGAAATGACGGAATCCGGAAGGTAGTAGATGCCGACGAAAAAGGGGATCAGGGCAATGCGCGCCCAGGTCAGGGAGTTGGGGATATTGAAAAGCATGTCGACGTTTGCGGGCTATCGCATCGCATTGTATATCTGTTCGGCAAGGTGCCGGTTGATGCCTTCCACCCGGCACAGATCCTCTATCGTGGCCTTTCGCACACCCTCGATGCCGCCAAAGGCTGCCAGCAGCTTCTTCCGCCGTGTCGGCCCGACCCCGGCGATGTCCTCCAGGCGCGAGGTGTTACGGGTCTTGGCCCGGCGGGCCCGGTGGCCAGTGATGGCAAAGCGGTGAGCTTCGTCACGGATTTCCTGGATCAAGTGCAGTGCCGGCGCATCTGGGCGCATGTGTACCGGCTCACGCCCGTCGGGAAAGACCAGCTCTTCCAGCCCTGGCTTGCGGCTCTCGCCCTTGGCCACGCCAAACATCGTGATGGCCTCCAGCCCCAGCTCGGCCAGCACCTCCCGGGCCACTCCCATCTGCCCCTTGCCGCCATCGATGAGGATCAGGTCGGGGCGAACACCTTCGCCGGCAGCCACCTTCTCGTAGCGCCGGGTCAGGGCCTGGCGCATGGCGGCGTAGTCATCGCCGGCGGTAATGCCGGCGATGTTGTAGCGCCGATACTCGGACTTCTTCATGGCCTTGCCATCCCATACCACGCAGGAGGCCACTGTGGATTCACCCATGGTGTGGGAGATGTCGAAACACTCGATCCGGCTGGGCGTATCCGCCAAACCAAGGGCATCGCGCAGGGCCTCGAGACGCTGCTCCCCCCGACTGGACTCCTGCTCCCGCACCATCAGGGCCAGGCCGGCGTTGTTCTCGGCCATGCCCATCCACGCCCGCTCGTTCTCGTAGCGGGCAGCCATGACACCGACCTTGCCTTCGATCACCTCGTCGAGGGCATCCTTGACGACCACAGGGTCGACGTTGACCAGAATCTTTCCCGGCAACGGGTGATCCAGGTAGTGCTGCTCGACGAAGGCCACCAGCGCGTCCAGGGGCGTGCAGCCCTGGGCGTTGCTGGGGAACAGGGGCCGGTCACCCAGGTGACGCCCGCCACGGATCATGGCCAGGTTGACGCATACCATGCCGCCCCGCTCCACCGCGGCGAGAACATCCACATCTTCGTCCCTGGCGCTTTCGACGAACTGCTTGTGAAGCACGGCCTGCAGGTTACGGATCTGGTCGCGATAAACGACGGCCTTTTCGAAGGCCAGCGCGTCGGAGGCCTCCTGCATGCGCCTGGACAGATCGTCCACCACGTCACCATGGCGACCGTTGAGGAACAGGCTGGCCAGCTGCACGTCAGCGGCATAGGCATCCTTGTCGATCAGCCCGACACAGGGCCCGGTACAGCGCTGAATCTGGTGCAGCAGACAAGGGCGCGAGCGGTTGCTGAAGGTGCTGTCCTCACAGGTGCGCAGGCGGAAGATCTTCTGCATCAGATGCAGGCTCTCGCGCACCGCCCAGCTGTTGGGGAAGGGCCCGAAATAGCGCACGCCCTTCCGGAAGCCCCCGCGGTGATAGTAGATCTGGGGAAAATCTCCCCCCGACAGGGCGATGTAGGGGTAAGACTTGTCGTCCCGAAACAGGATGTTGTACTTGGGCCCGAGGCTCTTGATGAGATTGTTCTCGAGGATCAGCGCCTCCGCCTCGGAGCGGGTGGCGGTGATATCCACCCGCTGTACCTGCCCCACCATGATGGCGATCCGCGGACTGAGCTGGGTACGCTGAAAATACGAGGACACCCGACGCTTCAGATTCTTCGCTTTACCGACGTACAACACCGCATCGTCGGCCCCGATCATGCGATAGACGCCGGGCTCCTCGGTAAGGGTGCGCAGAAAGGCTTTGGCGTCAAAGGCCACGACCGCGAGCCCCGAATTCAGGCGAGGGCCCGCACGCCGTCACGGGCCGCGCAATAAGGTGCCCAGCCGGCCAGGGTGTCAGGATCTGCCGGCGCTGTCCCCGGCCTGGGGCGCAGTGCCATGATGCGCTCACGACTGCCCGCATGTGCCTCGGGGCGCCAGTTGTCGAGCAGGTCCACGGCCATGTCCGGGCGGTTGCACACCAGTACCATGTCGCAGCCGGCGGAGTGCGCAGCCTCGGCCCGGGCCACGATGCCCCCGGCCACACTGGCCCCTTCCATGGTCAGGTCGTCGCTGAAAATCACGCCTTGAAAGCCGAGCCTGCCGCGCAGCACATCCTGCAGCCAGAAATGGGAGAAACCCGCCGGACGGGCATCGATGTTCTCGAAGATCACATGGGCAGGCATTACACCGCCCAACTGGGGGGCGAGCACGCGGAAAGGAACGATGTCCTCGGCCCACACGGCTTCGAAGCTGCGGCTGTCCACGGGAATCGCCACATGGGAATCCGCCTCGACAGCGCCATGCCCGGGAAAATGCTTGCCTACCGCTCGCAGGCCGGCGTCGGCCAGCCCGGCCACCACCTCGCCGGCCAGCTCGGCGGCCACCTGGGGATCCCGATGGAAAGCCCGGTCGCCAATCACGCTGCTGACGCCGTAATCCAGGTCAAGCACCGGGGCATAGCTAAGGTCCACACCATGGGCGCGCAACTCGGCGGCGAGCACAAAGCCGGCCTGGCGGGCGCAGGCCCTGCCCACCGCCGGATCAGCCGCCCAGGCCTCGCCGAGACGACGCATCGCCGGCAGCCGGGTGAAGCCCTCGCGGAAACGCTGCACGCGCCCCCCTTCATGATCGACGGAAATCACCAGCTCCGGCCGGGCAGCGCGGATCGCCCCAGTGAGGGCGCGCAGTTGCTCCGGCTCGGCATAGTTGCGGGCGAACAGAATTACGCCGCCAACAAGGGGATGCTGCAAGATCTCCCGCTCTTCGGCGGTGATCTCGTGGCCAACAACGTCGAGCATGACGGGGCCGGGGAAGGCAGGAGAGGACTTCATGGTCTTTCGATGACGGCAAAAGCAACAACATAGTCGGCCTCGTCGGACAGGCTGAGATGAGCGCAGAGGCCCCGCTCCGTCATGTAATCGGCGAGGCTTGGTGAGTACTCGAAGTGGGGCTTGCCCAGCGCATCATGACCAACCCGCAGGGCGTGCAGCGTGGCCGGCACGGCGACGCCGGTGCCGAGGGCCTTGCCGAAGGCCTCCTTGGCAGCAAAGCGTTTGGCCAGGAAGCGGTCCGGGGCAGCGGCCGAATGAAATGCGGGCTGCTCGGAGACATCCAGGATGCGCTCGGCGAAGCGCACTCCGTGGCGGGTCAGCGCATCGGCCATACGGGCCACCCGCACGATGTCGGTGCCGACCCCGTAGATCACGCCGGCTCGCCGCGCTCGGCGGCTTCCCGCATGAGACGCTTCATCTCACGCACGGCCTCACGAAGACCGGTGAACACCGAACGGCTGACGATGGCGTGCCCGATATGCAGCTCGCGAATGCCCGGCAACCGGGCGATGGGCTGGACGTTGTAGTAATTGAGCGCATGCCCCGCGTTGAAGCGCAGCCCGAGCGCCCGTATGGCGGCGCCGGCCTGACGGATCTTGTCGATTTCGGCGAGCACCGCAGGGCTCTCCGCGTCGCGCCCGGCGCTGTGGAAGGCATGGGCGTAAGGGCCCGTATGGATTTCGCAGACCTTCGCGCCGATGCGCTCGGCTGCCTCCACCTGGGCGATCTCGGCATCAATGAAGACACTGACGATGATGCCTTCCTCGGCCAGACGCGCCACCGCATCCTTGAGGCGGGCCTCTTGGGAGACGATATCAAGCCCCCCCTCGGTGGTCACCTCGTGGCGCCCCTCAGGCACAAACATGGCCATCTGAGGCTTCAGCGCACAGGCAATACCAACCATCTCGTCGGTTGCTGCCATCTCGAGGTTGAGCTTGATCTGGGTGAGCTCGCCAAGCTTGCGCACATCGGCATCCTGAATGTGGCGACGATCCTCGCGCAAATGGACGGTAATCCCGTCTGCACCGCCCAGATGGGCCTCCATGGCCGCCCAGCAAGGATCCGGCTCCCAAGTGCGGCGGGCCTGACGCAGGGTGGCCACGTGGTCGATATTGACGCCAAGTTCGATCAAGACGGGTCTCCGGGATAGGCAAACAATTCGGTGAATACACGGCGGGATTGGAGCACCTGTCCGCCGAGGTAATGCTGGATGAGCCGGCGCATCAAAGCCTTGCTTTGGGCCAGGGTGTCGGGATCACGCAGATCCTGGTGGGCCATGTCGATGAGGGTCTTGCCGCGGACCACCGCCGGATCGTCGATCCGATGCTCGTCGAGGGCCACCGCGCCGCGCTCGATTATATAGGCGTAGTCGCTATCGGGCAGGACGGGCAAACCATCACAATCCGTCTCCAATTCAAGGCCGTATCCCAGCTCCTGGAGCAAGGCCAGCTCAAAGCGCCGAAGCACCACTTCCTGGGAATCGCCCACGGCCAAAGCCCGCAGAGCCTCACCGTAGGCCTGATAAAGGGCCGGATGCGCGTCCTCCCGAGGCATCAAACGCAGCAGGAGCTCATTCAGATAATAGGCACACAGCAGGGCCTGGCCGCCAAGAAGGGGCTGCCCCCCCTGCCACTCGGCCCGGACCAGGGTCTTCATCTCGCCGCCGCCGCTCCAGTCGATGAACAGGGGCTGGAAAGCCATCAACACGCCGCGGAGCTGCGACATGGGGCGCCGCGCCCCCTTGGCCACCAGGCCGATACGGCCGTGGTCACGGCTGAAGACCTCAACGATCAGGCTGGTTTCCCGATAGGGATAGCTGTGCAGCACGAAGCCGGGTTGCTGGTCTATCCGCTGCCTGGCACTCACGGCGGGCAGTTCCGGAAAGGCCTATTCGTAACCGAGGCTCTTGAGGGCCCGCTCGTCGTCAGCCCAGCCACTCTTGACCTTGACCCAGACCTCCAGAAAGACCTTGGAGTCGAAGAGCTTCTCCATCTCGAGTCTGGCTTCTGTGCCGATGCGCTTCAGGCGCTCGCCTCCCTTGCCGATCACCATGGCCTTGTGGGCAGACTTGTCCACAATGATGGCTGCATGAATGCGGCGCAGGCCGGGTTCGGCCTCGAACTTCTCGATCTCGACGGTCATGCCATAGGGCAGTTCCTCGCCAAGCTGGCGGAACAGCTTCTCGCGCAGGAACTCGGCAGCCAGGAAGCGCTCGCTGCGGTCGGTGATGTCATCCGCATCGAAAATAGGGTCTGCTTCGGGGAGGTAAGGCTGGGCAGCCTTGACGAGCTGATCGGTGTTGCGCCCTTTCTCGGCGCTCACCGGCACGATCTCGGCGAAGGGATAGACCGCGCTCATCTTCTGCAGGAAGGGCAGCATGCGGGCCTTGTCCTCAAGCAGATCCACCTTGTTCACTACAAGGATGACTTTGGCGCCTTCAGGCAAGAGCTTCACCACCTGTTCGTCATCGGGGCCGTAGCGGCCGCTCTCGATGACGAACAGCACCAGGTCCACGTCTGCCAGCACTTGGGTGACAGTGCGGTTCATGGCCCGGTTGAGGGCGTTCTTGTGACGGGTCTGGAAGCCCGGCGTATCGACGAAGATAAACTGGGCCGCCCCTTCGGTCAGCACCCCGGTTACCCGATGACGGGTAGTCTGGGCCTTGCGCGAGACGATGCTGATCTTTTGACCGATCAAACGGTTGAGCAGGGTGGACTTGCCCACATTCGGGCGTCCGACAATGGCAACGAAGCCTGTACGGAAGGGCTGGTCGGCGGCAGATTGGGTGTCGGTCATTGCTTGGGGAGAAGTTCCAGCGCCCGCTGGGCGGACTGCTGTTCGGCAGCGCGGCGGCTGACGCCTACGCCGCGGGTCTTGAGACCGAGGCCGGCGATCTCGCACTCGACCTCGAATTCCTGCTGATGAGCCTCGCCGCGGGTATCGGCAAGGGAATAACGGGGCAGCGCCATGCGCCGGCCCTGAAGCCACTCTTGCAGGGCCGTCTTTGGGTCTTTCAAGGCGCGGGCCGGATCCAGCCCGGCAAGCGAGGACGCGTAAAGCCGATCAATGACCGCCTTGGCTGCCTCGAAACCCGCATCGATATATACCGCCGCAAAGATGGCCTCCAGGGCATCGGCGAGAATCGACGGACGCCGGTGGCCACCACTCTTCAGCTCACCTTCGCCCAGACGCAGGTATTCACCGAGATTCAGGCCGTCAGCCAGCCGGTGCAGCGCCTCCTGACGCACGAGATTGGCCCGCAGGCGGGACAAATCACCCTCACGCAACTCACCGAAACGCCCGAACAGGGCCAGCGCGGTGACACAGTTGAGGACACTATCCCCCAGAAACTCAAGCCGCTCGTTGTGGGGCGACCCAAAACTGCGATGGGTCACGGCCTGTTCGAGCAACTCGGGACGGGCAAAGCTATGGCCGATGGCCCGCTGCAAACCTTCCAGCTTCATGTCGGCCTGATCAACGGGACGGCCCGGTGCTTGTCGAGAAATCGATGACGAGACTCACGTTGTAAAACAGGTGAATCTTGCGGGAGTAGTCGACAGAAATCACGATCCGGCCGTCTTCCTTGGTGATATCCAGGTCGGCGGGGGAAATGCTGGTGATGTCATCCACGGTGGCGCGCTTGGAGAATGCGTTGCGCAACTGGGAAACGCTGGCGTTTTGGGGGTCAGCCTCACCGGCCACCGCCGCGATCGACCGCTTGATGCCGTGATACTCGGTCAAGACCGGAATCAGCTTCAAACCCAACAGGACAAAGGCGCTAAGCGCGGCACCGACAAACAGCACGCCGATGAGGCTGAGGCCCGACTGACTTTTTCGCGTCATGATCAATGGAAGCTGCCGATGCGTTTCAGGTCGCTGAAATTGAACCAGATGAAGAATGCCTTACCGACAATATTCTGCTCGGGCACGAAGCCCCAGCCCCGACTGTCAAAGCTCCCGTCCCGATTGTCACCCATCATGAAATAGTGCCCATCGGGCACCGTGCAGGTCACGCCACGGCTAGTATAGGTGCAGTTGTCACGGTAAGCGTACTGGGTAATCTGGGAAACGAAGGCAGGTGCGTCATTTTCCACGATGATGCTGTGCTCGACCTCACCCAGCTTTTCGGCCCGGCGCGGCGAATAGTAGAGGCGGTCGGCGTGAAGATAATCGCCCTCCTCGCGCTGGGTCATGGCCACACCATTGACGCTGAGCTTCTTGTCGATGTACTCGACCTTGTCACCAGGCAGGCCCACCACACGCTTGATGTAGTCGAGGGACGGGTCGGCCGGAAAGCGGAAGACCATGACGTCGCCACGCTTGGGCTGATTCACCTCGATGACCTTCTTGTTGATGACCGGCAGACGGATACCGTAAGTCCACTTGTTGACGAGGATGAAGTCACCCACCAGCAGGGTCGGAATCATCGAACCAGAGGGGATCTTGAAGGGCTCGACGACAAATGAGCGCAGAAAGAAGACCACCAGGATGACCGGAAAAAAACTGGCCCCATACTCCACCCACCAGGGCGATTTGGCACCAACCGAACGCCGCTTGCTCGCAACAAATCGATCGAGGGCCCACAGGACACCACTCACGACCAGCAAGCCAAAAAGAATCAGGGCGAAATTCACGCAAGCACTCCTGCTGCCGGATACACCGGCTTATTTACCTTCATCGACCCGCAGCACGGCCAGGAAGGCCTCCTGCGGAATCTCCACGTTACCCACCTGCTTCATCCGCTTCTTGCCCTCCTTCTGCTTCTCGAGGAGTTTCTTCTTCCGCGTGATGTCACCGCCGTAACACTTGGCCAACACGTTCTTGCGCAGGGCCTTGATGGTTTCACGGGCCACGATGTTGGAGCCGATGGCTGCCTGGATGGCCACGTCGAACATCTGGCGCGGGATCAGCTCACGCAGCTTGGCCACCAGCTCACGGCCACGATACTGGGAGTTGGCCCGGTGCACGATGATGGACAGGGCGTCCACCTTCTCGCTGGACACCAGCACATCGAGCTTGACCAGATCGGCGGCACGATACTCCTTGAACTCGTAGTCGAGAGACGCGTAGCCCCTCGACACAGACTTCAGCTTGTCGAAGAAGTCCATCACAACTTCGTTCATGGGCATGTCGTAGATCAGCTGTACCTGGCGGCCGTGGTAGAGCATATCCACCTGGGCACCGCGCTTCTGGTTGCACAGGGTGATCACCGAACCCACATACTCCTGGGGCAGGAAGATGACCGCCTTGATGATCGGCTCCCTCACCTCCTCGACCTTGGAGAGATCCGGCAGGCGCGACGGGTTGGAGACCTGTTCGACGGTACCGTCCTTCATGAGCACCTCGTAGACCACGGTCGGCGCCGTAGTGATGAGGTTCATGTCGAACTCGCGCTCCAGGCGCTCCTGGACGATCTCCATGTGGAGCAGACCAAGGAAACCGCAACGGAAACCGAAACCCAGGGCCTGGGAAACTTCGGGCTCGAACTGCAAGGAAGCGTCGTTGAGGCGCAGCTTCTCGAGCGACTCGCGGAGCTGATCGTATTCGTTGGACTCCACCGGATAAAGGCCGGCAAACACCTGCGGCTTGATCTCCTTGAAACCGGCCAGCGGCTGCTCTGCCTTGCGGCTGGCCAGGGTGATGGTGTCCCCCACCTTCGCCGACTTCAACTCCTTGATGCCGGCGATGATGAAGCCTACCTGGCCGGCGGACAGCGAGTCGCGCTGCAGGGACTTGGGGGTGAACACGCCCACCTGCTCGCACAGGTGCTGATTGCCATTGGACATGAAGAGAATCTTGTCCTTGGGCTTGAGCACGCCATCGACTACCCGCACCAGCATCACCACACCCACGTAGTTGTCGAACCACGAGTCGATGATCAGGGCCTTGAGGGGCGCCTCCGGATCGCCCTTGGGCGGCGGAATCCGCGCAATCACCGCCTCCAGGATGTCCTCGACGCCCATACCGGTCTTGGCCGAACACGGAATCGCATCGCTCGCATCAATCCCGATCACGTCCTCGATTTCCTGCTTGGCACCGTCCGGATTGGCCTGAGGCAAATCCATCTTGTTCAGAACCGGCACCACTTCGACGCCCTGCTCCAGTGCCGTATAGCAGTTGGCCACGGTCTGGGCCTCGACACCCTGGGACGCATCCACCACGAGCAGCCCGCCCTCGCAGGCGGCAAGAGAGCGGGAGACTTCGTACGAGAAATCCACGTGCCCCGGCGTGTCGATAAGGTTGAGGTTATAAATCTGACCATCCTTGGCGCGGTAGCTCAGCGCTGCCGTCTGGGCCTTGATGGTGATACCACGCTCACGCTCGATATCCATCGAGTCGAGAACCTGGCTTTCCATCTCCCGGGCGGAGAGACCGCCACACAGCTGGATGATCCGGTCGGCCAGGGTGGATTTACCGTGGTCGATATGGGCGATGATCGAGAAGTTTCTGATGTGTTGCATGTGGGCCATGAAAAAGGGTGCCGGAGGGCACCCTGATAAATTTTGTTTGCCTGGCAAAGACTTGCATTCTAACCGATACGCCGGAAATGAGCACGAACGGCAGACTCATCGAGGAAGTGGTGGCAGATCTCGGTCTCGCCGTCGAGCACCACCGGCACCCACTCGCTCCACCGGGCCTCAAGGTCCTCGTGGGCATCCACATCGACCACGGTCACGCGAAAGCCCAGTTCATTCTGCAGGGGCTTGAGGGCATCAAGCAGTTCATGGCACAAATGGCACCACTCCCGGCTCAACACGGTGAGCTCACGATCAGCGCTCAAGGGATCGCACCGGCACGAAAGTCTGTACGTCACCACGCGCAATCAGCAAGGTCACGGCCTGCCCCGCATCCAGGCTGGCCACCGCACGGTTGAACTGCTCAACGGAACGGGTCTCGATACGCACCCCTTTGCTGACCAGCGCGAGAATCCCATCGCCCGCTTGGATCTCGGAGGCCCGGGCGGAGGCACTGCGCAGGGCTTCCACCACCACCCCGCCCGCGGCAAAACGACCATCCCGACGCTGCTCGGCATTGGGCTCGGCAACCGCGATCCCGAGCTTATTGGGCGATACCAGCTCAGGCTTGGGTAGGCGCGTCGCCACCTTGCGCGGCTTCTCTTCGGGCAACTCGGCCACAAGGACGGTCAGGTTTCTTGCAGCCCCCCGACGCCAGACCTGCACCGGCACCTTGCTGCCCGGGCGCGTCCCGCCGACGAGCCGCGGAAGATCAGTCGACACCTCCACGGCACGGCCATCGAAGCTCAGGACGATATCACCCTGCTCGAAGCCGGCCTTATCTGCCGGGCTACCCTTTTCAACGGAACTGACCAACGCACCTACCGGCCTGCCCAACCTGAAGCTATCCGCCAGATCCCGGGAGACCTCCTGGATGACCACGCCCACCCGGCCGCGCTGGACCCGACCGGCTACACGCAGCTGCTCCTGCACATTCATCGCCACATCGATGGGAATCGCAAATGACAGACCCATGAAGCCACCTGTGCGGCTGTAGATCTGAGAGTTGATTCCCACCACCTCCCCCTTCATGTTGAAGAGGGGGCCACCAGAGTTTCCGGGATTGATGGCCACGTCAGTCTGAATGAAGGGTACGAAGTTTTCCTGGGGCAAGGAGCGTCCCTTGGCACTCACAATCCCCGCCGTCACGGAATTCTCGAAACCAAAGGGCGAGCCGATGGCAACCACCCAGTCTCCCACCCGCAGCTTTGACGGATCCCCCAGACTCACCCGGGGCAAGCCCGCCGCCTCGATTTTCAGCAGGGCCAGATCCGTGCGGGCATCCGTCCCCATGACCCGCGCCCGGAACTCCCGCTTGTCCGTGAGCTTAACGACGATCTCGTCAGCACCGTCCACCACGTGGGCATTGGTCAGGATATGACCATCCGCAGACACGATGAAGCCTGAGCCCAGAGAGCGGTTGTCCGGTTCACTCCCCCGTGGCGCCCCCGGATGACGCGGCACAAAGCGGCGGAAGAAGTCGAACATGGGATCGTCCTCCTCTAGGCTGGGCACCCCCGGACGCACCTGGCGCACGGCCTGGGTGGTGCTGATGTTCACCACCGCGGCTCCCTGACGCTCTGCCAGCCCGGCAAAATCGGGAAGATCCCTCGCGACCACCGGCGCAGCCAGGGCCACGCAGAAGATCACCGCCAGACCACGAGAGGCTGCTTGAGCAAACACGGCGGCGATCATCGGCCACAACCTCCGACCGAAGAAGGGCCAGCAATACGCTCGATCTTCATGCTCCCCTCGGCCGCACCACTACGGGCACGCCCAAAGAGATACATCAGAACGCCTCCCGCGCCTCCCCCTAGCGCCGCTGCAAGATCGGGATTCCCATTCGCAGCCAATGAGGTACCCAGCGCAGCCCCCGCGAGCACCCCGAGGACGGGCGCCCCATAAGCAAGCAACGCAGCCCTGAGCGGCAGCCCATCATCCACAACGACGCTCACCCGCTCGCCAGGCAGGGCATCAACATCATTGTGAAGCCGCAACACGCGGAGCGCCTTGCCGAAAGGCCGGGCGATGTTCACGCCACCGCAGCCACCAGCCTCATGACAACGCCCGCAACCGCCCGAGACGGAGACCTCGACCCACACATGATCACCCTCGACACGACTCACCACGCCCTGCGCACGCATCACCGCTTCCGCATTTCCACGCCATCGGCAATCCGCACCAGCGCCTGCGCCGGAACTTCTCCGAGCGCGGTGATCCGGTGGTCGGCGACGGTGCGCCGGAAGATATTGAAGGAGCCGGACGCACTCAGGCCACTCTGGGCCAGGCCCTTGCCCGATTCGGGCTCAATGAACACCGAGATCGCGGCAAGCCCGTCGGAGAACACCACGTGATACGCCTCACCCCGCTCCTTGCGCGCCTGGCGCGCCACAGAAACCACCTGCCGGAACCCCGGGATGGTGTGCTTGAAGACCCAGCCGATGTCCTCGATCTTTACGTCGCTCCCCCGGGCATTCACCACCTTCCAGTCTGGAGAACGGGTGAACCGAGAGCGGACCTTTTCCTTGTCGAAGGGCGCGCCAATCTGTACTTCGGTGAACACGAACTGCTCGATGCTGTCACCCTTCTCACTCATCAGACGGGCGCGCAGCAACAGCCCGGTTGCCACATCGGCCCACAGATGATGGCCGAAACGCATATCGTCCCGGGGCTCGAGAATGATCTGCTGACTCTCCATTCCGGCCACTCGCGAGATCTCACCCTTACGGATCCGGTAGTTCTCTGCCAGCGCACTGGGAGATTGAGGCAGACGCGCCGGAAAGCTGCGCCGGGCACCAAACTGATCGACGATCAACAGCTTCTGTTCGGGAAGAAAGCACTGGACTTCATCATTGTTCCGCACCACCTCCCGCGGGCTGCCATCCAGCGCTTCAAGCTTCTCGTATTCGCCGTTGGCATCGACCAGATGGGTGACCCGCGACGTTTCCATGTGCTTGCCGCTCTGATAGGTAAAGGTACCCGAGTAATTGAGTTTGTGCGCCGCACTGGAAATCCGCCCCAGCCAGCTCAAGGGATCGTTCGGTACCTGGGCCAACACCGATCCGCAACCGGCAAAAACAAGCGCCAAGAAGCACAGGAAGCGCTTCATCACTCGCCGGCCATTCGCGTATCGGAAACGGAACGCACATACTGCGCGACCCCCGGCATGGCGGCAGAGGGAGCCATTGCCTGATGGGCAATCAGGTATTCGCGCTCGGAAGGTTCGGCTGCGACGAGCCGGGCCGTCTTCGAGGCATCGGCAACCGCAACGGCAGGAACCGGTTTTTTGAGCGCGGCCAGAGGAGCCGATGTCGAACCAGGCGCATTCAGGGTCATGGCCACCCAACCAACGGCAGCGACCCCCATCACCGACGCGGCGATCGGCATGAAGTGCCGCG
The DNA here is from genome assembly GCF_028689785.1 of Zoogloea sp. Classification (GTDB taxonomy): domain Bacteria; phylum Pseudomonadota; class Gammaproteobacteria; order Burkholderiales; family Rhodocyclaceae; genus Zoogloea. Next base: position 36,266 of record NZ_JAQVCN010000009.1, on the reverse strand, counting down.
CCCAGCCAACCCGACGGGGCTCAACCCGGGCCGGAGCCAACACCGTCGGCTCATCATCCAGCCGCAGCATGAGGCGGCTGGTGAAATCGGCCGACATCACCGGCTCATCCCGCAAGACATCTCCGATAAGACTGTAGTGATCCCATTCCCGACGCAGGCCACCATCCCGTTTCAGGGAGTCCAGCATGCGGGCAGATGCCGCCTCATCGAGGGCGCCATCCAGCAGGGCAGAAACTTTCTCTTTCATCGTCTTACCACCTCTTGTTCGGAGCCGTATCGAGCAACGGCTTGAGCTTTTCTGAAATTGCTTCACGTGCGCGGAAGATCCGCGAACGCACCGTGCCTATCGGGCACTCCATGATCGTGGCGATCTCTTCGTAGCTCAAACCTTCGATCTCTCGCAACACGATCGCAGTCCTCAGCTCCTCGGGCAGGGCCTCCATGGCCACATTCACCGTATCGCCGATCTGCTTTGTCATCAGCAACCGTTCAGGCGTATTGATATCGCGAAGCTGATCGCCCTCCTCGAAGGTCTCGGCCTCCTCCGAATCGAAATCCGTAGACGTAGGAGCTCTACGCCCTTGGGACACAAGGTAGTTCTTTGCAGTGTTGATCCCGATCCGGTACAGCCATGTGTAGAACGCACTGTCCCCCCGGAACGCCGGCAAGGCACGATAGGCCTTGATGAACGTCTCCTGGGCAACATCCTCCACTTCGGCAGGGTCCCGGATCAATCTCGACAGCAGGCGGCCAAGCTTGCGCTGATACTTGGAGACGAGCAGCCCAAAGGCCTGCTTGTCTCCACGCTGCACTCGCTCGACCAGCAACTGGTCAATTTCGCGATCACTCATGGTCGGGGAACGTGATCCTTCGTTGTCGTGACCGGAACGGTCACCGACCGCGGAGTATACCGCGAGACATCCTCATTCCTCGCCGAAGTAATCGCTAGACTGCAGGGCGCACGTATAGTTCAGTCACATGCAAGGTCTTCGGCATTCAGCGTGGCCGAGTGCCCATGCTATAGTCGGCCCTCCGTAATATCGCCCTTCGCGGCAACTCCAGAAGTGATCGCTTTCGATGTCCTCATCCTGGGCAGCGGCCTTGCCGGACAGTCCCTCGCACTGCGCCTTGCCGACAAGCTCAAGGTAGCCCTCATCACCAAGCGAACCCTGGAAGACAGCGCCAGCGCCTGGGCCCAGGGAGGCATCGCAGCGGTCCTCGACCCGGCCGACAGCACCGAAGCCCATGTAGCCGACACACATACGGCAGGTGCCGGGCTGTGCTCCGACGAGGCCACCCGCCACGTCGTCGAGAATGGCCCCAGGGCCATCCGCTGGCTGATCGACCACGGCGTCGCTTTCACCCCGGACACCAGCTCAGCCATCGGCTACCACCTCACCCGGGAAGGCGGCCACGGTCAGCGCCGAGTCATCCATGTGGCCGACGCCACAGGAGCTGCTGTGCAAGCCACCCTGACCGAGCAAGTCCGGGCCCACCCGAACATTTCGATCTTCGAACAACACATCGCGGTGGACCTGATCGTCGGCGACAAGATTGGCCGCCCCGGCGACGGCTGTCTCGGCGCCTATGTGCTGGATATCGCCAGCGACGAGGTCCGTACCTTCGCCGCCCCCCACACGGTGCTCGCCACCGGCGGCACCGGCAAGGTCTACCTCTACACCACCAACCCCGACACTGCCACGGGCGACGGAGTTGCCATGGCCTGGCGAGCAGGATGCCGGGTAGCGAACATGGAGTTCATCCAGTTCCACCCCACCTGCCTGTATCACCCCCAGGCAAAGTCCTTCCTCATTTCCGAAGCCGTACGAGGCGAAGGCGGCCTGCTGCGCCGCCCCGATGGTTCACGCTTCATGCCGGAGCACGACCCCCGGGAAGAACTGGCCCCTCGGGACGTCGTCGCCCGGGCAATCGACTTCGAGATGAAAAAGCATGGCCTTGACTGCGTCTTCCTCGACATCAGCCACAAACCCGCGGATTTCCTGAAAACCCATTTCCCGAACATCCTGGCCCGCTGCGCCGAGCTGGGTATCGACATTACCCGCCAACCGATCCCAGTCGTTCCCGCAGCTCACTACTCTTGCGGCGGGATCATGACAGATCTGCATGCACGCACGGACGTACCAGGCCTGCATGCCGTCGGCGAATCCGCCTGTACAGGCCTGCACGGCGCCAATCGGCTGGCCAGCAATTCACTGCTGGAATGCCTGGTCTTCAGCGAGGCTGCAGCCGACGACATTCTGAAAACCCCCCGCCGCGGTGCCGACAGCCTGCCCCAGTGGGACGAAAGCCGGGTGACGGATGCTGACGAAGCCATCGTGATTTCCCACAATTGGGATGAATTGCGCCGCTTCATGTGGGACTACGTGGGGATCGTGCGCACCAACAAGCGCCTCCAGCGCGCCCAACACCGCATCCGCCTGCTGGCCAGGGAAATCGACGAGTTCTACAGCCACTTCCGCATCTCGAACGATCTGATCGAGCTGCGCAATCTGGTTGTCACCGCCGACCTCATCGTTCGCAGCGCCTTGAAACGCAAGGAAAGTCGCGGCCTGCACTTCAGCAGGGATTATCCGGAAACCCAGCCCAAGGCCCGGAACACCGTAATCCGCCCAGGCCGGATCCGCAGCTGACGCTCAGGAATCGCCAAGGGCCTTCATCACCCCGGCAACCCGAAGACGCAGCCAGACTTGAAACTCGCGCCATTCGCCCGGGGTCATCTGATCTCGAAGAAGCAGAAGCACTCCACTGCGCCCACCCTGAGCTTCGCGCCAGGCCAACCACACTGCAGCACCGCTCACCACCGTCGCAGGCCGTATCACGACGGCCCCCTCATCCGCGACAAGGCCTGGGGCAAGCCGTAGCCCCCCATCATCCCCCAGCCCGATCAGGGACGATGCTCCCGGCGTCTTACGAAGCGCACAGAACAGAGACACGGCGACAAGGCCTAGGCCTGTCCAAGCCTGCCACCCTTGCGGCAGGAACAGACATGAAAAAGCCGCCAGGGCATGCCCGCCTGCCAAAAACAGAACGAGACGCCGTGACGGCCTGACTTCAATGACGTTCAAGATGCACGGCCTCCCGTGCTCTCCCGGCGGTCAGATCTTGCGAAACACCAGCGTACCGTTGGTGCCACCAAAACCGAAATTGTTCTTCATGGCCACATCGATCTTCATCGGGCGGGCCACATTCGCACAGTAGTCCAGATCACACTCCGGATCCTGTTCGAAAATATTGATGGTCGGGGGAGACACCTGGTGATACACCGCCAGGGTCGTGAGCACCGACTCAAGCCCCCCAGCTCCGCCAAGCAGGTGCCCGGTCATGGACTTTGTGGAATTCACCACCAGGGATTTAGCCACGTCCGCACCAAAAGCCAGCTTGATGGCCTCCGTCTCATTCTTGTCACCCAGCGGCGTGGAGGTGCCATGGGCATTGAGGTACTGCACCTGATCACCATTGATGCCAGCATTGCGGAGGGCATTGACCATGCTCCGCCGCGGACCATCGGTATCCGGGGCCGTCATGTGATAGGCATCACCGCTCATGCCAAAACCGGCCAGCTCGGCATAGATGCGGGCACCACGCTTTACCGCGTGCTCGTACTCTTCAAGCACCAGCACACCAGCACCTTCGCCAAGGACAAAGCCGTCCCGATCCTTGTCCCACGGGCGGCTCGCCGTGGTGGGGTCGTCGTTCCGGGTTGACAGCGCCTTGGCCGACGCAAAACCACCGACCGCCAGGGGCGTGACCGTGGATTCGGCGCCACCGCAGACCATCACGTCTGCGTCACCATATTCGATCATCCGGGCACTGGTGCCGATGGCGTGCAGACCCGTGGTACAGGCCGTCACCACCGCGATGTTAGGCCCCTTGAGCCCAAACATGATCGACAGGTTTCCGGAGATCATGTTGATGATCGTACCCGGAATGAAGAAGGGGGAAATCTTGCGCGGACCACCGGCGAGGAAATCGTCGTGAGTCCCCTCGATCATCGGCAGGCCGCCGATGCCCGAACCAATATTGACGCCAATCCGTTCTGCATTGGCTTCGGTAACTTCGATTCCGGAATCACGGAAAGCCTGAATGCCCGCAGCGAGGCCGTAGTGGATGAAACCATCCATACGGCGCGCCTCCTTCGGCGAGAGATAAGCCGCAAGATCGAACCCCTTTACTTCGCCGGCAATCTTCACCGGGAAGGACGAGGTATCAAAACGGGTAATCTCACCGATGCCGGAACGCCCGTTGGTAATGGCATCCCAAGCTTCAGACACGGTATTACCGACCGGCGAAACAACGCCAAGGCCGGTGACGACGACTCTGCGACGGGTCAAGGCAGGCTCCGGGGAATTACTTCTTGAGATGAGCGGTGACGTAGTCGATCGCTTGCTGGACGCTGGTGATCTTCTCAGCTTCTTCGTCGGGGATCTCGCACTCGAACTCTTCTTCAAGGGCCATCACCAGCTCGACGGTGTCGAGGGAGTCGGCGCCCAGATCGTCCACGAAGGAGGATTCATTCTTGATTTCGGATTCATTCACGCCGAGTTGTTCGGCAACGATCTTCTTGACGCGCTGTTCGATGTTTTCCATGTGTGTAACTCCTTCCCAGTTTGGAGGGTGAATTCAAAAACCCTCGCATTCTACCAAAAACGCGCACCCCCGCCAGCACGGCGAGACTTACGCCATATACATGCCACCGTTAACGTGCAGGGTCGCGCCCGTCACGTAGGCTGCAGCAGGAGAGGCCAGAAAGCCCACCACGCCTGCAATCTCTTCGGGTTTGCCAAGACGGCCGAGGGCGATCTTGCTGGCCAGCTCCTTGCGCTGGGCCTCCGGCAGATCCTTGGTCATGTCGGTGTCGATGAAACCCGGCGCCACGCAATTGACGGTGATGTTGCGGCTACCGAGCTCCTGGGCCAGGGCCCGGGTCATCCCCGCCACGCCGGCCTTGGCCGCTGCGTAGTTGGCCTGACCGGCGTTACCCGAGCTCCCCACCACCGAAGTGATATTGATGATGCGGCCGGCACGGGCCTTCATCATTCCGCGCATCACCAGCTTGGACATGCGGAAGACGGCCTTCAGGTTGGTATCGATGACGGCATCCCATTCGGCATCCTTCATGCGCATGGAGAGGTTATCGCGGGTGATGCCAGCGTTATTGACCAGAATCCCCACTGCACCGAAAACCTTCTCGATCTCGCCAAGGGCAGCCTCGCAGGCTTCAGCACTGGTCACGTCCAGCGCCAAGCCTCGGCCCGCCACACCGGCAGCCTCAAGCCCTGCCTGGATGTCGGCCGCACCGGCCTCGGAGGTGGCAGTACCGATGACGGTCGCCCCCAGACGCCCCAACTCCAGGGCAATGGCGCGGCCAATACCGCGGGACGCGCCGGTCACCAGCGCAACCTGGCCTTGCAGAACCTGACTCATGCTTCCCCCGTGGTTTTCAGTGTTTCTTCCAGGCTGGCCACATCGGCGATAGCTCCGCCCAGCAAACTGCCTTCGATGCGCTTGGTCATGCCTGCCAGCACCTTGCCGGGACCGCACTCGAAGACATGGGTGACGCCACGACCAGCGATAGCCTGAACAGTCTCGATCCAGCGCACTGGCGAATAGGCCTGGCGCACCAACGCATCCTTGATGCGAGCGGGCTGATCCTCCACCGCCACATCCACGTTGTTGAGCACCGGAATACCAGGCACGCGCACTTCAATCTCGGCAAGACGCTGAGCCAGGCGCTCCGCGGCAGGCTTCATCAGGGCGCAATGGAAGGGGGCGCTCACCGGCAGCAGCACGGCGCGCTTGGCGCCCCGAGCCTTGGCCGCTGCAATGGCGCGCTCAACGGCAGCCTTCGCACCCGCAATGACAATCTGCCCGGGGCTGTTGAGATTGGCTGCAGATACCACCTCGCCCTGTGCCGCCTCGGCACAGGCTTCAGCAGCAGCTGGCTCGTCCAGCCCCAACAGGGCCGCCATGGCCCCCTCGCCAGCCGGCACGGCCTCCTGCATGGCCTGGGCGCGCAGGCGCACCAGCTTGACGGCCTCAGCAAAATCCAAAGCTCCAGCAGCCACCAGAGCGGAGTACTCCCCCAGGCTATGCCCGGCAACCAGAGCCGGCACAGCGCCGCCTCGGGCAATCCACTCGCGATACACGGCGACACCAGCGGTGAGCATCAGCGGCTGGGTATTGACGGTCTGGGCGAGCACCTCGGCGGGGCCTTCTGCCACCATTTGCCAGAGGTCTTGCCCCAGGGCATCGGAGGCCTCAGTGAAGGCCTGGCGAATCACGGCAGACTCACCGTAGGCGGCCATCATGCCGACCGACTGTGAGCCCTGCCCCGGAAACACGAAAGCAAAATTCATCGTTCCCTACCTTTGAATTGGCTTGTTGAGCGAAGCAGATTGAACTTCTTAGAACTGCAGGAGCGTGGCACCCCAGGCGAAGCCTCCGCCGATCCCCTCAAGGATGACCTTTTGCCCGCGCTGGATGCGACCATCCCGCACCGCTTCGTCAAGGGCCAGAGGAATGGACGCTGCCGAGGTGTTGCCATGACGGGAGACCGTGGCGATGACCTTGTCCATGGAGGGACCGAGACGCTTGCCGGTGGCCTGAATGATGCGGGTATTGGCCTGAGGAGGAATCAGCCAATCCACCTGATCGAGGGACACACCCCCGAGTTCCGGAACTTCACGGGCCACATCCGCCAGCACCTTGACCGCGAACTTGAAAACGGCCTGCCCATCCATGCGCAAGAAGGGATCACCGATGACTTCGCCACGGCTGACCTGCCCTGGCACGCAAAGGATGGGGTTGTGGCGACCATCTGCGTGGATCGCCGAGGCGAGAATCCCGGGAGCATCCGAGGCCTCAAGCACCACAGCCCCGGCGCCATCACCGAAGAGCACACAGGTGCCACGATCATTCCAGTCGAGAATGCGGGAGAAGACTTCTGCCCCCACCACCAGCGCCCGTCGAGTACCGCCGGAGCGGATGAACTTCTCGGCCGTACTTATGGCGTAGGCGAAGCCCGCGCACACGGCCTGAAGGTCGAAGGCAGGGCTGCCGTTGGTAATACCCAGACGCGCCTGAAGCAGGGTCGCAGTACTCGGAAAAATGAAATCGGGCGTGGACGTGGCGACGATGATCAGATCGATGTCGTCCGGCCGGCAACCTGCTGCCTCGATGGCTCGCACGCTGGCTTCATAGGCGAGCTGACTGGAAGTGACATCGGGTGCCGCCAGGTAGCGGGAGCGGATTCCGGTACGCTCGACGATCCATTCGTCGGAGGTATCGATTCCGCGGGCAACCAGATCGTCGTTGGTAACAGGATTGCCGGGAAGATAGCTCCCCGTACCAGCCACTCGTGCATAGATCATGCGGCAGACCTTTCGCGTTCCATGCGCTCGCTGATGCGCTCGATGAGTCGGTTGCGGGCGGCCTCGGCGGCCCGCCAGATAGCCTGCTCGAAGGCAAACGAATCGGCCGCACCATGGCTCTTGACGACCACGCCACGCAAACCCAGGAGTGCCGCACCGTTGTAACGGCGGGAATCGAGCTTGTGCTTGAAACCCTTCAGGGCCGACATGGCGAAGACCGCGGCCAGCTTGGTCAGCCAGTTGCGGGAGAACTGCTCGCGCAGGAAGGTTGCCATCATCTGGGCAAGACCTTCAGACGTCTTCAGGGCCACGTTGCCAACAAAGCCGTCACAGACAACTACATCGACCGTACCCTTGTAAATGTCGTTGCCTTCGACATTGCCGTAAAAGTTGAGACCACTCTTGCGCAGCAACTCACCGGCCTGCTTGACCGTTTCGTTGCCCTTGATCTCTTCTTCGCCAATATTGAGAAGGCCCACGCTCGGACGTTCGTTGTGCTCGACAGCGGCCACCAACATGGCGCCCATGATGCCGAACTGCAGCAGATGCTCAGGCGAACAATCCACGTTGGCTCCCAGGTCGAGGACGTGGGTCTGGCCGCGCAGAGTGGGCAGGGTGCTGCAGATTGCCGGGCGATCGATACCGGGAAGGGTCTTGAGAACAAAACGGGAGATCGCCATCAGCGCCCCCGTATTGCCGGCCGACACCGCGGCCTGGGACTCGCCCGACTTGACGAGATCCACCGCGACCCGCATCGACGAATCCTTCTTGTTGCGCATGGCCAGCGCGGGCGGCTCATCCATGCCCACCACTTCCGAGGCACGCTGGATGCGCAGACGCTCGCCGAACTCGGCCAGGGCCGTCCCCAGATGAGGCTCGATGGCCTCAGACCGCCCCACCAGAACAATCCGGGTATCGCGGTCGCTCCGCATGAAATGCAGGGCAGCAGGGACGGTCACCGAGGGGCCATGATCGCCCCCCATGCAGTCAATCGACAGGGTGACAGTCATTCGGCGCAGTGAAATTGAGACATGTGTAAAAACGGCGCGAGCGCCCGAAGGCGCCGCGCCGCTTCCAGACCGGGGGGATTACTCGCCCTTGGCCTTTGCAACCTTCTTGCCACGATAGACGCCGGAGGGCGACACGTGGTGACGCAGGTGCACTTCACCGGTGGTCGGCTCGACGGCCAGCGGGGGCGCAACCAGGAAATCGTGGGAACGGTGCATACCGCGCTTGGACGGGGACTTTTTGTTCTGCTGGACAGCCATGAAACACTCCTAGAGGAATACTTAAACCTTGCCGCGCAACTGACGCAGAACGGCGAAGGGCGAAATCTCTTCATCATCGCCGGCACTAACCGGCGGTTCGCAATCATCGTGACGCGGAACCAGGGGCAGGGACAACAACACCTCATCCTCCACCAAGGCCAGCAGGTCGGTCAGCGGCTCCACCTCAAGGGCGTCTACCTCGTCGTTCTCGAGCTCATCGTCTGGCAGTGCTTCACCAGTGCGCAGCAAAAGAAGGCGATTCCTGACCTCACACGGCCACACCAGAGCCTCGAGGCAGCGCTGGCACTGCAACACCAGATCCGCCCTGACCAGCAATTCGACGTAGAGCTTGCCCTCGTCGTCCCGCTCGCCCTGAAACTCGAACTCCACCGAACCCACCGGCTCCAGCAGGGATCCGGCCAAACGGCCGAGACGCTCCACCGGCACCGCGCTCTGCACGCGACGTCCGTCTTTGGCCAACGCCCGCAGGTCAATCACGAAGCTTTCTTGCGACATAAGCGCGGCATGATATTATTTTCGGCTGCCTGTGTCAAAACTCTGCAGACCCTAGCCAAGCACGCCGGCCACCCCGAATCTCCGCCATGAAACTCGTCCTCGCCTCCACCTCCGCCTACCGCCGGGAGCTGCTCAAGCGCTTCGGCCTGCCCTTCGAGATCGCTCGGCCGGACATCGACGAATCTCCTCTGCCCGGCGAGCCCCCCCGCACCACCGCAGAACGCCTGGCCATTGGGAAGGCGAGAGCCGTTGCCGGGCAGTTTGACAACGCGCTGATCATCGGCAGCGACCAGGTGGCCAGCATGGGCGACCAGCGCTTCGGCAAACCCGGCACAGTCGAGCGCGCCGTGGCCCAATTGCGCGCCATGAGCGGACGCACGGCAGTCTTCGATACGGCCCTGGCTGTGCTCAACACCCGCAGCGGCCGTGTTCAGATAGAGACTGTCCCCACGGAGGTCCGCTTCCGCCACCTCTCCGACGACGAGATCGTCCGCTACGTAGAGCGTGAGCGCCCCCTCGACTGCGCCGGCAGCGCAAAATCCGAGGGGCTCGGCATCACCCTGCTCGACGCCCTGAGCGGTGACGATCCAAACGCGCTCGTCGGCCTGCCACTGATTGCCCTGGCACGAATGCTCCGCAACGAAGGCCTGGCCCTGCCCTGACGATGCAAAAAGGCACGCTCTATCTGATCCCCGTCAGCCTGGGCCCGAGCCCCGGCAGCCTGACAACCCCGGCAGACGTTGCCACCCGGGCACGTCAGCTGAGCTATTTCGTCGTTGAAAACGCCAAAACAGCCCGCGCCGAACTCAAACGCCTGGAACACCCCGCCCAACTGCGCGACCTGGACATCCGGGAGCTCCCCGAAAGGCCCGACACACCAAGCCTGGATGGATTGCTGGCCCCGCTGCTAGCCGGCACGGATGCCGGATTGATGTCGGAAGCCGGCTGTCCAGCCGTCGCCGATCCCGGCGCCCTCCTCGTCCGCCGTGCCCACGAGAAGGGCATCAGGGTTGTTCCACTGGTCGGCCCTTCCTCGCTGTTGCTGGCCTTGATGGCCTCGGGGCTCAACGGACAGAGCTTCGCCTTTCACGGCTACCTGCCCGTCGACGAAGAGGCGCGCAACAAACGCATTCGCGAGTTGGAGACAGAGTCAGCGCGACATTCCCGCACCCAGCTATTCATCGAAACGCCCTATCGCAACGAGCGCATGTTCGAGGCCCTGCGCAGCAACTGCCGGCCGGAAACCCGTTTGTGCGTGGCACGCGACCTGACCCTCGAGAGCGAGTGGATTAGCACGCACAGCATTACTGACTGGAAGCGGGCGCCGGCCCCCGATCTCGCTCGACGACCCACTGTATTCCTGATCCTCGCCGCCTGAACAAGAGCGGGCCCGAGCCAGTTCAATCGACCAGATAGACCCCGCCGTCCCGCTCTTCGACACCCAACGACACCAAACGCGCACCACGGCAGGGGCCTGAGACGCAGTATCCGGTCTCGGGTTCGTACAAGGCACCATGGGTCGCGCAGACAAGATACAGGCGGGCGTCATCGAAGAATTTGCCGGGTAGCCAGTCCAGCTCCACCGGCACATGGGCGCAACGATTGATATAGGCGTGAACCCGCCCCTGAAAGCGCACCACAAAGGCCGGCTCCTCACCGGTCACGCGCGTCACGCTGAAGCGCACCCCATCTTCCCCCTCGCGCACCGCCTCTGACCTGCAGATCACGCCCGCTCCTCAAGCCAGGCACGCAGCTCGGCAGGGGTATGCACGCAGGCCAGGGGTGCCTCCGCCAGCAACTGCCCCACCGAATGGGCACCAAAGCTGACCGCCAACCCCGCCATCCCGGCATTTTTGGCCATTTGCAGATCATGGGTGGTATCACCGATCATCAGACAGGCGTCCGGCCCCAACCCAAACTCATCCATCAGCTCATGCAGCATGGCCGGATGAGGCTTCGAGAAACACTCGTCAGCACAGCGCGTGGCATGAAAGAAACGCCCCAGACCCGAAAACTCAAGGGCCCGCGCCAAGCCCTTGCGGCTCTTGCCCGTTGCCACGGCCAGGCTGTAACCCCGCCCGTGGAGCGACTCGATCAACGCGTATGTACCCTCAAAAAGCGCGAGCTCATGATCACCCGACAAATAATGATGGCGATAACGCTCCACCATGGCCGGGTAGTCTTTCTCGGCCAGCTCGGGAACCGCATGGCGCAAGGCATCCACCAGCCCCAGGCCGATGACGTAGCGGGCCCGCGCATCCGGCGGCACCGGCAACCCCAGGTCGGCACTGGCCGCCTGGATGGCGCGCACGATGGCTGCCGCCGAATCCATCAGCGTGCCATCCCAGTCAAAAACGATCAGCTCAAAGCGCTTAGCCATGCTCTCTCTCCCGGGTCTGCTCGACGAAGGCCACAAAACCCTCCAGTTCGGCCGGCAGGGGCGCCGAGAGTTCAATCGCCTGATCTGTCAGCGGATGCCGGAACGCCAACTTGGCGGCATGCAGAAACATCCGCTTGAGCCCCTCCTTCTCGAGCTGCTTGTTGAGCGCGAAATCCCCGTACTTGTCGTCACCGCACAAGGGGAAGCCCAGATGACTGAGATGAACACGGATCTGGTGGGTTCGGCCGGTCTTCAGCTCCACCTCCACAAGGCTGTAACCACTCCAGCGCCTCACCAGCCGGACGATGCTGTGCGCCGGCTTTCCCTCCGGGTTCACGCTGACACGGCGCTCACCGTTGTCCAGCAGATACTTGTGCAGCGACAGCTTTACGTGCTGCTGCTGATTGAGCCAGCGCCCCGCCACCATGGTCAAATAGCGCTTCTGCACCTTACCGTCGCGCATCATGTCATGGAGCACCGTAAGCGCGCTGCGCTTCTTGGCAACGATCAGGAGACCGGAAGTCTCGCGGTCGAGGCGATGCACCAACTCCAGAAACTTAGCCTCCGGTCGCTGCCGGCGCAACTGCTCGATGACCCCGAAGCTGACACCGCTTCCACCATGCACCGCCAGACCGGCGGGCTTGTCGAGCACCAGCAGCGCTTCATCCTCGAAGACGATATCGAAGGCCTTGCCCACCGGCACCGGTGCGGCCGCAGCCTTGTCAGCCAGACGGATCGGCGGGATGCGCAGCTCGTCCCCCTCCTGCAGGCGGTAGGTCTGGTCGACACGCCGGCTATTCACCCGCACTTCACCGCTGCGCAGAATGCGGTAGATGTGGCTCTTGGGCACCCCCTTGCACACTCTTACCAGGTAGTTGTCGATGCGCTGCCCCGCACTGCCTTCATCCACGCGGGTATGGCTTACTGCGGGTGCTTTACTCAAGGCCATCTTTTTGAAATATACTAATTAACGGTTTTTTCGGTTCTGATGCGTCGCGCTCACCTGCAGGTGTGTTGGCAGATTTCAACACCGGTCCGCGTCGTCCCAGAGCGACTCAACGCCTGGATATCCAGCGCCTTCACCGCTCCCGGAAAAATCACAGGAAGGTCCATCGCCAGACAAAAAGAGGGCGATGGTACTGTATTCGACAATAAACTTGTACCAATTGCGCGCAGGCGCACACGCAGATTGACGGCCCTGAAACCGGGGGCCGCGAAGCACACCAGGCAAGCAGGCCCGAGGTCGCAACGAGAGACGCCGTCGTACCCGTGAGTACGCCCCGTCCCGGAATGGCGAGACCAGGCGACGCAGCCGGCGCTTCGCAGCCCCCCAGCGTATATCGCGGGTTCAGGGTGCAAAAGACGAATCCCGCCACCCACTTTAGTTTGTTTCCCCCCGATGAAGGATAGTCGCGAAAACGCCAAACTAAGTCACCGCAGTTAAGCGGGTGGCGCGCTTCGTCCTGCCCGTGTGCCGCGCGGGAGAAGAAGACGAATGAAGCGCATGCTCTTCAACGCGACGCAGGCCGAGGAACTCCGCGTTGCCATTGTCGATGGTCAGAAGCTGATTGACCTCGACATTGAATCGGCCGCCAAGGAACAACGTAAAAGCAACATCTACAAAGCCGTCATCACGCGCATCGAGCCCAGCCTTGAAGCCGCGTTTGTCAACTATGGCGCCGAGCGCCACGGCTTCCTGCCGTTCAAGGAAATCTCCCGCTCCTACTTTCAGCCTGGCGTGGAAGCCAGCCGTGCTTCCATCAAGGAAGCCCTCAAGGAAGGCCAGGAACTGATTGTCCAGGTTGAAAAGGACGAACGGGGCAACAAGGGCGCCGCGCTCACCACCTTCGTCTCCCTGGCCGGCCGTTACCTGGTGCTGATGCCCAACAACCCCCGTGGTGGTGGCGTATCCCGTCGCGTCGAGGGTGACGAGCGCGCCGAACTGCGTGACGTCATGGATCAGCTCGAAGTGCCCGGTGGCATGAGCCTGATCGCCCGCACCGCAGCCATCGGCCGCAATGCCGAAGAGCTGCAATGGGACTTGAACTACCTCCTGCAACTGTGGCGCGCCATTGACGGTGCAGCCCAGTCCCAGGATGGCGCCTTCCTGATCTACCAGGAAGGTAGCCTGGTCATCCGCGCCATCCGTGACTACTTCCAGCCCGACATCGGCGAAATCCTGATCGACACCGACGACGTGTACGAACAGGCTCGCCAGTTTATGGCTCACGTGATGCCGCAGAACGTGAACCGCGTGAAGCGCTACCACGACGACGTACCGCTGTTCTCGCGCTTCCAGATCGAACACCAGATCGAATCGGCCTACTCGCGCCAGGTCAGCCTGCCTTCCGGCGGCGCCATCGTGATCGACCACACCGAGGCCCTGGTCTCTGTGGATGTGAACTCCGGCCGCGCTACCCGTGGTGCCGACATCGAGGAAACCGCGTTCAAGACCAACTGCGAAGCCGCCGACGAAGTTGCCCGCCAACTGCGCCTGCGCGACCTTGGTGGCCTGATCGTCATCGACTTCATCGACATGGAGTCGCAGAAGAACCAGCGCGAGGTCGAGAACCGCCTGCGCGACGCCCTGCGCTACGACCGTGCCCGCGTCCAGACCGGCAAAATCAGCCGCTTCGGCCTGTTGGAACTGTCCCGCCAGCGCCTGCGTCCCGCCCTCGCCGAGACCAGCTACATCCCTTGCCCGCGCTGCAACGGCACCGGCCACATCCGCAGCACCGAATCCTCTGCGCTGCACATCCTGCGCATCCTCGAAGAGGAGGCGATGAAGGACAACACCGGCGCCCTGCACTGCCAGGTGCCGGTGGACGTGGCCACCTTCCTGCTCAACGAAAAGCGCGACGACATTGCCAAGATCGAAGTGCGCCACAAGGTCAGCCTGGTGCTGATCCCCAACCGCCACCTCGAAACGCCTCAGCACGAAATCGTCCGCCTGCGCCACGACCAGCTCAACCAGGAAGACAGCACCCTGCCGAGCTATCGCATGGCCACCAAGCCCGCTGACGAGTCCTACTCCCCGCCGTCGGCCAACACCGATCGCCCGGTACGCCAGGAAGCCGCCGTCAAGGGCATCACGCCAGATCAGCCCGCCCCCATCGTGGAAGCAAAGGCAGCGCCGGCCCCCGCCCCCGTGCCTGAAAGCCAGCCCGGCCTGCTGTCCCGCATCTTTGCCTTCTTCCGTGGTGAGAAGCAGCCCGAGCCCGCACCGGTGGTCGTCCAGCCGGAAGCCCCCCGTCGTGAATCCCGTCCGCGCAACGAACGGGGCCGCCGGGAGGGTCGCGAAGGCCGCGAAGGCCGTGGCCGCCGTGATGGCCAGCGCGAAGAGCGTAGCGACAACCGTGAAGCCCGGGACAACAACCGCAACAACGCCCCCGAGGCCCAGGCCGAGACCCGCGAAAAGCCCCAGCGTCAGCGTGGCGAGCGCCAGGAGCGGGAAGGCCGCAACGGTGAGCGTGCCGAACGTGGTGAGCGGAATGATCGCGGTGATCGCAGCGAACGTGGAGAGCGCGGCCGCAACCGCAACGCCCAGGCCCCGAAGCCGGCCGAGACCGAAACTCTCGTCGCCGCCGAGCAACTGACCGCGGTTGCCGTAGCAGCAGCCGTCGCTGCCCCCGAGGCAAGCGCCGCCGTCGAAGGTGAAGCGGGTGCCGAACGCAGTCGTCGCAGCCGTCGTGGCCGTCGTGGCGGTCGTCGCAACGAGGAAGCCAACACCAACGAAAACGCTGCCCAGGGTGAGCTGGAGATTGGCGAACAGCCACAAGCCGCAGAACCTGCTGAAACTGCCGCGACAAGCACCGCAGCAGCAGAAGCGGTCGCAGCTACCGTCGAAGCCGCTCCGGCACCGACTCCTGCAGCTCCCGAAACCATGGAAGTGGCGGAGGCCGCGGCAGAACCTGCCCCTGCAGTCGCACAAGTCGAGGAAGCCCCCATTGTCGCAGAGGCGGTCATCACCCCGCCTGTAGTGTCGCCAAGCACAGATCTTGATCTGATCGAACAGGCCGTTGCGGCCGCCCGGCAGCCCGCGGTCGAAGCGGCAGCCGAGGCCCCCGCAGCGCCGGCGGCTCCCGATTCCATCGAGGCTCCGGTCGAAGTGGCGGCCCCCAGCGAAGACCTTAGCCCCACCACGGCCGAAGCGGTCGTCGTCGAAGCCCCTGCTGACGTGGTGACGCCCACCGCCCCGGCGGAGCCCGAAGCGGCCAGCAGCATCGTCGAGATCGCCACCAAGGCGGCCCCGGCAGCCATCGAACTCCCCGATCTCGAAGCCAGTGGTCTGGTGATGATCGAAACCCGTGCTGGCTCGGTGAGCGCCCAGGCGGCGACACCTGCAGAGCCCGCCCAACCCCTCGGCCGTCGTCGCACCCGCAGTGCAGCGCCGGTCGTAGAGGAAGCGCTGGTCCAGGTGGAAACCCAGAAGTAATCAGCAGCACGACAAGCAAAAGGCCAGTCCCCCGGGACTGGCCTTTTGCCTTTGTTGGCCCCTGCCTAAGGCAGGCACAGGCCAAACGCCTCAGCTCACCGACTGACGCCGCCGATTCACTTCCGGAAGAATGTCTTCGATCAGCCCCTGCACCGCGTCCTCACACAGATCGAGAACGGCATCGAAGCCCTTTGCCCCGCCATAGTAGGGGTCAGGAACATCATCGCGACGAGAGCTGTGGGCAAAGCTCATGAACATGCGCACCTTGTGCTTGCAACCATCGGGCGCCCTGTCCCGCAGATAGTTGAAGTGGTCCCGGTCCATGGCCAGCACCAGATCGAAATCGGCGTAATCCTTGGGCTGAACCTTGCGCGCCCGGAGACGGGAAAGGTCGTACCCCCGACGCAGGGCGGCCGTCTGGGCACGCGGATCCGGCGCCTCGCCGGCGTGATAGCCCTGGGTGCCGGCAGAATCGACGCCGACCACATCCTCCAGCCCTGCCATGGCCAACCAGCGGCGTGCCACGCCCTCCGCCGTGGGTGACCGACAGATATTGCCGGTGCACACAAACAGTATTTTCATTATGGGTGTCCCTCCTACCGGTAATTTAAGCAGCCGGCGGGCGGAACGTACAAGCTCAAGGACCAATTTCTTCAGATTCTCTCAGCCAGTGGCGTCGGGTGAAGCGGATGCATCATGTCCTTCCGCCCCGAAGGCCTGCTGACGCAGACGAAAAAGCCGGTCGCGCGCCGCAGCAGCCTTTTCGAACTCCAGGTTGCGGGCGTGCTCCTGCATTTCCTTCTCGAGCTGACGGATGGTCTTGGCCAGCGCCTTTTCATCCAGAACCCCATACTCGACACGGGTCTCGGCGGCGCTGACAGGGGCATCCCCTGAACCTGCATCATAGACACCGTCAATGATGTCCTTTATGCGTTTTGTCACGGACTTGGGTGTAATTCCGTTAGCAGCGTTGAAGGCCAGCTGTTTTTCCCGGCGACGCTCCGTTTCGCCGATTGCAGCCTTCATCGAGTCGGTGATACGGTCCGCGTAAAGAATCGCGGTACCGTGCAGATGCCGGGCCGCCCGGCCAATGGTCTGGATCAAGGAGCGTTCCGAGCGCAGAAAGCCCTCCTTGTCCGCATCCAGGATCGCCACCAAGGACACCTCGGGGATATCCAGCCCCTCCCGCAACAGGTTGATGCCCACCAGCACGTCAAATTCGCCCAAGCGCAGGTCGCGGATGATCTCGACCCGCTCCACGGTGTCAATGTCCGAGTGCAGATAACGCACGCGAATACCGTTCTCGGCCAGGTATTCGGTCAGATCCTCGGCGAGGCGCTTGGTCAGCACTGTCACCAGAATCCGCTCCTGCGCCACCAGCCGCTGCTTGATCTCGCCCAGCAGATCATCGACCTGGGTCGTGGCCGGCTTCACGATGATGATGGGGTCCACCAGCCCGGTCGGCCGCACCACCTGCTCCACCACCTGCCCCTGGTTGGCCTTCTCGTAAGCCGCCGGGGTCGCCGAGACAAAAACCGTCTGGGGCAGCAGGCGCTCAAACTCCTCAAACTTGAGGGGCCGGTTGTCCAGCGCCGAAGGCAGGCGAAAGCCGTATTCCACCAGGTTCTCCTTGCGGGAGCGATCCCCCTTGTACATCGCCCCCACCTGCCCGATGGACACATGGGATTCGTCGATGAACATCAATCCATCCTTGGGCAGGTAGTCGATGAGGGTCGGCGGCGCATCGCCGGGGTTGCGCCCGGACATGTGTCGGGAGTAATTCTCGATGCCCTTGCAGAAGCCCAGTTCGTTGAGCATTTCCAGGTCGAAGCGGGTGCGCTGCTCAATGCGCTGGGCCTCCACCAGCTTGCCGGCCTTCTGGAAGGTTTCGATGCGCTCCCGCAGCTCCTCCTTGATCGCCTCAACCGCCCGCAACACGGTGGCCCGGGGCGTCACATAATGGCTGGACGGATACACCGTGAAGCGCGCCAGCTTCTGCTTGAGGTGGCCGGTGAGCGGATCAAACAGGGTCAGATGCTCGATTTCATCGTCAAACATCTCCACCCGCAGGGCGTGCTCCGCACTTTCGGCGGGGAAGATGTCGATCACGTCCCCGCGCACCCGAAAAGTACCGCGCTTGAAGTCCACATCGGCCCGGCTGTACTGCATGGCCACCAGCCGCTGCACCAGATCCCGGTGCACCACCTGCTCGCCCTCACGCAGGTGCAGCACCATGCTGTGATAGTCACCCGGATCGCCAATCCCGTAGATGCATGACACCGAAGCCACGATGACCACGTCGCGACGTTCCATCAGGCTTTTGGTGGCCGACAGGCGCATCTGCTCAATATGCTCGTTGATCGCCGAGTCCTTCTCGATGAACAGATCCCGGGAGGGCACGTAGGCTTCGGGCTGGTAGTAATCGTAGTAGCTGACGAAATACTCCACCGCGTTCTCGGGGAAGAACTCCCGGAACTCCGAGTACAACTGGGCTGCCAGGGTCTTGTTGTGGGCCAGCACCAGCGCGGGTCGGCCGCAGCGGGCAATCACGTTGGCCATGGTGTAGGTCTTGCCCGACCCGGTGACCCCCAGCAGGGTCTGGAACATCAGGCCGTCCCCGATCCCTTCTACAAGCTGGCGGATCGCCTCCGGCTGGTCCCCGCCAGGCGCAAAAGGTTGATGGAGCCGGAAGGGGCTCCCCTCGAAAACCACCACACGCCCACTATCGGATTGATCGGCCATGATAAAATTTCAGGTTGAAGTCAGTCGGCACTGCCCGGAACCATCCGGACAAGGCCGCATTATCGCCCAGCGGCCGGCACCCCGTGCCCCGCACCTTTCGCCCATTTGGAGAACCCATGAGCTCGTCGATCTTTGCTGCGGTGGAAATGGCCCCCCGCGATCCGATTCTTGGCCTGAACGAAGCCTTCAATGCGGATACCCGCAGCACCAAGGTCAACCTCGGCGTTGGCGTCTACTTCGACGACAACGGCAAGATCCCTCTGCTCGGCGCCGTCAAGACCGCCGAAAAGGCCCGCCTCGAAGCCGCCCCGCCCCGGGGTTACCAGCCCATCGAAGGCCCCGTTGCCTACAACAACGCCGTTCAGAACCTGCTGTTCGGAGCCGACAGCGCACTGATCCGTGACGGCCGCGTCGTCACCGCCCAAGCCCTCGGCGGTACCGGCGCACTGCGCATCGGCGGCGACCTGATCAAGCGCGTGGTGCCGGGCGCCACCGTGTACATCTCCGACCCCTCCTGGGAAAACCACCGCGCCCTCTTCGAGGCGGCCGGCTTCCCGGTGGACACCTACCCGTATTACAACCCCGAAACCCGCGGCGCCAACGCTGAGGCGATGATCGCCAAGCTGAACACCCTGCCCGCCGGCTCGGTGATCGTGCTGCACGCCTGTTGCCACAACCCCACCGGCGCCGACCTCACCGAAGCCCAATGGGCCGAGGTGGTCAAGGCCTGTGCCAACCGTGGCCTGATCCCCTTCCTCGACATGGCCTACCAGGGCTTCGCCGACGGCATCGAGCCGGACGCCGTGGCGGTGAACCTGTTCTCCGCCTCCGGCCTGTCCTTCTTCGTGTCCAGCTCCTTCTCCAAGAGCTTCTCGCTCTACGGCGAGCGCGTCGGCGCCCTGTCCATCGTCACCCAGAACAAGGACGAGTCCGCCCGCGTGCTGTCCCAGCTCAAGCGCGTGATCCGCACCAACTACTCCAACCCGCCGATCCACGGTGGCGCGGTGGTTGCCGCCGTGCTGTCCACCCCGGCCCTGCGTGCCGAGTGGGAAACTGAGCTGGCCGGCATGCGTGACCGCATCCGTGCCATGCGCACCGGCCTGGTCGAGCAGCTGGCCGCCCGCAAGGTAGACCAGGACTTCTCCTTCGTGATCAAGCAGCGTGGCATGTTCTCCTACACCGGCCTCAGCGCCGTCCAGGTGGAGCGCATGAAGGACGAGTTCGGTATCTACGCCGTCGGTACCGGCCGCATCTGCCTGGCCGCACTGAACAGCAAGAACCTCGACTACGTCGCCGACGCCATCGCCGCCGTCATCAAGGCCTGATGGTGGTTTCTGCCTCCACATTTACAGTGGAGGCAGAAATTCACGCTTCCAAGACGGCGAATTCTTGACTTACCCGAGATCACCATCTAGAATGCGGGCCTCTGTTCCTCGATAGCTCAGTCGGTAGAGCGCCGGACTGTTAATCCGTAGGTCCCTGGTTCGAGCCCAGGTCGAGGAGCCAAAGATTCAAGCAAAAAGCCAACCCTTCCGGGTTGGCTTTTTGCTTTGCATCAATCGTTTCACAATCTGCCACACCCCTCCCTCAAGAACACCGCCTGACGGTCGTTTTACTCCCGATCAAGGCATGGCGACACAATCGCCTCCACAGCACACGACAGCACCTCGGGCACGGGTATCAGCGGAAGGATGGCTTAATGTTTGGCAGCGGATTGAAACGTCAGGTATCAGAACTCGAAATCCGGCTCGCAGAACACATCGCCATCCGACAAGCCCTGGATCGATCGCTTTCCATCGTCGAACTGAGCCCCGACGGCACCGTGCTTGCCGCCAACGACAACTTCTGCGCCGCCATGGGTGCACGCCAGACGGAGATCATCGGGCAGCCCCACGCCAGCCTGTGCGACCCGGCCTACACGACCAGCCATGCTTACCAGCAGTTCTGGTCCGACCTGCGCGCCGGCAAGTTCTTCCGAGGGCGCTTCCGGCGGCGCCATCGCTCCGGCCGGGCGGTCTGGCTGGAGGCCACCTACAACCCCGTTGTCGATCCCCGGAGCGGTCACATCACCCGGGTCATCAAGTTCGCCACGGACATCACCGAACGCGTCGAGGAGGCCGCGAGGGCGGCAGCCCTGATCGCCGCCATCGAGCGCTCCAAGGCCGTCATCGAGTTCTCCCCCGACGGCACCGTCCTGCGCGCCAACGACAACTTTCTCCAGACCATGGGCTATAGCGCCGGCGAGGTGATCGGAAAGCACCACCGTCTGTTCTGCCCCACCGACCTCGCTGGCAGCAGCGAATACGAAAACTTCTGGCGCGACCTGCGGGCCGGTCACCATTTCAGCGGCCAGTTCTGCCGCCTCGACAAACGCGGCGCCCCCGTCTGGCTCGAGGCCAGCTACAACCCCGTACTGGACGAAGACGGTCAGGTGGTGCGGATCGTGAAGACGGCATCCGATGTCACCACCCAGGTACGCCGCTACCACGCCGAGCAGGAGAGCACAGCCACAGCTGCCGCTGCCGCCCAGGAAACCGAGAGGATCTCCGCCGACGGGGAAGCCATCATCCTCGAGACCGTCGCCAGGATCCAGTCGATCTCCCGCGCCGTCGACGAGGCCGCCGTCCAGGTGGATTCCCTGGGCCAGCGCACGGCCGACATTTCAGTGATCACCAGCACCATCAAGGAGATCGCCGACCAGACCAATCTGCTCGCCCTGAACGCCGCCATCGAAGCGGCCCGGGCCGGCGAATCCGGGCGGGGCTTTGCCGTGGTCGCCGACGAGGTTCGCAAACTCGCGGAGCGCACCACCCGGTCCACCGAAGAAATCACCCGTATGGTGGTCGCCATCCAGACCGAGAACAAGGCCGTCACCGCCAACATGAATGCCAACCTCACCCAGGTCGCCGAGGGCGTCCGCCTCGCCAACCGTGCCGGCGAAGCAATCCACCGTATCCGCGACGAAGCCCGGAGAGTGGTGGATGTCATCCAGCAACTCAAGGACAGCGTGGCGCGGCAAATCAGGCATCGTTGACAGCCGCCCTTCTTATCTTTAGACTATCGAGCTCAATTCCTCGATAGCTCAGTCGGTAGAGCGCCGGACTGTTAATCCGTAGGTCCCTGGTTCGAGCCCAGGTCGAGGAGCCAAGATTCAAGCAGAAAGCCAGTCCTTCGGGGCTGGCTTTCTGCTTTTTGTCGTGGCCACGCAGCCACTCCATGCGGCGAGTCGGCCCGCGCTTCCGCCTTGCCCTGCCTCCCGCCAGGCGCCATAATTTTTGAAACACGGGGGTTTCTTAGCGCGAGACAAGGCGTGCCCCCCCATCGACCGATAAACGGCAGTAGTACCGTCCCCCCCCCCTATAAAGGCCGGTGGTGCCGCCCCCCCCCCCCCCCCCCGACAACGCGATGAACCAGCGAGTGATTCCTCTTGCCGACGAGCGCCAGCTCCGGCAACAGCCTGCCATTCCGGCCGACCTGAGCCCCGCCAGCGGCACGCTGCTGGACAGCCGTGGACGCCCGGTCAAGGATCTGCGCATCTCGGTTACCGACCGCTGCAATTTCCGCTGCGTTTACTGCATGCCCAAGTCGGTGTTCGACAAGGACTACGCCTTCCTGCCGCGCAACTCCCTGCTGTCCTTCGAGGAGATCACCCGACTGGCCCGGCTGTTTGCCGCCCACGGGGTCACCAAGATCCGCCTGACCGGTGGCGAGCCCCTGCTGCGCCGCAATCTCGAGCAGCTGATCAGTCAGCTGGTGAGCATTCCCGGCATGGAGGTCACCCTGACCACCAACGGCGTGCTGCTGCCCAAGAAAGCGGCAGCCCTTAAGGCGGCAGGGCTCCAGCGCGTGACGATCAGCCTCGACTCCCTCGACGACGCCGTCTTCCGCGCCATGAACGACATGGACGTACCTGTCACTGACGTGCTCAAGGGCATCGCAGCCGCGGAGGCGGCCGGGCTCGGGCCGATCAAGATCAACATGGTGGTCAAGCGCGGCCTCAACGACCAGGAGATCCTGCCCATGGTCGAACGCTTCCGCGGCACCGGGCACATCCTGCGCTTCATCGAGTTCATGGACGTGGGCAGCTCCAACGGCTGGCGGATGGACGATGTGGTGCCGTCGGCCGAGGTCGTGCGGCGCATCCATGAGCACCATCCGCTGGTCCAGGTGGACCCCAACTACATGGGCGAAGTCGCCGAGCGCTGGCGTTTTGCCGACGGGGGCGGCGAGATCGGCGTCATCTCGTCGGTCACCCAGGCCTTCTGCGCCACCTGTACCCGCGCCCGCCTTTCCACCGAGGGCAGCCTCTACACCTGCCTCTTCGCCCAGAGCGGCCACGATCTGCGCAGCCTCATGCGTAGCGGCCGCAGCGACGCCGAACTCTCCGCCGCCATCCGGCACATCTGGCAGGGGCGCAGCGACCGCTACTCCGAGATCCGCACCGCCGAAACCGCATCCCTGCGCAAGATCGAAATGTCCTACATCGGGGGTTGACCCCCGCCTGGCAGGCGGGGGTGGCAAGGCCGCCCTGTGACGAGGTGCATAGTTTTCGGGTGAATTTGTTGGTCGACTACGTCGACAGGCCCGTTATGGTGCAAAATTTCGTGCTGCAGCAAAACATACGAAGCCATTAAATGGCCAAGCCGCCCCCCAACCCTAGCAAGAGCGGATCATGAACAACGACGTCCCGGAAGGCACCAAGCAGATCATTGATGGGCGTGAACGGGTTTTTTACTCGGGATACTGGGTCAAGACCTATACGGTTCCCGAAGAC
This sequence comes from Zoogloea sp., assembly GCF_028689785.1. Classification (GTDB taxonomy): domain Bacteria; phylum Pseudomonadota; class Gammaproteobacteria; order Burkholderiales; family Rhodocyclaceae; genus Zoogloea. Next base: position 12,760 of record NZ_JAQVCN010000009.1, on the reverse strand, counting down.
ACCCTGCAAGCCAAGCGCAAGCTCATCGGCGCCCTTACCCGCCGACTTTTCAACCACGTCGAGCACGGCCTCAACATTCCTGGCAGCCGGCTTAACGAGGCCCGCAAGAGCTACGAGGACGAAACCGACACCGACCGCCGCAGGGTGAAGGGCGCCATGCTGGCCGGCGCGCTGTTCAACCGGGCCGCCGACATCTTCACCAAACTGGTCGAACTGCAGAGTGTCGGCATCGAGATCCAGTCCGACAATGCGCTGATGCGCGAGTGCGGGCGCTGCCTGCAGGAAGCCCTGGGCCTGGGACGACTGGTCCTGCACCGCTCCGGCGAAGAAGGTATCGACGAGTTGTGGGGCGAACCCTTCAAGGCGTTTTCGATTCCCCTCGAAGACTTCTACGAGAGTCGCTACGTCAAGATCGCCATGACCCTGCGTGACATCGATCAGCTGGCAGAAGCGATGATCGCCACCTTCGAGGCGCTCCCCTGTTTCAAGGGTGTCGAGCCCCATATCCACGAATTCGCCAACGCAGCCAAGATCAAGACCGAGACCCTGCGTACCGACCCGGACATCTTCGACATCTGGACCAGCTTCGTCACCGCCTCCGAGCGCATGTGCGGCCACTTCAACGCTGAAGCCATGCCGGCCAACCTCGAAGAACAGCACCTGGTGGCCGACGGCCGCCTGCTCATCCAGCAGGGGCGCGATCTCGTCAGCTACATCACGCGGGCACGTACCCCCATGCCCAAGAGCGCCAACGAATACATCGAGCGTTGCCGCGCCTACACCGAACGCTGTGCCCGGAGAGCCTCCCGCTCGGCGCTCTAGAAGACCATACCCGTTGCGGGGAATTGCCACTTCCCAGAAAATGACGGGTGAACACCTTTTGCTCGCCAGCGCCGATCTTTCCCCTTCGCCGTGACGAGCGCCTGCGAATCGCAGTCATCAAGAAGAAGGAAGCCAGGCCATGAGTGCAAAACAGGACGCCACCCCTCGCAACACTGCCAAGCCCCCACGAAAGGCATCCCCCCCGCGCCCCAGCAGCGGCGGTGACATTGCCCCCCGAAATACCCCCGAAGCCCTTGAGGACTACGTGGTCGACGAGGCGGTGGAAGCGGCACGGGACGCCAAGCTTTCCGCTGTCAGCGACATCGTCGCCACCCTCGCCCGCCACGACACCCACAGCATCGCCGAGACCCTGCAGGCCATCATGGCTGGCGCCTCCCCCGACGATGCAGCCATCCTGCGCAACGCCCTGCTGGCCGAGGACGAGGCCGTCTACAAAAAGCTCCCCTCCCACCCGGACGAGGAGCTCGCCGATGGCTGGCGTGACGGCGGCTACCCCTACAAGAACCTGATGTCCCGCAAGGCCTACGAGAAGCAGAAGTACCGCCTGCAGGTGGAACTGCTCAAGCTCCAGGCCTGGGTGAAGGAAACCGGCCAGCGCGTCGTGATCCTGTTTGAAGGCCGCGATGCCGCCGGCAAGGGTGGCACCATCAAGCGCTTCATGGAACACCTCAACCCACGCGGCGCGCGAGTCGTCGCCCTGGAAAAGCCCACCGAGACCGAACGTGGCCAGTGGTACTTCCAGCGCTATGTGCAGCATCTTCCCACCGCCGGCGAAATCACCCTGTTTGACCGCTCCTGGTACAACCGGGCAGGCGTCGAACGCGTCATGGGTTTCTGCTCGCCGGACGAATATCTGGAGTTCATGCGCCAGACCCCCGAGTTCGAACGCCAGCTTGTGCGCAGCGGCGTACACATCATCAAGTTCTGGTTCTCGGTCAGTCGTGAAGAGCAGCGCCGCCGCTTCAAGGAGCGGGAGGCTCACCCCCTCAAGCAGTGGAAGCTCAGCCCCATCGACCTGGCCTCCCTCGACAAGTGGGACGACTACACCAAGGCCAAGGAAGCCATGTTCTTCCACACCGACACCGCCGATGCCCCGTGGACGGTGATCAAATCCGACTGCAAGAAGCGCGCACGCCTCAACGCCATGCGCTACATCCTGCACAAGCTCCCCTACACCAACAAGGACATGGACCACATCGGCCCCCTCGACCCACTGCTGGTCGGCCGTGCCCACGTGGTATACGAACGCGGCGAACACGCTGGCAGCCCCTTGCTTTAAAGGCAGCATGAGCCCTCCGTCGGGGGGCTCGGCAAAGGGCGCATAAAAATGGCTTCCGGGCCTTCCACTACGCCAATCCGTGACGAGCGGTTAAACTGCGGCGTGTGAACGCCCAGCCTCCTACCCTCACCTTCGCCCTGTTCGACAACAATCTGGATGCCGCCGATGCACGCGGCGCCTGGCTTCTCACCGATCTTCGGGAAACCGTGGAATGCCGGCACACGGACGACTGGCAGGCCACTCTGGTGCGCCTTGAGGACGCCGCCCGCCGCGGCGCATGGGTAGCGCTGGCCGCCAGTTACGAACTCGGCTACATGATCGAAGCACGCCTGCGCCCGCTGCTTCCCCCTGGAGAGGCCCCGCTATTCACCGGCTGGATCTTTGAACAGGGTCAATGGCTCAACGACGATGCGTGCGACGCCTGGCTCGCCGCGCAAGCCACATCACCCGCCGGCGGCACCAGCCATCTGGACACCCTCATCGAGGAAGACGCCTACCTGGCAAGCATCGCCCGCATCCGCGAGTACATCGCAGAGGGTGACTGTTACCAGGTCAACTTCACCTTCCCCCTGTCAGGCCAGGCCTTCGGTGATCCGGCCAGCCTCTACCGCGCCCTGCGCAAGGCTCAGCCCGTACGCTACGGCGCCTTCATCAGCCACGCCGGTGGTGCCGTCTTGTCCCGCTCGCCGGAGCTCTTTCTCGAACGCCGGGGCCACACCCTGAGCAGCCAGCCCATGAAGGGCACGGCAGCCCGCCATACTTCACCAGAGGCGCTCGCCGCCTCCGAGAAGGACCGGGCCGAGAACATCATGATCGTCGACCTGATCCGCAACGACATGGGGCGCCTGGCCCCTCCGGGCGGCGTGAGGGTCGAGGACCTGTTCCGCATCGACCCCTACCCCACCGTCTGGCAGATGACGTCCAGGGTCATTGCCGAACCGGTGAAGGCCGACCTCGGCACGATCTTCGGCGCCCTCTTCCCCTGCGGTTCGATCACCGGAGCCCCGAAGATCAGGGCCATGGAGATCATCCACGAACTCGAAGTGGAGGCCCGCGGCCTGTATTGCGGAGCACTCGGCCGGATACGCCCCGGCGGCGACTTCCGCTTCAGCGTCCCGATCCGCAGCCTGCTGGTGGACAAATCCGGTGTGGCCCGTCTGAATGTGGGCAGCGGTGTAGTGCATGACTCCATCCCGGCCTCCGAATGGGCCGAATGCCACCTGAAGTCCCGCTTCCTGACCGCGCTGCCCAAAGGCCTGCGCTTGATTGAAACCCTCCGCTACACCCCTGGGGGAAACCCATTCCCTTTCATGGATGAACACCGGGCACGGATGCAAAGCTCGGCGGCCACTTTCGGCTTTCCCTTCGACGAGAAGATTTTCCTGCAACTGCTCGACAGCGTACGTGCAGACGAAGCCCTGCGCGTACGCATCACCCTGGGGCCCGACGGCGACTTCACGCTGGAGCAGACCAGCCTGACCTTGGGTGCCCCCACGGCCAAACCGAGCATCGTGCTGTCCCCGCTGCGCACCTCAAGCCGCGAGCTGCTGTTCCGCCACAAGACCACTGCCCGCACCCTGTACGACGCAGAACTGGCGCGGGTCATGGCCCTCGGGCATTTCGACGCGGTGTTCATGAACGAGAAGAAGCAGCTGACCGAAGGCACCCGCAGCAATCTCTTCGTGGAAAAGGGAGGCATCCTGCTGACCCCGCCGCTGGAGGCCGGAGTATTGAATGGTGTCCTGCGCCAGCGCCTGCTCAGCGAGGGAAAGGCCCGCGAAGCCCACCTCGACCTGGGCGACCTCTATGACGCGGAGGCCATTTTCATGGGTAACGGCCTGCGTGGCCTGCTCCGTGTCCGGCTGGAAACCACGGAGCAAGCAAGCCTGGCCTGAGAGGCCCCAACTTTACTTGGCGCCCTTGCCCTTAGGCACCACGGCAAGGCGTTCCACAAGAGCTTTGGCGCTGGCCGCATCTTCCTTCAGCAGCAGCTGGACACCTGCACGCAGCAATTCCGACTTGGTGCAGATGCGCCCGGCTTTTGCCAGGGTTTCACGCAGCTGCTTGAGCTGGGCATGCTCGCTTTTGGGCATCGAGAAAGAATCACGTACCACCTTCTCGCGGCTAGCCTTGACCGGCTTCTCTGCCTTGGCCGCCTTCTCCTTCACCGGCTTCTCCGCCTTCACGGCCTTCGGCTTCTCGACCTTGGGTGCCTTCACGGCGGCTACTGCCTTGGCAGGGACCGCCTTTTTGGCCGCAAGCGGCTTGACAGGCGCCTCAACGGCCGGCGCGGGCGCCTTTACCGGCTTGCTGGCGACCCTGGCTTTGGCCGGAGCAGCTGCCTTGACAGGCTTGGCCACCTTTGCTGCAGGCGTCTGCTTGGCAGTCGCCCCCCGGGCCGGGGCCTTCACCGGTGCTGCCGGCGCGGCAACCAGCTCGGGCGTAGCAGGCGCCACCACAGCCACCACCGGCGCGGCCTCATCGGCCACCACCTGGGTGGGCGACTCGGCCACCGGCGCGGGTAGTTCGGCAGGCGTCGCCGAGGCATCCTGAACCGGGTCAGGCAGGCGTACCGCCAGGGCTTCATTTTCCTTCTGCAGCGTCGAACGCAGAGCAGACTTGGTCTTGCTGTTCATACCTTTTCTCCTGTCAATTTCAATACTTCCACAACCAGCTTGTCCACTTCCCGTGCTGCCTCGGCCCCACTGCGGCCCAATTGATACACCGTGCCGCCAATGACCGCACTCTGGGCAAAAGCATTGCGCTGAGACAGCGCCGCACCGAGGACCGGCAGAGAGAAGTCGCGCATTACCTCAAGCACATCCCAGGCAAGATTGGTCCGCAACACACGGTTGGGCACCAGCGCCGCACGCAGCCCCTTGCGGCTGGCCTGGGCCTGGAGAATCAATCGCTCCACCGCCTTGGTGGACCAGAGGTCAGCCGGACTGGGCACCACGGGTACCAAGGCGACATCGGCCTCCGCCAAGGCCGCCAGCGTCATGGGATGTTCGATGGACGGCGGACAATCGAGCAACACCACCCCGGCTTCCCGCCCAAGCTGTCGCAAGAAGGCCCGCAAGCCCTCGGCAGGCCCGTCGAGCCGCACCACCCGGGCCGGGAAAGGTGTTTCCTCCGGCGCGGAATGAGACCAGCGCAAGGCCGTCTCCTGGGGGTCAAGATCAATCACGATCACCTGCAGCCCACCACGTGCCAGGCCACCGGCCAGCTGCATCGTGAGGGTCGACTTCCCCGCGCCCCCCTTCTGGGAAAGCACAGTCACCACCTTGGCTCTTGCCACAGAACCTCCATTAGGTAATACCGTATTATTTTACCCAAGACCACTGCAAACACAAGCTGCGTACGACGGATTGAATTCCACCACCGGATTCGACAAGGCATGCCACACGGAATGACAGTCAGTACAGATGCCGGCCCCATGACGCAAAACGCCCCGGGAACAGGCCGGGGCGTCAGGAACAACGATACTGAATTTGTGCGCGTCAGCGCAGGAAATCGGTTCGAAAGGATGTCCGTCGCGAAGATGGTCGGATGGCAACCTTCTGCGGCCCTTGGGCTTGCCGCGGACGCCCACCCGTGCCGTCACACTCGCGCAATCCGCGGGAGCCCAGGCGCAGACACTGTACCTCTCCAGTGCCGCAATGGGCCCCCAAGTCCGTCGGGCAGCCTTCTTCCATGTGCTCGATGCGCAACAGCTCGAGAAAGCGGATGGCAGAATCGCGACTATCAAAAACCGTAAGCCGGCCGTCGTTGGCGCACAGCCAGCGATCATCCACCGTGATGCCCATGCAGCAATCACGCCCACCTTTCAATGTATGGATGCGTATCCGGGTCTGCCCCAGGCGCCAGAGCGGTGCCACTGCGAGCTCAAGCCAGGTCGCATTGCGTCCTTTAAGTTCCATTTGTCCCCTCCATTATTTTTGATGTGCCTGCTGAAAAGCGCCAAAATCAGGGAGATTTCCGCGACACTCTGAGTATTATCGACAAATAACCCAGACATGGGGAGGGTTTTTCGAGCAGCAGCCAATCCCCCCTCGGAAGCAGACAAACTAAAGCAAGCTTCCCACACGCTTTCAAACGGAGAAAAACACAATGAAAATCGAGACACTCGCCGTCCACGGTGGCTACAGCCCGGACCCGACCACCAAGGCCGTGGCCGTGCCCATCTACCAGACCACGTCGTATGCCTTCGACGACACCCAACACGGTGCCGACCTGTTCGACCTGAAGGTGGCCGGCAACATCTACACCCGCATCATGAACCCCACCCAGGCCGTGCTCGAAGCCCGGGTGGCCGCCATGGAAGGCGGCATTGCCGGCCTGGCCCTGGCCTCCGGCATGGCTGCCATCACCTATGCAATCCAGACCATCGCCGAAGCTGGCGACAACATTGTCTCGGCCGCCACCCTTTACGGGGGCACCTACAACCTGTTCGCCCACACGCTGCCGCAGATCGGCATCAACGTGCGCTTTGCCGACCACCGTGACCCGGCCTCCTTCGCTCCGCTGATCGATGCGCGCACCAAGGCCATCTTCTGCGAGTCGGTCGGCAACCCCCTGGGCAACATCACCGATTTCGAAGCCCTGGCGGCCATCGCCCATGCCCACGGCATCCCGCTGATCGTGGACAACACCGTGCCCTCGCCCTACCTGTGTCGTCCCATCGAGCACGGTGCCGACATCGTGGTCCATTCGCTGACCAAGTACATCGGCGGCCACGGCACCTCCATCGGCGGCATCATTGTCGACAGCGGCAAGTTCCCGTGGGCCGAGCACAAGGAGCGCTTCCGCCGCCTGAACGAGCCGGATGTGTCCTACCACGGCGTGGTCTACACCGAGGCCCTGGGCCCGGCGGCCTACATCGCCCGTGCCCGTGTCGTGCCGCTGCGCAACATGGGCGCCGCCATCAGCCCCTTCAACGCCTTCCTGATCCTGCAGGGCGTCGAAACCCTGGCGCTGCGCATGGATCGGATCTGCGAAAGCACCCTGAAGGTAGCAGAGTTCCTGCAGGGGCATGCCAAGGTTGCTTGGGTGAACTACGCCGGACTGCCCGACCATCCGGACAACGCTCTGGTGCACAAGTACATGGGCGGTCGCGCCTCGGGCATCCTCAACTTCGGCGTAAAGAGTGCCGACGGTAACGGCCAGGCTGCAGGAGGCCCTCAAGCTAGTGACCCGCCTGGTGAACATCGGTGACAGCAAGAGCCTGGCCTGCCACCCGGCGTCCACCACTCACCGTCAGTTGTCCCCGGAAGAGATGAAGAAGGCCGGCGTCTCGGAAGACATGGTGCGCCTGTCCATCGGGATCGAGCACATCGACGACATCCTGGCCGATCTGGACCAAGCCCTGGCTGCGGTCTGATCGCGTCTGCATCAGCAAAGAAAAACGCCGGACTTGAAGTCCGGCGACTTGAAGTCCGGCGTTTTTCATTTCAGACCACGATAAGCACTCAGGCCACGCAGCCCTCCGTAGCGTCCTCGGCAACCGGCGCGACATGCATACCGGCTCGGTTGGCCGCACTGATGATCGCCTGCACCGACGCCGTCACGGTATTGCGGTGCATGCCCGCGCCGAAGCGACTGCCGGCAACGCCGTCCATGGCCACCTCGACGATGCACATGGCCACGGCATCCGCCCCCTCACCCATCGAACGCTCCTCGAAGCTCTGAACCCGGATCGGCACGCCGATAGCGGCCACTGCGGCCTCCACCGGACCATTGCCTTCGCCGACAAACTCCACTGCCTGCCCCCTCACCTCAGCCTCGATGCGGATACCCTGGCGGCTACCGGCCTCGAAGAGATGATGGGCCACGTAACGGATCGGCGCATCGGCCTCAAGGTACTCACGACCGAAAAGGGCCCACAACTGGTGGGCATCCACCTCCTGGCCGGTCTCGTCAGTAAGACGCTGCACCGCCCCACTGAACTCCACCTGCATGCGGCGCGGCATCACCAAACCATAGGCCGTCTGGAGCAAATGGGCGACACCGCCCTTGCCCGACTGGCTGTTGACGCGGATCACCGAGTCGTAGGTGCGCCCGAGGTCGGCGGGATCAACCGGCATATAGGGGACTGCCCAAGGCGCATCGGGGCGCTGCACCTCAAAGCCCTTCTTGATCGCGTCCTGGTGCGAACCCGAGAAAGCCGTGAAGACGAGATCGCCCACATACGGGTGGCGTGGGTGGATCGGCAACTGGGTGCATTCCTCCGCCACGCGGGCGATGTCATTGATGTCGGAGAAGTCGAGCCCCGGATGGATGCCCTGCGTGTACATGTTGAGGGCAAGGGTCACGAGATCCACATTGCCCGTGCGCTCACCGTTGCCGAAGAGGCAGCCCTCGACACGGTCGGCACCGGCGAGCACGCCGAGCTCTGCCGCCGCCACCGCCGTACCCCGATCGTTGTGGGGGTGAAGGCTGAGAACGATCTGATCGCGCCGAGCGAGGTGGCGACTCATCCACTCGATCTGATCGGCATACACATTCGGGCTGGCGACCTCTACCGTGGACGGGAGGTTGATGATGACCTTCTCACCCGGCTGCGGATTCCAGGCATCGACAACGGCGTCACACACCTCCTTGGCAAAATCGAGCTCCGTGGCGGTGAAGGTCTCCGGGCTGTACTCAAGGATGAACTCCGTCTCCGGCTGTTCTGCGGCAAGCGCTTTGACGAGCGTCACGCTGGAGACGGCAAGCGCCTTGACCTCCTCCTTGCTCATGCCAAACACCGTCTCGCGGAACACCGGCGAAGTGGCGTTGTAGATGTGCACGATGGCGCGACGGGCGCCCTTGAGGGATTCCATGGTGCGCCGGATGAGGTGCTCACGGGCCTGACTGAGGACTTCGATGGTCACATCATCGGGGATCTCGTTTTCCTCAATGAGCTTGCGCACGAAGTCGAAATCGGTCTGGGAGGCGGAAGGGAAGGCAACTTCGATTTCCTTGAAGCCGATGGCCACGAGCTTGCGGAACATCTGCAACTTGCGGGCCGGGTTCATGGGCTCGAAGAGGGCCTGGTTGCCATCACGAAGATCGGTACTCATCCAGATCGGCGGATGGGTGATCGTGCGGCTCGGCCACTGACGGTCGGCGAGGGCGACCGGGGGAAAGGCGGAATACTTGGTGTTCGGATTCTTCAACATGATGAACTTGTCCTTTGCTTTCGTCGGATACGGTATTCGGATGCGGACGCAGGGCTGCCAGACTGCCGCGGGCTCGTGGCCTGGCAACCGGGGCGCAGTCGTAGGGACAGTAGGGAAAGATTCGGCGTGGTCATGGTGAAACTCCGTTCAAAACGCGTGCAAAGACGCAATCCGCCTGTGAAAGGCGACGGGGTACGACAACAGGAAGGGGGAGAGAAGATGTGCCCGTTAGGGCAGCAGCAGACCCAGCCCGGAGAGGGCCAGTAGGGAGAGAAGCGTGGTCTGTTGCTTGGAGGTCATGGACGGAAATTAGCAGGTCCGCTGTGCGGCGTCAAACAATTAAGCCAATAGCAACAATCTAAGGCACCTGACAAACAATAATCTGGTAGCCCGGCCCACCCATCAACATCCGCCCCGGTTCGAGCTTCACCATGCGGGCACCGAGCCTGGCAAACACCTGCCCTTCGACGCGCATGAAACCGGGCTCACACGCCACCCGGACAGTTCGTCCGCGGACCACCGGGTCACACAGAATACCGCTCCAGCTACGGCTGCCGTCATCCAGGACGACATGCTGAGGATCGCTGGAAATGGTCTGCAGCCCGACCGAAACCCCGGCCTGATCACAAGAGCGGACACGCCGCACCAGGGCCAGCACCCAGCGCCCGGTCTCACCCACATGGGCGCCCACCAGGGCGCCGACACGGCACACCTCCGGATCCATCATGGAGGACGACACGCCGAAGCCATTGCGGCTCGCGTCCATCAGCGTCCAAGCAGCTGCCGGCCGCAGTTGCGCATCCCCCGACAGCAGCGAGCGGATGAAACCCAGCCCGGTGGCCAACGCCAACTGCCCTTGCACCTGATGCCGCCGGTACTGGCGCATGGGTGGCTGTGCGCCCCACTGTCGAGACAGGTGGCGAATGCTTGCCGTCACCGAAGGCAGGCTGAGCCCGGCGAAGGCCGGAGCCCCCGGCGCCTCAATCAGGGTTTGCTGCAACTCCTCAAGCATGGGCACGGCGTCCGCCGGCCGGAAGAAGCGCAGGGCCGTCGACGGCACCTCGGGCAAGCTGAGGCAGCGCCGCGGTGGTGCCAAGGTTTCCAGATCAATCGAAAACAGCCCCCCCGGGGCTGGCTCGCTGCTCAGTTCAAGAGAATGCTGCAGGTAGCGCACCAGCTTGTCGGTCGCTTCGATACGCTCGGGCGACAACTGATCAAGGCTGGCGCATTGCAAGGCCACCAGGCGCACAAACTCGCGGCTGATTGTGGAACGGGTCTCGCGCCCCTCGCGGATCGATACCGGTGTGTTGAGCGCACCGCTGGCACTGGCCGTGCGGAAGGCACCGCCGGCCCGCAGCCACACTTCCGGCGCCAACCCCTGATAGTCAAAGGCTGCCCATTTCATCTCTCCTGCCGCACTGCGCACAGTGCGCAACAGGATTTCCGTGTGCAGGCCGGTTGCCGGAGAAAGGGCCGTATCGAGGAGCAGCCCGCCCAGCACCAGATCGTAGGCGCGCCCAAGACTGGCGTAAAAATCCCGGCCCAAGGCCTTGTAGCGGACGCTGCGGGACCCAAAGGCATTGGAGAGGTAGAGCCCCGCCGCCTGCCGCAACTGGGGTTGAGCGGCCTCATCGAGGATGACCACTAGACGGGCCAGCTCAGAAACGGACAGCTCGGCCTCGTAGTGGAAAGAATCCAGCCAGCGGATCAGCTCGATGATGGCGGTGGGCGCCGCATTGGTGGCAATCTCGGTTAGCGTCTTTCCCAGGGTATCGGGATGCAGGAGTGGATGCGCATTGTGTACCACCGTGCCTCCCCCCATGACGAACCTCTAGCCTCCCAAACAAGCCGATTGAAACGTTTTTTTACGCCGGGCGATGTTAGCACAAAGGTCTATTGATCTTTTCGGAGGGCCGGCAGTGGGAAACACGCCCGACACAATCCGGCAGACACCCCCGGTCGAAGCCGGACGGCCCTCGATCGGGTAAACTGGCGTTTTTGCCTGCGAGCCTCCATGCGACAGTACCTTGAACTCATGCGCCATGTGGCGGAGCGCGGCCACCGCAAGGACGACCGCACCGGCACTGGCACCCTCTCGGTTTTCGGCTGGCAGATGCGCTTCGACCTTACGGAAGGTTTTCCCCTCCTCACCACCAAGAAACTCCATACCCGCTCGATCATCCACGAACTGCTGTGGTTCCTGCGCGGCGAAACCAACATCCAGTACCTGAAGGACAACAAGGTTTCGATCTGGGACGAGTGGGCAGACGAGAATGGCGAGCTCGGGCCGGTGTATGGCAAGCAGTGGCGGCACTGGGAAACCGCAGACGGGCGCAGCATCGACCAGATCGGCCAGCTGATTGAGGCACTCAAGAAGAACCCGGACTCCCGTCGCCACATCGTTTCGGCCTGGAATCCGGGCGAAATCGACGGTATGGCCCTGCCCCCCTGCCATGCGCTGTTCCAGTTCTACGTGGCTGGCGGCAGACTGTCCTGCCAGCTATATCAGCGCAGCGCCGACATTTTCCTGGGCGTCCCCTTCAACATTGCGTCCTACGCCCTTTTCACCATGATGGTGGCGCAGGTGTGCGGCTATGAACCGGGCGATTTCGTATGGACCGGCGGCGATTGCCACCTCTACGTGAATCACCTGGAGCAGACGCAGCTGCAGCTCTCCCGCGAACCCCGCGCCCTGCCGACGATGCACATCAATCCGGCGGTGAAGGACATCTTTGCCTTCACCATCGACGACTTCACCCTTGAGGGCTACGATCCGCACCCCCACATCTCCGCTCCGGTGGCGGTATGAGCAGACCCATTCTGGCGCTTATTGCCGCATGCGCCCGCGACAGCGTGATCGGAGTCGACAACCGCATGCCCTGGCACCTGCCGGAAGACATGAAGTTCTTCCGCGAGACCACCCGCGGCAAGCCGGTCATCATGGGTCGCAAGACCTGGGAGTCACTGCCCGACGCCTTCCGCCCACTGCCCGGCCGGATCAACATCGTGGTGAGCCGTAATGCGGCCTACCAGGCTGACGGCGCCACGATGGTGGGCAGCCTGCCCGACGCACTGAGCGCTGCCGGGGATGCAGACATCGTCTTCGTGATGGGCGGCGCCGACTTGTACCGCCAAGCTTTGCCCATCGCCGATCGGCTTTACCTCACCGAGATCGATGCGGAATTTTCCGGCGACGCGTTCTTTCCAGAATTCGACCAGAATGCCTGGCACGAAACGCAGCGCGATGCCCAGGTCTCGACGTCGGGCCTCGCGTTTGCATGGGTGACCTACGAACGACGTCGATGATCCGCGCATCCGCCAACTGAAACAAAAACGCCGCGAATCCCGCGGCGTTTCAGACTGCTGACAAAGCCCCAAGCCCCCGCCCGTCGGGGGCTTCGTTTTTTTATAATAGCGGCATGCTCAAGCCTGCCGCCGCCTCCGCTCAGACCGAACTGGAAATGGTGACGCTGGACCA
>NZ_JAQVCN010000066.1 GCF_028689785.1 Zoogloea sp. | reverse complement strand
GCCGCAGCCTATTGAAGGCGCGTTTTATGCCAGCCCATCCTATGACTCGCCCGTCTTCAACTATGTCCGTGAAGAAGAAACGCTGGACCTCAGCCAGCTTTTGGCGGAGGAGGATGACGCCCTCGAAAACGAAGTGTTGCGCGATAACAACCTCAATGTCATCAAGCACAGCCCCGAGTTTCTGAGTAACAAATCGCCAGATACGCCAACCAACCGCATTTGCACCTCCCTGTTCAGTCCTGAGCGCCTCGCCTTCCTGCTGCGCTTTGCGCTGGCCTACGTGAACGAAAGCGACGGCCTGCACAAGCATGTGATGCGCTACCCCCAACTCTTTGCCACCAAGGCCATCAAGACAAAACTCGATGCCGGGGTGAAGAAGGGCATCATCTGGCACACTCAGGGCAGCGGCAAAACCGCACTGGCGTATTACAACACCCGCTTCCTCACTGATTACTTCCAGCGCCAAGGGGTAATCCCGAAGTTCTATTTCATCGTCGACCGGCTTGATCTGGCCACGCAGGCGCAGCGTGAATTTTCCTGTCGCGGTCTGGTGGTACATACCATCGACAGCCGCGAAGCCTTCGCCCGCGACATTAAAACCACGCAGGTGCTGCACAACCATAGCGGTAAGCCGGAAATCACCGTAGTCAATATCCAGAAATTTCAGGATGACCCGGATGTGGTGCGCACCGAGGACTACGACTTCAGCATCCAGCGCGTCTACTTTCTTGATGAAGTGCACCGCAGTTACAACCCGCAGGGCAGCTTTCTGGCCAACCTCAGCCAGTCCGACCGCAACGCCATCAAGATCGGTCTCACCGGCACGCCGCTACTGGGCGACGACTACAACTCGCGCGCGCTGTTTGGCGACTACATCCACAAGTATTACTACAACGCCTCCATCGCCGACGGCTACACCCTGCGTCTGATCCGCGAGGAAATCGCCACCAACTACAAAATGTCGCTGCAAGAGGCGCTCGCCGCCGTCCAGTTGCAGCAAGGCGATATCGACCGCAAGCTGATCTACTCGCACCGGCAATTCGTCGAGCCCATGCTCGATTACATCGTGACTGACTTCGAGAAAAGCCGCAGCGCCTTGGGCGATGCCAGCATCGGCGGCATGGTGATCTGCGACAGCGCCGATCAAGCCAAACAGATGTTCGAGATTTTCAATGCAGTCTATGCCGCCCAGCCATCGCCGGCCTATGTCGCCCAGGACTCGGCGCAAGCCATGATCGCCGCGGCGCAACCCGAGAGTTACGCCGCCCGCACCCTGCTGAAAAACCGCGTCAAAAATGCCGCGCTGATTCTGTACGACATCGGCAGCAAGGACGAGCGCAAACAATGGGTGGAAGACTTCAAGGCCGGCAAGATCGATCTCCTGTTCGTCTACAACATGCTGCTCACCGGCTTTGACGCCAAGCGCCTGAAGAAGCTCTACCTGGGCCGCGTCATCAAGGCGCATAACCTGCTGCAGGCACTTACCCGCGTCAACCGCACCTACAAGGATTTCCGCTACGGCTATGTGGTGGACTTTGCCGACATCCGCAAGGAATTCGACAAGACCAATAAAGACTACTTTGACGAGTTGAGTGCTGCCGACGTGCTGGGCGACGAGATCGAGCACTACTCCAACCTGTTCAAATCGGCCGAAGAGATTGCACAGGAAATCGAAGCCATCAAGGACATCCTGTTCCGCTTCAATATCGAAAACGCCGAAGAGTTTTCAAAACAACTCAGCCAGATTCAAGACCGTGCCACCGTGTTGGCACTCAAAAAGGCACTGGCCGATGCGCGCAATCTCTACAACCTGATCCGCCTGCAAGGCGACTACGAACAACTGCAGCAGCTCGATTTCCACAAGCTAGGCCAGCTCTACCGCGAAACCTGCAACCACCTCGATCTGCTCAACCTGAAAGAAAGCATCGAGTCGGCCACCGACACCAGCAATCTGCTCAATGTCGCGCTGGAAGAGGTGATCTTCAAATTCGCCAAGATCAGGGAAGAAGAACTGGTCCTCGCCGACCAGCTGAAAAACACCCTGCGCCAGACGCGCGAAGCCTTGGCGGACAACTTTGACCAGCAAGACCCCAAATTCGTCACCCTGCGCGAAGAGCTGGAACGGCTGTTCAAGAAGAAGAAACTCAGCGAAGTCAGCCAAGAAGAGATGACCGCCAACATCGGCGCACTCAGTGCCATTCACGACAAGGTCAAGGAACTGAACGGCCAGAACAACCAGCTGCGCGCCAAATACCAGGGCGATGCCAAATACACGCGCATTCACAAGCGCCTGCATGAGCGAGGTGCTTTCTCGCAAATCGAGCGCCGCCTGTTTGAAGCCCTCAACGGCGTCAAGCAGCAGGCCGACGAACAGGTGCTGCAAAACACCCAACTGCTCAATAACGAAAGCTATTTCGAGCGGATGATGCAGCCCATCGTCATCGGTGAGTTCTCCACCCGCCAGCACATCAAACTCACCCCCGACGCCAGCCGCAGCATCAATCAGTTGGTGGTCGCCGAATACATGCATGAATTTCTTGCTGGCGCCCGCCCGGGCGGCAGTCGTAACACTGGAGCACACCCTTGGTAAGCCAGCAATTTGAACAACGCACCCGCGAACTGATCGACAGCCTCAAGGCCATTTGTGCCGCTTACGGTTTGGGCAACGATGGCAACGAATTCAAGATCATCACCCAGGTCTTTCTCTACAAGTTCCTCAACGACAAGTTCGCCTTTGAAGCCAAGAAGATCCAGCCGGCACTCGCCAAGGCTGAGAGCTGGGAAGCCGCCATCGCGGCCATGAGCGCCGACGACCTGGAAATGCTGCAAATGCAGATGGGGCCGGATACCGCCCGCCTGAAGCCTGAGCATTTCATCGCCCACTTGTGGAGTCGCCAAACCGCGCCGGAATTCGCCAAGCTGTTCGACGACACCCTGCGCGACATCGCCATCACCAACAACGACATCTTTGCCGTCAAAACCGATGGCGGCGCCAAGATCACCCTGTTTGACCGGGTCAGCGAATTCATCACCGACCCCTCCAAACGCGATGCCTTTTGCCGTGCCATCATCAACAAGCTGGGTGACTTCAGTTTCGAGCGCATCTTCAACGAGAAATACGACTTCTACGCCGCGCTCTTTGAATACCTGATCAAGGACTACAACAAGGACAGCGGCGGCAAATACGCCGAGTACTACACACCGCACGCCGTCGCCAAGATCATGGCCGCCATCCTCGTGCCGGTTGCTGTGCGCGGCAAGATCAGCAATGTGAGCTGCTACGACCCCTCGGCCGGTTCCGGCACGCTGCTGATGAACATCGCCCACGCCATCGGCGAGCAGCGTTGCAGCATCTACTCGCAGGACATCTCGCAAAAGTCATCCAGCCTGTTGCGCCTGAACCTGATCCTGAACAACCTGGTGCATTCCATCCCCAACGTCATCCAGGGCAACACCATGCTCCACCCCTACCACCGTGAGGCTCAGGGGCATGCACTGAAGAAGTTCGACTACATCGTCAGCAATCCGCCGTTCAAGATGGATTTCAGCGATTTCCGTAATGAGCTGGACAGCAAGGAACACCGCGAACGCTTTTTTGCCGGGGTGCCCAATATCCCGAAGCAGGCCGTGGACAAAATGGCCATCTACCAGCTCTTCCTGCAGCACATCATTTATTCCTTGAAGCCCGGCGGCAAAGCGGCCGTGGTCGTGCCCACCGGCTTCATCACCGCGCAAAGCGGCATCGACAAAGGCATCCGCCAGCATCTGGTGGACAACAAAATGCTTGCCGGAGTCGTTTCCATGCCCAGCAACATCTTCGCCACCACCGGCACAAATGTCTCTATTTTGTTCGTCGACCGCAGCAATCGGGAAAGAGTGGTCCTGATCGACGCCTCCGGCCTCGGCACCAAGGTCAAGGACGGCAAGAACCAGAAAACCCTGCTCTCCGAAGCCGAAGAAGACCGCATCATCGCCACCTTCAATGGAAAAGAGGCCGTAGAGGATTTCTCGGTGGTGGTCAGTTACGCCGACATCGCCGCGAAGAATTACAGCCTGAGCGCCGGGCAGTATTTCGACGTAAAGATCGAATACAGCGACCTAACCCCGGCGCAGTTTGCTGAAAAGATGCAGGGCTTTACCGATAGGCTGGATGGGCTGTTTAGGGAATCGTCGGGACTGGAGCGGGAGATCAAGAAGCAGTTGGCAGGGTTGCGATATGAATAGTTGGCCACGAGTTCCGGTTTCAGATTTATGCAGTTTGATAGTCGATTGCGTGAATAAAACCGCGCCAAGTGTTGATCAAGAGACACCCTACAAAATGATCCGTACAACGAATATCAAGAATGGTCGGATCGATTTGACGGGTTGCCGCTCAGTTTCAATAGAAACATTCGATAAGTGGACTAAGCGGGCAAAGGTTTTGAGGGGCGATATTCTCCTAACCCGAGAAGCCCCGATGGGTGAAGTCGGTCGAGTCAACTTTGACGAAAGTGTTTTTCTTGGGCAGAGAGTAGTGCAGTACAGGACTGACCCTGAGAAACTGACCTCAGAATACTTGTTGTATTCATTTCTTTCGCCAGATTTGCAGTACCAGTTCAAAAGGCACGACAGCAGCGGCTCAACAGTCAGTCATATTCGAGTTCCTGACTGCCTAAAATTTGAAATCCCTCTTCCTGCATTAGGCGAACAAAAAAGAATCGCCGCCGTCCTCTCCACCCTCGACGCCAAAATTGACTGCAACAACCGCATCAACGCCGAGCTTGAGGCGATGGCCAAGACGCTGTACGACTACTGGTTCGTGCAGTTCGACTTCCCCGACACCAACGGCAAACCCTACAAATCCTCCGGCGGCAAGATGGCCTACAACGCCACGCTGAAACGTGAGATTCCGGCGGGGTGGGAAGTTGGGCCGCTTTCAGACTGGATTGCTTCAGATAAAACGGGGGACTGGGGAAAGGATACAGTCGAGGGTAATTACACATTAGGTGTCGACTGTATTCGCGGTGCCGACATCAACGGTTTAAACGGCACGGGTACTGTTGCCGCACCTACGCGCTTCATACTTGAAAAGAATAAAGGGAAGATTCTTGCACCATTTGATTTTGTCATAGAGATTTCAGGCGGCAGCCCTACTCAATCAACTGGGCGACTGGCCCTCATTACTTCAGAAACAATGAAGCGTTTTTCCCAGCCACTCATCTGCTCCAATTTTTGCAAAGCAATATCTCTGGTAGATAACTCGTATTTTTTCAACTTTGCATATCTGTGGAAATCGGCATACGACAAAAAAGTCTTGTTCGGTTGGGAGGGGAAAACAAGTGGCATAAAGAACCTCTTGTTTGATGCGTTTACTGGCAAGCACATGGTTTGTATGCCCCCGCAAAAACTCGCGCAACGCTTTTTTGATTTCGTTAGCCCGTTGGAAATTAAAAAACAAAAGCTCCTGCGGGAAAATGATAAGTTGGAAGCTTTGAGGGACTGGCTCCTCCCCCTGCTGATGAACGGCCAGGTCACGGTGGCGTGAAGGAGACCCGCATGAACGATCAAACCCTCCTGCCGCAACCCCTGCTAGCCGCGCTGCGCGAGCTGATCGCTCAGGGCCGCCAACGTGCCCTGCGGGCTGTGGACATGGTGCAGGTGCAGACCTGCTGGGAAATCGGCCGGCATATCGTCGAATATGAACAGGGCGGCGAGCATCGTGCTGCCTATGGCAAAAAGCTGCTGTCCAGTCTGGCGGAAAACCTGACCCGCGAATTCGGCAAAGGCTTCGATGTCTCGAATTTGCGTTACATGCGGCTGTTTTATCAGGCCTTCCCGATGTGTGACGCACTGCGTCACGAATTGAGCTGGACCCACTACCGCACGCTGTTACGCGTCGAGAGTGCCGATGCACGGCAGTGGTACATGAACGAAGCCGCTGCGCAGAACTGGAGTTCCCGCGCCTTGGAACGCCAGATCGGTACCTTGTATTACGAACGCCTGCTGCTGAGCGACGACCGGCTGGCGGTCACGGCCGAAGCCGATGCCAATCTTCAAACCCTGAAACAAGCGCCGCGTGAGTTCATCCGTGATCCAGTGATGCTGGAATTCCTCGGCTTTCCAGGTAGTGGCAAGCTGCTGGAATCGACGCTGGAACAGGCTTTGATGGATAAATTGCAGGCTTTCCTGCTCGAACTGGGCAAGGGCTTTGCCTTTGTCGCCCGCCAGCAACGCATCAGCACCGAAAGCAAGGATTTCTACATTGATCTGGTTTTCTACAACTACCTGCTCAAGTGCTTTGTGCTGATCGACCTGAAAACCCATGAGCTGACGCATCAGGACATCGGGCAGATGGATATGTATGTCCGCATGTACGACGATCTCAAACGTGGCACGGATGACAACCCCACCGTCGGCATCCTGCTCTGCGAGCACAAGGATCATTCCGTGGTGCGCTACTCGGTGCTGCACGACAGCGAGCAGTTGTTCGCCAGCAAATATCGCCTGATTCTGCCCAGTGAAGAAGAGCTGCGCTGCGAGATCGAACGCGAGCGGGCGATCCTGGACGAAGCCCAAAATATTACACAGAACATTCCGGGAGAAGGGCTGGCATGAGCAGGGGCGCACAGCCAAGGATTTCCAGGCGCAGCGCGGTCTCCATCACCCGTTTCTCGGCAGCCGAACACGCTTAAGCTCCGAAGCGCCGCCTCGCTGGCCTCCCTTCGCTGATCACTCTCGCGCCCAGCTCCACCCCTAACCCGCCAAAGCCACCCCCTTACCCCGCGCCCCATGCAGCTTCCTGTAGCTGTCAATCAGCCGCTGGTGCCTGTCCAGCCCTTCCAGTTTCATGCTCGTCGGGGTCAGGCCGTGGAAGCGTATGCTGCCGTCCACTGAGCCCAGCACCGCGTCCATCCGCGGGTTGCCAAACATGCGGCGGAAGTTGGCTTCGTAGTCGTCCAGTTCCAGTTCATCGTCCAGCAGCACTTCCAGCACCACGTTCAGGGCCTGGTAGAAGAGCCCCCGCTCGACGGTGTTTTCGTTGTATTGCAGGAAGGTTTCCACCTGTTCCTTCGCGGCTTCAAATTGCTGCAAGGCCAGATTGATCAGCAGCTTCAATTCCAGGATGGTCAATTGGCCCCAGGCGGTGTTTTCGTCAAACTCGATGCCGATCAGGGTGATGATGTCGGTGTAATCGTCCAGTTCGCTGTCTTCCAGGCGCTCCAGCAGGGCTTCCAGGCGGGCGTCGTCGAGGCGGTGCAGGTTGAGGATGTCCTTGCGGAACAGCAGGGCCTTGTTGGTGTTGTCCCAGATCAGGTCTTCCACCGGGTAGACCTCGGAATAGCCCGGCACCAGGATGCGGCAGGCGGTGGCGCCGAGCTGGTCATAGACCGCGACGTACACTTCCTTGCCCATGTCTTCGAGAATGCCGAACAGGGTGGCGGCCTCCATGGCATTGGAGTTTTCTCCGTGGCCGGAAAAGTCCCATTCAACAAATTCGTGATCGGCCCTGGCGCTGAAGAAGCGCCACGACACCACGCCGCTGGAGTCGATGAAGTGCTCGACGAAGTTGTTCGGCTCGGTGACGGCGTTGCTTTCAAAGGTGGGGCGGGGCAGGTCGTTGAGGCCTTCAAAGCTGCGCCCCTGCAGCAGCTCGGTCAGGCTGCGCTCCAGCGCCACTTCCAGGCTGGGGTGCGCGCCAAAGGACGCAAACACGCCGCCGGTGCGCGGGTTCATCAGGGTGACGCACATCACCGGATACTGCCCGCCCAGCGATGCATCCTTCACCAGCACCGGAAAGCCCTGCTTTTCCAGCGCGTCGATGCCGGCCAGGATGCCGGGATATTTGGCCAGCACGTCCGGCGGCACGTCGGGCAGGGCGATCTCGCCTTCGAGGATTTCACGCTTCACCGCCCGCTCGAAGATCTCCGAAAGGCATTGCACCTGGGCCTCGGCCAGGGTATTGCCGGCGCTCATGCCGTTGCTGAGGAACAGGTTATCGATCAGGTTGGACGGGAAATACACCACCGTGCCGTCCGACTGGCGCACGTAAGGCAGCGAACAGATGCCGCGTTTCACATTGCCGGAGTTGGTGTCGTACAGATGCGAGGCGAGCAATTCGCCATCAGGGTTGTAGATCTGCAGACAGTATTCGTCGAGGATGCCGGCGGGCAGCGCATCCTTGCGGCCGGGCTTGAACCAGCGTTCGTCCGGGTAATGCACGAAAGGCGCTTCGGCAATATCCTCGCCCCAGAACTGGTCATTGTAGAAATGATTGCAATTGAGGCGCTCGATATACTCGCCCAAAGCCGAGGCCAGCGCGCTTTCCTTGGTGGCGCCCTTGCCATTGGTGAAGCACATGGGCGAGTGCGCGTCGCGGATATGCAGCGACCACACGTTGGGAACAAGATTGCGCCACGAGGCGATTTCGATCTTGATGCCCAGGCCCGCCAGCACGCCCGACATGTTGGCGATGGTCTGCTCCAGCGGCAGATCCTTGCCCACGATATAGGTGCTGGCGGTTGAATCCGGCTTCAGTGTCAGCAGGGCCTGGGCATCGGCATCCAGGTTTTCCACCTCTTCGATCACGAACTCCGGCCCGGTCTGCACCACCTTCTTCACCGTGCAGCGGTCAATGGAACGCAATATGCCCTGGCGGTCTGCGGCGGAGATATCCGCCGGCAATTCGACCTGGATTTTGAAAATCTGCTGGTAGCGATTCTCCGGGTCGACGATATTGTTTTGGGAAAGGCGGATATTGTCGGTGGGAATGTTGCGGGTTTCGCAATACAGCTTCACGAAATAGGCCGCACACAGGGCCGACGAGGCCAGGAAGTAATCAAAGGGGCCCGGCGCCGAGCCGTCGCCTTTGTAGCGGATGGGCTGATCGGCCACCACCGTAAAGTCGTCGAACTTGGCCTCAAGGCGAAGCTTGTCCAGAAAATTGACCTTGATTTCCATGGGGGAATCCTGAAATGGCGTTCAAAACGAATTGGCCGCCATTATCCCTGTTTCCCGAAGGAAAGCCCGGCCGGGGCGCGTGGAGGCGGCCATAGGGCCGCCGCCCTTACCCCTTGCGTCGCGCCAGATCTTCCTCGAAGGCGGCGATCACCGCGGCGTCGCGGTTCTTGTGGCGCTCGCCGGGGTGGCTGGCAAAGTCCTGGTCGGTGGGGGCTGCGGCGGAGTCGTCGTCACAGAAGACGTACAGAAACTCCCCTGCCGGTGTCTCGTAAACCGTGAACAGGGTATTGGCATACACCGTGGGCAGGGGCTGGCTGAGGCTGCCCACTTCCACGTCGTAGAGCTCGCAGGCGGCGTTCAGCGCGTCCTCGTAGGTGGCTTCGAAGGGGCAGTCTTCGTAGCTGTGCTCATCCACCAGGATGCCGGCGGCTTCATAGACGTAGCCATTGGCCTGGGGGACGTGCCAGATGGCGAAGTCCACGTGTTCGAAAACCCGGGTGATCTGATTGCTCAAGTCTGTTCTCCTTGTTGCTTACGACACGCTGAAGTGCAGCGTGCTGCCTTCCACCTGCATGCTCCGTACCTTGATCAGCTTGCCGGGCTGCTTCTGCCGGAACAGGGCGAGGCTTTCGCTGACACCCGACCAGAGGTCGGAGATCACCGACTGTTCGGTGACTTCCACGCCGCGCTGGGTGTCGCCGGTGGCAAGCAGCCGGAAGCACATGCGGGCCTCGGCCCCGTGTACCTCGAACCAGCCCTTGAGGTCTTCCGTCTTGCCGATCTGCCAGTCGAAGCCCAGGGTGCGCAAGGCCTCTGCGAAGGGGGCGTAGCCCTTCTCCATGTCCTTGAAGTTGATGGTGTCGGTGGGGAGTGTCTGCAGGTCGGGGTTCATGGGTGGGGTCGGGCAGGGTGGGGAGGTTCGGAGCTGGACTGTAGCGGGTGCGGGCCGGGATGGCTCAGTTGCCGGTCTTGCGCGCGAAGCGGGTCAGGCGCACATCCACGGTCAGGGAAAGGCTTTCCAGGGCGGCGGCGCGGGCACGCCCTTCGGCGCTGGCGCGGTAGAGGTGCGGGGTCATCACCAGCAGGTCGGCGATCTGCTCCGGGCTGGATAGAGTCAGGGTGCAGCGGACGGGCTCGGCGGCCGGCAGAGCCGTGAAGCCGGCGGGGGCTGTCGGGGCGGCAGGGCGCTCGGGCTTGAGGCTGGGGTAGATGATCTCGCGCAGTTCGCGCAGGTGGTCGGGCCCCGCGTCCACCTGGAGCAGCAGCCCGCCGGGCTTCAGCACCCGGGCAAACTCCGGGTACACCGGAAAGCCGAACATGCACAGGACCCGGTCGAGGGTGGCGGGCAGCACCGGCAGGTTGGCGTTGCTGCCGACGACCCACTGGGTGTGTTTGCACTGCTTGGCGGCGGCGAGCACGGCCCACTTGGAGATGTCGAGGCCGAGCAGGGCCAGGGCGTGGCCGCGCTGGTTTGCCGCGGCGACCAGCTGGCGCAGGTAATAGCCTTCGCCGCAGCCCGCGTCTAGGCAGTGGGTGGTGGTGCCGGGGGGGATGTCGGCCAGGGTGGCTTCGGCCACCGCGTCGGCGATGGGCTGGTAAACCCCCGCCTCCAGAAAGCGTCGGCGAGCGGCGATCATCTCCTTGCTGTCACCCGGGTCGCGGGAGCGCTTGTTCTGCACCGGCAGCAGGTGGGTGTAGCCCTGGCTGGCAATGTCGAAGCTGTGGCCGGCGGCGCAGCGCCAGCTCGTGCCGTGGCGCTGCAGGGCGCCGCCGTCCAGCGGGCAGGCGAGGGCGGGGAAGGGGGTGATCGGGGTGGCGGGCATGATCCGGCTGCGCGCGGAGGGTGTGCTCTGGGGCATGGCGGAGCGGATGGTAGCGCGATTGCCGGCCGGGCGCAGCGCCCCGGTGTGGACGGGCAACGCAGCTGATCAACGACCCGCAGGGTTTCCCGCCTTTTGTGGGGTCGAAATCACTCGACCTCAGTCCGTCAGATCATCGGCATGCCTTTGATCCGGGTCCGAGGTCGAATGAATTCGACCCCACGGAGCCTTCCTTTCAGTCGCGGGGGGTGCGCAGCAGGCGGGTGATGTCCCGGCCGCTGATGGCTTCGTTGGCATAGCTGAAGCTGCCGTGCTCCTGCACTTCCCGCGCGGCGCGGAGGAAGGCGCCGTAGGCGGCCCGGGCGAAGGAGCCGCCTACGCTGATGCGCTTGACGCCCATGGCCGCCAGGTCGGTTACGGTGAGGGTCACGCCATCCAGGCCCATCAGCACGTTCACCGGCCGGTCCACTGCGCTCAGTACGGCGGCGATGTCTTCGCGGGTGCGCAGGCCGGGGGCGAAGAGCACGTCGGCGCCGGCTTCCTGATACGCCTGCAGGCGCCGGATGGTGTCGGCGAGGTCGGGCTGGCCGAGGAAGTGGTTCTCGGCCCGGGCCGTCAGGGTGAAGGGGAAAGGCAGGGCGCGGGCGGCTTCGACGGCGGCACGGACGCGTTCGGCGGCGAGGGCCAGGGGGAGGATGGGCGCGTGGCGGTCACCGCTGCTGTCCTCGATGGAACCGCCGACGATACCGGTGGTGGCGGCCATGCGGATCGTCTCGGCCACCGTCTCCGGGGCCGGGCCGAAGCCGTTCTCCAGGTCGGCGCTGAGGGGCAGGTCGGTGGCCACGGCCATCTGCCGCAGGTGCGCGAGCATGCGTTCGCGGCCCACCGCACCGTCCGTCAGCCCGCTGGAGAAGGCGTGGCCGGCGCCGGTCGAGGCCAGAGCCTTGAAGCCCATCCCGGCCAGCAGCCGGGCCGAGCCGACATCCCAGGGGTTGGGGATGACGAAGCACCCTGGGTCGGCGTGGAGCTGCCGAAAGGCGAGGGCGCGGGCGGTGAGGGGGGTGTCCATGGCGGTGCTCCTGGGTGGGCGGGGAAAGGCGCGTGGCATGCGCCGGCGACGATTTTGCATGCACAAAGATCAGTCATCGTGAGTCTTGCCGGGCCGTCGATGGGCTCATTAGACTGGTTTGCTCGCCGCTCTTCAAATCACTTCTCCGATCCCTTTGCATGAGGTGGATGAATGTCAATCGCGCTGGTCCGGCTTCCCTCCCTGGATCTGATCCGGGGCTTCGTCGCGGTAGGGCGCCGCATGAGCATCACCCTGGCCGCCCATGATCTGTGCCTCACCCAGTCGGCGGTGAGCCGTCAGGTGCACGCCCTTGAGGAGATGCTGGGGGTGCGCCTGCTGGTGCGCGGGCATCGCTCCATCGCCTTCACGCCGGAGGGGGAGCGTCTGTTCCGCAGCGCCGACGGGGTCATCCAGCAGCTGCAGGACGTGATCGGCACGATCCGGGTGACGGCCGCCTCCAGGCCTGTCACCGTGACCACCAGCATCGGGGTGGCCGGCCTGTGGCTGCTGCCCCGCCTGGGGGATTTCCTGCGCAAGCATCCGGGCATCGACGTGCGTCTGTCGGCCAGCAACAGCCTCAACGACCTGCGTTTCGACGGGCTCGACCTGGCTATCCGCTACTGTGCGCCGGAGGCGGCTCCGCAGGGGGCGCAGCGCTTGTTCGGTGAAACCGTGGCGCCGGTGGCCCACCCCTCCCTGGGCCTGGCCGGGCGGATGGCGCCGGAACTGCTGGCGCAGCAGGTGCTCCTTGAGTTCGACGGGGAATACCGGCCCTGGCTGCAGTGGGGCGAATGGCTGGCCAGCCAGGGTTGGGGCGAGCTCAAACCCAGGGGCGTGCTGCGCTTCAATCAGTATGACCAGGTGATCCAGGCCGCCATTGCCGGCCAGGGCGTGGCCCTCGGGCGGCTGGAGCTGATCGGCCTGGCCTTGGCGGAGGGGAGGCTGATCCGCTGTGATCTGCCTTGCCCCGGGCCTGTATCGGCCAATGCCTACTGGCTGCTGCGCGGCGAGGCCACTCCCCGGGCCGAGGTCGAGGAGGTGGTGCGCTGGATTCTCGCCGAGGCGGGGGCGGCTGGGTAGGCGAGGGTTTCGCATTCGTTTTGAGAATGCATTGGGTGGCCATTTGTCGTTTGAGAGCAGCCTGGAAATGGCTTTCAATGGGGCTGTCCTGATCCCTCGCGAAGGGGGTTCAGGCCCACTCACCCATGCCGAAAGCGAATCCCGATGGTTCGCGTCGGCTCTGCCAAGGAGGTCTCATGCGATTCCAGGCATCCCATACCGCGCCACCCCGACAGCCTTCTTCCCCGCTCGTCCAGCCCGCCCCGTTTTCCCCCGCCACGCCCCGGCTGCCGGGGGTGAGCGCCAGCTTCGGCTACCTTGGGGCGGCGCCTGAGCGGCCCTTCAACTATATGTTCCAGCCGCCAGCGGGCACGCCCTGGCAGAACTGCGAATATGCCCTGCATCCCATGCACGTGGTCGATGCCCGCGCCACCGCTGCCCGCCCGTCCATAGACCGGGAGGGCTTCGCGCTGTGGGATGCCCCCAGCGCGGTGGCCGATTTTGCCGACGAGGCGGAGATTCGCCGCTACTACTACGCCGAGGCCGCCGAGCTGGCGCGTTGGGTGACCGGGGCCCGCCAGGCCTGGGTCTTCGACCACCTGGTACGCCGCCGCGAGGCTGGGCGCCCGGCCCTGGGCTTCGGGCGCCAGGGCGACGGCAGCAAGCCGGCGGCGGTGGGGCGCGTGCATAACGATTACAGCGAAGCTTCCGGGCGGCGGCGTCTGGACCTGGTGCTCACCGATCCCGCCGCGCTGGCCCGGGTCGAGCGCTTTGCCATCGTCAACATCTGGCGCTCCATCGCCGGCCCGGTGGTGGATACGCCCCTGGCCGTCTGCGATGCCCGCTCGGTGTCGTCCCGGGACCTGGTGCCCACCGAGATCCGTTACCCGGAGCGCAGCGGCGAGATCTACCTGGTGCGCCACGCCGCCCGCCACCAATGGGCCTACTTTCCGGGCATGGACCGGCATGAGGCTCTGGTTTTCAAGCAGTACGACTCACAGGTCAACGGTACGGCGCGTTTCACGCCCCATTCGGCCTTCGACCTGCCCGACGTGCCCGCCGACGCGCCCCTGCGCCAGAGCATCGAAGTGCGCTGCCTGGTTGTCTTCGAATGAAGGAGCCGCTCATGAGTCAATCCCCCTGTGCCGCCGCGCCCGTCGTCGAGTTCTGGTTCGAGTTCGGCAGCAATTACAGCTACCCCAGCGTGATGCGCATCGAGGCCGCCGCCGCCCGGCACGGCGTCAAGGTCGCCTGGAAGCCCTTCATGCTCGGCCCGATCTTCCGCGAGCTGGGCATGGACAATTCCCCCTTCGTGCTGCAGAAGGAGAAGGGCGCCTACATGTGGCACGACATCGCCCGGGAATGCCGCAAGTACGGCCTGCCGTGGACGCGCCCAAGCCGCTTTCCGCGCCTCGGTGTGTTGCCCCTGCGGGTGGCCATCCAGGGCAGCGGCTCGCCGTGGATGGAGGCCTTCTGCCAGCGGGTGATGCAGCTCAACTTCGTGCACGACCAGGACATCAACAGCCCCGAGCCCCTTGCCGCCATCCTCACCGATCTCGGCCTGCCCGCCGCCGAACTGCTGGCCCGGGCCGGCTCGGACGAGATCAAGGCCCGCCTGCGCGAGCAGACCGCCGAGGCCCGCGCCCGGGGCGTCTTCGGCGCGCCCACCTTCTTCGTCGGCGACGAGATGTTCTGGGGCAACGACCGTCTCGATGACGCCCTCGCCTGTGCCGCGGCCCAGGGGGCGGGCGGGTGAGCGCGCTGCCGGCCCCCAGCCCGCGGGAGGCGGCATGGCTCGATCAGGGCTATCGCCCATGGCCGGCCGCCGGGGGCTTCCTGCCCGCCATCGCCCGCCTCTTTCAGCGGGAGGATGGCGCCCATCTGCGTTTTCGGGTGGAGCTGGGGCCGACCCATTGCAATGGTCATGGGCGCGTGCACGGGGGCTTCATCGCCACCCTGGCGGATGTCTGGCTGGCCGGCAACCTGGCCCGGCGTCTGCCCTTCGAGGCGCACTTCGTCACCGCCAGTCTGCAGGTGGACTATATGGGCGCCGTGGCTGCCGGTGACTGGCTGGAGAGCGAGATGGACTGGGTGCGGGTGGGTGGCCGGTTGTGCCATGCCGCTGGTCGCATCCGTGCCGGTGACGGGCGGCTGGTCAGTGCCATGCGTGGGAGCTTTGTACGGGTGGCGGCGCAGCCCGAGGGCTGCTAGCGTTCCAGGTTCGGCCGCATCAGGGCCTCGAACCACTCAAGAAACACCATCAGGCGCCGGGAGCGCTGGCGTCGGTGGGGGTAGAGCAGGGAGACCGGCATCGGGGCGGCGCGATGGGTGGGCATGATCTCCACCAAGTCGCCCGAATCCAGCAGATGCTGCACATCGAAACGCGGGATCTGGATCAGGCCAAGCCCGGCCCGACAGCAGGCGATGTAGTTTTCTGCATTGTTCACGACCACCCGGCTGGGCACCTCGATCAGGTGCGGGCTGCCGTCATCGGCCAGGGATTCCCAGGGCAGCTCCTTGCCGCTTCTTGGCGATGCATAGCCGACCGCCCAGTGTGCCGCGGGGAGATCCTCCGGCTGGCGGGGCTCGCCGCGTTCGCGCAAGTAGGCCGGGCTTGCACAGTTGATCAGGGCGATATGGCCCAGGGCGCGCACGACGAGGCTGCTGTCATGCAGGGTGCCGATGCGCACCACGCAATCGACCCCTTCCCGCACCAGGTCGATGCTGCGGTCGGTGGCCGAGAGGATCAGCTGCAGTTGGGGGTGGCGGCGCAGCAGCCCGGGCAGGGCGGGGGCGATGAGACGGCGGGCGATACGGCTGGGGGCGTCGACGATCAGTCGGCCGGAGACCTGGCGCTGGCTGGCCTGGAATAGCTGGTCGATGTCGTCTACGTCGGTGAGCAGGGTCCGTACTCGGTCCAGCAGCAGCTCCCCGTCGGGCGTCAGGCGCACGCGCCGCGTGGTCCGGTGCAGCAGGCGCACCCCCAGCCCCGCTTCGAGCTGCTGGATGGCGGCAGACACCGAGGCCCTGGGCACCTCAAGGGTATGGGCGGCCTTGATGAAGCTGCCCATCTCCGCCACCTGGGCAAATATGCGGTACTGGTCGAATCTGTCCATGCGGTGGCCCCGTAGTCGCTCAGCGGATGCGGGGATTCAGCCGGCCAGCCTGCCCTGGCCGGGGAATGCCCTTACTTGGTGGTGTAACCGCCATTGATGAGGATGGTCTGCCCGGTGATCCACCAGCCGTCGCTGACCAGGTGGCGGATGAAGGGGACCACGTCCTCGATGTCGGTGAGGCCGGTCTTGCTGAAGGGCGAGAGGGCCGCGGCGGTCTTGTGGTAGGCCACGGCATCAGCACCTTCGGCAGGATAGAAGAAGGGGGTGTCCATCGGGCCAGGGCCGACAGCCGTCACCGAGATGCCCCGTGCGCCGAGTTCCTTGGCGGCGGCCCGGGTGAAGTGCTCCACCGGTGCCTTGGTGCCGGCATAGCCGGCGTAGAACGGCGTGAACGCGCCCAGCAGGGAGCTCACCAGGGTCACGATCTTGCCGTTGTCGTTGAGGTGCTTGCCGGCCTCTTTGAGGAAGAAGAAGGCGGATTTGCTGTTGATGGCGGAGAGTTCGTCGTACTCGGCCTCGCTGATGTCGCTGATGGGTTTCTTGACGACCTTGCCGACGGTGTTGATGGCAATGTCCGGACGGCCAAACGCTGCGACTGCGTCAGCAAACAGCTTCTCCATGGCGCCGGCCGTCGTCAGGTCAGCCTGAAGGGTCAGGGCCTCGGCGCCCTCTGCCCGGACGGCGGCCGCAGTGGCTTCGGCGTCGGCCTGGGAGGCGGCGCTGTTGTAGTGGATCACGACTGCCCGGGCGCCTTGCCGGGCCAGATCACGGGCCAGGAGGCCGCCGAGGTTCTTGGCGCCGCCGGCGATCAGGGCGACCTTGCCCTTGATGGAATGATCTGTCATGGGAATTCTCCTTCAGCATGTGTTGGGGATCCCAGCTTAGGGTGCCGCGGCAGGCTGATAAATGCGCTGCGGCTGGATGGATCATCCAGAAAACCAGTCCAATCGTGCGGAGCGTTCAGCGGCGGTCGTCTGTTGCTGCCAACCAGGCTTCGTAGCCGCCGCGCAGGGGGCGGACGGAGGTGTAGCCCTGTTCCAGCAGCTGGCGGGCGGCCTGGATGGCGCCGGCGTCTTCGGGGCAGGCGCACAGGGTGACGATGGGCGCATGCCGGGGCCAGTCGCCCACGGCCTGATGGAGGGCATCGTGTTCGGCCACCGTCGCACCGGGGATGGGGCCGGCTTCGGCGATCAGGGTGGCGCTGCGCAGGTCGAGGACCAGGGGGCGGGGCTCGGTGGCAAGGGCGTCGAGGAGCTCGGCGGGGGTGATGTGAGGCAGCTCGCCGGCCTGACGGAAACGGTGCTTCTGCCACAGTTTCCAGCCCAGCCAG
This sequence comes from Zoogloea sp., assembly GCF_028689785.1. Classification (GTDB taxonomy): domain Bacteria; phylum Pseudomonadota; class Gammaproteobacteria; order Burkholderiales; family Rhodocyclaceae; genus Zoogloea. The sequence continues at coordinate 10,042 of NZ_JAQVCN010000066.1, read as the reverse complement.
GCCCCGACGAGCACCACGGCGACGAGGGCGGCACGGCCGGCATGGCGATCGAGGGTGAGGATGGACGCCTGCACCGTGTCCCGCAGCACCCACCCGGCGCCGAGGGCTAGACCGGCCCACAGGGCTGCACCGGCTGCGGCGGCAGCCATGAAGCCGCCCAGGGACATGCGCAGGGCGCCGGCGATGGGCGGGGCGACGGTGGAGAAACCCGGCACGAACTTGGCCACCACCAGGGACGAGAGACCCCAGTGGATGAAGCGGGCTTCGGTCTGGCTCACGCAGGAGGCGGGGTTGATGGACAGCCTGCACAGCCCCGCCAGCACCCGGTAGCCGAAGCGCCGGCCCAGGGCGTACCACAGCAGGTCGGCCAGTACCGAGGCCAGCACGGCCGCCGCCAGCACCTTGCCCAACTGCCCGGGGAGGGCCGCCAGGCTGCCGGCCAGCAGCAGGGTCGGGACGGCCGGCACCGGCAGCCCGACCTGCTGCAGCAGGACGTTCACGAAGACCACGGCAACGGCATCCCGCTGCAGGGTGTGGCCGAGTTCGGCGATGTCCATCGGTGCCCGGGCGCCCGGGGCTTCAGGCGCGCAGGCGCGTCACCTTGTCGGCGAGGGCCTGCATCTGGTCCTTGACCAGCTTGGTCAGGCGCTCGTCGGTGAGCTTGCCGTCGGCGTCGAAGCTGCTGGTGAAGGCGTTGGCGAAGACCTCCGGCTTGTTGAGGGGCTGCAGGTCGAGGCACACGCAGACCTGGCGCAGGTGGTACTGGGCGCGGGAGCTGCCCATGCCGCCGGCGGCGCCCATGATGGCCACGGCCTTGCCGGCCAGCAGCGCGTTGTCAGGCTCCCGGGAGGCCCAGTCGAGGATGTTCTTGAGGGCCGGGGCCAGGGAGTAGTTGTATTCGTTGCAGGCCAGCACCAGGGCGTCGGCGGCGGCGATCTGGGCCAGCACGCGGCTGACCGCGGCGGGCTTGTCGGTGATGTCGGCGTTGTAGAAGGGGATGTCGCCCAGCTCGGCGAGCTCCAGGCTCACGCCTTCCGGCAGGTTCGCCTGGGCGGCCCGCAGCAGGCCCTTGTTGGTGGATTTCTGACGCAGGCTGCCGGCGATTCCCAATAGTTTGATCGACATGCGGATTCCCTTCTCTGGTGGGTGAAGTTTGGGTGGAGGCGCGCCGCGGGGCGCAGCGCCCATCCTATGGCGGTGGCCGACGGGCCGCAAGGCCGCCCCTCAGCTGCCCTTGATCAGGCGCCCGCATTCGCTCAGCAGGCGGCGGATCCAGCGGTGGGCTGGCGTGAGGTGGTTGCGCTCGTGCCACAGCAGGTAAAAGCGCATGGCCGGAAACGGAATGGGGGAGGGCAGGATGGTGAGGGGCAGCAGGTCGGCGTAGAAGCGGGCGAAGTGCCGGGTGGTGGTGAACACCAGGTCGCTGTTGATGAGCAGGTAGGGCGCCGAGGTGAAGGACTGCACCACCACCCGCTCGTCCCGGTTGATGCGGTGGGTGGCGAGCATGGTGTCCACCACCCCGCGCTGGGTGATGGAGTAGGGCATGGGCACGATGTGTACGGCGCGCTGGTAGTCCTCGGCGCCGAAGCCCTTGCGGGCCAGGGGGTGGGTGTTGGAGACCAGCAGCACCACCTCGTCTTCCAGCAGCATGGACAGGTGCATGCGGTGGGGTGGCTCCGGCCAGTTGCCGATCACCACGTCCAGGTCGCCCTCGGCCAGGGAGCGCTCGAAGTCGAAGCTCGGCCCCAGGGATTGCAGGCTCAGGCGTACCTGGGGGGCCTCCTTGCGGATGCGTTCCACCACGCTGGCCATGAACAGGGGGGCGAGGTAATCGGGCGCGCCGATGCGGAACTCGTAGCGGCTGCTCTGGGGCTCGAAGGACTCCGGCGAGAAGGTCATCCGGTCGATCTCGGCCAGGGCCCCCTTGGCGTGGGAGAGCAGGGTCAGGGCCCGCTCGGTGGGCACCATGCCGCTCTTCTCGCGCACCAGCAGCGGGTCGCCCAGGATCTGGCGCAGGCGCTTGAGGGCCAGGCTCACCGCCGGCTGGGACTGGTTGAGCTTGAGGGCGGTGCGCGACACGCTGCGCTCCGAGATGAGCAGGCACAGCATGCGCAGCAGGTAGGTGTCGAGCTGGTCGTCGCTTCGTCGGCTGGTCATGGCGGGCCCGGGGACAATATCGAAATCCGTATATAGCTTATAACGCTATATCTGTTTTCTTAAAGGCTGTCCGTCCTAAACTCACCTCATCGCATAACGAACACCGACTGGAGACACCAGCATGGGACGCCTCACCACACACGTACTCGACACCGCCAATGGCTGCCCGGGCCAGGGCATCGCCGTCACCGTCTTCCGCCTCGACGGCGGGCGCCGCGAGCTGCTGCGCACCCTGACCAACCACGACGGCCGCTGTGACGCGCCGCTGCTCGAAGGTGCCGCGCTGGAGGCCGGCACCTACGAGATCGTCTTCGGTGCCGGGGACTACTTCCGCAGCCTGGGCAAGAGCCTGCCCGAGCCCCTGTTCGTGGACGAGGTGGTGCTGCGCTTCGGCATCGCCGACGCGGCCCAGCATTATCACGTGCCGCTGCTGGTGTCCCCCTGGAGCTACTCCACCTACCGCGGCAGCTGAGCCGGTTTCCCTCACCCCTTCAGAGACGGAAGCACCATGGAAACCTATCTCCTCGACTGGGCCAATCTGCTCCTGCGCTGGCTCCACCTGATCACCGGCATTGCCTGGATCGGCGCCTCGTTCTACTTCGTGATGCTCGACAACTCCCTCAAGCCGCCCAAAAAGTCCGCCGACGCGGGCCGGGGCGTGTTCGGCGAGCTGTGGGCGGTGCATGGCGGCGGCTTCTACTGCAGCCAGAAATTCCCCACCGGCCCCAAGGGCGAGCCCCTCAGCGACGACCTGCACTGGTCCAAGTGGGAGGCCTACTCCACCTGGCTGTCGGGCATGAGCCTGCTGGCGGTGGTGTACTGGATCGGCGCCTCGAGCTACCTCATCGACCCCAAGGTGATGGCCCTGACCCCCGCCGCCGCGGTGGGCATCTCGGTGGCCTTCCTGGCCGCCGGCTGGGTGGTGTATGACTTCCTGTGCCGCAGCCTGATGGGCAAGGACGGCCTGATGTCGGCGCTGCTCTTTATCTTCGTGGTGGCCTGTGACTGGGCCCTGCACCAGCTCTTCTCGGCCCGCGGCGCCTACATCCACGTGGGTGCCATGCTCGGCACCATGATGGCGGCCAACGTGTTCTTCCACATCATCCCCGGCCAGAAGCGCATGGTGGAGCAGATCCGCAATGGCCTGCCGGTGGATTCGCGGCCGGGCCTGATCGGCAAGCAGCGCTCGGTGCACAACACCTACTTCACCCTGCCGGTGCTGTTCATCATGATCAGCAACCACTACCCCATGACCTACTCCAATGCCAACGGCTGGCTGGTGCTGGTGGTGATGATGCTGGCCGGGGTGCTGATCCGCCAGTTCTTCGTGCTGCGCCACCGGGGCCAGGTGAAGTGGTGGCTGCCCGCCGCCGGGGTGGCCCTGATCGCTCTGCTGATGGTGCTGATGGCCCCGAAGACGGTGGATGCCGGTGGTGACAAGGTGAGCTTCAGCGCCGTTCGCCAGGTGCTGGCCCAGCGCTGTACCGCCTGCCATGCCGACACCCCCACCCAGGCGGGCTTTGCCCAGCCGCCCAAGGGCGTGGTCCTGACCGACCCCGAACACATCCGCCAGCACGCCGCCAAGATCGCCGAGACTGTGGCCAGCGGCTACATGCCCCTGGGCAACCTCACCGGCATCACCGACGCCGAGCGCACGCTGATCGCCCGCTGGCATGCCCAGGGCGCCCGGGTGAGTGACTGACGTACCCCCACGAGGACACACCATGAATGCCAACTCCACCGCCAGCCACAAGCTGGCAGCCCTGAGCGCCCTGCCCCAGGCCGAATTCGTGAGCCGGCTGGCGGGCATCTTCGAACACTCCCCGTGGATCCCCGAGCGAGCCTGGCCGGCGCGGCCGTTTGCCAGCATCGATGCCCTTCACGCCGCCATGCTGGCGGTGCTGGATGCCGCCAGCGACGCCGAGAAACTCGGCCTCATCTGCGCCCACCCCGAGCTGGCGGGCAAGGAAGCCAGCGCCGGCACCCTCACCGTCGCCTCCACCGGCGAGCAGCGCGGTGCTGGCCTGGACCAGTGCAGTGCCGACGAGCTGCAGCGTTTGCGCGGGCTCAACGCGGCCTACCGGGAACGCTTCGGCTTTCCCTTCGTCATCGCCGTCAAGGGGCTGAGCCGCTACCAGATCATGGACGCCGTGGAAGCCCGCCTGACCCACGACCGCGCCACCGAGTTTGCCGCCTGCCTGGCTCAGATCGGCCGGATCGCCCGTTTTCGTCTCGACGCCCTGCTGGGTGCCTGAACCCGGAGCCACACCTCATGCAGCCCGATGCCTCTTACCCCCGCGACCTCATCGGCTACGGCCGCAACCCGCCCCACGCCAACTGGCCGGGCCGGGCCCGGGTGGCCGTGCAGTTCGTTCTCAACTACGAGGAGGGCGGCGAGAACTGCGTGCTCCACGGCGACGCCGGCAGCGAGCAGTTCCTGTCCGAGCTCTTCAGCCCGGCCAGCTACCCCGACCGTCACCTGTCCATGGAGGGCGTCTACGAATACGGCTCCCGCGTCGGCGTGTGGCGCATCCTGCGGGAGTTCGAGCGCCGCCGCCTGCCCCTGACCGTGTTCGGCGTGTCCATGGCCCTGCAGCGCCACCCGGAGCTCACCGCCGCCTTCAAGGAACTGGGCCACGAGATCGCCTGCCACGGCTGGCGCTGGATTCACTACCAGGGCATGGACGAAGCCACCGAGCGGGAGCACCTGCGCATCGGCATGGAGATCATCGAGAAGCTCACGGGCGAGCGCGCCCTGGGCTGGTACACCGGGCGAGATTCCCCCAACACCCGGCGCCTGGTGGCCGACTACGGCGGCTTTCTGTACGACTCCGACTACTACGGCGACGACCTGCCCTTCTGGACTCAAGTGCGCAGGACCGATGGCAGCAGCGTGCCCCACCTGGTGGTGCCTTACACCCTCGACACCAACGACATGCGCTTCTCGCTGCCCCAGGGCTTCTCCCATGGGGATGAGTTCTTTGAATACCTGCGCGATGCCTTCGATGTGATGTACGCCGAAGGCGACGAGCGCCCGGCCATGCTCAGCGTGGGCATGCACTGCCGCCTGCTCGGCCGCCCCGGCCGCTTCCGCGCCTTGCAGCGTTTCCTGGACCACATGGAGAAACACGACCGGGTATGGGTGTGCCGGCGGGTGGACATCGCCCGCCACTGGATCAGGACTTTCCCCTTCCTGCCTTGAATGGGGGAAGCCTCAGGCGATGATTCCCCACCAGCGCAGCGTCTGGCGGTAGTGGTCGCGTACGGCGGTGGCGGCTAGGGTTTCGTCGCCAGCCGCCAGCGCGTCGAGGATGGTGAGGTGTTCTTCCATGGCCGGGATGATGCGATCCGGCAGAAGGGGACGGGAATGCTGCATGACGGAGATGCGGTCCCGATTGCGGGCATAGATCTCGCGGGCGCTGTCATTGTTGAGTGCTTCGGACAGTGCGGTGTGAAGATCCCAATCCACCTGCATCGCCGCCCGCTGAAGTTCGGGGGTGATGTCTTCCCGCGCGGCGGCGAGGATGTCGCAATGCTTGGCCCGCAGCGCCTCGAAGCGATCGCCGGCGCCGGCCCGTACCAGTTCCCGGGCACCCTCCTGGTCGAGGATCGTGCGTAGATGGAAGCATTCACGGATGAGGGTCGGGGTGGCTTCCATGACGGCTACGCCACGTTTGGGAAGGATGCGTACCAAGGTTGCAGATTCAGCCCGCTTCACCGCCTCGCGAACCGGCGCCATCGGCATGTTCAGGATGCGCATCAGGTCGGGCATGGAAACGAACTGTCCGGCGCGCAGTTCGCCGCAGGTGAGCAGGTTCCTCAGTGCGAGAAAAGCCTTGTCTGCCATCAGCAATCCATCGGCGTCGGGCATGTTCATGTGTGGTTCCCCCTGGGTGGGCGCTGATTCTCACATCAAGGGCCGCGATGGGCAAATATCAGATTCCGTAAATCCGGATTTTCAGAAGAAATTTTTATTGGAATTTTAAAAAAATCGTACGTAACATTTTACAAAGGATGTTTACCGCTGCTTCCCTTCAAGGGCAGGTCCATCGCCCTCCGGGGGCGCCACACTCCATCTGGCTCACGAGGTACACCATGCGTACGCGTTTCTACAAGACTCTCTTCGGGCAGGTGGTCATTGCCCTCGTCCTGGGCATCATCGTGGGGGTCGTGTGGCCGGATTTCGCCGCCAAGCTCAAGCCCCTGGGGGATGGTTTCATCAAGCTGATCAAGATGATCATTGCGCCGCTGGTCTTTTGCGTCGTGGTGCATGGCATCTGCAGCACCGGTGACCTCAAGAAGGTGGGGCGCGTGGGCGTCAAGGCACTGCTGTACTTCGAAGTCGTGACCACTTTTGCCCTGGCATTGGGGGTTCTGCTGGCCTATGTGCTGCAGCCCGGGGTCGGCATGAATGTTGATCCCAACAGCCTGGATGCATCGGCGATGTCCGGTTACGCGGAGCGGGTGAGCCAGGCCACCAGCACGGTGGATTTCCTGCTCAAACTGATTCCGACGACCTTTGCCGATGCCTTCGCGAAGGGAGACATCCTCCAGGTGCTGTTGCTGGCCATCCTGTTCGGCTGTGCGGTGGCCGCCATGGGCGAAAGAGGTCGGCCGGTGACCCTGGCGATTGACAGCCTGGCCCAGGTGTTCTTCAAGGTGATCGGCTACATCGTCAAGCTGGCTCCCCTGGGCGTGCTCGGGGCCATCGCCTTTACGGTGGGCAAGTACGGCATCGGGTCCCTCAAGCAGCTGGGCATGCTGGTTGCCCTGTTCTACCTGACCTGTGGCCTATTCGTGGTGGTGGTGCTGGGCACCATCCTGCGGCTGGCTGGTTTCGACATCCTGAAGCTGCTGCGCTATCTGCGGGAAGAGCTGTTGGTGGTGCTGGGTACGGCCTCGTCTGACTCGGTGTTGCCGCAGGTCATGCGCAAACTTGAGTTGATGGGTATCAAGAGCTCGACCGTAGGCCTCGTGATCCCCACCGGCTATTCCTTCAACCTGGACGGCTTTTCGATCTATCTGACGCTGGCCGCGGTGTTCATTGCGCAGGCCACCAACACGCCGCTGTCGCTGGCCGATCTGATGACCATCCTCGCGATCTCCCTGGTGACTTCCAAGGGGGCCCACGGCGTACCGGGGTCCGCCATTGTGATCCTTGCCGCCACCCTCTCGGCGGTGCCGGCGATCCCGGCCATCGGCCTGGTGCTGGTGCTTTCGGTGGATTGGTTCATGGGCATGGCCCGGGCGCTCACCAACATGATCGGCAACTGCGTCGCCACCGTTGTCGTTGGCGTCTGGGAAAAGGATATCGACCGGGAACGGGCCTTGAGCGTGCTGAACGGTGAGGTCGTGGTTGATCTCAACGCGCTGCCTGCCGACCCTCTGGCCGAAGAGCAGGAGGCCTTGATGGCCATCGGCCCCCTTGCGACGCAACAGGAGGCGGCCTCCCGCCGCTGATCGCCTTGCCGATAGCGCAGAGATGCTCTGCGCATGGCTTTTTCATCATTCAGTCAGGTGCTTTCACCTGCTTTAGAAAGGACATACCCATGGCCAGTCACACCCCCGGCGCCCCCGTCTTTGCCCCGCCCGCCGACCTGCCCGAGTGGGCCCTGCGCGCGGTGGACCTCGCCAACCCGCGCCTCGGCGCCCGGGCCCTGTACGCTTCGGACGACTTCTTTGCCGAAGTCGCCCGCATGCTCAACCCCGAACCGGCCCAGTTCGTGCCGGGCAAGTTCGACACCAACGGCAAGTGGATGGACGGCTGGGAATCGCGTCGCAAGCGCGTTGCCGGCCACGACTGGGCCCTGGTCAAGCTGGGCGTGAAGGGCATCATCCGCGGCTTCGACGTGGACACCAGCCACTTCACCGGCAACTACCCGCCCGCCGTGTCCATCGAGGCCACCGTCTCGGCCAGCGACGACGTGGACAGCCTCAAGGGCGCCAGCTGGACCGAGATCCTGCCCGCCACGCCCCTTGGCCCCAACAGCCACCACCTGATTGAATGCGCCAGCACCGCGGCGTGGACCCACCTGCGGGTCAACATCTACCCCGACGGCGGCATCGCCCGCCTACGGGTGTACGGCCGCCCCGTGGGGACCCTCGAAACCCTCACCGGCGACGAGACCATCGACCTGCTGGCCATGGAGAACGGCGGCCGCGCCGTGTCGTGGAACGACGCCAGCTTCGGCTCCACCGTGGCTGCCCTGATGCTGCCGGGCCGTGGCCAGAACATGGGCGACGGCTGGGAGACCCGCCGTCGTCGTGAGCCGGGCAACGACTGGTGCGTGCTTGAGCTTGGCGCCCCCGGCAGCGTCGAGCGCATCGAGGTGGACACCGCCTTCTTCAAGGGCAACTACCCCGATCGCTGTTCCATCCAGGCCGCCTATGTAAGCGGCGGCACCGACCGCTCCATCACCACCCAGAGCATGTTCTGGCAGACCCTGCTGCCCGAGCAGAAGCTGCAGATGGACGCCGTGCACAGCTTCAGCGACGAGATCGCCCGGCTCGGCCCCATCACCCACGTGCGCTTCAACATCTTTCCGGACGGCGGTGTGTCGCGCCTGCGCCTGTGGGGCAAGGTGCACAAGAAGGGCGTGTGATGGGCACCATCACCCTCACGCCAGAGGCGCTCAGCGCCGAGGCCTTCGCCCCCTTCGGGCAGGTCATCGAGGCCAGCGACGCGGTGCGCCACTTCACCATCAACGGCGGCAACACCGAGCGCTACCACGACCTGGCCGAGGTGGAGCCGGGCCCGGACGGCAAGGTCATCCTGTCCATCTTTCGCGGCCAGCCCCGCACCCTGCCTTTTGCCGTGGAGATGATGGAGCGCCATCCCCTGGGCAGCCAGGCCTTCGTACCTCTGGCCGGCAAGCCCTACCTGGTGGTGGTGGCCCCGCCTGGCCCGCCGCCCGGCGTGGATGAGCTGCGGGTCTTCCTGGCCCGGGGCGATCAGGGCGTCAATTACGCCACCGGCGTCTGGCACCACCCCCTGCTGGCCCTGGATGCGGTGTGCGACTTCCTGGTGGTCGATCGCAGCGGCAGCGCGCCCAACTGCGATGAAGTGACCATCGACCCGCCGGGGCTGATCGTGCTCTGACCCCTTCACGTCTTTCCCTCGTAGCTCCCTTCAACCGCCGCGGCCCCGCCCGGCGGTTGTTTTTTTTGGGGAGAGAAAAAGTGATCAGTCGTCCGCCCTACAGGCCTTTCGTCAGCTTGAAGCCGTTCAGCACCTTGGGCTCTGTGGCGTCTCCCGTGGGCCCGCTGGGCTGGTGATCAGAGGAGCCCTGCCTCAGGCCGGTCGCTGCACAGCGACCGCCAGCGGTGCCCCCCAGGCCTGCCCGCAGATCAGCTCGGAGCGGCCGTCGTCGGCGTCTACCAGCCCGGCGTACTGCCGTACCAGCTGGGCCAGGGAATCGGTTTCAAGTTTGCCGGCGAGGCGGGCGCGGTGGACTTCCACGGTGCGGGGCGACACGGCCAGGGCGCGGGCGATCTCCTTGTTGGTGAGGCCCTCCACCACCATGCCCAGTACTTCGCGCTCCCGCTCGGAGAGGCGGGTGTACAGGCTGCGGGCATGGCGGGCGCGCTGCTGGCGCTGGCGGTCGAGCACGTGCTGGCCCACGGCCTTGCGCAGGGCCTCGGGGAGGTCTGCGTCCACCTTGGTGAGGGGCAGAAACTCCCGGGCGCCGGCCTTGAAGGCCTGGCGGCACAGGTCAACGGTGGCCGCCCGGGCCAGCACGATCACTGGCAGGTCGATGCCCAGGGGGGCGAGGCGGTCGAGCAGGGGCAGCTCCGGGCCAGTGGCGTCGGCATCGACGAGCAGGGCGCCGGTGGCCTCCGGGTCCAGTTCGGCCAGGCAGCGCCCGGCGTCGCGCCAGGCCTGGAA